>DBGCAP010000048.1:0-59605 GCA_048367555.1 Collinsella sp.
TACGTTTGAACTGTTTCGATGTGAAACCGAGGAGATTCCCTCTATGAGTGCTGACTACCCGTCAATGACTACGGCCGAGATCCGCTCCAAGTTCCTCAACTTCTTTGAGGAGCGCGGTCTTAAGCTCTATCCTTCTTCGTCTCTCGTCCCCGACGATCCTTCGCTGCTGCTTGCCAACGCCGGCATGAACCAGTTTAAGGAGTACTACCAGGGCAAGAAGACCATGAAGGAGATCGGCGCGATCTCCTGCCAGAAGTGTGTCCGCACCAACGATATCGACTGCATCGGCGAGGATGGCCGTCACCTGTCCTTCTTTGAGATGCTCGGCGACTTCTCCTTTGGCGGCGTCTCCAAGCAGCAGGCCTGCGCTTGGGCCTTTGAGCTCATCACCAAGGAGTTCAAGCTGCCGCTTGACCGCCTGTACTTCACCGTCTTTACCGAGGACGACGAGACCCATGACGTGTGGCGCTCCCTGGGCGTTGCCGAGGATCACATCTCGCGTCTGGGCGAGGACGACAACTTCTGGGCCGCTGGCCCCACCGGCCCCTGCGGTCCGTGCTCCGAGATCTACTTTGATATGGGCGAGGAGGTCGGTTGCGGCAGCCCCGACTGCAAGCCCGGCTGCGACTGCGACCGCTTCCTTGAGTTCTGGAACCTCGTGTTTACCCAGTACGACCGTCAGGAGGACGGCTCCATGCCTGAGCTGCCGCACCGCAACCTCGATACGGGCATGGGTCTGGAGCGCATGGCCGCCATCATGCAGCACAAGACCGCCAACTACGACGGCGATTTGATGCAGCACCTCATCAAGCTGGGCGAGGAGATCAGCGGCAAGATCTATGACGCCGACGATTACTCTGGCGCCAGCCGCTCCCTGCGCATCATTGCCGACCACTCCCGTGCTGTCGACTTTATGATCTCGGACGGCATCCTGCCCGGTAACGAGGGTCGCGAGTACGTCCTTCGCCGCCTGCTCCGTCGTGCCGTGTTCCACGGCCGCCTGCTGGGCATCGAGGGTGCCTTCCTGACCAAGTTCATCGACGAGGTCAACGCTCAGATGGGTGAGGCCTATCCCGAGCTCCTCAAGAACGTCGCGCTCGTTAAGGGCATCGTCGCTTCCGAGGAGGAGCGCTTCTCCACGACGCTCGACAACGGTCGCGTCTACCTGGACGAGGCCCTGGCCGCGCTCGCCGATGGCGCTGTCCTTCCGGGCGATGTTGCCTTTAAGCTGCACGACACCTTTGGTTTCCCCATCGATCTGACCGTTGAGATCGCGGGCGCCGCTGGTCACGATGTCGACATGGACGGCTTCACCGCCTGCATGGAGGACCAGAAGGCCCGCGCTCGCGCCAACGCCAAGGGCGATGCCTGGGGTAGCTTCAACGACGTGTGGGTCGAGCTTTCGGACAAGGTCGCCGCGACCGAGTTCGACGGCTACGACAACGATGTCATCGAGGGCGCCAAGGTTGTTGCCATCGTGCGCAACGGCGAGTCCGTCGAGTCCGCTGCCGCGGGCGAGGACGTCGAGGTCGTGCTCGACCGCACCCCGTTCTATGCCGAGATGGGCGGCCAGCAGGGCGACGCTGGCGAGCTTTCCGCCGAGGGCGTTGCGCTGTCTGTTTCCGATACCAAGAACCACAACGGCCTGTATGCCCACGTCGCGCACGTCGCTGAGGGCACGCTGACCGTCGGTGCTACCGTGACCGCCGCGCTCGACGCCGAGCGCCGTGGCTTCCTGCGCCGCAACCACACCGCTACCCACCTGCTCGACGCCGCCCTTAAGCAGGTCCTGGGCGAGCATGTCTCCCAGGCCGGCTCGCTGGTGACCCCCGAGCACCTACGCTTTGACTTCACGCACTTCGAGGCTCTGTCCTCCGAGCAGCTCAAGGCTGTCGAGGACCTGGTCAACCAGCAGATCTTCGCCTCCAAGCCGGTCGTTACCCGCGTCATGGGCATCGATGAGGCCAAGGCCGCCGGCGCCGTCGCCCTCTTTGGTGAGAAGTACGGCGACGTCGTCCGCGTCGTTTCCGTGGGCGCCGAGGACCAGCCGTTCTCCCGCGAGCTTTGCGGTGGCACGCATGCCGCCAACACCGCCGAGATCGGCCTGTTTAAGATTATCTCCGAGTCTTCCACGGGCTCGAACGTCCGCCGTATCGAGGCCGTAACCTCTAAGGGCGCTCTCGACTACATGGCGGACCGCCTGGCACTCGTTGACGCCGCTGCCGCTGCGCTCAAGTGCCGTGTCGACGAGGTTCCCGCCCGTGTGGAGAACCTGCAGGCCGAGCTGCGCGAGACGTCCAATAAGCTCAAGAAGGCTCTGACCGGTGGCTCCTCCGATGCCATCTCCAGTGCTATCGAGGGCGCCGTCGAGCTCGGCGGCTACAAGCTCGTCGTCGCTGAGCTCCAGGGCCTTGAGGCTGCTGACCTGCGCAACGTCTGGGATACCGTGCACCAGAAGGTTTCCGGCCCCGTTGCCTGCGTCGTCGCCAGCGTTACCGAGAAGGGCACCCCGGCCCTGCTCGCTGCCGGCTCCGATGACGCCGTGAAGGCCGGTTTCCACGCCGGTAACGTGATTAAGCAGATTGCGGGCCTGGTCGACGGTCGCGGTGGCGGTCGTCCCAATATGGCCCAGGCCGGTGGCAAGAACGCTGCCGGTATCGCCGATGCCCTCGCGGCCGCCAAGACCGCGCTCGGCGCCTAAGTAGTCGCTGTGGTCGCGCTCGCGCTGGACATAGGGGAGACCAGGATCGGCATCGCCGTCTCGAGCCGTGATGGCAAGATGGCGATGCCCGTCAAGGTGCTCCCGGCCGCCGAGGTCACCGGTATGGCCAAGACGTTCCGTTACCTGGTCGAGGACTATGAGCCCGACATTCTGGTGAGCGGACGGCCTTTGACCATGGCCGGCGAGCCCGGTCCCCAGGCCGAGCGCGTTGCCGCCGTGGCGCAAAAGATCGCCGACGAGCTTGATCTTCCTCTGGAGTTTGAGGATGAGCGCCTGTCCTCGCAAGAGGCAAAGCGCATCTTGCGCGAGCAGGGACTCAACGAAAAACAGATGAGGGGCAAGATTGACATGATCGCCGCCAGCCTGTTCTTGCAGACATGGCTCGATCGAAAAAACGAGGAGGTATCGCATGTCTAGCGCTTCCGATCCGCGCCAGCCGAATCGTACACGACAGTCTGCGCCGCGCCCTGTACCGTCCGGTCAGCGTCCGGTGCAGCCGACCCAGCGCGCGGCCCAACCCGCCGCACGTTCGGCGCAGTCCTCCTCTCGCTCTGCACAGCCCGCTCAGCGTCCGGGCCAGCAGTCTGTTGCTCGTCCCGCCCAGCAGCCTACTGCTCGTGCAGCCCAGCCTGCAGGCGGCGCCCGCTTTAAGCAGCAGACGCCCACTCAGCGCGCGCAGACCCCTCAATCGCACGCGCATCACGCTCAAGGCACGCATGGCGTGGCTCCGGCTGCGCGTTCGAGCTATAACACGCATGTTCGGCGCGGCGCCCAAAAGAAAAGCTCGCCGGTGCCTATGATTATCGGCGCTGCGGTTGCGGCTATCGTTCTCGCTGTTATCGCCATCTTCGCCGTGCCGGCCGTCAAGGGCTTGCTTGGCGGGGAGGACGCGAGCGTTACCGCTGGCCAGCAGGTTACCGTTACGATTCCCGATGGCGCCTCGGGCGACACGATCGCCTCGATTCTCTCCGAGAACCATATTGTCGAGAATCCTAAGGATTACTACGCGGCGGTCAAAAAGCTCAACGCGGACATGTCGCTTAAGCCCGGCACGTACTCGTTCACGACGCTTATGGATGCGACCAAGGTCGTTCAGCAGCTTATTGAGGGACCCAATGCTGACTCCGATGCGTTGACGATTCCCGAGGGCCTGACAGTCAACCAGGTTGCCGATCGCGTGGACCAGGCTTACGACAGCATCTCCAAAGAGGACTTCCTCAACCAGGCGAAGGCCAGCAATTATGTGAACGACTATCCGTTCCTTAAAGGCGCTGCGAATGATTCGCTCGAGGGTTTCCTGTTCCCCAAGACCTATTCGCTGGGCAAAAAACCGAGCGCCGACGATGTCATCCGCGCCATGCTCGATCAATTTAACACCGAGTACAAGTCGCTCGATTTTGCCGGTTGTGAGGCCAAGATCAAAGAGCGCTACGGCGTGGCGATGTCCGATTACGACATCGTTAACCTTGCCTCGATCGTTGAGCGCGAGGGCCTCAATGCTGAGCAGCGCGCGCATGTCGCCTCGGTGTTTTACAATCGTCTTGCCGGCAAGCTCGACGGTCTTCGCTACCTCAATAGCGATGCGACCATGATGTATGTCACCGGCGGCGAGGTTACCGCCGACGACCTGCAGAGCGATAGTCCATACAACACCTATAAGCATGAAGGGCTGCCGCCCACGCCCATCTGCTCTCCGTCGCTCGAGGCGCTCAAGGCAACCCTTGAGCCCACCGACTCCGATGACCTGTATTTCTATATTACGCAGGACGAGGAGTATTTCTCTCAGACCTACGAAGAGCACCAACAGTCTTGGAATTAAACATGAGGATTTTTAGCCCCAAACGATATGTTGCCTCGGTCGACCGCATCGACCTCGATACCCTTTGGGCCGACGGCAAGCGCGCCATTTTGCTCGACCGCGATAACACTCTGGTGCCGCGTGATACCGAGCAGGTTCCCGCTGCCGTCTCGGCTTGGCTCGAGGCCGCCCATGCCAAGGGCTTTAAGCTGTGCATGGTGTCGAACAACTGGCATCGCGACCAGGTCATGAACTCCGCACGCGAGCTGGGTCTCGAGGCCATCAGCCATGCCATGAAGCCCGCGCCGTTTGCCCTCAAGGCCGGACTTAAGCGCCTAGGTGCCACGGCCGATGAGGCCGTGCTGATCGGTGACCAGCTGTACACGGACGTGTGGAGCGGCAACTTTGCCGGCGTCGACACGATTTTGGTAAAGCCGCAGGCCACGCAGGACCTGTGGTATACGCAGATCTTCCGTATTTTTGAGCGCCGGGCCCTTCGCGACCTTCCCTGCGAGGAATAGGTTTCGTCATGTCCCAGCACACCAAGCATGGCTGCGACCATATCTTCTTTATCGGGTTTTTGGGCGCGGGCAAATCGACGCTCGCACGCAACGTAGGTACCATGTTCAAGCGTCGGTTTATCGATACCGACCGCCTGGTCGTGCGTCGCTGCGGCAAATCGGTTACCGAGATTTTTGAGACCGAGGGCGAGGAGCGCTTTCGCGAGCTCGAAACCTCGGCGCTCCGTTCGCTCCAAAGCGAGCGCAGCCTGCTGGTTTCGTGCGGCGGCGGCATTGTCGAGACGCCGGTCAACATCGAGCTCATGCACCAGATGGGTACTTGCGTGTACCTCGAGGGTGACTTTGAGGATTCGATGCGGCAGATCCGCCGCTCCGATACGCGCCCCGATTTTCGCTCGCCTGAACACGCAGCGCGCTTGTTCGAGCATCGACGTCCGCTGTATCGCCAGGCGGCCGATATCACCCTCGTTATTCGCAATAAGTCCTTTGAGGACGTTTCCTATGTTTGTGCCGAGATGCTTTTGGAGCGTGGATTGCTGTGATTCGTCGTCAACTCATCAATTTCCAAAACCGCAGTGTCGATGTTCGCGTTGGGCTTGGCGCGTTTGAGGAACTGTCGCGCATGTTTGCCTCGGCTGTGGGCAAGCCCAAGCGTGCGATGGTTGTCTGGAACAGCGCTGTGTCCGATCGCTTTGGCGAGATCGTTGAGCACGCGCTGGTCGATGCCGGCTTTGCTGTGTCGCAGCTTTTGCTTGAGGTTTCGCCTGATGGCGCGACCTTGGCTGATGCCGATGCCGTCTTTGGCGCTCTGTCGGCTAACGGTATTACCTGCGACGATCTGATTGTCGCCGTCGGTGACGCTTCGATGTGCTCTGTTGTCGCCTGGTGCGCCAATCAGTGGTGCGGACGCACGGAGTGCGCCCTGCTGCCGACGACCTTCGATGCTATGCTCGCCGCCGCCACGACCATGGAGCCGTTGGTTGCCTCGGCGACCAATGCGCTTCCCGCCATCGCGATTCGTCCCGAGCCCGGACTGGTCGTGTGCAATCTGGACCTTGTTCGCGGGGCCAACCCCGAGGACCTTAAGCTTGGCTATGCGGTGCTCGTGGGCACTATGCTCTCGAGCAGCAAGTCGCGCTGGAACCAGTTCTCCGAGACGGTCCCCGAGATTCTTGCCGGTGAGGAGGTCGCGCTCGTCAATGCCGTGCAGTGGTCCCAGACCGCGCGCAAAGACGTGCTCATGGCCACAAATCCCAGTGCTCGCCATGCGCTCGATTTTGGCAAGACGGGGGAGCGCACCCTTCGCGCCTGTTTGGGCGATACTACGGCACACGTCCCCGCATACCAGCTGCTTTCCGAGGGCATGCGCTTTGAGGCACGCCTAGCACATGATGCCTGCGACTTCGATATCGATTACGTCTTTGAGGTCGATGACTGCCTGGAGGACTTTGGTATCGAGGAGTTTGCCTTCGATCTGGGGCCCGCCGCATATATCGAGGAGTTCCGCAGGCAGCAGTTTGTCCGCTCGAACCGCAGTATGTTGCCGCTGCCCGCGGCACTTGGCGCCATTCGTTTAACGAGCGTTGAGGACGAGGTTCTTGAGCGCCATGCTCACGCCTACTTGGCTTCTCGCAAAGAACTTCTCTAAGTTTTATTGACATCCATCGTCTTTCGTATCATGTTGAGGTGCGGGTTTTCAATCGGTTGCGGATCGCGTGCGAATCCGTCTTTCGATCGGGACCCGTCCCGCTTTTATGAGGACAACAAGAAAGGAATCTGCATGTCTGAGTTTGCTGCCGGTCCTGCCGGTCGTATCGAGCGCGTCCGTGCCCTGATGGCCGAGCGCGGCTACGACGCCATCGTCGTGCGCGACGAGGCCAATCTCCGTTGGCTCACGGGCGTGAAGGGCGTCTTCGATTACACCTTCGAGTTCCCTCACGCCGCGTTTATTACGGCCGATCAGTGCCTGTTCCACACCGACTCGCGCTATCTCAACAGTTTTGAGGAGAACACGCCCGCCGGCAGCCCCTGGGTCTACGACATGGACGAGGGCACCATCCCCGGCTGGGTCGCCGGCAAGATTGCGGACAACAAATGCCGCGTCTGCGCCGTCGAGGATGACATGCAGATTAACTTCTACCAGGGTATTCAGCGTGGTCTGGAGGACCGCTCCGTTGCCTGCATGCTGCCGCTGATGCATGACGACATCCGCAAGATGCGTGCCATCAAGGATGCAGAGGAGATCGAGCTCATGCGCCACGCGCAGTCGATCACCGATGCTGCCTTCCAGCACATGCTCGGCTTTATTAAGCCCGGCATGACCGAGAAACAGGTCCGCAACGAGCTCGAGAACTTTATGTTCGCCAACGGCGCCGACAGCCTGGCCTTTGGCTCCATCGTCGCGAGCGGTCCCAACACCGCCAACCCGCATGCCGTCCCGAGTGACCGCGTGATAGAGAAGGGCGACTTTGTTCTGATGGACTACGGTGCGGGCTACTGTGACTACCGCTCCGACATGACTCGTACCGTCGTGATGGGCGAGCCCACCCAGGAGCAGCTCGACCTGTACGCGCTCGTGCGCCGCACCCATGAGGAGTGCGTCGCCGCTATCCATCCGGGCGTGGAAGGTAACGATATCTTCAAGCTTTCTAAGAAGATCATCGGCGATGCCGGTTATGGTGATTACTACAACCATGGTCTGGGCCACGGCGTCGGCATCGACATCCACGAGCTGCCCAACTTCAACCGCAGCAAGAACATCATCGAGGTCGGCTCGGTTATCACCATGGAGCCCGGCGTGTACCTGCCCGGCGTGGGCGGCGTGCGTCTGGAGGACTACGGCGTCGTCACCGAGAACGGCTATGAGCCCTTCACCAAGACCCCGCACGACCTGCACGTCATCGATTGCTAGCCCATTTCGATAGATTTTTGGGGCGGGGCGTCCGGAACGATTCGGGCGCCCCGCGTTCTCTTTTTATGCGCTCGCCGCAGCCGCCGTCTGCAAGTGTATAATTTCGCTCGTATGTAATTTGGACGCCTGTGCGTTCTGCCCATAAGAAGAAAGGTCGCTATGCCTACTATCTCTACCGCCGACTTCAAGAACGGCCTCGGTCTCCGCATTAAGGACAAGGTCTACACCATTGTCGAGTTCCAGCACGTCAAGCCGGGCAAGGGCGGCGCTTTCGTGCGCTACAAGACCCGCGACATCAAGAGCGGTCGCGTCGTCGAGAACACCTGCAACGCCGGCACCAAGTTCGAGAGCGTCATGCTCACCACCCGTGAGTTCCAGTACCTCTACAACGACGGCGCCGATTACATCTTCATGGACAACGAGTCTTACGAGCAGGTTCCCGTTCCCGAGGACATGGTGGGCGAGAACGCCAAGTGGCTGCGCGAGAACGACACCTGCCAGCTGCTCTTCGCCGATGACGAGCTCATGGGCGTGACCCCGCCGATGTTCATCGAGACCACCATCGTCCAGACCGACCCGGGCTTTAAGGGCGACACCGTTCAGGGTTCCACCAAGCCGGCCACCATCGACACCGGTGCTGTCATCCAGGTCCCCATGTACCTCAACGAGGGCGAGGTCATTAAGGTTGACACCCGCGACGGCAAGTTCGTCTCCCGCGTCTAGCAACCAACTCTTCTAGGAGGACTCATGCCCCAGGAAATCAAGATTGACGGCATCGGCATTTCGCCCGATGTTCTGACCGCCATCGTCTCGCGCGCCGTCACGGATGTCGAGGGCATCGCCTCCGTGGGCGTCAAGGACCTTGCCACTAACCTTGTCTCCATGATGCTTTCGTCCAAAGCCCCGGCTTCCGAGCCGGCGGTCGAGGCCGAGGTCATCGGCGACAAGCTCGCACTTACCGTGCGCGTCGTGGTGTTCTTTGGCTATCCGTTCAAGAAACTCGCCGAGGCCGTTCGCGCCGCCGTGGTTGCCGCCATCGACGCCCAGGTGGGCGTCGAGGTCGAGCGCGTTGACGTTTGCATCGACGGCCTCGTTTTCCCCAAGGAGTAACCTTTGAGCCTTAAGGTTTATCGCGGGCGTACGCTTGCCCGCAGTCAGGCGCTGCAGCTGCTGTTCCAGGCCGAGGCTACGGACAGCCCGCTTGAGCGCGTCCTCGAGGGCGATTTCCTGATCTCGAAGGGTCCCCTCGACCCCTATGCGCTGGATCTGTGCCGCGGTGCCTACGAGCACATCGACCGCATCGACTGCGCCCTGCGCTCTGTCGCCAAGAACTGGGATCTTATGCGCATGCCCGGTGCCGACCGCAATCTGCTGCGCATCGCTGTCTATGAAATGCGCTTCCTCACCGACGAGGAGGTTTCGGACGCCATCGTGATTAACGAGGCCGTCGAGCTTGCCAAGGCCTATGGCACCGACCAGTCTGCGTCGTTTGTCAACGGCGTGCTGGGCAAGATCGCTCGTAGCGAGGAGCTGCCGGGCGAGGATCTGTATCAGGAGCTGCTGGCCGAGGACCGTGCCCGCGAGGAGGCCCAGGCTGCTGAGGCTGCCGCCAAGGTTGCCGCCGCTCAGGCTGCGGCCGGCGTTCTCGACGAGGATGCCGAGGCCGCCGAGGCCGAGACCGGTACCGTCGAGGAGTAGCCATGCCAGAGGGTTCCGTCCGCAACTTCGACGAGATCTCGGACCGCTTGGACCAGATTATTGCGACCGTTCGCTCCAAGGATACGTCCCTGGAGCGTTCGCTCGATCTGTTTGATGAGGCGATTGAGCTGGGCTCCCGTGCGGTCGATATGGTCGACAAGTTTGAGCTGACGCCTCGTGAGGCCGATAAGCTCGAGCAGGAATACGATGAGGATGCGGCAAACGAATCCCACGATAGCCAGGCCGCGTCCCCGGATACGAATGGTTGATGGCATTCATGAAACGTGTGCGTCTCGATGACGAACTGATTTCACAGGGCATCTGCGCCGATCGCGCGGATGCCCTTCGCACTCTTATGGCCGGCTTGGTCTCGAGTGGCGGCGAGCGTTTGACCTCGCCTGGCCTTAAGGTGACGCCCGGTCTGCCCCTGCACGTGAAGGGCCGTATTCCCTACGTGGGGCGCGGCGGGCTCAAGCTCGAGGGAGCGCTCAATGCGTTTGGGATTGATCCGACGGACCTTGCTTGCCTCGATGTGGGCTGTTCTACGGGTGGCTTTACCGATTGCCTGCTCAAGCGCGGCGCCGCTACGGTCGTTTCGGTCGATGTGGGTCGCGCCCAGTTTGATTGGTCGCTGCGCCAAGACGATCGCGTGACGCTCCATGAGCGAACCAACGTGACACAGCTGCCCGAGCTTGGCTACGGCAGCGCTATCGACTTGGCCGTGTGCGATGTGTCGTTTACGAGTATCGCGAATATCATCGACGCCGTGATGGCGTGCTTGAAGCCTTCGGGTTCGTTCTGCACGCTCGTAAAGCCCCAGTTTGAGGCTCCGGCTGCGCTGGTGGGCGAGGGCGGTATCGTGACCGACCCCGCTGTCCGCTGCGATACACTCGTGGCAGCGATTGAGCTTTTTGCCGCCAAGAGTCTGTTCCCGCTCGACGTGTGCGTGTCGCCCATCCATGGCGCCAAGGGCAATGTTGAGTTTTTTCTGTGCGGCACGAGGTTTGCCCCCGGCGAGCGCACCGACGATGAGCTACAATCCCAGGTATCGGTTTTGAGCGAGAAAGCTGCAACGCTATGAAGGTCTTTCTGGTTCCCAATTTCTACAAGCAAGAAGCGGTCGAGAGCGGCCTGATGCTTGAGCTTTGGCTTTCGCGCCAGGGCTACGAGGTCGCATGGGCTGCCGACCAGCGCTCCAAGATCCAGAGTGCGCCCGATGTTGACGATGCCGACCTGGTCATTACGCTCGGCGGCGACGGTACGCTGCTGCGTGCCGCCCGTATTCTTAACTACCGTGAGATTCCCATTTTGGGTCTTTCTTATGGTCATTTGGGGTTTTTGACGGCCGCGAGCCCCGAGGAGCGCGACATTTTGCAGGTCGTGAGCGATGCCCTGTCCGGTGAGCTCCATGTGAGCCGTCGCGCCACCATCGCCGCCGATATCGTTTCGGTGCGCGAAGACGGTACGAAGGATGCCGTGCGCACGTTCGCTCTCAACGACATGGCGCTTACGCGCGGGCCCCTGTCCGATATGGTCGAGTTCGACATCACGGTGTCCGGCCATCATATCGACCGCCTGCGCGGTGACGGTGTCGTCGTTTCGACGGCGACCGGCTCCACCGGCTACGCGCTATCCGCTGGCGGCCCCATCGTCAGCCCCGATTACACGGGCATGGTCTGCGTGCCCATCGCTCCACATACCATTCAGGCTCGCGCCTTTTTGACCTCGCCGAGCGATGTCGTCGAGATCTTTATGTCCAATGATCGCCCGAGCGTGCCGGCGATCGCCATCGATGGACAATTTATTACCTGCGACGGCACGGTCGAGAGCGTGGCTGTGCGTCGCGGTCCCGGAGATGTGCTGCTGCTGGATTACGGCCCCGAGAGCTTCTATAACTCGGTGAGCCGCGTGTTCTACGGAGTGCGTCATGATCGATGAGCTGCAGGTTTCCAACATTGCACTCATTCGCGAGGCGACGTTGGTTCCGAGTGCAGGCCTAACAGTTCTGACCGGAGAAACCGGCGCCGGTAAGACCGCGCTGCTCTCGGCGCTCAAGCTCATTTTGGGTGAGCGCGCGGATTCGTCGACGGTGCGCGAGGGCGAGGCGGTTGCCAGCGTCGAGGCGCGCCTGTTTGACGGCCCGCACGACACGGAGGGCTTCACCGTGCAGCGCAGCCTTTCTGCCGAGGGCCGCAGCCGTGTAAAAATTGACGGACGCATCGCCAGCGTGCGCGAACTTTCGGAGCGCGTCGGCGTGATGATGGATCTATGCGGCCAGCACGAGCACCAGCGCCTGCTCGACCCGGCGCATCATGTTGCCATGGTCGATGCCTGGGCTGGTCGGTCTGCGCTCGAGGCGCTGGAAAAGTACCGTGCCTGCTTCAAGGCGTCGCGTGCGGCTGCCAAGGAGGTCCGTCGCGTCGAAGAGGCCTCGCGTGCGCAGGGGAGTCGCGTTGAGGAGGCGCGCTTCGCCCTGGAGCGCATCGCCGAGGTCGACCCCAAGCCGGGTGAGTATGAGGAGCTCGAGGAGCTGCTGCCGCGCTCCGAGCATGCCGAGGTGCTCGTCGCCACGGCCAATGATGCCCATGCTTCGCTTGCAGCCGAAGGGGGAGCGCTCGATGCCGTGAACAGCGCCGTAGCAGATCTTTCCCGTATGGCGACCGTCGATCGCAAGCTGGGCGATATCGCCGATGCGCTTTCGGATGCTTGCATCTCTCTTGAGGATTGTGCCAATGAGTTGCGCGCCTATCGCGATGGGGTTGCGTTTGACCCTCGTGAGCTTGCTCGTATGCGCGAGCGTTATTCCGATCTTAAGGGCTTGCTACGTCAGTGGGGGCCCACCATGGACGATGTCTTTGCCATGCGCAATCGCTCACAAGAGCTGTTGTCCCTGGTCGATGATGGCGATGAGCAGATCAAGAAGGCACGCGAGGCACTCGGGAGCGCCGAACGCGAGCTTTTTGCTGCTGCCAGGGCGCTTAAACGCGCGCGGAATACGGCAGCCCCGCGCTTTTGCCACGAGGTCGGCCGTCAGATGGCGCGCCTGGAGATGGGCAGCGCCGAGCTCGTTTGGGAGTCGCGCGATCTTCCGCGTGCCGAATGGACGCCGGCGGGGCCTTCGAGCTATGAGCTTTTATATCGCAGCGGTGCCGGATTGACGCCGCGCCCCCTGCGCCGCATTGCGTCGGGCGGCGAGCTGAGCCGCGTCATGCTGGCGAGCAAGGTTGTCCTCGGTAACGCCGACGGCGTGGATACGCTGGTGTTCGACGAGGTCGATGCCGGTGTCGGCGGCTCTACCGCACGTGCCCTTGCGAGCGTGCTGGCAGATCTCGCTGCTACGCATCAGGTGATTGTCGTAACCCACCTGGCGCAAGTCGCCGTCATGGCCGATAAGCACTACGTGGTGAGCAAAGAGCCCGGCGATGTTCCCCAAACGCATCTGGATGAGGTGACTGGCGACGTCCGTACCGCAGAGATCGCCCGCATGCTGAGTGGCGATCAATCGGAGGCAAGCCTGGCACACGCCAAGCAGATGCTGGAAGAGGCTCGAGGTTAGAACGAGCCGACAGTGTTGGCGGGGACAAAATATCAGCAATTGTTGCACCGCCTCTTGCTTGTCTGGCCCGACCGTCAAAAACTATGCCGGTTTACTACGATGAATCGGCGTAGCTCGAGCACAGCTAAAATTGTAAAAAGAAAACCGCAGGTAGAACCCCTGCGGTTTTCTTTTAAAACACGATGTGGTCGCATATTCCGATTCCATCGTAGTAAACCGGCATAGTTTTATCGGAACGGTACATAACGTCCCCTGATAAAACCTACTCCACGACCTTATCCGGCTGGATGAGCTCCTCGTAGTAGCTGATATGCTCGCGGGCGTCTTCAATTTCGGGCAGCAGGAAGTTGTAGATAACCTCAATGATCATCGTGGCGCTCATCTTAGAGAATGCAAAGTCGCCCGTGGTGAGCAGCGCCTCGTGGTTCACGGTATTAAAGGTGTAGTCTGCCAGGCGAGCAAGCGGAGACTTGCTGTCGCTGCTGATGACGACTACGGTGGCACCGCAACCGCGAGCCGCTTTCGCCATGCGATTCAGTCGACGCGACTTGCCGGAGTTCGAGATCAGCACTATACAATCGCCGGGTCGCAGCGTAAGCGCAAACCCAATCGAGGTCTCGCTGATGGTGCTTGCCATGCAGCGAAGGCCCAGCTGCGAAAACTTAAATGTCGCGTCGAGCGCGACGGCGTTGGTGTTGCCTACGGCTGCAAATTCGATAGCCCCTGCGTTCTTAAACGCGTGCACGACGGCTGTCAGCGTGTCGTGATCAATGCCATCGATAGTTGCATTGAGTTCGCTTACCTTGGCAGCGAGGATATTCTTGAGGCTCTGCTCCATATTGTCGAGCGAGACCTCGTCGGTGAGACCTTCATTGCGTTGGCTCTCCAGATCACGCGCCAGCGAAAACTGAAAACTGCGGAAGCTGCCAAAACCCAGTTTGCGGCAGAAGCGCGAGACGGTGGCCTCGGAGGTTGCGGCAGCGCGCGAGAGCTGGGCGGCTGTCAGACGCGGTGCCTCGGACTGGTGCTCTAGGATATAGTCGACAATGCGCTGCTCGGACTCGCTGTACCCCCTGTGCGTGCTAATAAGGGAGAGTGCGCTCTTGCTGCTATCGGACATGGTTGACTCCTGGTTGGCATTAAAAGCTGGCTTTTTGTGTGCCGCTCTAGTATACGGGGATTGGTGAATACAAGATACACCTTGCCGTTTCAATAGTTGATGGTAAACTTTCATCGACCGTTTACGGTAATGAAATAACCTTTCACCGGAGAGATGAGCTGTATTACTTCTCGTACAAGCGGTGGCTTGGTATCTTTCAGATGTGGAAAACGCGTATCAAAGCGCGTATAGGGGAGCGCCTGCGGGCGCAGTACTCAAGAAGGAGGGAGACATGGCTAAGTTTGACATCATCGCCGCCACCGGTTGCCCGACCGGCATCGCGCACACCTTCATGGCGAAGGAGGCGCTGGAGAAGGCAGCTGCCGAGCGTGGTCTGACCATTAAAGTCGAGACCCATGGCCAGGTCGGTGTCGAGAACGAGCTCACCAAGAGTGAGATCGCTGGTGCCAAGGCCGTCGTCGTCGCAGCCGACAAGGATGTCCAGGAGGAGCGTTTCGCCGGTAAGCCCATGGTTTCCGTTGGTGTTTCCAAGGCCCTGTCTGTTGAGGCTGCCGGCAAGCTGATCGACCGCGCACTCGCCGCCAAGGGCGACGACACGGTTGCGGCTGCTGCCGATGTCGAGGATGAGGTCGAGGAGAAGGAGTCCATCGGCCACATCATCTATAAGCACCTCATGAACGGCGTCAGCCACATGCTGGTCTTCGTCGTTGCCGGTGGTGTCCTGACCGCCGTTTCGTTCCTGTGGGGCATCACGTCCTTCGATTCGACGGCTGCCGACTACAACAGCTTCGCCGCTATGCTCAAGATCATCGGCGGCATTGCCATGAACCTCATGGTTCCCGTGCTTTCCGCCTACATCGCCGAGTCCATCGGCAAGCGCCCGGCACTCGTTCCCGGCTTCGTCGCCGGCATGATTGCCATCCAGGGTCTGCCTGTCGTCGAGGGGCCCAACGGAACCACGCTCATTGACGCCGGCGGCACCGGCGTGGGCTTCGGCTTCCTGGGCGGCATCGTCGGCGGCTTCCTCGCTGGCTATGTCATCTTGCTGCTCGAGAAGGTCTTTGCCGGTCTGCCCAAGAACCTGGACGGCCTCAAGGCTATCTTCCTGTACCCGCTGTTCTCCACGCTGATTGTCGGTCTCGTGATGCTCGGCATCTCTGGCCCCATGGCTGCCATCAACACCGCCATGATGGACTTCCTCAAGGGTTTGTCTGCCTCTGGCGCTGTTGTCCTGGGTCTTGCTATCGGCTGCATGTGCGCCTTTGACATGGGCGGCCCGGTCAACAAGGCTGCTTACGTCACCGGTACTGCTATGCTCACCGAGGCTCTGGCTGCCGGTGTCGGCACCGACACCTACAACTTCGGCACCAACTTCATGGCTGCCGTCTCCGCCGCCTGCATCGTTCCGCCGCTGATCACCACCTTCGCCGTCGTCGTCGGCAAGAAGTACTTCAGCCAGGAGGATCATGACGCCGGTGTCGTCAACCTCATCCTTGGTTGCACTCACATCACTGAGGGCGCCATTCCGTTCATGACCAAGAACATCTGGCCCGTCATGCCCATCATGATGCTCGGTTCTTCCATTGCTTCGATCCTGACCATTATGTTCAACGTCCACGATCCGGCGCCCCACGGTGGCTTCCTGGTCCTGCCCGTTGTCGAGAACGGTCCGCTGTGGGTCCTCGCGATTCTCATCGGCGCCGTGGTCGGTGGCATCCTGTTCGTCGCTTTCAAGAAGTATGACTTCGAGAAGAACCAGAAGGCTGCTCCTACCGCTCCCGCTAAGCCGGTCGAGGCTCCCAAGGCCGCTGCCGTCGAGGCCCCCAAGGCCGAGGCTGCCGGCTTCGTGAAGGTCGAGAACGTTTTTGTCGCCGAGAACTTCGCTTCTCGTGACGAGGTCCTGAGCTTTGTCTCCAATCAGGCCGTCAAGGCCGGTGTCGCTGACGACGCCGACGCCGTGATGAACGCCTTCCTGGCCCGCGAGGCCGAGGGTACCACGGGCATGATGGAGGGCTTCGCTATTCCGCATGCCAAGTCCGATGCCATTACCGAGGCCGCCGTCATTGTCGTCAAGGATGGCTCTGGCGTGACCGGTTGGGACACCATGGACGGCGCTCTCGTCAACGTGGCTATCGCCCTGCTCATCCCCGGTGCCCAGGCCGGCACCACGCACCTCAAGATCCTGTCCAAGGTCGCCGAGGCGCTTATGGACGAGGGCTTCCGTGCTACCGTCAAGGGTTCCACCGACGCCGTCGAGATCGCCAAGACGATCAACGCCCGTCTGGTCTAATCCCGCGGCTCGCGAATAGCATCACCCCTTGTATATAAGGCGGAGACTCCACCAGGAGTCCCCGCCTTTTTCTATCCCTCTCATAAGTTGCGGTGAAATAGGGACTGTTTAAACGATTCAACCCCAAATTCAGTCCCTATTTCACCGCAACTTACAATAGGGCATAGAGGGGGCTCCCTATCGAGTCTTTGTCGCGAACAGGTCATCAGCCAGAATTCCGCTCGCACGATATTACTCTGGACCGACCAAGTTTCCGCAGCTTGCTCGCCCACAGAGGGCCGGGCGCGGCCTGTGAGATTTATCGCGAGTTCCGCACGAGCCGAAGAGCACTTAATGTGCTCTTCGTGCGAGCAGGACTGTAGAGCAGGAAATCTCACAGGCCGCGCCCGGCCCTCTGTGGGCGAGCAAGCGGCAACCAACGACATCCGTCCAATAATTCGTGCGAAACACAATGAAAAACAGTTTGATGTGAGTTAATATAAACAACGTCGTGAATATGGCTCCTGTCGCATAGCCGACAGGGCTTAAACACAAAAAAGGAGTCAATTATGGTTTCTGAGAAGGCTACCCTCGTTAATCCTCAGGGTCTTCACATGCGTCC
This sequence comes from Collinsella sp., assembly GCA_048367555.1. Classification (GTDB taxonomy): domain Bacteria; phylum Actinomycetota; class Coriobacteriia; order Coriobacteriales; family Coriobacteriaceae; genus Collinsella. The sequence continues at coordinate 17,218 of DBGCAP010000048.1, forward strand.
CGCTGGTCTCTTCGCCTCTACCATGGGCAAGTACGCCTGCGACGTGACGGTCGTCACCCCCGAGAAGGAGGTCAACGGCAAGTCCCCGATGGCCCTCATGGCTGCTGGTATCCCCTGCGGCACCGAGGTCGAGGTCAAGTGCGACGGCGCCGACGAGGCCGAGGCTCTGGCTGCTGCCGTCGAGCTCATCAAGAGCGGTCTTGGCGAGTAGAACTCAAACGGGTCGCATGTTGAACAATTAAGTTCATACTTGGGGGGCGCAGTGACCTGTATTAAGGTAGCTGCGCTCTTTTGTCATGGATATGGCAAAACGCTTTATCATATGACACGGAGAGAGGAATGGGAATGTATCAGGGAGTCAACGCATCCGAGGGTATCGGTATCGGCAGCGTCATGGTCGCCGTCGATCCCGACTTGACGTTTGAGCCGCACGAGGTTGCTGATTCGGCAGCAGAAAAGGAGCGCTATCAGACCGCCCTTTCGGTCTTCTGCGAGAAGACCCAGGCTCAGGCCGACCACATGAAGGAGACGGTGGGCGAGGCCGAGGCCGAGATCATGAGCGGACACATTGTCCTGGCTCAGGACCCGGGCATGACCGACGCCATCAACGCCGCCATTGACGGCGGCACCTGCGCCGAGCAGGCGCTCATGGACACCTCGACCATGTTCGAGAACATGTTCCTGTCCATGGACGACGAGATGTTCCGTTTGCGCGCGGCCGACATCGCCGACATCCGCACCGGTATTCTGGCCGAGCTGCTGGGCAAGGAGGTCGTCGACCTCTCCGTCCTGCCCGAGAACACCGTCGTTGTCGTGCACGACCTCACGCCGTCCATGACTGCCACGATCGATAAGGCTCACGTTGCCGGTATCGTCACCGAGACCGGTGGCCGCACGTCGCACTCCGCGATCATCGCGCGCGCCCTCGAGATCCCGGCCGTCCTTTCGGTTTCCAACAGCTGCACCGCACTGCGTAACGGCATGACCGTTGTCGTCGACGGTGGCAAGGGCATCGTCGAGGCCGATCCCGACGAGGAGACGCTCGCCGCCTACACCGCCAAGGCCGAGGCCTTCGCTGCCGAGAAGGCGGCCCTCGAGGCTTTCCGCGGCAAGCCGTCCGTGACTGCCGATGGCATCAAGAAGATCATCGCCTGCAACATCGGTAACCCCGATGACGTGCCCAACGCGCTCGATCACGACGCCGAGGCTATCGGTCTGTTCCGCTCCGAGTTCCTGTTCATGGACTCTGCCGAGCTTCCTTCCGAGGAGGAGCAGTTCAACGCCTACCGCAAGGTCGCCAGCGCACTCAAGGGCGCTCCGGTCATCATCCGCACGCTCGATGTGGGTGGCGACAAGGAGATTCCGTATCTGCACATGGTCAAGGAAGATAACCCCTTCATGGGCTTCCGCGCCGTGCGTTACTGCCTGGCCAACCCCGATCAGTACAAGGTCCAGCTCCGCGCCCTGCTGCGCGCCAGCGCCTTCGGCGATGTCAAGATCATGATCCCGCTCGTCACCTGCGTCGAGGAGGTTGTGGCTGTCAAGGAGCTCGTCGAGCAGTGCAAGGCCGAGCTGACCGAAGAGGGTCGCAAGTTCAACGAGAACATTGAGGTCGGCATTATGGTCGAGACGCCCGCCGCTTCACTGCTCGCTGACCGTCTGGCCGAGGTCGCCGACTTCTTCTCCATCGGCACCAACGACCTGATCGGCTACACCATGTGCGCCGACCGTGGCAACGACACCATCTCCAACCTGTACCAGGTGTACTATCCCGCCGTGCTCCGCTCGCTCAAGAACATCATCGAGAGCGGCGTGAAGGCTGGCATCATGGTCGGTATGTGCGGCGAGGCCGCTGCCGATCCGCTGCTCGAGCCGCTGCTGATCAGCTGGGGCCTGGAGGAGTTCTCGATGAGCGCTCCGTCTATCCTGCGCGCCCGCAAGACCATCAGCCAGTGGACCAAGGCCGAGTGCGACGAGCTCGCCGAGAAGGCGCTCGCCTGCAACACCGCCGCCGAGGTCAAAGCACTGCTCGAGTCCGCAGCTCGCTAATTTGGTATCAGAGGTAACCGTGTGGTTGGAATGGGCCGGCCACGCGGCCCTCACATATACAGGGGGTACTGTAAATGTTCTACACGTTAACCGCTAACCCGGCTGTCGACATGACGGTTTCGAGCTCTCCGCTCGAGCCCGACGAGAACGTCCGCACCGGCTCGGCCAGCTACACGGCCAACGGCAAGGGCCTCGATGTGTCCTTCGCCTTTAAGAAGATGGGCGTCGACACCGTCGCGCTCGGCTTCTTCGCCGGCTTCACGGGCAAGTTCATCGTCGAGGAGGTCATGAACCTGGGCTGCCTGTGCCGCCCGGTCTGGACCGACGGTATCACGCGCATTAACACCTATGTCAACGATGGCCAGCACGAGTACGGCATCCTGAACCCCGGCGCCCCGATCACGCCGCAGCACCAGGAGGAGCTCTACAACATCCTGGACACCGCGGGCGATCTTGAGTGCCTGATTGTTTCTGGCTCCGTGCCTCCCAAAGCTACGCCTGACTTCCTGGCTAAGGTCATGGAGCACGCTCAGGCCCGTGGCGCCGACGTCGTCCTGGACCTGTCCTCCGACAAGCTCAAGGAGCTTGCTCACAAGAAGCCGCTGCTCATTAAGCCGAACCATCATGAGATGAAGGCCATCTTCGGCGTGCCGGTCGACACCGACGACGAGGTCCGCGTTGCCATGAAGCTCGCCCACGACGCCGGCGTCCAGAACGTGCTGCTCACCCGTGGTAGCCGCGGCGACGCTTACTTCTCCAACGGCGAGGACATCTGGTACGCCAAGCGTGAGTTCAACATCAAGCTGGTCTCTTCCGTCTGCGCTGGCGACTGCACCCTCGCTGCCTTCCTGCACAAGTGGTACAGGGATCGCGACAACGTCGAGGAGGCCATGAAGCTCGCTATGGCCACCGGCGCTAACGTTGCCGAGTCTGTCGGCATCGGCGACTTCGGTCACGTCGATGAGTACAGCAAGCGCGTTGCTGTCCGCAAGCTCGACCGCAAGTAAGCGAAACGCTAGATTTTCGCGTGTATGGCGTCCCGGTTTAGGCCGGGGCGCCATTTTTGTATATTGTGGGCGAGCGACAGGGCGGGGACTCTGTTTCTTTTGCCCGTCATCCCGCCGCCCTGCACGCGTTCTACACCGTTCGCCGAGTTGCTATAGTCTTTTCCCGAAGCGTGGAATATACTTTCATTAACACGTTGCCTTGTGAAAGGAACATTCATGATTTACACGCTCACTGCAAATCCCGCCATCGACTACAACATTGCCTGTGACGGTCTTTCCGCCAACACCGTCACCCGCACGCGCAACGCGGTCTATACGCCCAACGGCAAGGGTCTCAACGTCTCGTTCACCCTTGATCACTACGGCGTCGACACCACGATCCTGGGCTTTTTTGCCGGTTTCTCGGGCGAGTTTATCGTCAAGGGCGCCGAGGCCCTGGGCGTGCCCGTCAAACCCGTGTGGACCGACGGCATCACGCGCGTCAATGTCTTCCTCAACGCCGGTCCCGATACCGAGTACAACATGGTCAATGCGGGCGCTGCCATCAATGCGGCCAACGAGCAGGAGATGTTTGAGCTCATTGATTCGCTCGACGACATGACCTGCCTGGTCATTAGCGGCTCGCTGCCCCCCAACACCTCTGAGGGTTTCCTTGCCGAGGTCCTGCGCCGTGTTAAGGCAAAGGGTGCCGAGTTCGTGCTCGATATCTCGAGTCATCAGCTAGCCGACCTCATCGCCATGGAGCCGTTGCTCATTAAGCCCAACGACGACGAACTACTCGACATCTTTGGCATTAAGGTAAGCGGTGGCGACGACGAGTCCGTTAAGGGCGCGATGGCCGAGCTGCACGCCAAGGGCGCCAAGAACGTACTGCTGACCCTTGGTGGCGACGGCGCGTACTTCTCCAACGGCGAGCACATCTGGTTTGCCAACCGTACCTTTGAGGTCAAGGTGCTGTCGACCGTCTGCGCCGGCGACTCCTCGCTTGCCGCCTTCCTGTCCGTGTGGCACGACGCCCCCGAGCGTGTTGAGGACGCTTTGTGCCTCTCGATGGCCACCGGCGCCAACGTGGTGGAGTGCGCCGGTCTGGGCGATTTTACCAAGGTGGACGAATATAAGAAGCATATCGAGGTTCGCCAGGTCTGTTAGCTGCATCGATGCATCGTTGCCGAACACCCGCTTTGGATTCCCAAGGCGGGTGTTTTTTCGCGCTGTCCACATGAGGCGCATACTGTCCCGTTCGTTCGAATTGACGACACGATTGCATGTGCGCGCATGCTCGTTTCTTGCTAGACTTCTTGAGAACCATCGATGAACGCTCGCATGCGTAGGAGGCCATTGGTATGTGCAATGTTTCGCTCAACGGTACGCAGCCCTCAGGCGCCTCCCTGCGTGTGCTACATGCGCTTGAGGCAGCAGGTCTTGAGGCCTGGTTCGTGGGCGGTTGGGTGCGTGATGCCCTGATGGGGCGCCCCAGCCACGATGTTGATATGTGCTGCAGCGGCTTGTGGCAGGAGTCCAAGGCGGCGCTCGAGTCGGCTGACATTGCCGTGGTTGAGTCGGGCATTAAATTTGGCGGCATCACGGCCATTTGCGATGGCGAGCGCATTGAGGTCACGACGTATCGCCTGGACGGTTTTTACACCGATGGCCGCCATCCCCAGAGTGTGGAGCGTGCGGCTTCGCTTGAGGACGATCTGGCGCGCCGTGACTTTACCGTTAATGCCATGGCTTGGCATCCCGATCGTGGTCTTGTCGACCGCTACGATGGCCAAGGCGACCTTGAGCGTAAACTTATCCGTGCCGTCGGAGATCCTAAGCGTCGCTTTAACGAGGACGCGCTTCGCATGCTGCGTGCGGTGCGTTTTGCCTGCCGTCTGGATTTTATGATCGAGCCTAAGACCAAACAGGCGCTTGCCGAGTGCTCGCCGCTGCTCGATGCCGTGGCATGCGAGCGCGTGGGCATTGAGCTCGAAGGCATTCTTTCGACCGGTCATGGGGGAGACGCGATGCTGCGCTACCCCGAGCTTATTTGCGCCGCCGTGCCCGAGCTTGCTGCGGGAAGGGGCTTTGACCAGTGCAGCGTCTATCATGCTTTTAATGTCTACGAGCATATCGCTCGCGTGTTGACGGTAGCGGGGGAGTTGGCACTGTGTGATGGTGTGGAGCCTTCGCCGAGCTTAATGTGGGCAGCGTTTTTGCACGACGTCTCCAAGCCTGATTGCTTTACGGTCGACCATGCGGGCAGCGGCCATTTCTACGGTCATCCCGAGCTTGGCGCCAAGAAGGCGCGCGCCATTATGGATCGTCTGGCGCTTTCGCACGATTTGATTCGCGACGTGTGCCTGCTAATCAAGTACCATGACAAGCCGCTGCGTTCCGAGCGATCCTGCCTGCTCAATATGATGCGCGCGCTTTCGGGCGAGGGCGTCGACACGCCGCGCCTGATTGACGAGCTCATGGACCTTAAACGTGCCGATACGCTGGGCAAGGCGCCGTCGTGCTTCTATTACGTCGAGACGATCGAGGAGATGCGCTCACTCGCCCACGGACTGCTTGAGGCAGGGGAGCCCTATACGCTCAAGATGCTTGCCATCAACGGCGGCGATTTGATTCGCGCCGGCGTCAAACCGGGGCCGGAATTGGGACAGCTGCTCAATGCCGCCCTCGACGCTGTGATCGAGGATAACGTCCCCAACGAGCGCGAAGCCCTTCTGGCCCATCTGCACCTGGGATAAACATCCTTCGGTTCCGTCCCAAATGATCTACTTAGTTGACCTGCGCGTTCCATAACCTCCCGACAAAATTCGGGCAATTTGGAATTTCTTCTTGCGCTCGCGTTTTTTGTCCCGTAATATATATCCTCGCAGCACGGCAGTGCAGATGTCATGTGGCCCGTTCGTCTAGCGGTTTAGGACGCCGCCCTCTCAAGGCGGAGATCACCAGTTCGAATCTGGTACGGGCTACCACTTCTTTTCTGCTGAGGCTTATGGCCCGTTCGTCTAGCGGTTTAGGACGCCGCCCTCTCAAGGCGGAGATCACCAGTTCGAATCTGGTACGGGCTACCATGTTTTAGATACCCGGCCTTTCGTGAGAAGGTCGGGTTTTTTAGTATAAGTGGTCTGGTCTGTTAATCCCATTTGCCTCATTGCTTTTCGTTTTGCTCATCTCTCATACGGGTACAATAGCCCAGATACTTAGACGGTCAAAAGGAGCCTCATGACGGAGTCCTCTCAGCATGCGCCCAAGCCTCAGGTTGAGGTTTCTGGCGGCGATGACAACAAGAGCGCGCGCCGCGGCGCCATCTTCATCGGCGTTGTGCTGATTGGCTATATCATCTATTTGGTCGTGACCGGGCAGATGGAGCAGTTTTGGGCCGCTATGTCCAGTGTCCAGATGTCCTGGCTCTTTGCTGCATGCTTTTGCATGTTTCTGTACCTCGTTTTTGGCATCGTGGCGTATGCAATTGCCGTTTGGCTCGACCCCGATTCGCCCGTCGGTATCCGCGACCTCATTTCGGTTGAGGCGAGCGGCATCTTCTTTGGCAACCTGACGCCCATGATGATGGGCTCTACGCCTGCCCAGATTTACCGCCTGACCAAAGCTGGCCAAAACGTGGGTGAAGCTGGCGCTACGCAGTTCACCCGCTTTATCGTATACCAATTTGGCCTGGTGGCATGGGGCGCCATTCTGCTGCTCGCCCGCATGCCGTTTTTCGCCGAGCGCTATGGCGACATGACATTGCTGTGCGTCTTTAGCTTTGGTGGCCACTGCTGCATCCTGCTCGGCATCTTTGCCGTGGCGTTGATGCCCAAGACCGTCACGCGCGTCGCCCATTGCATCATCAATTGGCTCGAGCGTGTGGGCGTCTCCGCCACAAAGATCGAGGGCTGGCGCACCTTTGTTGATGGTGAGATCTACTCGTTCTCCGAGAAATTCAAACTCTCTGCCGGTCATCTTTCGTCCATGTTGCTCACGGTCGTTATCACTATGCTGCAACTGGCGTTTTTCTACCTGGTTCCGTACTTTTTGATGCTCTCCTTTGGCCACCACGAAGTCGACTTTTTCTCGGTCATGGCCGCGAGTGCCTTTGTCCAGCTGCTGAGCTCCGCCGTTCCGCTGCCCGGCGGCACCGGCGGCGCTGAGGGCGGCTTCGCACTGTTTTTAGGTCACTTTTTTGGCACGGCCTCGACTGCCGGTTATCTGCTGTGGCGTCTGATCACCTTTATCGCGCCGACCATTTTGGCCGCCCCGCTGCTGGGTCTTAAGAGTGCCCATAACGAGAGTATCCATGCGCGCTGGGACCGTGTGATGCGAAAGTTCGGACGCACGCCTCAGGCGCCATCTGCGCCCGTTAAGGCACATCCTGCGTCCCAGGTTACCGTGGACCCCAATCAGCGTGCTCAAAAGGCCGCTGTGGCCTCTAGGCCGGCTCGCAAGACCTACGTTCGTCAGACTGGCGACGGCATCCGCGTTTCCCCGGCGGCGCTCAATAAAAAGAAGCGGCCCTAGGACTCAGTGGGCGAGTCGTGCGTTCTTGATGACGCTCGTCATTGCGATGTGAGTTGTAGGATAATCCTCTTACGTTGATTATCTCCCACATGTAGAGGACTTACAGGTGGGCTGTTGACATGAAGGGGACTCGTCTATGGCCACCAGCAAACCGCGCCTTGACCGCCGCATCGTTCGCAGCCGCAATGCGATTCTTTCGGCGTTTGAGCGTCTGCTCATGGAAAAGCCTCTGGCCGATATTACGGTGAGCGCCATCGCACGTGAGGCAAACGTCGACCGTAAGACCTTCTACGTGCACTTTGGCACGGTCGACGGCTTGCTCGATGCCATTGCCGTCGATGTGGTCGAGATGATCGTCGATTCGGTCGAGAAGACGCTTTCCTCCATGGGTGGCGACACCAACGAGCGCGCACTTGGCGCTGCGGCGTCCTTTTTCAAGACCGTTAACGAGGCGCTGTGCAACAACTTGGTGCTTAATCGCCAGTTGATTGAAAACATTCCGCTCGATGACTTTATGGCTCGTCTGCGCGTGCCGCTCGAGCACGAGATCGCCGAGCGTGACCTGCTGCCCGAGGGCTTAAAGGATGAGATGTTCGATTACTACCTGGCGTTTTTGCTGTCCGGCATTATCGGCATCTATCGCACGTGGGCGTTGTCCGACGGCTCGGTTCCCATCGAGCGCGTTTCGGCGGTCGCCAACGACCTGACTCTCAACGGCCTATCCAGCCTGGAATCTAAGCTCGGGTAGCCAAGCCTGTGTCCATGTAGAGAATTGGGCCCGTGACCTTGCGAAGTAACGCAGGCCCGGGCCCAAATTGTTGCGCGCGTAAGGTCACGGCTTACTGATAGCGCAGACACTCGACCGGATCGAGTCTCGCGGCGCGGCGGGCGGGGTAGAAGCCAAAGATCACGCCGATGCCGACCGATACGGCAAACGCGAGCAGCACAGTTGTAATGGAGAAGCTCGGCGTAATCGTCCCAGTGGCCCCAAACTCGTTCATAATGCCCGAGCTCGCTGCAAAGAACGTGAGTCCCCAGGCCAGCAGATAGCCAATTACGACACCTAAAATGCCGCCAGTGATGCACAGCGCCGAGGATTCGGCCAAAAACTGAGCGGTGATATCGCGTCGGCTTGCGCCCAGAGCGCGGCGAATGCCAATTTCGCGGATGCGCTCGGTCACGTTGGTGAGCATCATGTTCATAATGCCGATACCGCCGACTAAAAGCGAGATGCCAGCAACGGCGCCCATGATGAGCGAGAAGGCGCCCATAAAGGAGTTGAGGGCATCGATAGCGCTCTTCATGGAGCTTGCCGACACGCTTTCATACTCGTCGTCCTCCGAGATACCCTTCATGCTGCGTACCTTGGATTCGATCGTCTTGCAGAGCTTGTCCATATCGGTGCCCTCGGCGGCGAGCGCCGTCACGCTGGGAAACGAAGGATTGTCATCGCCGAAAAGCTCGGCAATCGTTGCTCGTGGCATGTACAGGCTCAGCGAGCCCATGGAGTCGTTGCCGCCGTCGATAACGCCAACGATCTGCACGTCTCCGCTCGAGACCTTGATGGTCTTGCCGATTGCGTCCTGTTCGTTGCCATAAAGTTGCTCGGCGCCGCCGCGGCCGATGAGCGCCACCCGAGCGCCGGATTTGGACTCGATGTCGTTATAGGTGCGACCGGCAACGATCTTGCTGGCGCCCACGGCGTCGAGCATGTCACTATCGACACCTTGGGCCATGACGGTATAGCTTTTATCTCCAACTTTGTACTCGGAATAGGCGCTGTCGACGATGCCGATCTGCTCAATTTGCGGCACCATCTTACGCAGTTTCTCGACGTCCGAATCGGTGAGCTCCTGGGACGAGTAAATCTGCACCATGCGGGCCGCGTTGAGGCCCAGGCTGTTGACCAGGCTGTTTTGGATGCCGTCGATGAGCGAGGTCATGGCTATGACCGAAGCGATGCCAATGACGATGCCCAAGATGGTGAGTAGACTGCGCCCTTTGTTGGCCTCGAGCGAGTGCAGGGCTTCTTGGACAAGATCGTGGGTGCTCATGCCTTCGCTCCTTTCGGCGTTGTAGAAGGTGCGCAAATCGCGGGTAGCTCGTTGACGGCGCAACGTAGATTGTTCGGCGCATGCGCGATATATGCGCCGTCATGGATACGCCCGTCGCGAATGGTTACGGCTCGGTCTGCCTCGGCGGCAATGCCCGGGTCGTGCGTGATGAGCACGATGGTCTTGCCGCGATCCTGGAGCTTGTGGAAGGTTTCCATGACGAGCGCCCCGGTTGCCGAGTCCAGGTTTCCCGTGGGCTCGTCGGCCAAAATAATGGGCGGATCGTTGACGAGGGCGCGCGCGATGGCGACGCGTTGCATCTGTCCGCCCGAGAGTTCTGATATGCGGTGGTCCCAATGGTCGACCGGAAGCGTGACAGCTTGCAGTGCGTGTACGGCGCGCATCTCGCGCTGACTTCGCGGCACATTGGTGTAGGACAGCGGCAACATGACGTTTTCGATAACTGACAGGCGCGGCAGCAGGTTGAAACTCTGAAAGACAAAGCCGATGCTCAGCGCACGCACCTCTGTGAGCTCATCATCGTCGAGTTCGGCGACATTGAGCCCCTGCAGGTAATAGTCGCCCGCCGTCGGTTTGTCTAGGCAGCCCAGGATGTTCATGAGCGTTGACTTGCCCGAGCCCGAGGGGCCGGTGATGGCGACGAACTCACCGGGGTCTATCGCCAGGCTCACATTGTGCAGGATATGGGCGCAACCGGCTTCGCTCTCAAAGATGTGGTGTACGTTGCGGATGTCGATGACGGGGCGCATTACATGCCCTCATCGGCGGACATGCCGTCGCCGTCGTCTGCTGTCGTGCCCGCGCCGGTATCCACCACGATGGTGTCGCCATCGCGCAGTTTGGTAACCGGCACGTTAGGGTTGATCTCGTTGCCCTGGTCGTCGCGCTTGACCTGCGTCTTGCCGACCACGGCGTCGTTGTCGTTTTGCGTCACGACAGTTACCTTCACGCGGCGCGTCTCCTTGCCTTCGTCATCAGTGGCCACGTTGACGTAATAGTGCTCGCCGTCCTCGGTCATCAGTGCCATGGTGGGTACCATGACCACGTCGTCGAGCTGCTCGGTTACCACCGAGACCTCGGCAGTCATACCGGGCTTAAGGCGGCTGTCAGGTGCTTCGATGAGGATGTCGACGTTAAAGGTCACGCTGCCGCCGCCACCGTTGGCGGCGTCGGAGTTTGCCACCGACGCGATAGCCGTGACGGTGCCCTGGCTCACGATATCGGGAAACGCGGGATAGGTAACGTTGGCGCTCTGGCCCACGGCGATCTTGGCGATGTCTTTTTCGCCCACCTGAACCGTCACCTTCATCTTGGAGAGGTCCGCGATCTGCATGCACTGCTTGCCGCCGCTCGTGTCGCCTTCGCCCATGACCATGCCTCCAGTCACCGTGGCACCTACTTTGGCGTTGAGCTCGACGATGCTACCCGAGCTGGGGGCCTTTACGGTGCGCTCTGCCGCCTTGGCGTTTGCCTGGTCCAGGGTTGCCTGGGCCGAGGCGAGATTGCGCTGGGCGCTCGAGACGGCGCTGGCGTCGGAGGTTACATCCGTCGGGGCGGTCGCTCCGTCGCCATCCAGCGTCGGTGCTGCCTGTGCGGCGGCGAGCGCCGCCTGCACGTTTTTCAGGTCTTCCTGTGCGGCAGTCACCGCACGCTGCGCCTCGGCAACGTTGCGATCGAGCTCGTCGTTTTTAATGGTCATGAGCACGTCGCCCTCGTTGACGGACTGGCCGGCTTGCACGTTGATCGATGCTACCGTGCCGTCGACAGAAGGGGAGACCACTGAGGCAGAAATTGGCTTGAGCTGTCCTTTTGCCTCGACAGTCGTGGTAAAGGTGCCTTCCATGACCATGTCGGTAACAGGTTCACCTGCAGATTGCGGCTGCGAGGTAAGGACAACGCTCACAATAATGGCTATTAGGATAATGACGCCCACGATGCCGGCGGCGATGCCGCGTCGGATGAGCTTTTTGCGCCGACGCTCGGCACGCTTCGCCTTGAGCTTTGCGTAGGCCTCTTCGTCGGATATTCCGGCGTTACCTTGCTCACCGTCGTTTTGCTGCGCCGTGGGGGCGCTTGTGTTGAGCGGTGGGGTTTTGGTTGCGCCTTCCGACGCGGCCCCGGCATCGCCGGGGCCCGGGGTGATGGTGGGGACATTTGACATAGCGTCTCCTTTATAGAACATACCTCGATAAGTATATGCGCCCGCCGGTTAGGGCGGGCGCATGGGCATGTTTCTTTCAGCATCGAAAGGTAGGTGACGCTGAGTTTTGTTGTGTTGCGCGAGATGTGCTAGGAGTGCACGACCACGCACAGACCGACTTTGATGCAGTCGTGGAGCGCCTTGGCATCGGCTAGGCGCAGGTTGATGCAGCCGTGGCTACCGCACCACTTGTACGATTCGGCACTATCGAAGCTCGAATCGTTTTGCCAGGTAGCGTCGTGGAAGCCAACCATGTTGCCCTCAAACGGCATCCAGTAGCTCACCGGGCTCTCGTATTTAGGCTTACCGGTCTTGGGGTCCTTGGCGCCGATAAGCTTGGTGGCGCCGTCGTTGCTGTTGATCTGCCACACGCCCTCGGGGGTGGCGTCTTCGCCCGGTTTGCCGGAAATAAAGTTGGCCTCCCAAACGATATTGCCGCTCTCGTCATAGTAGCGCGCGTGCTGCTCGGACAGGTCGACGTCGATATACGCCTTCCAATCGGGCTCGCCCTTTGCGGTAAAGGTGTCGGCCTTCTGGGAGTAATTGATCTCAATCTCGCCGGTCTGCTTGTTGTTAATAGCATCCTCGACTTGCTTGGCAAGCGTGCTGCTATCGATAGACCAACCAAAGTCACCGCCTTCGACGGCACATTGCTTGCCATCGGCGCGCGTCCACCAACGGGTGGAGCCTACGGTGTTAAAGCCATTGGCGAGCTCGGCTGCCCAGTTGCTGATCTGGGAGGTGTCGAGCGTGGGGTTTGTAGGGTCGGCAAAGCTGATCCACTGCAGCACCGAGCTACCGTCGACCTTGCCGGCATCGTTGCCGTTGAGCTTAAGGGTCACGTTGACGCCCAGGAAGTTGTTGGCGGCATCGCATGCAGCCTGAATCTGGTCGTTGGTGAGGGTGCCGTTGAGCGGTTCGTAGGCGTCGTTGCCGATCTTGGTGATATCGACGGATTCCGCCAGCGATGCGAGCTCGAGCTCGGCATACTTGATCACGTGCTCGCGGTTGAGCTTCTCGTTGGAGCGGGCCTTCTCCACGGTGAACTTGCCCGCCTGCTCGTCGTAGGAATTCGAGGCCTCAAAGGTGCCCGAGCGGCCCTCGTTGAATGCGTCGATGGCAGTACCCAGATCCTCTTCGAACTGCTTTTGGTCAAAGGCGTCCGAGAACATGGACAGGTCAACGTCCTGTTCCAGGTCGATGGTGTCGTTTTTGGTCGCGCTAACGTTTTTGCCGCCGAGCGAGGCAACCAGGCGCGAAGGCCACAGCAGCGGCTCGTTGTTGCCGATAATCTCGTGGGCAGCTGCCTCGCCGTCGACGATGGGCTCGTCGGATTTAGGCTGATAGGTCCAGCTAAAGTCGTCACCCGAAACGGTGAGCTTGTAGTGCTTCCAGGCCGAGTTGACCTTGGTGGCGGCGGAAGAGGCGTTAGAAAACGAGATATCGACGCCGGCGATGGTGGTGTTGGGGTAGGCAATCTGCGAAAATGCCACGACGCCCACGATATAGATGATAGCGACGAGGCCGAGGACGACGAAGAACGCCGTCTTGCCACCCGTCTTATTGCCCTTTGCGGAGCGGTTGCCGGCGGGGCCGCGGTTGTTGGAAACTCGAGCGCGCGAAGGGGCCTGGTTGTGACCGGCGCCATGTGCGGAACGCTGCTGGTGCTGCTGATATTGCTGGCGCTGCTGGTGCTGGTTCTGATTGGGGCGCGGGGAGGTGTTTGCCGCGGCGCGCTGTTGGCCATGTGCTGGCGCTATGGGACGCGGCGACTGGACACCACCGGCATGCCTGCTAGGCTGCTGCGGGTCGGGGATCAGTTGGGTGTGATCGTTCTGCGACATCGTGTGTATATCCTTCGAGTTTCGCTTTACGGTTCATCGTGTTTTAACTGGGCTTGAATTATAGCGATTAGGCAGTTGCTTGTGTTACGAAAAGAGTGGCGATAAAGAATAGGTGGGACATATGTCCCACCTATCGTTCGCTTTTGCTCGCTATCCGCATATTCCGCATTTCGCGCACGCCGAAAGCGCTGCCGGGGCCTGCGCGATGCCGCCCTTGGCCGTCTCGCGCAACGTGGCAGGCAGGGCGTGGCCCACCGAGAGCATGACGTGTGCCATCTGGTCAAACGGCACTAGACTCTTGATGCCGGCGAGGGCGAGTTGCGCCGAGCTAAAGGCCGCGGCCACGCCGATGGCGTTGCGGTTTTGGCAGGGCACCTCGACAAGGCCGCCGACGGGGTCGCAAACGAGGCCCAACAGGTTGCTCAGCGCGATGGAGCTGGCGTCGAGCGCTTGCTCGGGCGTGCCGCCCATCATCTGGACCAGCGCGGCGGCGGCCATGGCGGCAGCGCTTCCCACCTCGGCCTGGCATCCGCCCTCGGCGCCGGCGACGCAGGCGCTCGTGGTGAGGTTGAGGCCGATGGCTGCGGCGCAGTAGAGGGCATCCATGACCTGTTCGTCGTCGAGCTGGAGGTGATCGGCGAGCGCCAGCACGCAGCCGGGGACGACGCCCGCGGAGCCGGCCGTGGGGGCGGCAACGATCACGCCCATGGTGGCGGAGCGCTCGAGCACGGCCATCGCTCGGGCCACGGCATCGGTCTGAACGGGGCCCATCAGGCTTGCACTCAAATCGTTGCGGCCGGTGGCATCGACGAGCTTGGCCTCGCCGCCGATAAGCCCGCCGAGCGATCGCTGCGGATTGGCGATGGGGGCCGTGGTCTCCTCGCGCATGACGTCGAGCACGCGGCGCATGGCTGCGATAGCATGGGCCTCGCCGGTTAGACGCGCCTCGCGCACGGCCATGACGGCGCCGATATTCAGGCCGAGCTCGGCGCACGCATCGAGCAGCTGCTCGCCGTCGTCGAAGATCTCCTTGGCCGAGACGCCGGGGGAGAGCGATGACGCCGAGCCCGGGAGCTCGATAAACGTGGCGTAATCGACATTGTCGAGCTTGCGCAGCATGGGGACGACGGTGTCGTCGGGAGCGTCGTCGGTCTCAAAGACGGAATAAGCCTGACCGCCCACCTCGGTGCGGTAGGTGCGGCAGAAGGCAATGTTGACGTGTGCGTAGGCAAGCAGGTTCGTGAGCGCGGCGAGCACGCCGGGGACGTCCTGGTGTGCCACGAAGAGCGTGGAATACATGCCCGAGATGTCGACTCCGACGCCGTTGATGCGGCTGATGCGCATCTTGCCGCCGCCGAGACTCTCGCCGCGGACCTGCGCCGTGGCGCCCGTGTCATCGACCATGTCGATGTCGACGGTGTTGGGGTGGATGGAGGCGTCGTCGCCCTTGATGTCAAAGTGATAGTCGAGGCCCTGCTCGCGCGCGAGGTCAAAGGCCTGCTTGATGTTCTCATCGTCGGTATCGAGGCCCAAGATGCCCGCTACGAGCGCGCGATCGGTGCCATGGCCGCGGTAAGTATGGGCAAAGGAGTTCCACAGGCCAAAGGTGACCTTGGTGATGCGGCCTTCCAGCAGGCTGGCGGCAACCTGGGCGCAGCGCAGGGCGCCGGCGGTGTGTGACGAGCTAGGGCCGACCATGATGGGGCCCAAGATCTCGAATGCCGAGGTCGTAGCTAGTGTTTGCGGCTTGCCTGCCATATGCGCTCCTGTTCTATCCCGTCGTCCCGAGGGGCGGGGCATAAGGTCGCCTGCTCGGACAGTCCTGCTCGCACGGAGAGCACATTAAGTGCTCTCCGGCTCGTGCGGAACTCGCGATCGACCTTATGCCCCGCCCCTCGGGACTAAGGATACATGGTTGGAGCTGCTAGATGGCAAAATTCATTAGCTAGGGACGTGTCTTACCTTGCGTATCGAAACATCTTCACCACCGGATTAAAAAAAGAAGTACCGCTTGGGGGCGGAACTTCTTTTGAAAGCGTGTGCGTGTTGCGACCTTGGTGGTTCCTAATTACAGGCCGCAGGCTGCTTTGAGTTCTTCGACTCGGTCGGTCTTTTCCCAGGTGAAGTCGGGGTCTTCGCGGCCGAAGTGGCCGTAGGCTGCCGTCTTCTCGTAGATGGGGCGACGTAGGTCCAGGTCGCGGATGATGGCGCCCGGGCGCAGGTCGAAGGTCTTCTCCACGGCCTCGACGATCTTGTTCTCAGCAACATGTGCGGTGCCAAAGGTGTCGACCATGATCGACAGCGGCTTGGATACGCCGATGGCGTAGGCCAGCTCGACTTCGCAGCGGTCGGCCAGGCCTGCGGCGACTACGTTCTTGGCGACCCAGCGAGCGGCGTACGCGGCGGAGCGGTCGACTTTGGTGCAGTCCTTGCCGCTAAAGGCGCCGCCGCCGTGACGACCGTAGCCGCCATAGGTGTCGACGATGATCTTGCGGCCGGTCAGGCCCGTGTCACCCATGGGGCCGCCCACGACAAAGCGGCCGGTGGGGTTCACGTAAATGTCGGCACCATCCCACGGCATGTTCTCGGCTGCCATGACAGGCGCGATGACATGCTCGATGAGATCGTCCTTGATCTTGCCCATGTCCTCGATCTCGGCGGCGTGCTGCGTGGAGATGACGATGGTCGTGACCTCGACGGGCTTGCCGTCCTCGTAGCGCACGGTGACCTGGGTCTTGCCGTCGGGGCGCAGATAGGGCAGGGTACCGTCGTGGCGCACGGCGGACAGGCGCTCGGCCAGGCGGCTTGCCAGGTAGTGCGGCATGGGCATGAGGGTCTTGGTCTCGTTGGAGGCGTAGCCGAACATCATGCCCTGGTCGCCGGCACCGATCAGGTCGATCGGGTCGGTGGTAGCGCCGGTCTGGGTCTCGAAGGACTCGTCGACGCCCTGGGCGATATCGGGCGACTGCTCGTGGATGAGGCTCATGACGCCGCAGGTATCGCAGTCAAAACCGAACTTTGCGCGGTTGTAGCCAATGCGGCGGATAACGCCGCGGGCAATTTCCTGCACGTCAACGTATGCCTGGGTGCGGATCTCGCCGGCGACGATGACGGTGCCGGTGGTCACGAGGGTCTCGCAGGCGCAACGGACGTTTTCCACGTTGGCGGGCACGCCGTTGGGCGCAATGTAGCCCTGCTCCTGCAGCTCTATTTCTTTAGCGAGGATTGCGTCGAGGACGGCGTCGCTGATCTGGTCGGCGATCTTATCGGGATGACCTTCGGTCACCGACTCCGACGTAAATACAAAGGACCCGTTTTGGGCTGGGATGGAACGAAGTTCTTCTGACATGATTGTCCTTTCAAAAACGCGTCCCGGCGACCGTTACCATTCCGCCGGGCTCTGTATGCAAGTGCACATCATAGCGCGTTAAACGAATATTCGCACCCTTTCCGCACCTACTCATTGGGGACAGACATAAATGACCAGACCCACTCATTGGGGACAGGCTTAAATGACCAGCCGAAGGAACACTCCGGCATTTGGAGACTGCTCATTTAAGCCTGTCCCCAATGAGTGGGTCGGTGCCCTTTATGCGGAGGTTGCGTTGATGCTTTATAATGGTGCGGTTAGACATCCATCCTGCAATCGAGGAGATTTCCATGGCATCAGACGTTCGCGTCCGCTTTGCACCCTCACCGACGGGCAAGCTGCACATCGGCGGCGCCCGCACCGCTATCTATAACTGGGCTTTTGCCCGCGCAAACGGCGGCACGTTCATCCTGCGCATCGACGACACCGATCCCACCCGTTCCACCGACGAGAACACGCAGATCATCCTACGCGCCATGCGTTGGCTGGGTCTTGACTGGGACGAGGGCCCCGAGGTGGGCGGCGACTTTGGCCCCTATGCCCAGACCGAGCGCCTGGACCTGTATAAGCAGGCCGCCCAGCAGCTCTGGGATGAGGGCAAGGCCTATCCCTGCTTCTGCACCAAGGAGCAGCTCGAGACCGACCGCAAGGCCGCTCAGGAGCGCAAGGACCCCTTCCAGGGCTATCAGCGCCGCTGCCGCGATCTTGATCCCGAGGAGGCCCGCCGCCGCATCGAGGCCGGCGAGCCCTACGTCCTGCGCATCAAGGTGCCCGAGGACCGCGGCGACGTCGTCATCCACGACGCCGTCCATGGCGAGGTGACCTTCGACGCCAAGGAGCTCGACGACTTTGTCATCTTCCGCTCCGACGGCACGCCCACGTACAACTTCGCGACCGTCGTCGACGACGCCATGATGAAGATCACCCATGTCATCCGCGGCGACGACCACCTGTCCAACACCCCGCGCCAGGTTATGGTCTACGAGGCCCTCGGCGCGCCCGTGCCCACGTTCGCCCACATTTCCATGATTCTGGGCGCCGACGGCAAGAAGCTCTCCAAGCGCCATGGCGCCACCTCGGTGGAGGAGTACCGCGACGCCGGCTACCTGCCTGACGCGTTCGTCAACTACCTGGCGCTGCTCGGCTGGTCGCTCGACGGCGAGACCACGATCATCCCGCGCGATGTCCTGGCCAGCAAGTTCTCGCTCGACCGCATTTCCAAGAACCCGGCGACCTTCGATCCCAAAAAGCTCGATTGGGTCAATGCCGAGTACATCAACGGCATGTCCGATGCTCAGTTTGCCGACGAGATCATGGTCCCCGAGCTGCACGAGGCGGGTCTCATCGAGGGTAATGTCGAGTACGGCGAGGATTGGATCGATGCGCTTGCCGCCATCGTCAAGCCGCGCACCAAGATGCCGGCCGACGCCGTGACCGTCGCCGCCCCCATCTTTGCTACGGCCGAGACGCTCGAGTATGACGCGAAGTCCGTCAATAAGGGCCTGGCCAAGGAGGGCATGGGTGCCATTCTGGACGCCGCCAAGGCCGCGCTTGAGGGTGTTACCGAGTGGACGTCCGCCAACATCGACGCCGCACTTGAGCCGCTGCCCGAACAGATGGACCTTAAGAAGCGCGTGGTGTTCCAGGCCGTGCGCGTCGCCGTCTGCGGCAACATGGTGAGCCCCCCGCTGGGCGAGACCATGGCGCTCGTCGGCCGTGACGACTGCCTGGCGCGCATCGATCGCGCCCGCACGATGGCGCTGTAACAGTCGCGCAAACGCATGTATCCGAGCCCCGTTCACCCGAGCGGGGCTCTTGTTTCTCAAGGCGTATGGGATGGGAGGCACAGAGACCATGGCCGAGCAACTGTCACTGTTTGGTTCGCCTGAACCCGAGCAGGCTCCCGTAAGGGCCGGCCGCACTGCCGAGCAGGCCAAGCCTGAGCCTGTGCCAGAGCCCATTGCCGCCTACGCGAGCGTGGTCCTCGACATTCCCACCCGTGCCCTGTCCGAGCCATTCGCCTACGGCATTCCGCAGTCCCTTGCCAACGAGGCTCAGATCGGGTCTACGGTTCTGGTCCACTTTGGCAACCGTGCCGCCGCGGGCTACATCGTCGATATTTCGCCCGAGCTGGGTGACCTGCAAGGCAATATGGCCATCGATCCTGCGCGCATCAAGCCCACCGAGGCCATCCTCAGCAAACCGCTCTTTGGCGCCGAGGCCGCCCGCATTGCGCGTTGGATGAGTCGCGAGTATGTCGCGACGCTTTCTGAATACCTGCGCCTGTTTTTGCCTCCGGGCGGCAGCCCGCGGGTCGTGAAGGGCGATGACGGAGCGTGGTCGGTCGAGCGCCCCGCCGTCAAGCCTATTCAAAATCGCTGGGTGATGCTTACGCCCGAGGGCTTTAACTATACGCCGCCCAAGACAGCGGTTCGCCAGCGCCAGCTCATCGAGGCGCTCCAGTGCGGACCGGTCACGACGCGCGACCTCAACCTGCTCTACAACAGTATGTCGGCGACCATCAAGGCGCTCGAAAAACGCGGCGTCGTGGTGGTGGAGGAGCGTCGTGCCTGGCGTGGCTGCAGCGAGCAGACCACGCTGTCCTCGGCGAGCGGCAAGGCGCCGGTCGCGCTCACGGACGGCCAGCAGCAGGCGCTTGCGCAGATTGAGCGCGCCCGTCTTGACGCCCACGGCGACGTGGTCCTTGTCGACGGCGTCACCGGCTCCGGCAAAACCGAGGTCTACCTCTCCGCCATCGAGCGCGTGCTCGCGGCCGGCCGTTCGGCCTGCGTTCTCGTGCCTGAGATATCACTGACGGCTCAAACCGTCGGCCGCTTCCGTTCGCGCTTTGGCGAGACAGTCGCGGTCTTCCATTCGCGTCTTTCGGCCGGCGAGCGCCTGGACCAGTGGGACATGGTCGCCAGCGGTGCCGCTCGCGTTGTCGTCGGCGCGCGTTCGGCACTCTTTTGCCCGCTCAGCGACCTGGGCCTCATCATCATCGACGAGGAGCACGAGACCAGCTACAAACAGGGCTCCAGTCCGCGTTACCATGCGCGCGAGGTGGCGGCCGAGATGGCGCGCCGCTATCGCTGCCCACTCGTGCTGGGCTCGGCTACGCCTTCTGCCGAGGCCCTCGACCGCTGCCGCCGCGGCACGTACAACGGTGTCACCTGGACGCGCGTCGAGATGCCCGAGCGCCCGGGACACGCCGTGCTACCCACGGTCCGCATTGCCGACCTGCGCCGCGAGTTCGCACATGGCAGTCGCTCCATGTTCTCTAAACCGCTGATGGAAGGCTTGGAACGCGTTGTTGAACGCCGCGAAAAGGCCGTGTTGCTGCACAACCGTCGCGGCTTTGCGCCGTTCTTGATGTGCCGCGAGTGCGGTTGTGTCCCTACCTGCAACCACTGCTCCACCGCGCTCACGTACCACGAGCGCACGCACACGCTGCAGTGCCACACCTGCGGATCGTCCTGGCGCGTGCAGCCCTATCCGGCGCCCACGAGTCGTTGTCCCAAGTGCGGCAGCCGCTACCTGGCAAAAATGGGGCTGGGCACGCAGCAGATCGAGGACGCGCTGCACCAGATGCTGCCCAATGATGTCGCCATCATTCGCATGGACGCCGATTCTACGCGCGGCAAGGACGCGCACAAAAAGCTGCTCGAGCAGTTCGATGCCGCCGATTGCGCGGTGCTGTTGGGCACCCAGATGATTGCCAAGGGCCTCGACTTTCCCGAGGTCACGCTCGTGGGCGTGGTCAATGCCGACTTTGCCCTCAAGCTGCCCGATTTTAGAGCGGGTGAGCGCGCCTACGATTTGCTTGAGCAGGTCGCGGGCCGTGCCGGACGCGGCGATCGCCCTGGCGAGGTTATCATCCAGACCTATCTGCCCGAGGACCCGGTCATTCGCGCCGTTGCCGAGCACGACCGTTCGATCTTTACCGACTATGACCTGAACCAGCGCCGCGACGCCCTGTATCCGCCGTTTGTGCGCCTGGTCAACATCTTGGTGTGGTCGGCGAACGCGGATGATGCGCAGGATTACATTGGGCGCATCGCAAGGCTGCTCAAGCGTTGTTGGCATGCCGCCGCTCCCGACTTTTTGCGGGCGGGCAGCGCGGTGCCGCAGGTGCTGGGCCCGGCTTCATGTGTAATCGAGAAAGCCAAGGACCGTTATCGCTTCCACCTGCTTGTGAAGTCGCCCGTAGGGTACCATGTCTCTGATGATATCGACGCCTGCCTCAAAGAGGTGGGCTCCGTGCGCGGCGTGAGCGTGAGCGTTGACGTCGACGCCTATGATTTGATGTAGCAACCCGAAAGGATGGCCATGGAAGCCAACGGAATCGTACTGTCGCCCGACCCTCGTCTGCGTCAGGAGTGCGCCGTCATCGAGGAGATCACCCCGGCGATCGAGGCGCTTGCCGAGAAGATGAAGAAGATGATGTTCGAGAACGGCGGCTGCGGCCTGGCTGCCCCGCAAATCGGCGAGCTCATCCAGCTCGTCACCATTGACTGTGACTACAGCGACAAGAACGACTACGATCCGTACGTGCTCATCAATCCCGTCATTGTTGAGCAGAGCGACCATCTGGTGCCGTTTAGCGAGGGCTGCCTGTCCATCCCCGGCATTAGCTGCGAGATTGAGCGTCCCGACCATGTCGTCGTCGAGGCTTATGACCTGGATGCCAACCTGATTCGCTATGAGGCCACAGGCGACCTGTTCTGCGTGTGCCTACAGCACGAGATCGATCACCTGCACGGCAACACCATGTTCGAGCGCCTTAAGCCCATGCAGAGGCTCAAGGCAGTCAAGGAGTACCAGGACGCCCTGGCCCGCGGCGCTCGACCGGGCGAGACGGAGTAGGTTCCACCGTCCCCTTCCGCCGCAGGGCTTAGGTTTTGCTCCATGCTCAAACAGTCCTGCTCGCACGAAGAGCACATTAAGTGCTCTTCGGCTCGTGCGGAACTGCGCGTGGAGCAATAACCTAAGCCCTGCGGCGGAAGGGGACTGCATTTTCGTGCTCCTTTTCGCCCGGGTGCCGTCGGGCCAGGGAGGGGCGTCTTCGCTGATAGTCTTTGTTGAGAGGGAGCTGCTTTTATTGCGGCTCTTTCTTTGGTTTTGGGTATATTTGTTCTTGTTGAATTGTTATTGCGGATGGGCTGGGTACTTGGCTTTCTGCTGTTCTTTGTAGCCGTCTCGGCTTTGGTTGAGGGGAGACGTTCTTTATGCGTATTGTGTTTATGGGTACGCCTGATTTTGCTGTGCCTTCGCTGACTTCGCTTGTTGAGGCTGGGAATGAGATTGCGCTCGTAATTACTCGTCCCGATGCTGTTCGTGGGCGTGGTAAGAAGCTTGAGCCTTCTCCTGTTAAGTCCAAGGCGCTTGAGTTGGGGTTGCCGGTTGTTGAGGCCAATCGTATGACGCCTGATGTTGTTGAGGCGCTTCAGGCTGCCCAGGCTGACATTTTCTGTGTGGCTGCCTATGGCTGCATTTTGCCTGATGAGGTGCTGCATATGGCGCCGCTTGGTATTGTGAATGTTCATGCTTCGCTGCTGCCTCGTTGGCGTGGCGCTGCGCCCATTCAGCATGCCATTCTTGCTGGTGACGAGGTTGCCGGCGTTTCCATTATGCGCATTGGGCATGGCGTGGATACGGGCGCTTATTGCGCGCAGGCCTCGACCTCGGTTTCGGGTAAGCATGCCGAGGCATTGACCATGGAGCTTGGCCAGCTCGGCGGTAAGTTGCTGGCCGATACGCTGCCCTCGCTTGCCGATGACACGGCGGTGTGGACCGAGCAGGATGAGTCCCTTGTCACGCATGCTGCCAAGATTTCCAAGCAGGAGATGCGTCTGGATCCGCAGATGGGGGCGCTCGATTGCGTGCGCCATGTGCTCGCTTCGTCCGATACCGCGCCTGCCCGTTGCGTGATTGCCGGCAAGTCGGTTCGCGTGCTCGATGCCGCGCCTGCCGACGTGTCGCTTGCCGAGGGCGCTGTTGCCGTCAAGAGCAAGCGTGTTTACCTGGGGCTTTCCGATGGTACGATTGAGCTGCTCGAGGTTAAGCCCGACGGCAAGCGTGCTATGGCTGCTTCTGCCTGGGCTGCCGGCCTGCAGGGTGCCGATCTGACATGGGGTGTTTTGTCATGAGCAAGCTTTCCCCCGCGCGCAAGCTTGCGCTCGATGTGCTGATGGAGGCCGACCGTCGCGGTATGTACGCACGCGACGTGTTGTCTTCCCGTGCTTCCGCCAAGGCCATTGACCAGCGCGATTCCGCTTTTGCCGCGCGTTTGGCGCTCGGTGTTGCCGCCACGCAGGGCATTTTGGATGAGCTGCTCGATCAGTTTTTGGATAAGCCCAAAAAGGTCGCGCCGCGTGTTCGCATGGCGCTTCGCATCTCGGCCTTCGAGATGCTCTACCTGCATACCCCGGGTCGCGTTGCCGTGAGTCAGGGTGTTGAGCTGGTTCGTAGCGGCGCTAAATCGGCCGCCGGTTTGGCGAATGCCGTACTGCACAAGGTTGCGGACAACGTTGAGGACTTTGCCACGGCATCTGACGTGGATGAGTCCGAGCGTCGTTTGGTTCGCCTGTCTCGTTTGATGGGTCTTCCTCGCTGGCTGTGCGCTCGTATTATGGCCTCGTTCGATACGCCCGAGGGCGCGCTGAACTTTGCCGGCAATCTGGCGCCCGCGCCGCTCGCTTTGCACGAGAACGCCTTTGCAACCAAGCCTGATCCGTACCTATCGCAGCTTGTGGCGCCGGTGTTCCCGGGCTGCCATGCGCCGGTCGATGCCCAGGCCACCGTTGCGTCGGGCGTGTTTGAACGCGCGGCGGCCGTTGCCTCGGACCTTAACGCCCAGCTCATCGCTACCGCGGCGACCCGTCCCGGACGTTGCCTGGAGATTGGTGCCGGTCGCGGCACCAAGACCTATGTGATGATGTGCCAGGCTAAGCGTGCCGGCTACGACCGTCAGCACACTGCACTCGATTTGCACGATCGCAAGTGTGACCAGAATCTCGCGCGCCTGCATAAGGCGGGTATTACGGGTGTTCGTACCGTCTCGGGTGATGCCTGCGAGCTCGATGCGGTCCTCACGTCGTTCGATGCCATGCTTGGTAAGCCTGTCCTGTTCGATACGGTGTTTATCGATGCCCCGTGCTCGGGTACCGGCACCATGCGCCGTCATCCCGAGATTCCGTGGCGCCTGACCGAAAAGGATGTGACGCTTGAGCTGCCCAAACTGCAGCTGACGATGCTCAAAGAGGCCGCCGCGCGCGTTGCCGAGGATGGCGAGCTCATCTATGCGACGTGCTCGGTCTTCGATGAGGAGAACGCGCAGGTTGTGGATGCGTTTTTGGCTTCGCCCGAGGGCGCAGGCTTTTGCCTGGCACCCCTCTCCGAGGCGCAGATCCTGCAGCTCCCCGAGTTCGAACAAGCCAAGAAGCTCGTCTCCGTGCGCCTAAACGACCGCGGGCTTTTCCAAAGCGTGCCGGTAAACGCTGACTCCTACGACGGCCACTTCTGCGCCCGCTTGGTCCACAAGTAGCTACTAAGTTGCGGTGAAATAGGGATCGAATAGCGGCTTCTAGCCGCCAAACAGTCCTTATTTCACCGCAACTCAGAAGGTCGTGCGAGTGGAGATCGCAATAGCGGTAAAGAGTGGGAAAAATGGCCCTGTTTCATACTTGCTGCTATCAAAAGTAGGGCGGATTACGGGGCTAGATCGGTGATGCCCGACCACAGCAAAAATGGCCTTAATAAAACCGCAGGTAGATGGCTTGTTGAAATTTGCAAATTACCGGAATGAATAGAGGTTGTCAATTCAGCCCCGTAATCCGGCAGAGTTTTGAAATGTTACAAACTTAGCATCAGCCCGAAATCCGATCTAAAGAAAAGTTGCGGTGAAATGGTTCCTGTTTGGCCGTTGGATGGGCTGATTCAGGAACTATTTCACCGCAACTCATAGGGAAATCTGAGTAGTGAGACCGCTTGCCGCTAGTGGTTATGCGGGCAGTTGGCGCAGCAGCCGCTGGTGGCGTTGGTGCTGGAACCACCGCTTCGCTGGTCGGTGTTGTAGAAACCGCTGCCTTCGAACTTAATGCCGCTGGCCGAGAACGTCTTGGATGCCGGGGCACCGCAGCTAGGGCATACGACCTCGGGCGTCTCGGACATGGGGTGCTCAACCTCAAACACGTTGCCGCAGCTCGTGCACTTGTAATCGTAGCGCGCCATAATACTTCCTTTTCAGCACAAAGCGGGCAGATCGCTCTGCCCGCAAAAATTCAAACAGCTGTAACTGTACCCTATATCGTGGGTTTTATCACGCTTCGCCCCAGAATCTATGGGTGTTGCGCAGGAGCTTCGCAGTTTTCTCCTCGGCTGCCGCAACGTCGGCCTCGTCAGCCTGCCATGTCCAGTTGCCTGTGGCTACACCCGGCACGTTCATACGTGCATCGTCGCCCAGTCCCAGCACGTCCTGCAGCGGCATCATCACGAGCGGTGCATCGCTTGCCAGGGCATTGCCCATGAGCTCGCTTGCCAATGTAATGCCGCTCGGCTCATCGCCGCCTGCAAAGGAGCGCGTGCACCAGCCGGCAAGTGTCGAGGTGTCGTGCGTCGAGGTGTACAGGATCTTTCCCGGTGTGGGGTGAATTCCGCAACGAACGTCGTAGTCGCTAAACTCCAGCACGTCCATGCCGGGGAAGCCGCAGGTCGAAGCCATGGCGCGAACGCCGGGCGTCAGATAGCCCAGATCCTCGGCGATAAAGTTGAGCGGGCCCAGCTCGTCATAGGCGGTCTGGAACAGGTCCTTGCCCGGGCCTGCCAGCCAGCGGCCGTCGGCACAGGCCTTACCGGCGGGAATGCTAAAGTAGCTGTGGAAGCCCAGGAAGTGGTCCAGGCGCACGCGGTCGTAGAGCGAAAACGCACGACGCAGGCGGTCCATCCACCAGCGATAGCCGTTCTCCTTCATGCGATCCCATCGGAAGGTGGGATTGCCCCACACCTGGCCCTCGGGCGCAAAGTTGTCGGGCGGCGCGCCCGAAATCTCAATCGCCTTGCCGGTATCGGACAGCCAGAAGTTCTCGGGCTCGCTCCACGCGTCGGCCGAATCGTCCGAGACATACATCGGGATATCGCCGATGACCTCGATGCCCTTCTTGTGCGCATAGTTCATGAGCTCGCACCAGGCAAGGTCAAAGCGATACTGCATGTACGCCTGCAGCTCGGCCTCGTCGTGGAAGCGCTTGTCATCGATCAGATACTCGTTGTAGCGCGCTACATCTGCCGGCCAATCGTGGCGCGACTCGCCCTCAAAGTACTTCTTAACGGCCATGTAGACGCAGTACTTTTCGAGCCAATCAGCGTTGCGATGTTTAAACGCCGTGTACAGCGGGTCGGCATCCTCGCCGCCGTGAGCCTTCCATGCAGCAAAGTCGGCGGCCAGCTCCTCGTGACTCTCGGGCAGCAGGTCAATATTGCCCGCAAAGGCCGAAGGCCCAGCGTAAGGGGAGCGGAAGAAGTCCGTCGGGTTGACGGGCAGGACTTGCCAGTAGCGCATGCCCATAGCGGCCAGATGGTCGATAAAGCGACGCGTGGGCGCACCGATTGTGCCGGGCTTGCCGTCATCGGTCGGCACCGAGGTGATGTGGCACACAACGCCCGCGCCATGATCGAGCGGCTCCTGCAGACGCTTCTCGGCATGGTGATAGATGATCGAAGAGCCCAGCGGGTACAGGTCGAGCGTGACGGTACCGTTGTGGATCTCGCACTCGTGACCGCTGATCACGTCGCTCGCGCATTCGCCGAGCGCCGGAATCGTCACGCGGTGCGAATTGCGCAGGCTGCGGTTGATGATAACCGTCGCGGCCTCGCCGTCTTTGCCGGTGCGGGTGTAAGCCAAGACTTCGTCGTTGAGCGCAAAGGCCTTGATCTCGCCATCGACCATAAAGGGCAGCGCGCGGCGCACGGCAGACGCGTTCTTAACGATGGCCAGCGTGTCGAAGTCGTGGAGTTGGTCCTTGGTCGGCAGGGTACGGCGGTTGCCCGGATCGGTGAGGCCCTCCAAGCCGTACTCGTCGCCATAATAGATCGAGGGCACACCCGGGAAGGTCATCTGCATGAGCGTCGCCAGCCAAAAACGGCTCTTGGCCAGACCCATCGAGTTATCGTCCAGGCGCCATTTGCTGCGCTCGCTCTCGGGCAGCTGCGACTCGTCGGGGCCACCGCCGAGTACTGAGATGATGCGAGGACGGTCGTGGCTCGAAAGCAGATTGAGTGCGCAGGCCAGTGCCTCGCGCGGGTAGTTCTCGCGCAGGGTCTCGATATCCTCGGCAGCCTGATATGCGTTCTTGTAGCCCATCAAAAAGCCGATGACCATGTCGCGGAAGGGGTAGTCCATGGCGGAGTCGAGCTCCGAGCCCTGCAGATAGCGACGCAGGTGGCCATAGCTGATCTTGTTGGAGGCGTCTTCCCAGACTTCGCCGAGCAGCAGCGCGTCGGGCTTCTCGGCGAGCACGGCCTTTTTGATCTCGGCCAGGAAGTCGTCGGAAAGCTCGTCGGCCACATCGAGTCGCCAGCCATGGGCACCGGCGCGCAGCCATTTACGGATCACGCCGTCCTTGCCCAGGAGCCGCTCGCGCACCAGTTCGGAGCTCTCATTGATGGCGGGCATGTTGCCCACGCCCCACCAGCAGTCATACGAACCGTCCTCATGGAAGTAAAACGCATCGCGCCACGGTGAATCCTCGCTCTGCCAAGCGCCCACGCCGGGATAGTTGCCGTAGCGGTTGAAATAGATCGAATCGTCGCCCGTGTGGTTGAAGACGCCGTCCAGGATGATGGAGATGCCCAGCTTCTCGGCTGCCTGGCACAGCTCGGTAAAGTCCCGCTCGGTGCCCAGGATCGGGTCGATCTTGGTGTAGTCGGCCGTGTCGTAGCGGTGGTTACTCGCGGCCTCAAAGATTGGGTTGAGGTAGATGGCCGTAAAGCCTAGCTCGGCAATGCGGGGCAGGTCATTTTGGATACCCTTGAGCGAGCCGCCGTAAAAATCCCAGGTCTTGATGGAGCCGTCTTCGGCACGCTCGTACTCGGGCGGTTCGTTCCAGTCCTCGACCATGCGGCGCTGGATTCCTTTGCGCGGTTTTTCAACTTCGGCAAGCGTACGCTCGTGCCAGTTTTCGTCGCGGGCATAGCGGTCGGGGAAGATCTGGTAGACCATGCCACGCTCGTACCACTCGGGACGAACTTCGCGGTGCTTGTAGACGGTGATCTGGAAGGACGGGACCTCGGCGTAGTTGTAAGTTACGCCCTCGCCACCGGTGCGACCCTGCGGTGCGCCCAGACGGACCTCGGGCTGGCCCTCGATGTTGCAGATAAAGCTGTACCAGATAAGACAGGGCTCGGCGCACTCAAGCTCTACGGTAAATATGCCGTCGCCCTCGTGCGTCATGGGATACAGAGACTCACCGATCTCATCGACCCAGGTGCGCAGCGTAAGCGTTGCCTGGTTGGGGTCGGCATCCTCCAAAATCACCGAGAGCGAAACGGAAGTTCCAGTGGTCACAGCGCCAAACGGAGTGCGAAACTGCGGCAGACGGCTGTTGTGAATCAATCTCATAATTCGGTCCAGTTCAATAGAATCACGGCCTGCGGGCCATGGGCTTTACGCACAGGATATAAGTATATATGTTGCACACAGGCTGTATAAACAACATCCGTTTACCATCGGCGAACGGTTGTCCTAGAAAATCGTTTTACCACCCAAATTATCGCGATATTTAAAAACGTCTATACCGATACTATTTGTATCCAAACAAAAGTACTTCGGTTTACTACGACGAATTGAATGATCTCAACAACAGTCATTTTGGTGATATTAAAACCGCAGCTAGAAGCGTTCTTAATTTCGAAGATTACTCGCCGTGGTCGGCCGGAGCCATTTTGTCGTAGTAAACCGGCCCTCTTTTTAATGCGAAGTTCAACGCAAAAGAGGGCGCCTGGTTGGGGCGCCCTCTTTTGCGTTGAGGATTTAGTTTTAATCGTCCGGATTAGCGGCGCTTGCGGGCGGCCGTTGCCTTGCGGACGGAGGTCTTCTTGGTCGGAGCCTTTTCCTCGGCCGAAACGGCGGGGGAGACCGGGGTCTCCTTGGCGGGCTCGGTCTTTGCCTTAGTCTTGGGAGCGGCCTTAACCTCGGCAGCCTTCGGAGTCGGCTCGGCCTTTACTGCGGGCTTGTCCTCGGCCTTACCCTCTGCCTTGGGAGCTGCAGCCTTGGTCGTGGTCTTCTTGGCCGTCGTCGCGGCGCGTTTGCGCGTGGTGGTCTTGGCGGCCGGCTTTGCCTCGACAGCTGCCTCAGCCTTAGACTCAGCGGGCGTCTCCTCGACTTTAGCGGCCGGCTTTGCAGTAGCCTTCGGGGCCGTCTTCGCGGCGGCCTTCGTCGTAGCGGCCTTGGCCGTCGTCGACTTCGTAGCCGTGGTCTTCTTGGCTGCCGTTGCCTTCTTGGTGGTTGCAGCCGTCTTCTTGGCAGCGGTCTTGGCCGGAGCCTTTGCCGCAGGCTTAGCCTCGGCGGCGGCCTTTACCTCGGGAGCAGCCTCGACCTCGTTGGCCTTCTTGGCAGCGGCGGTC
Organism: Collinsella sp.; assembly: GCA_048367555.1. Taxonomy (GTDB): domain Bacteria; phylum Actinomycetota; class Coriobacteriia; order Coriobacteriales; family Coriobacteriaceae; genus Collinsella. The sequence goes on from DBGCAP010000048.1 coordinate 46,893, forward strand.
GTGCGCTTGCGCGTGGTCGATGCCTTGGCAGTAGTTGCCTTGGCAGCGGTGGTCTTGCTCGCAGCGGTCTTCGTGGTCGTAGCCTTCTTAGCCGTCGTCTTGCGAGCCGTCGTCTTCTTGGCGGCAGGCTTCGCTGCGGGCTTCACCTCAGGATCGGCTTTAACCGGGTCAGCTTCAGCCGGCTTCTCCTCGACCTTGGGCTCCTCAGCAGCAGCGGGCTCCTTAACGGGCGCCGCAGGCTCGGCCTCATCAGCAACCGGCTCCTCTATGGCCGTGGCAGCCTCCACAGCCGCCGGGCGCTCAATCTCCGGGTGCATAAAGAAGTACAGGTCCAGATACTTGTCGGCCGAACGCGTCCAGCTAAAGTCCTGGCTCATGGCCTGCGTGACCAGCTGGTTCCAAGCGTCACGGTTATCCCAGAACAGGCGCGCCGCGCGGAAGACCGCGTCGCCCATCTCGTCGCCGTTAAAGTTGCTAAACGAGAAGCCCGTGCCCTCACCAGTGAACTCGTTGTACGGAACAACAGTGTCCTTCAGGCCACCGGTCTCGCGCACGATGGGCAGGGTGCCGTAACGCATGGCGATGATCTGCGACAGACCGCAAGGCTCAAACTTCGAAGGCATCAGGAACATATCGGCGGCGGCGTACATGCGCTGCGACAGCGCCGGGTCAAACTCGATGCGCGCGGCCATGGTGCCGGGGTACTTGTCCTGGAAGTAGCGCAGGCCATCCTCGTAGTCGCGGTCGCCGGTGCCCAGCACGGCCACCTGCACGCCGCCGGACAGGATGCGGTCGAGCGCGTACATGACCAGGTCTAAGCCCTTCTGGCGCGTCAGGCGCGTGACCATCACCATAAGCGGACGGTCGTCGCGAACCTCGAGCCCCAGCTCTTCCTGCAGCTTGGCCTTGCACACGGCCTTGCCGGAACGGTCGTCAACCGTGTAGTTGGCGGCAATGCGCTTGTCGGTTGCCGGGTCAAAGGCCGCCACGTCAATGCCGTTGAGGATGCCCTGCAGCGCGTAGGAGCGCTCGCGCAGTACGCCGTCCAGGCCCTCGCCAAACTCGGGCGTCTGGATCTCGCCCGCGTAGGTGGGGCTCACCGTGGTGATGGCATCGGCATAGTGCAGCGCGCCCAGCATGTAGTTGATGCTGCAGGCGTCGCAGCGCAGCTGCGTAGCAGCCGCGGGAATATGCGCCACACCCAGGATGTCCTCCATCACGGTGTCGCTAAACTGGCCCTGGAACGCCACGTTGTGGATCGAGAACACAGTCTTGACGCGGTCGTACAGCGGCAGGCCCTGGTAGAACTCGCGCAAGAACAAGGGCGCCAGTGCCGTCTGCCAGTCGTTGCAGTGCAGGATGTCGCACTCAAAGCCCTCGGGCAGGTGCTGCAGGCTCTCGGTAATGGCCTTGGAGAAGAACGCGAAGCGCTCGCCGTCGTCAAAGAAGCCGTACGGATAATCGCGCGCAAAGTAGCGCTCGTTGTCCACGAACATATAGGTGACGCCGTCGTGCTCGAGCTTCTCCAGCCCGCAGTACTCGTTGCGCCAGCCCAGGCTCACGTAAAAGTCGGAAAAGTGCTCCATCTGCGCCTTGTACTCATCCTTGATGGTGGCGTACTTGGGCACCATCACGATGACTTCGGCGCCGGCGCGCACGAGCGCCGCAGGCAGCGAGCCCGCCACGTCGCCCAGGCCACCGGTCTTAACAAACGGTGCGCACTCGGCCGAGGCAAACACGATCTGCATCTTTTTGCTGGAATCTGCCATATTGTCTCCCATGTTGCAATTCGAGAATAGCCGCCTGGCGCTAACCGGGCGGCTATTCTACATGTTACGAGCGATGTTGCGGTGCCAACGTTAACGTACGATGGTGGTGTCGGAAGTTAACGGAGCCTTGCCCAGCACCAGGATGTTCTCGGGCGTGCCGCGAAGCTCGGTGTTGGTGGGAACCACGTTGTTCTTGTCCAGAATGGCGTTCTCAACGCGTGCGCCGCTCTTGATGACACAGCTCTGGTTGATGATCGAGTTGGTTACCGAGGCGCCCTCCTCGACCACGACGCCGCGTGACAGGATCGAATTGCGCACGGTGCCCTTGATGATGCAACCGGCCGAGATGATCGAGTTGCACGCGTGGCTACCGGTCGCATAGCGCGAAGGCGGCACGTCGTGAGCCTTGGTCAGGATCGGGCGCTCGGGATCGAAGAGCTGGTCGGCCACGGTTTGGTCAAGCAGGTCCATGCTGCGGCGATACAGCGACTTCTCGCTAAACACGCCCACGACCTCGCCCTTGTACTCGTAGCTGCACACGTCGATGTTGCCAAAGTCGCCCTGGAGTGCCTCGAGCAGGTCCAGATAGTCGGCGGCCTGGTAGTGGTCGATAATCTCGAGCAGCGTCTCGCGGTTGACGATGCAGCAGTCCATAGAGGCGTTGTCGCCGTACGCGACGCCAGCGCTCACGCCCGTCAGGCGACCGTTCTCGTTAATCTCGAGTTTGGTCTCGTCATCGACGTTGCGCGTGGCCTTGCAGTACACCACGGTCATCTGGGCACCGGAGTTCTCGTGCGCGTCGATGATGGTGTTGAGATCCATGTTAAAGATGATGTTGGTGCCCATCATCACAACATAGGGCTTGTCCGAGCGCTGGAACAGCGTCTTGTTGGAGATGATGTCGCGCAGCAGGAAGCGCATGCCGCCCTTGGTGGTGCCATACGCGTTGCCGGGCACCATGAACAGGCCGCCCTTCTTGCGGTCCAGGCCCCAGTCCTTGCCCGAGCCAACGTGGTCGATCAGCGAGCGGTAGTTGCCCGGCATGACGACGCCGACGGTCTTAATGCCGGCATTCATCATGTTGGACAGCGGAAAGTCGATCAGGCGGTAGCGGCCCAAAAAGGGAACGGACGCGATGGGGCGGTCCTTGAGCAGCACGCTACCGTAGCTCGAAGAGTAGTTAGCGGTGATATAACCGATGGCCTTGCGATTGATCATCGGATCATTCCCCCTTCCCGATAACGACGTCATTTCCAACGACGGCCGTATCCTTGGTGGTATCGACAGAGCCGAGCTTCACGCCCTCTTCGACCGTGGAGTTCTCGCCCAAAATAGCGCGGCAGATGTGCGCGCCGCTCTTAACGTGCGCACCCGGCAGCAGCACGGAGTCCTCGACCACTGCGCGCTCCTCGATGATGACATCGGTCGAAAGGATCGAGTGGCGTGCGGTGCCGTAGATCTTGCAGCCGTTGGAGACCAGGCAGTCGTCCAAGCGGCCGTCCGGACCAATGTAGTGCGGCGGACGCGTGGTGATGTTGGACATGATGGGGAAGTGCTTGTCAAACAGATCGAACTCGGGGTTGTTGCCCAGTAGGTCCATCGAGGTCTCGTGGAAGCTGGCGATGGTGCCGACGTCCTTCCAAAAGCCGTGGAACTCGTAGCTGTACAGGCGCTTGCCCTCGTCGAGCAGCTTGGGGATGATGTCCTTGCCAAAGTCGTGGCTCGAGCGCTGGTCCAGAGCGTCCTCTTCGAGCGCCTCGATCAGCACGTCGGCCGAGAAGATGTAGATGCCCATGGACGCGAGATTCGAATCGGGCTTATCGGGCTTCTCGGTGAACTTGGTGATGCGGCCGTCCTCGGGGTCGGTGGTCAGGATGCCAAAGCGGCTGGCCTCCTCCCAAGGCACGGGCATAACGCTCACCGTGAGGTCGGCGTTGTTCTCAATGTGCGTCTTGAGCATCTTGCGGTAGTCCATGCGATACAGGTGATCGCCCGAAAGAATCAGGACGTACTTGGGGTCGTTGGCCTTGATGTAGTCGAGGTTCTGCGTAATGGCGTCGGCCGTGCCCGCATACCAGGCGCCGCCGGTCTGCGTCTCATACGGCGGCAGGATCGACACGCCGCCGTCACGGCTGTCCAGATCCCAGGCCTCGCCAGAGCCCACATAGGCATGCAACAGGTAGGGACGGTACTGCGTCAGAACGCCCACCGTGTCGATGCCCGAGTTGGAGCAGTTGGACAGCGAAAAGTCGATAATGCGGAACTTGCCACCAAAGCTAACCGCCGGCTTAGCGATCTTTTGGGTGAGTGCCCCCAATCGGCTGCCCTGTCCTCCTGCGAGGAGCATCGCGATGCATTCTTTCTTACTCATCGATTTCTCCTTCTGTCATCGATGTTCCTAAACCCATTAGCGACGGGCGCGGCGCAACGGCACGCCCGTCGAGCAATGCCGTGCTGGCATAGGGGAGCTCGCGCGCCGTTACGCGTGCCAGATCTCGTCGCGGTACTCGCGAATGGTGCGGTCGCTCGAGAACCAGCCGCTCGAGGCGGTGTTGAGCAGGGCCTTGCGGTTCCAGGTCTCCTGGTCGCCGTAGCTGCCGGTGAGCTTCTCCCATGCATCCACGTAGCCGCGGAAGTCTGCCATGACCAGGTCGGGGTCGTTGTTGTTCATGAGCTCGTTGTAGATGCTCTCAAAGTTGCCCGAAAGACCCGCGAAGGTGTTGTCCTTGAGCTCGTCCATCACGCGGCCCAGACGGTCGCGATCGTTGTTGAGCGTATCCCACGCAAAGTAGCTGTTCGATGCCCAGAGCTGCTCGACCTCGGGGGCGGTCAGACCAAAGATGGCCTCGTTCTCGCGACCGGCCAGGTCGGCGATCTCGATGTTGGCGCCGTCGAGGGTGCCAAGCGTAATGGCGCCGTTCATCATGAGCTTCATGTTGGACGTGCCCGAGGCCTCCTTGCCGGCCGTGGAGATCTGCTCCGAGATCTCGGCGGCGGGGTAGATGAGCTGGGCGTTGCTCACGCGGAAGTTGGGGATAAAGCAGACCTTCATGACCTCGTTGACGCGCGGGTCGTTGTTGATGACGTCGGCCACGGAGTTAATGAGGCGGATGGTCTCCTTGGCAAAGGTGTAGCTGGAGGCAGCCTTGCCGCTAAAGATGAAGGTCGTCGGCGTCACGTGGAAGTTGGGATCGGCGATGCGACGGTTGTAGATGTCCATCACCTTCATGATGTTCATGAGCTGGCGCTTGTAGGCGTGGAAGCGCTTCACCTGAACATCGAAGACGGTGTTGGGGTCAATGACCAGACCGGTCTCGGCCTTAACGTAGGCGGCCAGGCGCTCCTTGTTGGCGCGCTTGGAGGCACCCACGGCCTTCAGGAACTCGGTGTCGTTCTGGAACTCCTTGAGCTTCTCCAGCTCAAAGGCGTCCTTCAGCCAGCCGTCGCCAATGGCCTCGGTCACGAGCTTGGCGTAGGTGGGGTTGGCCTCGGCAAAGAAGCGACGGTGCGAGATGCCGTTGGTCTTGTTGTTGAACTTCTCGGGCGTGAGGGCATAGAAGTCCTTGAGCACGATGTTCTTAATGATGTCGGAGTGGATCTTGGCCACGCCGTTGACGCTGTGGCTGCAGATCACGGACAGGTTGGCCATGCGAATCTCGCCGTCCCACAGGATGGCGGTCTGGCGCAGACGCTCCTGCCAGCCCTCCTGCGTGGTGTCGAACGACTCGTGCCAACGACGGCTGATCTCGTCGATGATCTGGTACACACGGGGGAGGAGCTTGGAGAACATGCCGATGGGCCACTTCTCCAGGGCCTCAGGCAGGATGGTGTGGTTGGTGTAGCTCACGACCTGCGTCACGATGTTCCAGGCGTCGTCCCACTCGAGCTTCTTCTCGTCGATGAGGATGCGCATGAGCTCGGGGCCGCACATGGCGGGGTGCGTGTCGTTGGTGTGGATGGCCACAAACTGCGGCAGCAGCTCCCAGTTCTCGCCGTGCTCCTTCTCAAAGGTGTCGAGCAGGCTGTAGATGCCGGCCGAAACAAACAGGTACTCCTGCTTCAGACGCAGCAGACGGCCGTGCTCGCCGGCGTCGTTGGGGTAGAGGATGGCGCTGATGGCCTCGGCCTCGGCGCGCTCAGCATCGGCCAGGGCATAGTCGCCGCGGTTGAAGGCCTCAAGGTCAAAGTGCTCCTCGACCGGCTCGGCAGCCCAGACGCGCAGCTTGTTGACGGTCTCGCCGGCATAGCCCACCACGGGGATGTCATAGGGGACGGCCAGGATGTCCTGCGTGTCCACCGTGCGGTAGAACGTGCGGCCGTTCTCCTCAAAGCCCTCAACATGGCCACCAAACTTGATGGTCACGGCCTTGTCCTGACGGCGAACCTCCCAGGGATAGCCGTGGGTGAGCCACTCGTCGGTGGCCTCGACCTGGCTGCCGTTGACGATCTCCTGCTTAAACAGGCCGTAGCGGTAGCGCATGCCGTTGCCGTAGCCGGCGATGCCCTCGGCTGCCATGGAATCTAGGAAGCATGCTGCCAGACGGCCCAGACCGCCGTTGCCCAGAGCCGGATCGGGCTCCTGGTTCTCGATGACGGACAGGTCAAAGCCCATGTCGTCGAGCGCCTCGGCGACCATGTCGCGCACGCCAAAGTTGAGCAGGTAGTTGTCGAGCAGGCGGCCAATCAAAAACTCGATCGAGAAGTAGTACACGCGCTTCTTGCCCTCGGCGGTGGCGCGGGCGTCGCTCTTGGTGGCAACGGTGCGCGCCTTCTCGGCCACGAGCTTGGCCAGGGCGTTAAAGCGGTCCAGGTCGCTGGCGGCCTCGACGCTCTTGCCGCTGATGCTCATGACGGCATCGCGATAGAGCTCGGTAAACTCCTGCTTGTTGTCGAAGATCTTATTCATACGTTCCTTTCCCCCGGGGATGTTTCTCCCGGAACGGTTATGACTTGTATCCTACGCCCCCGCGGGACGGGTAATTGCAGCTGTAACGCTTTTGTTACGCTTTCTTGGCAGGAGCCTTAACAGCAGCTGTCTTGGCCTTGGGAGCAGTCTTTTTGGTGACCGCCTTCTTGGCCGTGGTCTTGGAAGCGGTCTTAGCGGCTGGCTTGGCAGCCTTCGCCTTGGCCGGAGCCTTCTTAGCAGCCGCGGCCTTGGGCTTTACCGAGGACGCACGCTTGCGCGTCGCCTTCTTGGGCTTCTCGACCACAGGCGGCTTATAGCTGCTGGGACCGCGGCGTTTAAGCACCACGCCTGCCAGGCCGGGCACCTTCATCTCGATGGAGTCCATCTGCCCGTTCCAGGGATAAGGCTCGCTCGAGCAGGTGTAGGGCTCCTCACCGGCGTATCCGCTGCCGCCAAATTCGGGACGGTCGGAATCGAAGATGACCTCCCAGTCACCCTCGCGCGGCACGCCCACACGGAAGCTCTCATAGCTCGCCGGATCAAAGTTGATCAGGATCACCAGGTCGTCATCGACGTCCTCGCCCTGACGCACAAAGCTCACAATGGACTGCTTGGAGTTGTCCGCGTCGATCCAGGTAAAGCCGTCGTCGGTGTAGCCGCGCTCGTACAGTGCGGGCTCGGCGGTGTACAGGTGGTTGAGCGCCTTGATAAACGCCTGATGATGCTTGTGAGTCTCATACTCCTCGGTCAGGAACCACTGGATGGACTCGTAGTAGCGCCACTCGATAAACTGACCGATCTCGTTGCCCATAAAGTTGAGCTTGGCACCGGGGTGCGTCATCTGGTAGAAGGCCAGCGTGCGCAGGCCGGCAAACTGGCGCCACCAGTCACCCGGCATGCGGCCGATGAGCGAGCACTTGCCGTGCACGACTTCGTCGTGGCTCAGCGGGCAGATGAAGTTCTCGGTAAAGGCGTACATGATGGAGAACGTGAGCAGGCCGTGGTTGCCGGGGCGCCACGGAAAATCGGTCTGCATGTAGTGCAGGGTGTCGTTCATCCAGCCCATGTCCCACTTGTAGTGGAAGCCCAGACCGCCGTCCTGCGGCGGATAGGTCACGAGCGGCCACGCGGTGGATTCCTCGGCCATCATCATCACGTCGGGGTAGTGTGCCTCCACGGCGCAGTTGACCTGACGGATAAATGCGCTGGCGTCCAGGTCCTCCTCGGTACCGTACTTGTTGAACTTCTTTTGGCCGGGATCGTCAATGCCAAAGTTGAGGTAGAGCATGCTGGACACGCCGTCCATGCGAATGCCGTCCACGTGGAAGTTCTCGAGCCAGTACAGCACGTTAGAGACCAGGAAGGAGCGGACCTCGCCGCGGGCGAAGTCAAACTTGTGCGTGCCCCAGTTGGGGTGAATCTCGTGCTCAAACAGCATGTGGCCGTTAAAGGTGGCAAGGCCGTGGGAGTCGGCGCAAAAACCGCCGGGCACCCAGTCCATGATCACGCCAATGCCCGCCTCGTGGCATGCATCGATAAAGTGCATGAGCTGCTGCGGGTTGCCGTAGCGCGACGTGGCGGCGTAATAGCCGGTCGTCTGGTAGCCCCAGGAGCCATCGAAGGGATGCTCCATAAGCGGCATGACCTCGATATGCGTGTAGCCCATGTCGCGCACGTAGTCGACGAGCTCCACCGACAGGTCGTCGTAGGTGTAAAACTCGCCGCGCTGCGCGGGGAAGGGATCCATGGGGCCGGGGTAGTTGCCGTACTCGTCCGGCTCGCCCTGCGGCGCATCGCCGTGGCGCTTCCACGAGCCAATATGCACCTCGTAGATGTTAAGGGGCTGAGACATGTGGTTGTGGCTGGCGCGGCGCTTGAGCCACGCGGCGTCGTTCCACTGGTAGCCATCGAGGGTCCACAGTACGCTGGCGGTACCCGGGGGGCACTCGGCCTTAAAGGCGTACGGATCGGCCTTGTAGAGCTTTTCGCCCTCGTTGGTCTCGATAAGGTACTTATAGAGCTGACCCTGCTCGGCGCCAGGAATAAAGCCTTCCCAAATAGCGCTCGTATGCATGGGCACCAGCGGGTTGGCTTCCTCGTCCCAGTCGTTAAATTCGCCAATGACATGGACGCTCTTTACGTCGGGCGCCCAAACGCAAAAGCGCCAGCCACGCGTACGGTTCTGCGTGTCGGGGTGCGCGCCCATCTTTTCCCAGCTGCGCTCCCACGTGCCGATGCCAAATAGGTAGACATCGTCCTTGGTGAGCTCCGGTGCATGCGGGGCGGCTTTACGGGTAGCGGGCTTTTTGGTTGCTGGCTTTAGCTTTGTATTGCTCACGTTTGATCCCATCATGACGCGGCAGCGTGTTGCCTTGGTGACTAGATGCGAAAGGTCCAAGGCTGCACGAATCGAAGGGACGGCGATAGTTCTATGATTCGTTCCACCTCGCGTGCTCGGTGGAACTTTCGGCAGAAACTACGATAACACCTGTACGTTAGTTTTATGGACGAAAGCGGATTTGCGAGGGCGTTTAATCGGTAAGCGACATGTTTATACCACTGGCAGAATTGCCGTGGTAAAACCCTTGACAGTTTTACCAATTAGGGTTTCAAAACTGATAGGCTTACGTTTGGTAAAACGTTTTTAGCAGGTTGTTTACCATTTGACATCGAAAGGCTCGTATATGGACCACATCGCTGCCCCAAGTGTTGCTTTTATTTTCGATTGCGACGGCACGCTGGTTAACAGCTCCCCCGTTTGGGGCCATGCGCAGACCAAGTTATTGCGCCGTCATGGCATTGATGTAACGGTCGACGATTTTGCCCAGTTTGAACATTTGTCGCTCGAGGATGAGTGCCAGGCCTACCACGACACCTGGGACATTGGCGAAAATGGCGACGAGCTCTACCGCGAGCTGAGCGACATCCTGATCGATGGCTACTCCAAGGTGCCGCCGCGCGAGGGCCTGCTTGCATTTTTGAAGCAGGCGAAGGAGGCCGGTATTGCCATGTGCATTGCCACGTCTACGCCGGCCGAGCTGGTTACGTCTGCGCTTGCGGGCGCCGGTCTCGATGCCTACATGGAGTTTGTGACCACCACGGGCGAGGCGGGGCGCTCCAAGCAGTTCCCCGATGTATACGAGCTGGCGCTGCGTCGCTTGGAGGAGCGCCACGGGCACAAGTTTGAGCGTGCATGGGTGTTTGAAGACGCCGTCTTTGGACTTAAGAGCTCTGGCACTGCTGGATTTAAACGTGTGGGTATCTATGACCCGCACGGCCGTATGGAGCGCGACGAGGTGCGTGCCAACTGCGATATCTTTATCGATAGCTATGAGGACCTGGGCCTGTCCCGCGTGCTTGCGTTTGAGGGATAGGCGAGGGCTGTGGCTTGCAAAGTATTAGTGGTCTGCGGCTCGCCGGTGGTGTCGAGCCCCGAGTTGCTTTGCCATCTGGCAGGGGAGTGTGACCACATCGTTGCCGTAGACCGTGGGCTGGACGCCCTGTTGGGAGCCGGGTTGGGCTGCGACGTGTATGTTGGGGATGCCGACACGGTGAGCGACGCTGGTCGTGCGCTGGTCGATGCCGCTGTCGATTTTGAAGTAGAACGCCACGACCCGTACAAGGACTACACTGACCTGGCATTGGCATTAGACGCCATCCGCCTCCGCTGGCCAGCCGCCGAAGTGGTAGCAACCTGCGCCACCGGCGGCCGCCCGGACATGGCACTTTCTGTGTTAGGGCTACTGGCAGGCTATGCGGATGCCCCCGTCTGGATCGAAGAAGACGAAGTGACGGCCAGAATCCTGCACCAGAACGAGACCTGGACCATCGAGGGCGCCGAGGGCAAAACCTTCTCCATCATCGCCATCGCTCCCAACACAGAGATAAGCGAACACGGCCTAGAGTGGGAACTGGACCACAGCCCCCTAGGCCTGTTAGCCGACACCGGCATCTCTAATGTCGTCAGGAAAACGGCCAAGATCAAAGTCCACCAAGGAACGGCGATCGCCTACCTTTACAAGTAAGCTGCCGCCGCGTGAGGGTTTTATCGGGACGGTGGCTGAATTAGCTAATTTCGGCAAAGCCAAAAATAGCTAATTCGGCCCCGTCCCAGGAAAACCCGTAAGAAAAAGTTTCAACAAAAACCTCTTGCATCTCCGAAGATCTTCCCCTATAGTACTGCCTCGTCACGGGGGCGTAGCTCAGCTGGGAGAGCGCTTGACTGGCAGTCAAGAGGTCAGGGGTTCGATCCCCCTCGTCTCCACCATCGTGAATGTAAGGCCACTCAATCGAGTGGCCTTTTTTTGCAAAATTTTGCTGTCAGCAGCAGTTGTCGCATTTTTTGCGACAACTGAATCATCGTCGCTTAATTCGGTGGACCTCGCATTGAGAGACGTGATTGTCAACCTCGTCCCATAAACCGTACGCCCACGCCAACACCCGCAAAAAGTTGCGCAATTACCTTCCCGGTTTTGTACAAAGTTTGTTAGCCAAACTTAATAGTTTGAGCAATTCACGCCCTCAGCAATACAACTCAGGCAGTGATCGCCAAACCACACACCCCCATAAACCTGCGGCAATGCGTGCGAGGCGGCGCGATATCCCCCATAACCACGGCAAATAAACAATATGTTGCTCAACACACCCCAAAACGTATGGGCTACCTGCTGTGCTAGGATAATTAACGTTACATGGGTTCAACTGTGCTCACGGCTCCAGCAAGCCGCAAAGCGCAGGGTCGATCAGCATCCGGCCGTAACGGCGGTGTCAGAAAAACCACGAGCTCCAATAGCCTCGTCATGCGTTTCGTATCGAATGACTTTGTTCCTGTCTATGTGCAAGCTGTTCATTCGAATCGATATTTCATGACAAATTGCAGCAGTCCTGCAGCTGTTTGCGTGCGGTCCAGTTTTGTACCCGCTTGACCGGGCCGCACGCAGCCAGCTGGAGTCGCGGTCATTTTTGCGATACACGTCCGCGACTCTAGCCACTGCACTCATACATACCGTTCACGGTGGGGCAGAGCCACGTGCTTGTCTAACTGGGCTCAGGGTTTGAATATGGAGCGCCTTCGCGCACTAAGCGCCCTGGCGAAGCCATACCCAAACCCCGTGAGCCACACGTAAGACAGCAAGGGGGTGGTGCTCGTGTGGTATGTGATCCAGGTCATTAACGGTCGCGAAGACATAATGCGCGAGCGCATTGAGCACGTGCTACCGACAGGTGCCATGCAGGAGCTCTTTTATCCCCAATTTCAAACCGAGATTAAAGTTCACGGCGAATGAGTCAACACAACCAAGCCGCTCTTTCCCGGTTATCTCATCTGCGATACGGCAGATCCCCGCACCGTGCAACAGTATCTGCTGTGCATGGACGACTTTGCCCGGGTGCTATCCCAGGACGGTCAGTTTGTGCCGTTGGCAAAAGAAGAGGTCCAGCTCATCGGCAGTTTTACGCATAGGGGAGACCGCGTAGTGCCCATGAGCGAGGCCCTAAAAGACGGCGACCAGGTCGTAGTGACGGCAGGTCCGCTGCTGGGCCACGAGGGCCTTATCAAAAACATTAACAGACGCAAGAGCACTGCTTATTTGGAGCTCGACCTTTGCGGCCGGCGCGTAACCACTCGCGTTGGCCTCGCGGTGCTTTCAGCCGAGCAGCGCGTAATGCGAAACCTTAAAAAAGCGATCGCCTAATTACGGGCGACTGTTTAACGGGACAGGGAGGATCCCCGGGGATGGGGACGTAGGTTTGAAGGAAATAGTGTCAGATAAAACTGAATATTCTACAGGAGCGCCGGCGGGGGCCGCGCTTGTTGCCCAGGCAATGAGCGGCGACGGCGCGAGCATGCGCTACAAGGCCATGCAAGCCGTCAAGGACTGGGACCGCACGCGCCTGGCCTACCGCACCGTCAAGCGCGCCTTCGACATCGTGTTCAGCGGCTGCGTGCTGGCCGTCATCGCCGTGCCGAGCCTGGTGCTCGCCGCCGCCATCCGCCTGGAGAGCGAGGGCAACCCGTTCTACAGCCAGATCCGCGTGGG
>DBGCAP010000049.1:0-14705 GCA_048367555.1 Collinsella sp.
CCGCGGATATTAGCTTGCCAGGCAAGCGTCGACTAAACGTGCAGCGCGCGCGGGCCCTCCCGACGGGAAACGAAAAAGCCCGGTTTAAAACCGGGCTCGAACAAACACGCCTATTGACAATGGCTTTCTCATATTAAAAGGCCCCAACTTGCGTTGGAGCCTCATTCAATGCTCGGGTGGAGACGAGGGGGATCGAACCCCTGACCTCTTGACTGCCAGTCAAGCGCTCTCCCAGCTGAGCTACGCCCCCGTGCGAAGTAGTACTATACGGGAACTCGGACGGCGATGCAAGGACAATTTTGGAAAATATTTTGCGGTGCGTGGAACGGGCACGGGGCCGAAGAGACACACGATGCCCGACATAGCCCGCGGGGCGAGCCCCGCGGGCGGCGGCAAGTCCCGCCGCCTTCCTTCCCGGGGCTCGGCATGTCGCCCCAGGTGCCGCCGGCCAGACCAAAGCGATCCGCGGTGCTTCCGGCGGCTGAGCCCCTCCTAACGCCTTCGGGCCTATTTACGGAACCGTACGTAGCTCGCCCCAGCTGGTCGCTTCATAAACAGACCGGTTTACTACGCTGATTCCCGGATCACCGACCTCATGCCTTTTTTCGCAAAACGGACAGGAGATCTACCTGCGGTTTTACGAGCGGCGAAATCAGTGTGCTCAGCCATCCTCAATCCGACGTAGTAAACCAGCATGGTTTTAAAATGGCACTTAATTACTGACAGCATATAAAGTATTAAAAATGCTCACTTGGGCATTATTACTTACCAATATCAAGCCAATTACACAGAACGTTGGCCCGCAATCTGGTCTCAGCACATCTCATCGCCTCGGTTTTTGGTTTGTAGCGCAACTCCAAGCGCTCACACACACTGTGAATGATGGCATCAAGCTGATCATGATCATTGAGCATGTCATGGGTTACAAGAAATACGTCGTATCCCATGCTTTGCAATGCTGTCATTCGGGTGGCATCGTGGTCAAGCACAGCGCCTGATCCATGGATAACCTCTCCTTGAAGTTCAATAATCACAGCCTTCATTGTTATTGGGTTTACGATGACGATATCGCCGTAACAGATTTTCTGACCTGCGATTTTCCGAGCTGAATTCGATAGCGGTGTTAGGTCGTTGACGAATATGTTTATAAACTCCGCTCCGCCGGCACGCCTCGGATGACTTAGCAACATGATTCCAGCAACTTCTAGCGGGGATGCAGCAATACCTATTACCTGCTGTGCGGCTTCGTAGAATTGCTTTCCCCACATCTCGTTTTTAACCTTCGCTGCAAATCTATGCAGTTCTTCTATTTCAATAAGAGGCTTTCTCATCCAGAGCGATGTGCCCTTTCCGCTAGCTTTATTTCCGGATCCGTCATCCTGCTGCCCACTTTGATCATTCTCGCTGTCCTTCTGGTGCGCCCGAGCATCAACTCGCTTCCATGGGGCCTCGTCTTGGGTTTCGTCTAGTTCAAACAGACTTTCTGTGGTGTACTGCTCTTTTTCTGATTTTGCCTGCTCAAGTGCCATGTCGACCGCGGGCGATGGTTTAAAAACCGAGAACCATCCGCAGAACTCGTACATAGCCAGAACTAGATCGCATGAAGACACGCTTCGAGTCATGGTGAATAGCGTATTAAGAGGATCAGTGACGTTAAAGCCCATACCCGTGTCGATGGAAACCTTCTCTGTATAGGCGCTGTTCCATCGGATGGTCCGTCTTGTCTCGGAATGCAGGTTACTTCGTGTTGATGCTGCTGTGATGACTGGCGTCTTGAGGACGTCGACTACGAAAGGGGCTTGGGATAGAGCTCGCCAGCCGTCTTCGGCGCTAGGTAGGCGCGGGTAAAGGTCGCGCACTTGCGGTGGGCAGCGCCAGTAGCGGAATGCGGTGTTTGCGCAGACGATTTCATCCATGAGGGCCTCCCCTGGTATCGGTCTCAGGCTGTGTGGAATGTGGTCATGGCCGATTATCTACCGGGGCTTCATGCGGGTAAGTACCGGAAGCAAACCAAAAGCTTGACGAGTTCTGCTGAAAAACCGTCATGTGATAGAAATCCGCTGGAAGGCGCTCTGGGCATGTGGTCCATGTCTCCATATTTGCGCTCGCATCACATGGGGAATTCAATGAAAATACGCATGCGTTTTATACAAAACGAGCAATGGCGTCAGCAAAAAGGGTTCGATAAAAAAATGACGCCTTAGACGACTACGAGTAATTTTTGGTGTCAGTTTTGGTGTCACCCTTGGTGTCAAAAAGAAAAAGGCCAGAGGCTTAATACCTCTGACCTGTGCTTTAGATGGTGGGCGATACAAGATTCGAACTTGTGACCCCATCCGTGTGAAGGATATGCTCTACCCCTGAGCCAATCGCCCGTCGCCTTTCGGCAAAAGAGATACTATCATAGCCGCGCGTGGTTTACCAAGAACTTTTTGCCCCCGATTTTAAATTCGTGGGCGCAAGCCGCGTCACTGCACGTAAGGCTCCCAGTAAACCAGCAGCTAAACTGCCCTTTATCGTTTGATCCACGAGGTCTCGGGGCGGCAGATAAGTCGCGCGTTGTTGTAGGCCATGTCGAGTGTGAGACAGGTGCGCGCGGCGTAGAAGCCGTCCTCGCACTGGATGGTCAGCGCCAGCTCGGGCTTGTCGCCGGTCAGGCACAGCGGCAGCAGCAGCTGGATCCGACCACCGTAGAACTGCGGCACCGCGAGCGTGTAGTTGGCTGCGGCGCGGCGGGCTGCCTCGACGACGGCGCCCTCAAAGGCGCGGCGCAGCAGCAGCGAGTTGTCCTCCCCCATCAGGCTGGCGGGGATGCGCGTGAGGTTTTCCTCGTCGCCCAGAATGTGGTCGATGTTAGAGCGAATGGGCAGGCGGTAGTCAAAGACCAGCTCGGAGGGGTCCTCGGCAAAGCGCACGCGGCACGGCAGGTACTCAAACGAGACCAGCATGGGGTCGCTTTCCTTAAAGAAGCCCTTCAAAAACCAGCGCTGGCGTGCGTCGGGCTTGGTGTTGGGCTCAAACAGGCCGTAGATGGTCTCGTAACGGCGTGTGTACAGGCGGTGTTAAACAGGCAGCGGTCGTCGTCGAACACCAGCGGCAGGTTGGACGGCGCGGTCTGGTCCACGTCGCGCTCGGTCAAAAATACCGCGCGGCTAAACGAAAATGACAGGTAGTTTTTGAGGATGCGGTTGCTGGGACCCCAGTCCTCGGGATCGGCAAGGTCGGCCAGGCGGTCGTAACAGGGCTCGGGGCAAAACGCAAAGTCGTAGACATTGCTGCACAGGGTGCTGGGGATATCCATGTGGTGTCCAATCCATTCAATAACCGGCGTGCGGATGCTTAGATTCTATATGTGCGACGGGTCGCCCGCGCCCGCAACGTAACCGCGGCGCAGCTCTTCGGCTAGCTTGCTGTTCGCGCGGCGACTGGAAACGAGGTCCTGGATCCAGGCGTAGTACTGGTTGTCTTTGGGCTCGGGGCTGTCGGACAGCACGACCGGGGTGCCGGCGAACCTTAAGACGGACAACGCAAAGACAAGGCTGGTGCGTTTGTTGCCGTCCTCAAAGATGTGGTCCTTGACCATGTGCTCGGCCACGTAGGTGACCTGGTCAAAGATGTCTGCGAAGCGATCGGCCGGCGATTGACCGAATATCGTACAGAACGCACCCGCAAGTACGGACTCGACGCGTCCAAGCTCAAGCGCGGCCCGGCCGCCTGTGGCGTCGGTTATATAGCAGCGCCCGACCGTCATCAGCGTGCTGTGCAGACGCATTACGGCCGCGGCCATAGCTTCGAGCGAACCGGCATCATCGAGCACGAGCGGCGCGAACGGATGAGCGCTCCGCTGCGTTGCCGCCATCATGAGTTCTCCAAGAGCCTGAGCGCGTTGGGCATGCCCTCAATGGTCAGCCGAACAGCTTCGTCGATTGACGTGGCGCCGTCGAGCAAAATCGTTGATACTGAATTTGCCACGTGCGCAGTTGAATGATTTTCTTGAGCA
Source organism: Collinsella sp. (assembly GCA_048367555.1). GTDB lineage: Bacteria > Actinomycetota > Coriobacteriia > Coriobacteriales > Coriobacteriaceae > Collinsella. Next base: position 4,001 of record DBGCAP010000049.1, read on the forward strand.
ACGCTATCAGCGCCGTCATCTTGTTGAACATAGTTCCAAGGCATGTCTGACTCCTCTATAGCCTTACAGACGAAATAGCCCGCGAGTCGTACTCCAGGGCGATCGGTTGCCAGACGAGGTCTCCGATAGTACAGTCCAGGGTTTTTGCGAGCGCCATTGCCGAGGAGACCGAGGCACGGCGCAGGTCGAGCTGGTTCTGCTCGTAGAGTTGTATGGCTCGAAGCTTAACCCCCGATTGGACGGCGAGCTGTTTTTGCGTTTGTCCGGCCGCCTTTCGTGCCGCTTTGAGGCCCTTTTTGTCTGTCTGGGCGTTGTTCCATTTTTCGATGACAATCTGGGCGAACTTGTCTTCGGAGGCCTCGTGGAGCGGATGGTACGAGCCGATGATCCAATCGAGCGGGGCGACTTCGAGTAGCTCATTAAAGCCCAAGCTGTACATCAATTGCGTATAGGCCAAAACCCAGCCCGCCCAATACTGAGGCGAACGGTCGAACGGATAGGTCTCCCTGCATTCGACGGAAGTCAGTCCCGCATGGGCGATAATATCGCGCGCGAGCTCGTCGCCCGCCATGCCGCAAACGACGCGAGGCATACCGCGCTCAAACTGTTTCATCTCAAGAGCGTTCGACAGGATCGCCGTCAACTCGGCTGGAGTCAGCCCTTGATCACAGAGGGCAAAATCGACCGCCTCGCCCAGCGTTCTCATGGCATCCTCGAGATACATCTCACTGTAGGCGTGGGTCATCGCCCGTCATCCCCTCTCGAATGATATCGACGATACGAATTCCCTCAAATGGATTTTCGGCAAGTGGCTGCCGATATTCAATACTGGCTTCTAAGACTCTCCGAGTTCGGAAGTGCGGGGAAAGACCGAGTTCCGCCAACCAGACCCCGGTTATACCCTTTCGTGACCTGCGGTTTTGACGCCAAAATTTGGTTTGTGCTCGGCTGGTTGCGATTTTTCCCCGCACTTCCGGAAATGGGCGTTATGGCTGTGTTGTGCACGGCAAGAGAAGCGCCGAGAAAAGGGCAATCAAGCGGCAGCCGGTAGTCTTGGGAAGCGTTATGGGTATTGCGGTGGCTGTAAGCCTTTACCGGATGAGGTCTGCCAGGCACAACTCGCCCTTGGGGATCTTCGAAAGTCGCTTGTATTCCCTGGCGGCTGCCGTAAGCGAATCGGCATCCCAATAACTTTTGAGGAAGCCTTCCCTCTTTACCTCGTGCATGCCGAGCTCCTGTTTGCAGAAGTCGCTCGGTTTCATGCGTCCGCCGTGCCAGCGTCTCCACGAGCCCTCTCGAATAATGGCCAGCACCTCTATCTCGGGATGGGTCACGTAGCTAACCACCGGGAAGCGGCCGGCGTACAGGTTGCCGAGTTTGAAGCGTTCTTTCCTCGAGTCCAGCACCCTGACGATGCAGACTGGCCAGTCATAGTCTAAGTTGAGGTAGTTATCTTGGATATCGGAGGCTTTGCGCAGGCGGGTGACGTCCACGACGTCGGCCTCTGAAAAGACGAGTGCGTCCGCCTCGAGGAGAATGTCCACGGCCACCTGTTCCGCTGTTCCCTCGCAGGAGATGATCGGATGATATCCCGCAAAGCGAAAACCGTTATCACCGCTCATCGGACACCTCCTCTGCGACGAGCTCTTTAAGCGCGCGCACGTCGGCGTAGCGCGGAGCGGTCCCCTTCACAAAGTTCGAGGCGAATACCTCCGATTTCTTGTTCTCGATGCGTTTCACGCGGTCGGCGTACTTCACCACGCGCGCACCGCTGTTGCGTCGGGCGAGAAAGAACACGTTGTCCTTGCGGTGCACGTGATCGAGGAGCTGCGGGTAGTGAGTCGTGAAAACCAGCGTCGCGCCGTTGGGGTTGGTCCCGCGGGCGGCAAACAGATCAAGCACGACGTTAACCAGTTGGCGGTTAAGGTGGTTCTCCACCTCGTCGACTAAAAGGTAGCCGCCGGAGCGCAGGACCCTCATTGCGCGCTGCACCAGCCCTAGGCCACGTACAGTGCCGGAGGAGAGCACCTCGGTGAGCCCCCGCTCGGAGATCGTGATGGGCTCGCTACCTGTAAACGTCAGTACGAAGGCGCGACCGGAGTCCCGGACCTCGAGGTGCTCGATGCCAGAGTCGAAAACACGAAGCACGTCGTCGAGACCGTTGAATTGCTCAGTGAGGCGGAAGCCACCGTCGCGCAATGCTATCGCTCGGATGCGATGGCCGAAGTCCTTGGCGAGCACAGCGGCTGCGACGGAAACGTCAGGCGGCGTAAGCGCCGCCCAAGAGTCCGGCATCTGAGCACGGTCGCACAGCGGGGACGCGAATTTCTCGATTTCGGCCCAGGATGCCAGGGTCGAGCGCTTGAGGGCCTTGGCTGGCAGCGAAGAAATCACCTCATCGGAGAACGTCAGCTCGGGACCGTCGTCGCCTCCTTCGACAGTCTGCAGCACCGACTCGAGCAAGTAAAGACGATCTGCGTGCCATATGACGCACTTGAGCTTGGACGGGCCGTCGAACGCGGCGGGGAACGTTGATGGGAGCCCGCCGCCGCGCGCCGGAGAGCCGTCAACAATGCGGCAGGCGAGCTCCAGCAGGTTCAGTGCTGTTGTCTTGCCCGTAGCGTTAATGCCCGCCAGCGCAACGACGCTATTCACGTAGAGATGGTCCGCTAGTTCGAAAGCCGACTCATCGGAGGCCGTCACGCGGTCGGAGGCGAACAGGTCGATTTCGAATAACCCGTCTTCGAACATCGAGAGATGGTCGAAGCAAACCTTTAACAACTTCATCTCAAGCCTTTCGAATACTTGAAACAGAACTTATGGCTCAAGTATAACACATGAAGGATATCGCGAATTAAGCCTGCCACTAGGCAGAAAAGGCTTATCCGCATTGCCGACCTCGTCGATATGCAGGTTCAAATGCTTAGACATTTGATCAAATCGTACAAAAATGGCGAGGTACGTACCTCGCCGATCTGGCACCTCCAAGACGACAGTCTCTTCGGTGGTTAAATTCTCTCACGCTTCAGGAGCTTTTAGAGTTGCATCCATAAGATCAGCGCCGTTGTCGAAGCGACCGGACTCCCCCGTCGCTAAGAACGCATCGCCTTCGCGAATGGCCTGGAGGGTCACCGAGTTGGGTTCTTTGGAAGGGAAAGGCCGCGTGCCGGTATTCGCAAGCTCCTCCTCCTGCTTACAGCGCTTCATAGACACGCACCTCATCCTGCTCGATGCTTTTGCGGAAGGCCGGGCGCATGTGCTCTGGTGGGTTGGTGACGACATCGACCTTTCGCCCAAGTTCCATCTCGAGCTCATAGGAGAGTTCGTAAAGCGTGCCGAGCGTCATGGTGTTGCCGCAAACTAGGCGCAAGTCAATATCGCTATCGGGCGTTTGCTCGCCTTGGGCAAACGAGCCAAATAAATATGCTTCGCTGACGTCGTATTGAGTCAGCACGCGGGAGACGGCAGTGGATATGTCGGTAGTCGAAATCATGGGTTATTTACCGTTCAACAGTAGAACGTCAGAGGGCCAGCGCCGAAACCGCCGGCCCGGCTTTTTGACGTTCGGCGAGCTCGAAGATAAGTGGGGCATTTGATCTAACAAATTCTGTCAAGAAATTGAGATCATCAGCAGTAAATCCTTCGACGTTGAACCATTTGACTGCAGGCAAGAAGCATTCCGCATGGTCAAAGCCAAAGTCAACCGGGCGCTCGACGGCTACGCGAACGGTTCCGTCTTCTCTTGTCTCTGAGTAGGCAAACTGGGTGCCATCATCAAGCTGAACATAGCTCCAAAACATGACTACCTCCTTAGTGTTTGCATTTGAGTATAAAGAGCGGAGTGGATTTAACACGAGGTGAATAGAATTGATCCAATAAGACCCGTACCCTGCGGCTGGCTACACAAGCGATAGTTCTTGTTTCGAAAACGCATATGGCTGCACGTTAGACATTGCATGCATGAAAAAAGCAACGCTCTCTTTACGAAAGCGTTGCCCTTGAAGCTCCTACAGAGCTCTTGTATCGCAGTCAAGTGCGTCGTACCGCATCAGCAGCGATATGCGGCGCTCAGAAGCACTGTCCCCAGCAGGAATAGCGTTATAGAGGCAGCTATCCAGTAGTTGTCGCCGGTCTTGGGAAGAGCCGATGTTGTTGCAATAGTGGATTTGGGCTTGGTCGTCTTGCTGACTGTTGTCTTGATGACCGTTGTCTTGAGCGACGTAGCCGCGGGTTTCACCGCAGGATCCGTCGCCGGCCCCGCTCCGGGTTGCCCCGCAGCAGGGTCGGCGCCACCAGTAGGCTCGCCCGTGCCATCCCCCGGCACCTTGCCGCCGGGTGTATCGGTCTCCCCTGCCGGGCCAACGGCGCCATCGGGCTCGATCATCACATGCGTGGCCACAGCCCCGTCAGCATCCACCACGCCGGCAGCACCAAAGAATCCGCCTGCGGGCGTCACAAAGTGCGCGGCCACGAGCGACCCGCGATCGCAGCCAACGCCGGCATCCGTACCGGTCGTATCCAGCCAGGACGCATCCACGGAAAGCGTCTTGCTCGCCGTAACCGTCCCAAACCCCTCATCGAGCAAGCGTATGCCATAAAAGCGCAAACCCGCATCGGATCCCGCGCCCGCGGCAACAACGCGCCCGCCGCCACGTACGGTCAAGCTGCCTGCGGCAATGCCGGCAACAGCCTGGTCAACAACGCCTGCCCCGTCGGCCCTGGCATCCACCGTGCAGCCGTCCACCACCAGCGCCTGGGCCACATGGATCCCGCATTGCGAACCTGTCGCCGCGAGCGAGCCGGAGCCGCGAAGCGTAAGGTTTCCCCACACCTCCATGCCGCTCATGGAAATGTCCGCATCGGGCGCATGCGTCTCGACCACGGAGTTTTGCCCCACAAGCGTCACCACCAGGTCGCCGTCGGCGCCGATGGCCTCGCCCACATAGCCGGTTAGCTCCAGATGTTCGGCATCGGTCCAAGCCCATCCGGGACCGGACACGTCCGGCTCGTAGTACGTGGCGCCCGCAATGAACAGGCTATCCGCGCCCGCGGCATAAGAAGGCCCGCCCAGCAAAACGCATAGGCAGGCCATGACAGCAAACAGGGTGTAGTGACGGCTAGTGTGGAACGCGGCAGCAAACATAACCGCTCCGATCTTCGCAAGAGCCAATGGAAACTGCGTCAGAAAAATGCCTGGTAGCAGTAGTTATTAGTGTAGCGAGATCGAAGCGGGAATAAAGGAATTGACCTTGAGCAGCGCCAACAATTAGGTGTAAATCGTTTTGCCAGTCGGTGAAAGGAGGCCAAGTTCGACGAAGCTCCGTGACTGTCGAAGGCCACGCGCCAACCAACGACGCATTAGCTCTGACGCTCCTTAAGGATTCGCAAAGCTTTCTCTAGCTCGGGAAAATCATCGACGATTACTTGCAAAGCAAGGGATCGATCGACCTCTCGATAACCGTACGCTACGAAGTTGCAAAAACCTCTAATATCATTCCAGGGATACTCCGGAAAAGCAGATTGGACTTCATCAGAAAGACGGAGCGCATCCTCAGCGATTCTGTTAACAAGGTTCATGATTGCGTCGTAGACAAGTTCTCCTTCCTCGCTTCTATCGCAAACAAAGGAACTCTCCGTAGAGCCAAAATGGTCGATACGTTTAATCAGCGTCTCGCAATCAGACAGAATGGCATCGATGAGCTCAGCGTCTCACTTATGCCGCTTCATAAAGACGTACCTCAACCTGTTCAATGTTTTTGAGGAAAGCCGGACGCATGTGCTCAGGAGGATTAGTCACAGACTCAACCTATCGCCCGAGTTCCTCTTCAAGTTAAAGGGAGATTTCGTATAGCGTGCAAAACGTCGTGCTGTCTCCGTAAACGAGGCGAAAACCGGTATCACTATCTGGCGTCTGCTCGCCGCGGGCAAAAGAGCAAAATGCGCCTCGCTGACATCGTAGCGAGGCAGTACGCGAGAAACAGCGGCAGATAAGTCGACAAAAGTTATCCAAGCCCATTCTTCGATATATTAATAATTTAACCGTATTTCGGATCATGAGATTAGTGTTACAAACACATTGCCTGATACGCTGTGCAAGCTGGGGGGGGCGGCACCGTCCAAAATGGTACAAATGTCTAGCTAGCACCGTTGTTCATAAATACTTCTATCAGCCGTTCTTTTACACCTGCGATAATAGAGCTGAAAAATGAAGGAGTAAGCAGTTGCTCCAAAGCAACACACTGAACTGCACCTTGGGTGTTGCGGGCGACTTCTCCTGCGAGCAGGCTTCTATCAATCGCAATAGCGCTAGAAGAATTAGCGAAATCCTCGATTTGCCTAATTCCATCCCGATATTCAACGTCCTCAGCTTTGTCCATGATTTCGTCTCTTATGAAACCTAGTGGCAAGGAAGCCTTTGTTACCCGCATACTTCCGTTAATACCGCTGTATCTAAAACTGGTACTTTTAGTTTTTCTGTAGTCCGGAAGATCGTCATCGCTCTTGTAACCTCTTAGTTCGCTTCTAATCCACCCTTCCAAAGGCTTGTTTTGAGTTTCTTTTGCAAGTACAAGCGCACGATACAGAGATTTTTCCAAGGAAACCCTATCTTCAACTAGATCGGCAAGAGTCGTATTCTCGTCTGCTGATTCAATGGCACTTATCTCTTCGGAGCTTAGTGGAGTAATGGCGAAGCAAGATTCCAAAAAGGAGTCTCTATCATGCTCCCAAGCACTTTCGTTGATTTGTTGTTTGCCAAGGAAAAGAAGTAAGTCATTCTTCAGACTATTGAGATCGTACCTTACGTTGTCGCTATCAAGGCAAAGAGCAAGAGAATCGGGGCCCACCACTCCTTTCAGTTTAGCGGGACTCATTCCAGGAAGAAGGATTGGAATGGACTTTGAACCCTGGACCCATGCGGCACCCATTTCATTTAGTGAAGCCGGACTGGAGTAGTAGTTGTCTTTTGAAATTACGAACAGAACAAAGAGCTCATAGTCCTTAAAACAGCCTTTCAAGAACTCATAGATATTCTTTCCGAGCGGAATACCGTATCCAGGATAAGAGGAGCAGAAAACATCCTTATCCGTAAAGCCGATTTTGCGAAGCAGGTCAACAAGTGAAGCAACATATTCGGAATCTTTTGTTGAATGACTAATGAAAATAAGCTTTTGCCTGATTTGCGTCGGAATGTCATAGGGGCTGACGGACGAATTAAACCATCCTTTATTATTCTCAATGGTGCTTATGATGTGAGGAAGTCGTCTCATATTGTCTTCATGCGTATCAACATTGAAGACGAATTCGTTGCTCCTGATACTGTCAATATTCTTTTCATACCATGAAGCAATTTCCCTGCATGCGTACAGCACCCCATCCATGTCTTTTGTTTCTAATGACTCCGTCAATAGTTTCCTGGTGGAAGTAATGGGTGCGTCGCTGGTGTATTTGTCTATTGATGCAGAAATGCCATTTAGCTGTGACCTTAGAATTGCATAGTTTGGGATTTCTTGAAAATCAGAATCGTTCACGATAGTTACCCCACTTCCCTGTTCAGGGGCATATTACGTCTTTATCCTTGACTCGGGCAATACCCCAGCGGGGCCATGTCGAGCTTGCTTTCGTTCTCGAACGTCATTCTTTCCGCCTCCTAGTTAGCGCATCGTACGGGTTGGCTTCCGCCGACGATCCGGGTTTTACCTTCCGCTGCTCGACTGATCCCTTCAGCATACCCTTACTTGTCTACAACGAAGCCCCTTTCAAGCGCGTCCGCGAAGACGTTCACGACTAGGTCCGGTCTTTCCTTGGGTCCATCAGGTCCACAGCTCTGAGCCAGACCCTCGTCACCGGGATGCCGGAGACATATGTTTCGTCCTTTGGTTCAGGGTGGCGCTTGCTGATGATCGGGTTTGGAAGCTTGGCCTGCTTACTCTCGGGCGAACAGGACTCAATGGGCGAGGCCGAACTTGCCGATGCCGTAGAGCCATGACGCTGTCGCCCCCGTTGCGACGGACATGTCCTCGCCAGTGATGTCTCCAGGGCATCTCCTCGGATCAATTGATGTCCAGGCAACGAGGACTTCCTCCTCCAGCATGCTCGACACGACGTCTATACGGTAGACGCCCTTTGCGTATCTCGATATTGACGAGCCCCTCAAGCCGAGATGGCTCATACCGTTCTGCGTTATTTCGCCTTCGCAGGCATGAAGAGCCCCTTCGGGATGAGACGATGTCGTTGAAGATTCGGATGGCTTCAATCAATTTCATGCTGGCATTGTGGCAAACACTGTATCAATGCCAGCAGTGCGTCACATCGCCCCTGATTAGAGGCTCAATTTCTTTCTACCGCCTTACTTCAGGAATATACAATTAGAAAAAGGAGGAGGGCATCGACATTTGGTGATGCCCTCCTCTCCAATTTTACAGTGATTTCTCGGTACAGGAGAAAAGCTCTCCTATGTGCTGGTTTAAACTAATCCATCGTGTACACCTTGTCCGCCACGTCCGCGAGCTCGTCGCTCCAGCGGTTGGCGACGATCACGTCGCAGCCGGCCTTGAAGGCCTCCAGGTCGTGGGTCACCTCGGAGCCGAAGAACTCCGGCGCGCCCAGCGTGGGCTCGTAGACCACCACGGGCACTCCCTTTGCCTTCACGCGCTTCATGACGCCCTGGATGGAGCTCGCGCGGAAGTTGTCGGAGTTGGACTTCATCGTCAGGTGGTTGACGTCCGCGATCAACTTCGGCTTGCCGGCATGCTTGAGATAAATAGGATTGTGTATGGCCTTGCTCTCAACAAGCGATTCGAGTTGTGCGGTTATACCGATGGATGCGATTCTTGGTAAAGCGCAACAACTTCAAGTTGATAAACAGGCTTGCCGCTAATTTCCATTATCGCAACTGAATCACATTTAATTGGACCGGAATTTAAGGCCGCCACTGACTTGATAAGCGCCTCTTTGCTGTCGGTGTCCGTAATTTTGGTAAATACAGTATTTTTCATCAATTGCGTTCCGTCTGGAAACACTCGTTTGATTTGTGCCAAACAGGTCAGTTCTACATCTATAATATCCTGCCGATTAGCTTGATATAGATTTTGGTCAGTTATCGTACCAATTACGGCATAAGCATCGTTTTCGGAGACTATCTCTTCTGCGGAAAATAACTCTTTGGTGATAGCTCCGATTTTTTTCAATGAAGCTGAGGTGGCGTTATTTGATTCCTTGAGCTTGGTTCCGCCAACCCCTTGCATTTTTTGGCTGAGCTCAGTCATTTCAATCGCTTCATCAACGAGACCTTTAGTGGAATTGATCTTAAGATTGACCGGAATGCAGACAAAGTCTCCAGGCTGAGACTTCAAAATCTCTTTTAAGAACTTATGTTGGGACAGCTGCTCGACCACCATGCTCAACATTGAAGTTGTGGTCTGGACCAACTTTGATTCCTTAGAACTCGAATTTCCAGAATTCTTATTAAGCTCCGCTTCGGCTGTTATCCCAAGCTTAAAAATCTTAAAACCAACGCCAGCACCCCCTCTTTTTGAGGAAGTTTTTCCTGAAGACGATTCTTCTTTAATCTCTTCGTATTCAGAAAAGCCCCTATTTAGAATTGCGTAAATATCCAACAGTCTATTTTGGTTTACATAGTATGGGAAAAATACCGAATCAGTTACAGATAAAGGTTTCTCGTCCATATTCCGAATCCCTTCCAGACGATAATCAAATTGACCTCTTGTAGAAAAGAAAGTCTACAAGAGGTCAATTAAACAAATATATTTAGCTTGTTAACACTGGTAGAAAACCAGGCAGGTTACATATGCCACACCAAATGTCGACTGTTCTATAAGCTCTTCCTCCACACCATCTTGTCCACGACGCCGGTGTAGCTCTGGATGATCTTGACCACCTTGGTGGACACGGTCTCGTCGGCGTAGTCGGGAACGGGCGCCTCGGGCAGCGACCCCTCGGCGTCGAGCTCGACGGCGGTGTGGACCGCCTGGAGCAGTCCGCGCTCGCTGATGCCGGCCAGCGTGAAGCAGGCCTTGTCCAGGGCCTCGGGGCGCTCGGTGGAGGTGCGGATGCACACCGCCGGGAACGGGCGGCCGATAGACGCGAAGAAGCTGGACTCCTCGGGCAGGGTGCCGGAGTCGGACACCACGGCGAAGGCGTTCATCTGAAGGCAGTTGTAGTCGTGGAAGCCCATGGGCTCGTGCATGCGAACGCGCGGGTCCAGCTTGAAGCCCGTGGCCTCCAGGCGCTTGCGGGAGCGCGGGTGGCAGGAGTACAGGATGGGCATGTCGTATCTCTCGGCCAGCGCGTTGATGGCGGTGAACAGGCTCGTGAAGTTGGCCTCGGTGTCGATGTTCTCCTCGCGGTGGGCGGAGAGCAGCATGTAGCGCTTGGGCTCCAGGCCGAGCTCGGAGAGGACGTCCGAGGCCTCGATCTTGCCCAGGTTGGCGCGCAGCACCTCCGCCATGGGAGATCCGGTGACGTAGGTGTGCTCCGGGGCGCAGCCGGTGTCCTTGAGGTAGCGGCGGGCGTGCTCGGAGTATGCCAGGTTGACGTCGGAGATCACGTCGACGATGCGGCGGTTGGTCTCCTCGGGCAGGCACTCGTCCTTGCAGCGGTTGCCCGCCTCCATGTGGAAGATGGGGATGTGCAGGCGCTTTGCCGCGATGGCGGACAGGCAGCTGTTGGTGTCGCCCAGGATGAG
>DBGCAP010000050.1:0-20511 GCA_048367555.1 Collinsella sp.
GGCGGCGGTCCAAAAGACCAAAGAACCTGCGGATACTTGAACGATTGGGAGTTTGCCCGAGTGGTTAATGGGGACGGGCTGTAAACCCGTTGGCTCTGCCTACATAGGTTCGAATCCTATAGCTCCCACCCGTCAAGTGCCTGTATAGCTCAGTCGGTAGAGCACTTCGTTGGTAACGAAGAGGTCACCAGTTCAAGTCTGGTTGCAGGCTCCATCCGGCGGTGTAGCTCAGTTGGTTAGAGCACACGGTTCATACCCGTGGCGTCACTGGTTCGAATCCAGTCACCGCTACCATAGGTAACACGGTGGCTTCTCAATAGTATGTTGAGAGGCCACTATGGTATAAAGGCAAAGTCCCGTCCGGGGACGACCTGTTAAGAGGAGGGCTTTATGGCCAAAGAGAAGTTTGAGCGCACTAAGCCGCATGTTAACATCGGCACCATTGGTCACGTCGACCACGGCAAGACCACGCTGACCGCCGCCATCACCAAGGTTCTCTCTGAGACCGAGGGCTGCAAGGCTGACTTCACTGCGTTCGAGAACATCGACAAGGCTCCCGAGGAGCGCGAGCGCGGCATTACGATCTCCGTCTCCCACGTTGAGTACGAGACTGCTGCCCGTCACTACGCTCACGTTGACTGCCCGGGCCACGCTGACTACGTCAAGAACATGATCTCCGGTGCTGCTCAGATGGACGGCGCTATCCTGGTCATCGCCGCTACCGACGGCCCCATGGCTCAGACTCGCGAGCACATCCTGCTCGCCCGTCAGGTCGGCGTTCCCTACATCGTCGTCTTCCTGAACAAGTGCGACATGGTCGACGATGACGAGCTCATCGACCTCGTCGAGATGGAGACCCGTGAGCTCCTCTCCGAGTACGATTTCCCCGGCGACGACATCCCCGTCATCCGTGGTTCCGCTCTGGGCGCTCTCGAGGGCGACGCCAAGTGGATGGACGCTATCCGCGAGCTCATGAAGGCCGTCGACGAGTACATCCCGACGCCTGCTCGTAACAACGACCTCCCGTTCCTGATGGCCGTTGAGGACGTTATGACCATCTCTGGCCGTGGTACCGTTGCTACCGGTCGTGTCGAGCGCGGTGAGCTCAAGCTCAACGAGCCCGTCGAGATCGTCGGCATCAAGGATACCCAGAGCACCGTCGTTACCGGTATCGAGATGTTCCGTAAGTCCATGGACTTCTGCGAGGCTGGCGACAACGTCGGTCTGCTGCTCCGCGGCATCAAGCGCGAGGACATCGAGCGCGGCCAGGTTCTCTGCAAGCCCGGTTCGGTTACCCCGCACACCAAGTTCACCGGCGAGATCTACGTTCTGACCAAGGAGGAGGGCGGCCGTCACACCCCGTTCTTCGATGGTTATCGTCCTCAGTTCTACTTCCGTACCACCGACGTTACCGGTACGGTCAAGCTTCCCGAGGGCACAGAGATGGCTATGCCTGGTGACCACATCACCATCGAGGGCGACCTCATTCACCCGATCGCCATGGAGGAGGGCCTGCGCTTCGCTATCCGCGAGGGTGGCCACACCGTCGGTTCGGGCATCGTCTCCACGATCATTGAGTAAATTAGCTCTTTGATTTAGCTGACTTAGAGAACCCGGCACTTATAGGGTGCCGGGTTCTTTTCTACGCGGGGCTTATTCTCCGCCGATTGCGCTTCGCTTGCCCTTAAGCCGAGCGTGAGGGATCGATTAGATCTCGCTGGCTTCATTGATGTGTTCCAAATATGAATGGATCCAGCGAGAACCAATTGATTCGAGGTTTTCATTGACAGCACTTACGTAGAGCTGATAAAGTACCAACTCGTGCCCGTACGGGGCGGAAATGAAAGGTTCAGGATAAATGCGTACTCTAGTTACTCTTGCGTGCACTGAGTGCAAGCGCCGCAACTATACGACCACCAAGAACAAGTCGAACATGCCTGATCGTATGGAGATCAAGAAGTATTGCCCCTGGTGCCGTCACCACACGCTGCACAAAGAGACTCGCTAGTCTCTAGTCACATACGCCAGTAGTTCAATTGGTAGAGCATCGGTCTCCAAAACCGAGTGTTGAGGGTTCGAGTCCTTCCTGGCGTGCCAGTCATTATTCCGTAAGCTCCCAATTGGGGGCTTACGGTTTACTCATGTATAAGCGCATTGCGCGGAGGTAACCCAAATGGCCAACAAGAAGAACAAGAAGAAGGCTCAGCAGCCGGCACCTGCCAACAAAGCTGCCGCCAACTCCAAGGTTGAGGCCAAGAAGGCCGTTGCCAAGAAGAGCGAGAAGGCTGCGAAGTCTAAGAAGAACGAGAAGCCTGGTTTCTTCGCCCGCACCAAGAAGTATTTCGCTTCGGTGAAGTCCGAGATGAAGCGTGTCACGTGGCCCGATAAGAAGGAGCTCGTGAACTACTCGGTCGTTGTTTGCGCTTCTTTGGTCGTCGTCGGCGTCGTCATCGCTCTGCTCGATGCTGGCTTTGGCGAGGCTCTTGCTCTGTTCTCCGGATTGAGGGGCTAAACCATGTCTAAGCGTTGGTACGTCGTTCACACTTACTCTGGATACGAGAACCGTGTTAAGTCCGATCTCGAGCATCGCATCGAGACCATGGGCATGCAGGACCGTATCTTTGATATCGAGATTCCTATGGAGCGCGTCACCGAGATCAAAGAGGGTGGCAAGCGCGAGACCAAGGATTCTAAGATCTTCCCGGGTTATGTCTTGGTTCGCATGGAGATGGATGACGATGCGTGGACGTGTGTTCGCAACACGCCCGGTGTCACCGGTTTCCTGGGCGGCAACGGCAAGCCCGCTCCGCTTTCCCGCGACGAGTACAATAAGATGACTCGTCGTCCCGGTAAGGGCGATTCGCCCAAGCGTACGTCGGTTGATATTGAGGTCGGTACGTCCGTCCGCGTCACCGATGGTCCGCTTACCGACTTTGATGGCAAGGTCTCCGAGGTTAACACCGAGGCAGGCAAGCTCAAGGTCACGCTGATGATCTTTGGCCGCGAGACGCCGGTCGAGCTCGACTTTAACCAGGTCGCTGTCATCGCTTAAGTTTTCGTCCGTTCGCGCGAGCGTGCTTCTTCTGTGACTGCTCATCTCAGGAGTGCTTCTAACACGTGCGTGCTTACGATATAGCAAGTACTTCACACTCGTGATTCGAAAGGAATGACCATGGCTGAGAAGAAGGTTGCCAACGTCATTAAGCTCCAGATTCCTGCTGGTGCAGCTAACCCCGCTCCTCCCGTCGGTCCCGCCCTGGGCGCTGCTGGCGTGAACATCATGCAGTTCTGCCAGGCCTTTAACGCCGAGACGCAGGACAAGAAGGGCGACATCATCCCCGTTGAGATCACTGTCTTCGAGGATAAGTCCTTCTCCTTCATCACCAAGACCCCGCCGGCGGCTCACCTCATCAAGAAGGAACTGAACCTCAAGTCTGGTTCCGCTAAGCCCCAGGCCGACAAGGTTGGTCAGCTCTCCCAGGAGCAGCTCACCAAGATCGCCGAGATCAAGATGCCGGACCTCAATGCCAACGACATTGACGCCGCCAAGAAGATCATCGCCGGTACCGCCCGTTCCATGGGCGTCACCATTGCTGAGTAGCGATTTCTTTAGGTAATGACGGGTGTTCCGACCGGGGCGCCCGTTAAATGTGTGCAATAGGGCACACGATACGATGTGGGAGGGCTCACGCCCGTTTAACCACAGGAGGTAATGCACATGGCTAAGCATGGTAAGAGCTATAACGCCGCTGCCGAGAAGATCGACCGCGCCACGCTCTACACCCCCCTTCAGGCTGCCAAGCTCATCAAGGAGCTCGACACCGCCAAGTTCGACGAGACCGTCGAGGCCCACTTCCGTCTGGGCGTCGATACTCGTAAGGCCGACCAGAACATCCGCGGTTCCATCTCCCTGCCCCACGGTACCGGCAAGACCATTCGTGTTGCCGTCTTCGCCGAGGGCGAGAAGGCCCGCGAGGCCGAGGCTGCCGGCGCCGACATCATCGGTTCCGACGAGCTCGTCGCCCAGATCCAGAAGGGCGAGATCAACTTCGACGCCGCTATCGCTACGCCGAACATGATGGCCAAGGTTGGCCGCATCGGTAAGATCCTTGGTCCCCGTGGCCTCATGCCGAACCCCAAGCTCGGCACCGTCACCATGGACGTCGCCAAGATGGTCTCCGAGCTCAAGGCCGGCCGCGTTGAGTATCGCGCCGACCGCTATGGCATCTGCCACGTGCCCCTGGGCAAGAAGTCCTTCTCTGAGCAGCAGCTCGTCGAGAACTACGCTGCCTTGTACACCGAGATCCTGCGCGTCAAGCCCTCTTCTGCTAAGGGCAAGTACGTCAAGTCCATCTCCGTGTCTTCCACCATGGGCCCTGGCATCAAGGTCGATCCCGCTATCCAGCGCGACTTCCTGGCTGAGTAACTAACAGTTACTGCCTGAGCAAAGCAAGCATTGCTAAAGAAACCCGGTTCTGCTTCGTGCAGGACCGGGTTTCTTGCTATCTTGGGCCAAAACCACCACAAAGGTGCCTGTCCCCTTTGTGGTGGTTACCAGGGGGTTCTGGCGGTTGAGGACTCGATGGCCTCGTGGCGCTTGAGCTCACGTCGCATGGTTTGCGAATTGAGCCAGGCTGCCTGCCAGCCACGGATGGGGTAGCGCGTCTGGTCGAGCTCAAACTGCGTATAGCCGCTGGCGTTGATGATCGTTGCCCCGCATGCATGCTGACGCTCACGTTGAAAGTCGTGACCATAGCATTGGTGCACATGCCCGTGCACCATGTAGTCGGGGTTCCAGGACTCGAGCGCCGTGTTAAAGCATTCGAATCCTTGATGTGGTAGATCGTCCAAATCGCCCACGCCGGCGGCGGGCGCGTGGGTGAGCAAGATGTCGCAGCCGCCGACCATCCTCACTTTGCGGGACAGCTTGCGCATGCGCTTGGCCATCTCGCGCTCGGTGTACATGTTGGCGCCATCTCGATAGCGCATTGAGCCGCCAAGCCCCGCAATGCGGACGCCTCGGTACACGTAGACAGCGTCCTCGGCACAGATGCAGCCGCCTGGTGCATGACGCGCGTAGCGGTCATCGTGATTGCCGCGCACGTAGATGAGCGGCCTGTTGATGACCGTGACCAAAAACTCAAGATAGTCCGGGTCCAGATCGCCAGCGGACAAAATCAGGTCGACACCCTCAAAGCGTTCCTTGCGAAAGCACTCCCAAAGGCATCGTTCTTCGGTATCGGCTATGGCAAGGATTTTCATAGGGCGCGGACCTTCGGCTCATCGTTGGGCTGCGGAATGGTGCCCACCACATTGTCGGCCAGCCAGTCCATCTCGACGATTTGTGTGCTTGGCAGCGGGGGAAAGCCCTCGATCTGCACCACGCCGTCTTGGCTATGGAGCTCGCCGCCAAATGGATTGATGGAGCCCTCAACGATGCCATTGCGCAGTAGCTGAACAAGCTTGCGCGTCTGATAGGGCAGGCCTGGAGCGTAGCGAATGTCGATGACACCCGAGCTCATGCCGTACCAGTAGTTGACGGCGCGAACCTGGCTGTCGTCACTGGTCTCATCCCAGGTGCCATGCAGCAGGCTTCGCACGATAAGCTCGTAGTATCGACCCCAGTTCCATACCGGCATGGCGATGCCGACGGCCTTGCCATCGACCAGGCGGTGAAGTCCGTAGGCCGTGGGGTCTTCGAGCGACTTTGACATGTCGGCGCCGGTCATAACACTCACGTCTTCGCGGCACATGGCCTCGGCAAGACCGCCGGCGGGCACATCGCCCCAGGTGAGGATTACCTGCGCGCGAGGGTCGAGCAGCGAGGCGCCGATGGCAAAGGCGTTGATCTCGCTGAGCGCGCCCGAGGCGAAGACCGACGCGTGGTAACCGATGCGGTGGTTGTCCGCCATGCTGGCGGCAAGGGCGCCCAGGAGGAACTTGGCCTCGTACATTTTGCCAAAGTACGAACGGACGCTTTGGTGGGGAAGGCCGATAGAGCAGTTGAGGAATCGTACCTGGGGATACTCGACGGCGGCCCTGAGCGTGTATTCCATCAAACGGTGCGAGGTCGAGAAGATGACGTTGTCTCCATGTTTGACAGCCGTTTCCACGGCGGTGTAGAACACGTCCGGATCGTGACAGTCCTCGAACGCCTCGGTGCGCACAATACCGCCAAAGTGCTCGTCGAGATACTGGCGCCCTTGGTCGTGCAGGCTGTCCCAGCTCGACGTCGCACAGGGGAACTCATGGATAAAGGCGATGCGCAGGGGGTTAGCCGCCGAATAGACGGTCTTGCCCATAAAGAAGTTGAGCACGCCGGAGGTGGACTTGGCGGGCGACTCTTCCTCATCGACGCTCGGCGCTTCGACAAGATTGACCTTGTCCTGGTCATTTTTGCCGGCAATGACTAGCTCACGCCAAATCTTGCACAGGCGGTTTACGACGATATCCGTCGGCGTATCCAGCAGGCGGTCCTGGTTGTACACATTGAGGTAGACGAGCATAGCATCGGCAGGCGTAATGTCCAGGTGGTCGCCGCCCGCGCGAAGGTAGGCGCGCTTAAAGAGCAGGAAGGTGTGGCGCAGGTAGTCGACTTTTTTCTGCGGCCATTTTTCGATAAGGTTCTGACCGAGCATCTTGGCGAGCGTTTCGTAGCTTCCCTCGCGCGAGAACTCGATCTCGTATAGGGGGCAGACGCGCCAAAACGCGCAGAACTCACCGTATAGGCGGCTTTCGACGGAATCCCATGTGCCGGGGTAGAGACGGGTGACCTTGGCCGAAACCGTCGGGGCGTCCAGGAATTTGAGGACGCTGACACGTTTGTTGCCTTCCTGGACATAGAACCGATGCATGAACTCGGTGACGATGACAGGATCGCGATAACCCTCGGTCACCTGGATGTCGTAGAGGTTGGACCACTTGCGGGCGAACTCGGTGCTAAACGGCAGCAAGGGCATAAAGTTGCATGAAAAGGCCGACTGACGGCCCTTGGTAACCGTGCCGACGACCATTTCGAGCGGAATGTCTCTCAGGCAGACATTCTCTCGCTGGCCTAAGGGGAGCTGGGCAACCAAGCTATCGAGGTCCGTGAGGTACGGATGCTCGCTTTGACTAATGGCGCGTCGACGTCCTTGCTCGCCGCGCTTGCGTGCTTGACGATAGGCCTCTTCCATGGTGTCTACTCCCTTAGTCGTTTAAACAACGATTTGAACCATGGTACCACGATGCGAAACCACCACAAAGGCGCCTGTCCCCTTTGTGGTGGTTTTAGGCGATGATGGGGGCGATGGCGCGGATACAGGCGTCGGCTGCCGTGAAAGTGGTGCTGTCGTCGCTGACGATAAAGATGATCTTGCCCTTGATGCCAAAGTCGCCGATCTCGCTAAAGAGCACGTAGGGCTCCTTGTCAAAGCCCGAGATGGGAAGCACGGCGGCCTTGGTGGCGTCGGTGAGCTCATCTGCCAGCGCGTCCAGTGAAGCCCACTTGGACGTGTCTTTGACCGCGACGGGGACGGCCACGCGCCCAAAGGGCATCAAATGCACGAGCGTGTTCTTGGAGATGTTGGAGTTAGGGACGATGATGGTCTGCCCGCAGGCATCTTCGATGGTCGTGTGGCGCCAAGTGATGTCCTGGACCACGCCCGACACGCCGCCGACCTCGATATTGTCGCCGGGCTTGATGATGCCCATAAAGGTCACTTGCATGCCGCCGATAAGGTTTGATAGCGTGTCCTGAAAGCCGAGCGAGATGGCGATGCCGCCGACGCCAAGAGCGGCGACGAGCGCGTTTGCGTTAATGCCAAAGCAGTTGTCGAGGATAAAGCTGCCGCCGATCATCCAGATGACGGCGCGCGCAATGTTGATGAAGATACTCGATGCCGGAAGCGGGTTGTCGTCGCGGTTGAGCAGGTGGCGCAGGGTCTTGGATACGACCTTGGTGGCGATGGCGGTGCCTATTACCAAGATGCCGGCCCAGATGATGTTGTGGACCCAGCGCTGCTCAAAGAAATGAAGAATCGGCTCAAGCAATTCCATGTAGGGAAAACCTCCTCATGATCGTTCAACCATGATACCCACCAGAAGTCCGTCCGATCACATTCGGACGGGCTTTTGTGCTCGATATAAGGTTTGTACGGCGGGGCTGCAAGGCCCGGCGGTGTAGCTTAGCGGCGGCGCTTCCAGATAATGCCGAGCATGATGACGATGATGCCGCCGATGAGGCATGCACCGACCACGGCTAGCGTGCGGTCTCCCGTTGCGGCGAGTTTACCGGTGGTCTTCTTGGTGGTGACCTGCGTGGTCGTCGTGCCGGGGTTGGATGAGGGCTCAGGCGTTGGGGTCGGATGGGGTGCGGGGTTCTCAGCGGAGCTAAAGCTGATGGTGCCCGCGAGCGAGGCCACCTTGTGCTCCCAGTCGTCCTGCCCGATCAGTGCCCTCAGCGCTGCCTCGCACGTACCCCACTCGGTGAGCTTCTTGGCGTTTGCGAAGGTGGGGAAGTCGGTCGTGTTGGTGATGATGTAGTTGTTGGTGGCGACGGTATAGGTCTTGGCGGGGTCGAGCGTACTGCCGTCTTTGGTGAGCGTGGCACTTACGATGCGCTTGCCTTCAGACTGCGTCCAGTCGATTGTTACGTTGATGCCGCCAAAGGAAAGAACGCTGCCGGAGTCGTCGGGCCACTTGTACATGTCCTGGGCTTCCTGCTCGGTGTGGCCGGCTGCGACGTAGGCTTGCTGAAGTTCGTAGCTGTCATTGCATTTGTCGCTAATTTCCAACGAGTGCTCAAGCGCTGCGAGGAAGTCCGCGCCGGTCATGGTCCAGGTCTCCAAGGTGTTGCCGTATGGCGAGATGGCGATGACGTCGCCGGCGGTCACGTTTCCCGCCGCGATGCCGCCGCGGATGCCGCCAGCGTTCTCAATAGCAAGGTCCGCGCTCGTCAGGTCAGGGTCCGCGCCCGTCAGGGCAAGATAGGAGCCGCAAATCACGTGGCCGATGGTCTGGGCCTTGGTAGTATCGCCCTCCTTGTTGGGGCGAAAATCGGTGGTGCGCACCATTTCCCAACCATGCGTGCCCGCGGCGTCCTCGCCGTAGAAATAGTCGGCGGCGGATGTGCCGAGCACCTTGTTCGATTCGTTTTCAAAGGCCTCGTCGAGCGGCTTGATCTTGTTGCGGACGTCTTCAAGGCAGCTTTGGTAGTCGGAGCCCTTGTTCGGGTCGGCCAAAAGGTCGTTGACGTTCTTGGCGGTGTAGAGCTTCTCGTCGCTGTCGTCTGCAGGGACCGTGACCATGTCATCGTCGGTCGTCTCAGTGCCATTCGTGTCGTACTTGTACGGAATGGAAAGCAGACCGACCTCGGCAAAGGCACTGCCCGCCTCGACGACGCGGACCGGCTTGCCGTCGGTCCCCGTCACGTTTTCGTCTAAGTTGATGTGCTCGTGGCCCGCGACCAGTGCATCGACCCCAACGAGCTTTGCAGCAAAGGTCTTGGCGTTGAGCGTGTGCGCGATGCAGACGATAACGTTGCAGCCCTCATCCTCGCGCAGTCGCTTGACCTCGGCATTGATGGCGTTCGCCGCACCCGAGAACGACGTGCCCTTGACAAGGTCCTCGCGCAGCGAGGAGCTCAGCGTCTCATCCATGGCTCCGACGACGCCGACCTTAATCTTGTAGTCAAACGTGGAACTGTCTTCGCTGTCCTTCCAAGTGCGGTTGAGCGTCTTGGTGATGCTCGAGCTCCATACGCCGCTCGTAGACTTCGCATTCGCGCAGAGCATGGCGAAGGGCGTGCCGGTGGTGCTGTAGCCGGCCATCGTGCGAAGATTGTCCGCGCCGTAGCTCCAGTCGTGGTTGCCCGGTGTGGTCGCGTCGTAGCCGTTCGCATAAAAGGTGTCCATGAGCTCGGCGATGCTTTTGCCCTCGCTCATGGTGGCGAAGGACTGACCGTGAAAGGTGTCGCCCGCATCGAGCAAAAGATCGGGGGCGCTGCCTTGAGCGCTATAGAGAACCGCCAGTCCGTCAAAGCCGACAGTGCCGGTGCCCTTGCTTGCTTTGTAGCTGTACTTGTAGCTGCCGTGGATATCATTGGTGTGCATGACGGTTACAGAGCCGTCAATAGCGGCGGGCAGGTTCTCCGCGAAAGCGAGGCTTGGGATGCCTGTGAGCGCGCCGGCAAACAACGCGGCAGCTAACGCAAGGCGGGGGAGTCTTTTCATGGCAGTCTCCTTACTCTTTAACAAAAACCACCACAAAGGTGCCTGTCCCCTTTGTGGTGGTTTTCTAGGTCGTTAGCTCAGCAGCATGCGGTCGTTGGCGAGCTCGCCGCCCGAGACCTCTTCGAACTTCTGCAGTAGGTCGGCCACGGTGAGCGACTTCTTCTCGTCGCCTGCCACGTCGTAGATTACGTGGCCCTCGTGCATCATGATTAGGCGATTGCCCAGACGGATGGCGTCGTTCATGTTGTGCGTGACCATGAGCGTGGTCAGGTGGTTCTCGTCGACAATCTCCTCGGTCAGATTGAGCACCTTAGAGGCCGTCTTAGGGTCGAGGGCCGCGGTGTGCTCGTCGAGCAGCAGCAGGCGTGGCTTGGTGAGCGTGGCCATGAGCAGGGTGAGTGCCTGGCGCTGGCCACCCGAAAGCAGGCCGACCTTTGCGTTGAGGCGCGTGTCCAGACCGAGGTCCAGGCGCTTGAGCAGCTCAACGTACTCGTCCTTCTCGGCCTTGGTGACGCCCCACGAAAGACCGCGACGCTGGCCGCGGCGCTTGGCGAGGGCTAGGTTCTCGGCAATTTGCATGTCGGCTGCGGTGCCGCGCATGGGGTCCTGGAACACGCGCCCCAGGTACTTGGCGCGCTGCGACTCGCTCAGGCGCGAGATGTCGGTGCCGTCGAGCTCGATAACGCCCGAATCGAGCGGATACACGCCGGCGATCATATTGAGCAGCGTGGACTTGCCGGCGCCGTTGCCGCCGATCACGGTTACGAAGTCGCCATCATTGAGGGTAAGGTCGACGCCGGTGAGCGCGCGCTTCTCGGTGACGGTGCCCTTGTTAAAGGTCTTCTTGACGTGTGAGAGCTTAAGCATCTGCCTCATCCCCCTTCGTGTAGGAGCTGCGGAGCTTATAGCGCTCCCAAACCACGGGCACGCACAGGGCCACGGCGACGATCACAGCGGAGAGCAGCTTCATGTCGTTGGCGTCCATGCCCAGCTGCAGCACGATGGCGCGGATGAGGAAGTACACCACGGAGCCAAAGACGGCGGAGGCAAGACGGACGCTAAACTGCGTGAGGCCGCCGGGCAGCAGGCGGCCGAGCACCTCGCCGATAACAATGGCGGCAAGACCGATAACGATGGCACCGGTGCCCATGCCAATGTCGGCGTACTTCTGACTCTGGCAGATGAGCGCGCCCGAAAGGCCGATGAGGGCGTTGGAGAGCACGAGGGCGATCATCTTGGTGGAGTTGGTGTTGACGCCCAGGGCGCGGATCATGTACTCGTTGTTGCCGGTGGCACGCAGTGCCGAGCCGATCTCGGTGCCAAAGAACCAATACAGGATGGCAACGATAGCCACGGCGAGCAAGATGCCCAGGATGATGGCAACGGTGGACTGCGGCAGACCCGTCATGTTGCTGACAGACGAGAAGATGGTGCCCTTGGCAAGGATGGGCGTATTGGATTTGCCCATGATGCGCAGGTTGATGGACCACAGGCTGATCTGGGTAAGGATTCCGGCAAGGATTGCGGGGATCTCAAAGACGGTGGTCAGGATGCCTGTGACGGCACCGGCGATGGCACCGGCGCACATGCCGGCCAGCACGGCGAGCAGCGGGTCGACGTTATTGTTGACGATGAGTACGGCGCAGACACAGCCGCCGAGGGCAAAGCTGCCGTCGCAGGTCATATCGGGGATGTCGAGCAGGCGGAACGTGATAAACACGCCAAGCACCATAATGCCCCAGAGGACGCCCTGCGAAACGGCCCCCTGCAATGCAATGAGCATGCTTCATACCTCCTAGGATAGGGTGGACACGTGAGTCACCATGATAGCGGTAACAATGCATAAAAGAGCTGCGGACGGATGTTTTGTCTCATCCGAAACAAGCAGGGCGAACGCCGGTCTTTGGCGTTCGCCCCTGTGGCTCAGATATTGAATAACGCGGCTATGGCACGAGCGCGGGCTCTAGATGCATTGCCACGCATGACGCTACGCGTCCAGAGCGGAAAGGTCGATACCCAGAGCCTCGGCCATCTCGTCGTTCTTGACGACGACCAGGTCCTTGCTCGAGAGGTGCTTAATCGGCATATCCTCGGGCTTGGCCTCGCCCTTCAGAATCTTGACGGCCATCTCGCCCGCGGCGTAGCCCAGATCCTCGTAGTTGATGGAGAGGGTGAACAGGCCGCCGGCCATGCACATGCCCTCCTCGCCGGTCACGTAGGGAAGCTTGTTCTCCTTGCAGATCTGGCCCACCTGCGAGGCTCCAGCGGCGATGGTGTTATCGGTGGGGGAGTACAGCGCGTCGACCTTGCCCACCGCAGATTCGACGACGGACTGGATCTCGTTAGAGCTAGAGACGGTGAAGTCAGTGTACTCGAGGCCCAGCTTGTCGAGCTCCTTCTTGGCGGCCTTGATCTGGACGTCGGAGTTGGATTCGGCGGTGCAGTAAAGCAGGCCGACCTTCTTAACGTCGGGCAGGACCTTCTGCATCATCTCGAGCTGCTCGGCGACCGGGGTGAGGTCGGAAGCGCCCGTGACGTTGGTGCCGGGTTTGTCGTTGTCCTGGACCAGGCCGGAAGCGGCGTAGTCGGTGATGGCGCAGCCAACGATGGGGATATCGGCGGTGGCGCCGGCGGCAGCCTGCGCGGCGGGCGTAGCGATGGCATAGATCAAGTTGACGCCGTCGCCTACGAACTTGTCGGCAATGGACTTACACGTGGACTGGTCGTTCTGGGCGTTCTTCTGGTCGATCTTGACCTTAAGGCCGCTCTTCTTGATGGCCTTGACGAAGCCGTCGTTGGCGGCATCGAGCGCGGAGTGCTCGGTGAGCTGCAGAACGCCGATGGTGTAGTCGGAACCGGCGGCTGTGGAGCCGGAACCAGAGTTGCCGCCGCATCCAGCAAGCGGGGCCAGTGCGAGCAGGCCGGCGGAGACCAGAAGGCTCCTGCGGCTGATGGTGATGTCCTTCATATCGTTACCCCCAGTATAGAAATGGCTGGAAACACTGCACTCAAACAAAGTGCAAGTGGAACTATAGTAGCGCGGATGTCCATTTTTACAATAACCTGGCGGGTTTTTTAATACAGAATCGGATGGGCGGTACGGGTAGTCGAATGGACGGCGGAGGGTCTTATGCGGCGGAGGCGTCGTCGTCCTCGTCGAGGGCGGCGAAGAGCTTCTTGCCGTCGAGGAGACGCGTGGTGACGTTTCTCATGCGGCCAATCTCTACGGTACGCAGCGTGTCATCGGCGCCTCGGGCGTCATAGACCGTTCCCAGCAAATACGAGATGTCGTCTCGTTGCTTGATGGCAAAGGGGCGAATTGTCATTCGCGCCACTTCGGTTTCGCCACGTGCCGTGACGTTCGAAATATCAAAGCTCACCGTGGTTCCGTGGTCGATGGCCTGCTCGATGAGCTCGCAGGCGTCGATGCGCTTGATGGGCGCGCGCGTGGCCTTGGTGGATTTGCCGCCGGCGCTTGGAGCAGGCTCGGGTGCATCGAGGTAGCCGCGAACGTCGGCACTCGCCATGGCGACCAAGTGCTGAGCCATGCTTTTTCGAATGGCGATGGGCGTAGAGCGGTTGCGCATGACCATACCGTGGAGCCGGATGATCTCCTCGTCGGTGAGCGGACGGGTCAAGAGGCGATACCCCACGCCGCGCTTGTACTCAATTTCGTATCCGGCATGGCGAAGTGCGGAGATGGCGGTGTAGATGCTGCGCCGCGCCGCCGAGATGGGCATGCGGGCGGGGTCGTCGGGATGGGCGAGGCGCCGGATCAACTCATCGGAAAGCATGGCCTTGTCCTCGCCGGTGTTTTCGCTTAATAGTTGCAGGATGCGAACGGCGCGATAGGCTGCCATCGAGGCAGCGCCCCTAGTCGTGGTTTCGTAGGTTTCAACAGCGGCTTCGGTCATGGTGCCCACGTCCTTTCCGTTTTGGGTAGCGACGGTATGGAGCCTAGGACGCGGGGTTTTCCCAGGGGCGCAGGGCGCTCTGGGCGGTCGGTAGTCGTCGGCAAACGGCGGTTCGAGTTTTCAACAGCCCTGCTCAACTGACCAAAAACTTGCCAAAAGCTTGACGGATGCTGTTGAAAAAAGCGTCTCTCAACCGATGTCGAGAGACGCTTGTGCGATGAGCGTTGGCGTGTGGCGACGCGAGCTAGCGTCAGACGATTAGAAGTCGGCGTTGCCCACGGTGCGCGGATGCGGCAGGACGTCGCGGATGTTGCCCACGCCGGTGAGGTACATCACCAAGCGCTCGAAGCCCAGACCGTAGCCGGCGTGCTTGCAGGAACCGTAGCGGCGCAGGTCAAGGTAGTACTTGTACTGCTCGGGATTCATGCCCAGGTCCTTGATGCGGGCCTCGAGCAGATCCAGGCGCTCCTCGCGCTGGGAGCCGCCGATAATCTCGCCGATGCCAGGAACCAGGCAGTCGGCGGCGGCGACGGTCTTGCCGTCCTCGTTCATGCGCATGTAGAACGCCTTGATCTCTGCCGGGTAGTCGGTCACGAAGGTCGGGCGCTTAAAGTGCTCCTCGGTCAGGAAGCGCTCGTGCTCGGTCTGCAGGTCGATGCCCCAGCTGACGGGGTAATCAAACTGGTGACCAGCAGCGACTGCCTGCTCCAGGATTTCGATGGCCTCGGTGTAGGTAACGCGGGCAAAGTCGGAGTTTGCCACGTGGTCCAGGCGCTCGATCAGGCCCTTGTCCACAAACTTGTTGAGCATGTTGAGCTCGTCGGGACAGGTGGCCATAACGTCCTTAAGGACGTACTTGAGCATGGCCTCGGCGTTATCCATGTAGTCGTTCAGATCGGCAAAGGCCATCTCGGGCTCGATCATCCAAAACTCGGCGGCATGGCGCGTGGTGTTGGAGTTCTCGGCGCGGAAGGTGGGGCCAAAGGTGTACACGTCGCCAAAGGCCATGGCAAAGTTCTCGGCATTGAGCTGGCCGGACACGGTCAGGCTCGCATGCTTGCCAAAGAAGTCCTGGCTCCAGTCGACCTCGCCGGACTTGGTGAGGGGCGGATTTTTGGGGTCGAGCGTGGTCACGCGGAACATCTCGCCGGCGCCCTCGCAGTCACTCGTGGTGATGATGGGGGTGTTGACGTAGACAAAGCCCTGCTCCTGGAAGAAGCGGTGGATGGCGGCAGCCGCGACAGAACGGATGCGGAACACGGCGCGGAACAGGTTGGTGCGCGGGCGCAGGTGCTGCTGGGTGCGCAGGAACTCGACGGTTGCGCGCTTCTTCTGCAGCGGGTAATCCGGGGCGCTGGCGCCCTCGACCTCGATGGAGGTGGCAGAAAGCTCGAAAGGCTGGGGCGCATCGGGGGTCAGCTTGACGGTGCCGGTGCAGATGAGTGCGGCCGAGACGTTTTGATGGGCGATCTCGTCGTAGTTGTCGAGCGCCTCGCGGTTCATGACGACCTGCAGGTCGCGGAAGCAGCTGCCATCGTTGAGAGTGACAAAGCCAAAGTTCTTCATGTCGCGGACGGACTTGACCCAGCCGGCGACGGTGACAGTCTGGCCGCCGAGCGACTCGGCATCGGCGTAGAGCTGCGCGATTTTGGTGCGGTTCACGTATCCTCCCATAGCGGTTGAATGATAGTTATCCATACAGTTCGATATTCTAGCAGCTTGACTCATTCATATTATGCAAACGATGACCGTATACGGCGGTTTCTGAATTGCACAGTCCGAAGTGCGCGTGTCATGGGGCCAAACGCGACGATTGCCTCTGGGCGGGCTCGTTTTGGTTCAATTTATTGTGAATGCGATTCGGCGCGATACGTTCAAGTGGGGTAGGCTTGAAGGCGAAAATGAGTGCGTACGAATTGCGCGAAGGGAGCACATATGATTGTCGAGAACCATGCGCTGTGGGGCGAGGAGCCGACCGAGGAATATCCGGCGACGTTTACGTATTTGGGTGCCGAGCCGCTGCCCGATAAACCGAATGGCCGCCGCCCTGCCGTGATTATCTGCGGCGGAGGTGCGTTTACGCATATCGCTCCGCATGAGCAGGATCCCGTGGCGTTTGCGTTTTTGGATCACGGTTACCAGGCCTTTGTACTCAACTATGTCACGAGTTCTACGGGTGACGTGAGCTTTCCGCACCCCCAGGCAGATCTTGCCAAGATGGTCGCTACGGTGCGTGCGAATGCCGACGAGTGGCATGTTGATCCCAAGCGCGTGTGCGTCGTGGGCTTTTCTGCGGGCGGTATGATCTGTGCCTCGCTGGCAACGCAGTGGAAGACCGGCCCCTTCGCGGCGCTTGCCGGGGCGCGTCCGGACGACATTCGTCCCGATGCCGTGGTGCTGGGCTATCCACTGCTCGACTTTGCCTATGTGCGCGACATGCAGACGCGCGACCCGCGCATCGACCTGCGCGTGCCAAAGACGGGCGGCAAGACGGGCCGCGATTTGCTCAACGACTATTTGTCGATGGTGACGGGTGGCGAGGCAACTGACGAGCACCTGGCCGATATCTGCCCCACCACACATGTCTCGCGTCAGATGCCGCCGACCTTTGTGTGGGGCGTGTCCGACGACAAGACGGCGCCGATCGCGCAAGTTTACCCGTTTGCGCAGCGCATGGCCGAGGAGGGCGCCGCATGCGAGATGCACGTCTTTGACCAGGGCGGCCACGGCCTTTCGCTCGGCAACGCCAACACCGCGGTCGACAACGAGGACAAGCAGGTGGCTGTCCGTCCTTGGATTCGCTTAGCCTTCCGCTTCCTGGAGCGCCACGGGTTTTAGTTACGGCGTTTTGCCAAACGCCGTAACCACTTGACGCTGCAAGCCCGCCAGAGCGGCAATCTGACGTTCAGCTTCGGCGGCATGACCAGAAGGTCAATGCCGCCTCGCTTCGCGTCACCTTGCTCGCTCTGGCGGGCTTTCGCTGTCCGCGCCAAAACATCGGCGTTGCCATGGCCCAGATGCGGCACTTGGGGACGGTCCTTGCAACAATCTGTCGATTGAACGTCGTTGTGTGTTCACGCTATCATGTAAGCTTAAAATTGGTTAGCCATGGCAAACGGTTAGCCATGGCTAACATAAATACAACGCCCTGTGGGCGCCGGGGAGGAACACGGACGTGAGACTCGATACACTCGAGATTGGAAAGGACGCCGTTGTCGCATCGGTGACATCCGACGATCAGGCACTCCGACAGCATATTTTGGACATGGGCCTAACACCGGGCACCGAAGTCACCATGATGAAGTACGCCCCCATGGGCGACCCGCTCGAGATTCGCCTGCGTGGCTACGAGCTGACGCTGCGCAAGGACGATGCCGCTCGCATCGAGCTCGTGGGTATTCACGACACCGATACAGGTCCGCGCGCTAACGCCGCAATTGGCACGACGAAGCATCCGGCACTCGGCGAGGGGACGTATTCGCCTCGCGCCGCGAAGACGGCCGTGCCCGAGGGCGCGCCGCTGCACTTTGCTCTCGCCGGCAACCAAAACTGCGGTAAGACCACGTTGTTCAACCAGCTTACGGGCTCCAACCAGCACGTCGGCAACTTCCCCGGCGTAACGGTCGACCGCAAAGATGGCACCATCCGCAACCACCCCGAGGCAAGCGTTACCGACCTGCCCGGCATTTACTCCCTGTCGCCGTACACGGGCGAGGAGATTGTCAGCCGTCAATTCATCCTTGACGATCATCCCGACGCCATCATCGACATCATCGACGCTACTAATATTGAACGTAACCTGTACCTGACACTACAGCTTATGGAGCTCGATCGACCCATGGTCATCGCGCTCAACATGATGGACGAGGTGACGGCCAACGGCGGCGCCGTGGACGTCAACCTGCTCGAGAGCCTGCTGGGCGTGCCTGTTGTTCCCATTAGTGCTGCCCGCAACGAGGGCATTGGCGAGTTGGTGGATCATGCCTTGCACGTGGCGTGGTTCCGCGAGCGCCCCGGTCGCCTGGACTTCTGCGCGCCCGATGGTCCGGACGGCGGCGCGCTGCATCGCTGCATTCACGGCATCGCCAACCTTATCGAGGACCATGCCGCGACGGCGCACATTCCCGTGCGTTTTGCGGCGACCAAGCTGGTTGAGGGCGACGAGCTGGTGACCGAGGCGCTTCACCTGGACCGCAACGAGCTCGACGCCATCGAGCACATCATTAGCCAAATGGAGGGCGAGGCCGGCACCGACCGTCTATCTGCGCTGGCTGACATGCGCTTCGGCTTTATCGGCGACGTGTGCGGGCGTTGCGTCGTCAAGCCGCACGAGAGCCGCGAGCACGTACGCTCCGTCAAGATTGACCGCATCCTGACGGGTCGTTACACGGCCATCCCGGCGTTCCTGGTGATCATGGGTCTCGTCTTTTGGCTGACGTTTGGCGTGATCGGCGCGGCGTTGCAGGGACTTATGGAGGACGGCATCGCTGCCATCATCGCCTCGGCCGATGCGGGCCTCAAAGCGTTCGGCACCAACGACGTAGTGCGCTCGCTGGCTGTCGACGGCGTGCTTACGGGCGTGGGCAGCGTGCTGACCTTCCTGCCGATTATCGTCGTGCTCTTCTTGTTCCTTTCCATTCTGGAAGACTCGGGCTACATGGCGCGCGTGGCCTTTGTCATGGATAAGGTACTGCGTCGCTTTGGCCTGTCGGGCCGCAGCTTCGTGCCCATGCTCGTCGGTTTTGGCTGCACCGTGCCGGCTATCATGTCGACCCGTACGCTCCCATCCGAGCACGACCGCAAGATGACCGTCATGCTCACGCCGTTCATGAGCTGCTCGGCCAAGTTGCCGGTCTACGGTCTGCTGTGCGGGGCGTTTTTCCCACAGGCGACGGTTCCCGCCATGGTCTCGCTCTATCTGATTGGCATTGCGGTTGGTTGCATCGCGGCTTTGGTGCTCAACCGCACAGCATTTAAGGGCGACCCGGTGCCGTTTATCATGGAGCTCCCCAATTACCGCCTGCCGAGTATTAAAACGACGGTGATGCTAGCGTGGGATAAGGCCAAGGACTTTATCACCAAGGCTTTTACCATTATCTTTGCCGCGACCGTGGTCATCTGGTTCCTTCAGACGTTCGATATCCGCTTTAATGTGGTCGCCGATCAGTCGCAGAGTCTGCTTGCGGGCCTCGGCAGCATCATCGCGCCGGCGCTGACGCCGCTTGGGTTTGGCGACTGGCGTGCATCCACGGCGCTCGTCACCGGACTTATCGCCAAGGAGAGCGTCATCTCGACCCTCACGGTACTTTTGGGCGCGACCTCGCCCGCGGCACTGTCGACCATGTTTTCGCCGTTTACTGCCTATGTGTTCCTGGTCTTTACGTTGCTGTACCCGCCGTGCGTGGCTGCGATCGGCGCCGTCAAGAGCGAGCTGGGCGCGCGCTACGCCGTTGCCGTGTTCGCGTTTCAAGTGACGGTCGCCTGGATCGTGGCGTTTGTCGTGCATTCGGCGGGCATATTGCTGGGGTTGGCTTAGTTATTTATTGACGGCGCAACCTTTGTGTATCGAATTGATTTCGGCCCCGCATCTGTTGCTGACGGATGCGGGGCCGTTGCTATATAATCGCCTCCGCTCAAAATGATTGGAGACGTTATATATGAGTCAGGCAAGGCAAGGCGGCATCACGCTCAAGCAGTGGCTCCCACTCGTCGGGCTCACCTGCTGCGCGTTCGTGTTCAACACGTCGGAGTTTATGCCCATCGGCCTTTTGACTGATATCGCCGCGTCGTTCTCGCTCACCGAGGCCCAGGCGGGCATCATGATCTCGGTCTACGCCTGGGGCGTCATGCTGCTGTCGTTGCCGCTCATGGTGTTTGCCTCGCGCTTCGAGTTCAAGCGGATGCTGCTGGGCGTGCTCGCCGTGTTCTCGCTGGGCCAGTTTCTGTCCGCTGTGGCGCCGACTTATCCCATCCTGGTCTGCGCGCGCCTGGTGGTCGCTTGCGCACATGCCGTGTTCTGGTCAGTCGCCTCGATTATGGCCTCGCGCCTGGTCGACACTCGCCACGGCGCGCTCGCCATCAGCATGATCGCTACGGGCTCGTCCATCGCGCAGATCTTTGGCCTGCCTCTCGGTCGCGCCATTGGCTTGGCCGTGGGCTGGCGCATGACGTTTGCCGTGGTCGGGGGCCTCTCAGCCATCGCGGTCGTCTACCAGGCAGCGGTGTTCCCGGCCATGCCGGCGGGTGAGCGCTTTACCGTCAAACAGCTGCCCGAGCTGCTCAAGAACCCGCTCCTCATCGCGCTCTACGCAGTCACGGTCTTCATGGCGACCGGCTATTACGCAAGCTACAGCTATATCGAGCCCTTCCTGGCGCAGGTCGCGCAC
>DBGCAP010000051.1:0-27840 GCA_048367555.1 Collinsella sp.
CGCCGCCTCCGCCGCCCGAGAAGCCGCCGCCACCGCCGCCGCTCGAGCTATCGGAACTCGAAGCCAGCTCACGGATGCTCTCGTGATACACATCGTTAAACGAATCGAGCGGCGACTCGGTACCGTAATGATGGTAGTACCACCAGTAGCAGGGGTAATTGTCGTAGAAACCGTCGGCCTCGCGCACCTCGGGAGGAACAGCCTCGGCAAGCTGACGCAGGACTTCCTTCGAAACGCCCAGCGCCGCACCCATCACCAGAAGTTTATTCCACAGGACCAGATCGCCGGGGACGGCTTCCTTTAGACGCGTGAAGTCCTCGAGCCAATGCTTAAGCGCCTTGCAGCGAGCCGCCACCTCGGCGCCCTCCGGCGTAAAGCGGCGGAACGTAAGGCCCACGCCAATACCCACCAGCACAATCGGCACCGAGATAACCGCGGCGATAATGTTCGCCTGTGCGCCGTCGGTAAAGAAGATGGATCCCGCGGGAACAAAGGCGATCAGAATACCAAGAACCAGGCAAAACACCATTGCGACAATGCCGTCCGAGGCAACGTACTCGCTATCGGCCAGCTTGCCCTTAACGGTGTTCTGATAGTCCTCGAGCTTGTCGCCCACGGGTGTAGCGTGCTGCTTGACGTAGTGCTGCAGTTCGTCAAACGTGCGCGAACGGTCACCGTTCTCGTCGGGCTTAGCACCGGCAAAGAAGACCTTGAGCACCATGTGGTCAATGCCCTTGGCCGACTTCCAGCCCGCATCACTCACCGTCACGCGATACGTCTGCTCTTCTTTTTCACGCCCCAACAGACCCTTCTTGGCCTTAGTCACGGTCGCCTGCTCCAGCTTGATCACACGGTCGTCAGTGAGCTTCATGAGCGTGGCGATATATGCCTGATCGGGCACCTCGTTCCAGCTCATGAGGGCCGAAAGCACGGCGGGATGGTCGGCCGAAGGCACATCGCGGAAATATTCGTCCTGGAAAAACGGCTTGGGCTTGCGGCGGCGCAGCTTGAGCATAATGATTGTGCCGGTAAAGGCCGCTGCCGCGGCAACACTTAGCACGGCAAGTGCATTGGAAATCATGCGAGCGTGAGCGCGGCGGGCGTTGGCTTCGTCGGCCCATTCCTTCTCTTCGCTCAGGATCGTTGACATGCGCTCTTCGCCCGAGGCGGCAAGCTGCGGCACCCAGTCGCTGGGGAAGGCGATGCGTGCCTCGGCGAATTCGCCCTGCTGCACGCAGGGAATGGTATAGGTGACCATGGGTTCGTCCGCATCGAGCGATACGTCGCCCGTCAGTGGGCCGTGGCCCCATGCGCGGAAGTTATCGCCCTTGACGGCCGCCGTCCCGGCAGCGGCATTTGCGAAGTGCACTTCCATCTCGATGTCATTGGAATCCGCAGACCAGCCGTCACCCACGAACTTCCAGTAGAGCTCAGCGGTATCGGACCAGTTCATGACCGCACCGGTCATGGTGTAGCTCACGTAATAGATCGCGCTGTCGCCGCTCTCGTGGGGGCTGAACACCTTAATCCTTACGCCGTCACCGGTCTGCTCGACCGTGTAGACGCCAGAGTCACCCTTGTTCGCGCTATCGACTTTGTTAAACGCGGCATCGTCTTCCTCAACGCTCAGCACATCGACGCCCGCCGTGCCGCCCTGCTGGTTGGTACCCGTATTGATCTCCCAAAACACGCCGTTAATGTCGTCATCGAAATCAAACTGGCGTCCCTCGACAACGGTCAGCGAGCCATCGGCCTCAACCGTGGCGCCGATATATGTCTGGGACATGGAATAGCCGTCGGCGTGCGCGGCGGCGGGCAGCAGCAACAACGCAAGCGCGACGAGCACGCAGACGGAAGCGAATCGCGCAAACAGGCAGCGCTGCCGACAAGTATTGGCAACGGGGGCGTTCATAGGCACATCCTTTGTCTGTAAAACCAACATCGCCATTGTCCCACGTTTGCGGGCACACATGACGAACATCTGGGCCAACGGAACGTCAAATGGGACAAAAGTCCCACCCGCGACCGGCACCTAGAAAATGATCTATTGGGGAAAATGATCTATTGGGGACGGAGGAAAACGGATCATTGGGTTGAACCGACGGACAGCAACAAATTTGTCGTTTAGGACACTCTTTGGCACGGCCTGCGTCAACGATAGATACCACTTCACAGCTCCGTCACAGGTGTAGCGGCTTTGTGTTGCTGCGGCGCGTGCTGATTGAGCCACCAGTCGAGGGGCATAAAGCAGTTGAGCGAAAACGGTTGCCCCTTTCCCGTTCGCTCGAGGATCATGTCCCCCTTTTCCGCGGAAACCCCGGCAGTTGCGAAGAGCTGCCGGGGTTTCTGTCGTGTATGAGGCCGAATCGGCGTGCGGCGATCGAGACGTTGGGTCGCAGACCCACCGTGCGCAATGCGCAGCGCCGCCAACTTGCGAGCCACGGCAACGCCTTCCCTACCGTGCCCCGCGCTATACTCGTCCACATGGATATCAAAACACGCAACATAGCAACGCCCGCCGCGGATGCGCCAACGTCGCAACCCGTCTCCATTCCCGCCCCCGTCGTGGGCCGCTTTGCCCCGTCGCCCTCGGGCCGCATGCACCTGGGCAACGTGTTCAGCTGCCTGTGTGCGTGGCTTTCGGCCCGCAGCCAAGGCGGCAGCATTGTGTTGCGCATCGAGGACCTGGACGATCGCTGTAAGCGTCCGGAACTTGCCGCCCAGCTGATTGACGACCTGGCCTGGCTAGGGCTTGAGTGGGACGAAGGCCCCTACTACCAGCACGATCGCCTAGACCTGTACGAGAGCGCCTTGCACCAGCTGCAAGACGCCAGCCTCACCTACCCCTGCTTTTGCACGCGTGCCGAGCTCCACGCCGCGAGCGCGCCGCACGCCAGCGACGGCACGCCCATCTACCGCGGCGCCTGCCGAGGCCTTTCAGCCGAAGAGGTCGCCCGCCGCAGTGCCCTGCGCGCCCCGGCCACGCGCCTGCGCGTGCCCGCCGTCGACGACCTCGCGGGCGACGTGATCGAATTCGTGGACCGCACGTATGGTGCCCAATGCGAAGCACTCGCCACCGAGTGCGGCGACTTTTTGGTGCGCCGCAGCGACGGCGTGTTTGCCTACCAGCTAGCCGTGGTGGTCGACGACGCCGCCATGGGCGTCACCGAGGTCGTGCGCGGATGCGACCTGCTAGGCTCCACGCCGCGCCAAATCTACCTGCAGCATCTGCTGGGACTTCCCACGCCGCACTACGCGCACATTCCGCTGCTCATGTCGCCGGACGGCCGCCGCCTTTCCAAGCGCGACCGCGACCTGGACCTGGGCGAGCTGCGCGCCCGCTTTGGCACGCCCGAGGCGCTGCTGGGATGGCTCGCCGGACAAACGGGCATCGCGCCGGACGCCACGCCGAGCTCTGCCGAGCAGCTGGTCGAGCACTTTAGCTGGGACGTCATCCGCGCACACCGGGAGAACATCATTGTAACGGCCGAGTAGCCAAATACGCCCCCTCGACCCCCTTCAAAGAGGACATAATTCTGCGTCTTGTTATGTACGGAATAATTCCGTACAATTATGCAAAGGAGGTTTTTGCCATGCCAACGATCGAGAAACAGCGCCGTATGGATCTAAGGTTGACCGAACGTCAACGCCTTAATTACGAGCGCGCCGCGGCCTTGCGTGGCCAAACTCTCACCCAATGGGCCACAGCCCACCTTGACGAGAGCTCCGCACGTGATATCGCCGAGGCGTCAACAACCTATCTTTCTCCTGATGGTTTCGATGCATTTTGCGAAATGCTCGATTCCCCCATGCCCCAAGCCGCAAAAGCGCTGCTTGATCGTAAAGCGGTTTGGGAATGAGCACATTTACCAAGCCCGTTCAACTCCCCGTTGGCCAAGGCATCGAGGCTTTCCACTGCGGAAACACTCTTGTAGACGGATGGGCTAAAAACAGATCTGCCTCAGCGCGAAGAAGAGGATCAGCGGTTATATACGCATCGTATTGCGATGGCGCAGTCGCTGGGTTTTATACGCTGTGCACGCACTCCGTGGCTCGCGAAAATGTTGATGGAGGATGGTTCGTGCGAAACTCCCCCTCCCAAGTCCCCACAGTGCTACTTGGAATGATGGGGGTCGATGAGAAGTTCAAGGGGCTTGGTCTTGGAGCTTCACTGCTCAAAGATGCCATCGAGAACGCCTTGAAAATTTCTGCCCTAGCAGGAGCGCGAGCATTGGTTGTCGATCCAGTAGATGATGAGGCGACAGCATTCTATGAACATTTTGGCTTCGCCACCCTACCGGGCACCAACCGAATGGCGCTGAAACTCTAGATTGTCGGACGACATCTCCCCCGGCTCCCAACATGCCTTAAGTTACCCTACAAATAAAGATTACTACTGAAATGTAGGGTAACTACCCAAGGTATCGTATGAAGTGCTCGCTATCCCACCCCTACGCAACATCCCAGGGCTGGAGTTCGTCGCCCAGGCGAACGATGCAGTCATAGAGCACGGTATGGCGCTCGGCCGGGTTGGCATCCCGATGAAAATGCCCGTAATACCAGCGTTTGTAATCCAAGCGGTCTTCCAGCTCATCGAAAAATGCCGTAAGACGATCAACGGCGGGGTAATTCCAGCCGGGCGCCGGATAGAGTGTGGGCGAAAGCACGCGCGTCGAGCAGGTGTGGGTGATTACGTAGTCGACCTTCCAACCCACGCTGTCGAGCTTTGCCTGCGCCTCCTCAAAGTTGCGCTCGTCCGGCAGCTCCTGCGGCCACCAGCTGGAATAGGGGATGCGGTATTCCTTGTCCACGCTCGTGGCGCCGCCCATGGTAAAGATCGTTGAGCCGTCAAGCTCAAAAACCTCGCCGCGCGTCAGGCGCCGTATGGGGGAGGTATCCGACAGACGCTGCGTCAGCCCACCGTGCCACAACTCCATGGGTCGCTCCGCCCAGTGATCGAAACGCTCGTGGTTGCCGTCGACGAACAGCACGGTATAGGGGCGCGACTCCAGCCAGGCGATATCGGCGCACTCCTCGGCAGAGAAATCCCACGGAAAGCCAAAGTCGCCCGCGACAATCAGATAGTCGTCGCCCGTCAGACTATCCCCAAGCTCCCAGTCGCGCAGCTTTTGCATGTCGAGGCCGCCGTGAATATCGCCCGTCACATAGACCGTCATCGGATCACCACTTCCCTCTTATAGGTTTCGAGATCGTGCTCGATCTGCTCGTTGCCCGTGGCGTTGACCCACCACGGCCATTTAACGCAACACACCGGCTCGTCTACCTGCGCAAACCACGACTTGAGCTCCTCCAGGCTCACCGGGGCGTAGCTGTTAGCGTCCGCGCCCACGTCATAGCGCAGCAGCCCCTGTCTGAGGTTGAACTTGTTGTACGCGCCGCCGCAGCTGTGGATATGCCCGTGCAGATGCCAACTGCCGTGCGACATGCCCTGCCAGTCGACCATAGGATAGTGGCTCAGCACGATTTTTTGGCGGTCGATCTTGAGCACGCAAATGGGCGGCTCGACGATAAAAGCACCCGCCACCGCGGGCTGCGTCCAGTCTTTGTCGTGGTTGCCGAGCAGCAGATGGACACGCTTGCATGCGATGCTTTTGCGCAGCTCGTAGGCATCCTGGACCGTCATCTTAAAGCTAAAGTCACCCAAAATGTAAAGCTCGTCGTCCACAGCGACTTTGCTATTAACGCTCGCGACCATGGCGTCGTTCATCTGCGCAACAGTCGACCAGGGCCTGCCGGCAAGCCGTAGCATGTTCTCGTGTCCAAAGTGAGTATCGCTGGTAAACCAGATCAAGGGGGCCTCCTAACACTGCGGGGCATCCATCCCTTAGGGCTTACCCTTCGTTCTTCCATCCAAACGGGTCAAACACCCAAAAAATCAGATCGAGCACGCCGCCGGTCATCATGGCGCCGGCAAGGGCCATGCAAACGTGCAGAGAGCTGCTGCTTCGAAGCGCGTCGAACGGCCCCAGAACAGCCAGTAGCGCGACCGCTGCGCCTGCCACGCACAGCGCGAGGCACGGCCCTGCGTCCTTGACGCATTTCTTTGCGAGATGCTTGGTGTTGTCACTCATCGATATCGAGCTCCTTAGAGGGTCGTTGTTTGGATGCATGCCGCCGCGACAGAGCAGGACGACAGGTTAAGTGTCACATGGCGTGCGGACACGTTTTTAGGCCCGCGTGTCTGCAGGGACCCATGTCCTTGCAGACACCCCTAAGGAACGTCTAAACCGCTGGCGGGCAACATGTTGGGCAGGGTGTCTTGCCTCGTTTGAGTGCATCCACCAATGGCAGGCTCGTTCTAATGGCGCTTTGAGGAAGGCTTTTGCATTCCGCAGAACGATGATAAACCTTGCCGTGCTTGGTGATGATTACCTTCGTTTTTGAGGTATCTACGCCGCGGGACTCGATGGGCGCGGCCACCTCTTGACGAGACGGCCCCGTTTTCTGAGGCTTGCCTCTCGAAAAAACAGAATCGCGGAATCAATTGATATAGCCGTCGAAACACCCATCGAACAGCAATCCCGTTGCCAGGCCTGCCATGAATCCGCAGGCGATTGCTGCCTCTCCTCTAATTTGCATATGTTCCTCCTTAATCGCTCTTCCACGATGGGCGAGCACGCGGCAGTGGTTGCCAGCGCTGGGCGGCAGAAACCCTGAGCTGAACATATAGAAGCAAGATGTGCCTGAAATTGTTTTGTGGGTTACTAAGGGCGTTCTAACGGCGCTTTTTGTCAGCTATAATTATGGATTTGTCTATTACGAATGAGAGGGGCTGAACGCATGGCAAACGAAGCAAATATAACGGCCGTTGACCTTTTCGCTGGCTGTGGCGGAATGTCCCTTGGCTTTGAGAAGGCCGGCGTCGACGTGGTTGCCGCTTATGACAACTGGGATGCGGCAATAGACGTCTACCGCGCCAACTTCGAACACCCAGTCTTCAAGAGGGACCTCTCTGATGTCTCCGTCGCAGAAGAGGTATCCTCCTTTTCTCCCGATATCATTATCGGTGGTCCTCCCTGCCAGGATTTCTCCCAAGCCGGAAAGAGGTCCGAAGACGGGGGGCGTGCAATCCTCTCCGTTCGATATGCAGAAATCATTGCGAAGTGCACGCCGCAATTCATCGTCATGGAAAACGTCCCTCGCGTCCGAACCAGTATGGCCATGCAAGAGATTCGACGCACACTCAAATCGCAAGGATATGGACTTAGCGGTCGCGTTCTTGACGCGAGCCTTTGCGGAGTGCCCCAAGCACGAAAGCGTTATTTCCTTATCGGCTGCCTAGGTGCCGAAGACGGCTTCCTGGACGAATATCTCGAGCGGGGACTATCCGATCATAAGATGACGATACGTGAGTACCTCGGTGACGAACTCGGGATTGATTACTACTTCCGAATTCCTCGCAGCTACACACGCAGGGCAATCTTCAGCATTGACGAACCTTCAGTCACGATTCGTGGTGTTGATAGGCCGATTCCCCCTAACTATCAGCTGCATCCCAATGATGCAGCCGACTTGACCAGAGCGCGTTGCTTGACGCCAAAGGAGAGAAGCAGGGTTCAGACTTTCCCCGAGTCTTTTAAGTTCTTCGGCAGTAAGACGGATATCAATCAGATGGTCGGAAATGCCGTACCGGTAAATCTGGCGTCTTACGTTGCCAAGGCCCTGTTGGACTACAGGAAGGATGTGAGCGATGGACTGCGTTGATCTGTTTTCCGGTTGCGGCGGCATGTCGCTCGGCTTCCAGAACGCTGGTTTCAACATTAAGGCCGCTTTTGACAACTGGCAAAGCGCTGTTGATATCTATCAGGCGAACTTTGACCATCCCGCGTTTAAGTACGACCTCTATGACCTAGGCGCAGTCGACAAAATCGAAGGGTATTCGCCGTCGATGATTATAGGCGGACCGCCCTGCCAAGACTTTTCTATTGCCGGAGCACGTCAACGCGGCAAGAGGGCCAACCTGACGATTCGCTACGCCGAGATTGTTCGGGACGTAAAGCCCGAGTGGTTTGTGATGGAAAACGTATACAACATTGAGCGGATGGACGTGCTTCCGGAGGCTCTCGACATCTTCAAGAGCGCTGGCTATGGCCTTACAAAACGTGTATTAAACGCGAGCCTCTGCGGTGTGCCTCAAGCTCGTAGGCGCTTCATCCTGATTGGACATCTAGGCGATCAGGATGACTTCATGGGAGACATTCTCGACTCGCATTTGGCCAAGAAGCCCATGACTGTTCGTGACTATCTCGGTGACTCCCTACATACGCAGTTCTATTACATGCACCCTCGTAATTTTGAGAGGCGTGGAGTCTTCAGCATCGATGAGCCGGCGGTTACCGTTAGGGGGACCAATCGTCCGATTCCTCCGAACTACAAGCGCCACCATGCCGATAAAGCAGATATCAGCGAAGGCGTCAGGTCGCTTACGTCCAAGGAGAGGAGTTACCTCCAGACTTTTCCGAAGAGCTTCGAATTCGTCGGGGCAAAAACCCATGTAGAGCAGGCTATCGGCAATGCCGTTCCGGTCAAGCTGGCAGAATACGTGGCAAACTGCATAAAGGAATACATCGATTCAGGGAATGGCGGTAGAGAGCAACGATGATGGATTATTGCGCCTGGGATTTGGCCTACCCACTCGAAGATAGCGTCATCACAGACAATACCCTGAATGTCCGCTACCGTGGAACGAGCGGTGCCGGCCAGCTCGAACTTGCGGGCTCCAGCATGAATCCCAATGGTGCGGTTATAAAATCGAGAGATGTGATTGGCTCCTCCATCCGGTTTGAGTTCTCCGTCACCGACTTCCCTTCCATTCGTCTTGCCGAGGCTTACCCGGTGCGAGAGATCGGCGGAAAAGTCAGGATATCTGTCAAGAGCGACGCATCGGATGATCGTCCAAACATCGGCAACTTACTTGCTGCCGTACTTCTACTGCCAGAGATTAGCCAAAAGGGCAAATCTTCCCCGCTTGTTGATGGGAAACTGAATTCAAAGACCTTTTGGGTTGATGACGTAGATACTCTCTATATCCGAAAAGATTCTGATTGCGTCACCCTGCGTCCGGTCAAGATAATCTTGGCAACGGGGAACAAAGACGACGATGAACAGTTCACAGGTGCAGCTGCATTTGATTTTGAAAAACGATTTAGGCAGATGCGGCTCATTTTGAGTTCGATGGTTCTTCTTGCGTCAGACGGCATAAAAGCCGCCTGCGCTTATTACCTTGATGTTATCGAGGGCAGAAAGAGTTTTGAATATGTCATCGGGTCAATGTTCCGCTCTTATATTGTTTCCCAGCTCGTCAACAACCTGCAGGATTACGAGGAAGGTGAGGACCTACTCGAGGGGCTTTCGAAGTACGTCCCGCTCCGCGACCAAACGATTGGACTTCCGGTCCTGAATCAGCCCCGCAACCTCATCTACTTCGGCGCTCCCGGTACCGGCAAGTCGTACAGCCTGAACAAGCTTGCCGAGGAGCACTTCGACAAGGCACACACGCGGCGCGTCACGTTCCACCCGGACTACAGCTACGCCTCCTTCGTGGGCTGCTACAAGCCGACGATGCGGCAGCCTGAACAGAAGTCCAACGAGTCGCTGTCCGAGAACATGGGCCGCGCCTACGTCTCCTACGAGTTCGTCCCCGGACCCCTCGTGAAGAGCTACGTAGAGGCGAAGACCCATCCCAATGAGAACTATCTCCTCATCGTTGAGGAGATCAACCGCGCGAATCCCGCCGCAGTGTTCGGCGACGTATTCCAGCTGCTCGATCGAGACGGTGACGGCGAGAGCGAGTACGACGTCGACGTTCCGACCGACCTTGGCGAGTATCTCTGGAAGGAGTTCCTGGACGCCTCCAGCCGCGTCGACGAGGCGCCCGGCCTCTACAGCCTCGAGGAGAACCGCGACACCCGCGTGCAGTCGATGCGCCTACCTTCAAACCTCTACATCTGGGCAACCATGAACAGTGCAGACCAGGGCGTGTTTCCGATGGATACCGCTTTCAAGCGCCGCTGGGAGTTCCGCTACATGGGCATCGACGAGGGTGAGGCCAAGATTGCCGGCAAGGTCGTGCGCCTAGGCATCAGGCGCGAGCCCGTCGAGTGGAACGCCCTGCGCCATGCCGTCAACGGGCTGCTCAAGACCGGCGCCCACGTCAACGAGGACAAGCTGCTCGGGCCGTTCTTCCTGAAGAAGTCTGCTCTTGAGGACGACGACGCATTCGACGAGGCCTTCAAGAGCAAGGTGCTGCTGTACCTCTACGAGGACGCCGCGAAGATGAAGCGCCCGAAGGTGTTCAGGCATCCGGACTTCACCTACTCCGAGATCTGCGCTGAGTACGACAGCTCCGCGGACGGCGTGTTCGTCCTCGACGAGCCCGTTCCTCGCGTCGAGGACGGCGCCGCCTCCGATGACGAGGGCAACGGCCAGGGCGCGGAGGAGTAGCCCATGGCCTTCGACCCCGTCTACGTACGGGAGCGGGACTTCTACTCGGTCGGCGACCTCGCCCGGCTGCTCGGCCTCGACGTTCGCGACGC
Organism: Collinsella sp.; assembly: GCA_048367555.1. GTDB lineage: Bacteria > Actinomycetota > Coriobacteriia > Coriobacteriales > Coriobacteriaceae > Collinsella. The sequence goes on from DBGCAP010000051.1 coordinate 10,557, forward strand.
CCTCGCGTGCGTGAGGGCGCTCGCTGCCCGCGGGGTGCTGACGCTCAGGAGCGACGCCGCCCCCGAGGGGGACGACGCCGACGAGGAGCTCGCCGCCCTCGGCAAGTACCAGTTCACGTGGGTTGGCCTCGCGCGCTGGCGTGGGATCCTCATCTGCGCCTACCCGAAGTACTTCCCAAAGGGGACGCGTCCCTCGGAGGCGGAGCTCGCCCAGGTGTTCCGCGTGCTGCGCAAGAGCTCCGGTGGGCTTTCGGGCGTCGGCGCGGCGCTACCGGACGCCGACGAGGACGGTGGGCCTCTCTCGCTCATGCTGGCGCTGCTCGGCTCCTACGAGGAGAACGGCGTCTACTCCAACTACGTTCGCGTGGTCCGCGACAATGGGACGGGCGAGATTGCCTGGGACAGGACCATCGCGCAGAACCAGCCCTTCATGGACGGTGATACGCCAGTCTACTTCGACCTTAAGACGCGCGACACCTCCCGCGACGCGGCCGACCTGGTGACGCGCCTCCACCGGTGCGTGCTGACTCGCTGCTCCGAGGACCTGCGTCGCTGGGGCCTGGACGAGCTGCTGGGACTCGCCCCGGTCGACCTCTCCGGCGAGGAACTGGAGGACCTGGGTGACGCCGAGGCACTAACCTACCGCCTGGAGCAGGAGCGCTCTGTGCAGTTCGTGACGTGGAAGCAGGGCGTCATCGACATGCTGCTGCGCTACCTGAACCCCTCCGAGGAGTATGAGAGCCCCGAGGAGGAATTCTGCCTGGGCACTTCGTCCTTCTACCACGCGTGGGAACTGGCATGCAAGACCGCCTTCGGGGACAGGCTCGCCGACCGCATAGACTCGCTGGGGCTTCCGCTCGCCGAGGACTGGCGCCAGCGCGGCGCGGAGACGCTTCTGGGCATCATCCCGAGGCCGGAGTGGACGGACGCCGGCGGTGCGGGCTGCGGGGACGTGAACACGCTGATCCCCGACGTCATAGGCATCCATGGAGACGGCGCTGGCGGCAGGGCGTTCTGCATCTACGACGCGAAGTACTACGCGCCGACGCTGCGCCCCGGCACCGCCAAGCGCGTGCCGGGCGTCGAGTCCGTGACGAAGCAGGTGCTCTACCAGAGCGCCTACGGGGGCTTCGTCCGGGACAACGGGTTCTCCTCCGTGGCGAATGTCTTCCTGGTGCCGACCCACGAGGTCGAGACGAGGCTCATGGGCAGGGTGCGCTTCCCAGGCGTCTTCGGGAAGCCTGAGCCGCCCCTCACGGACGGGGTGGAGATGTGGGCTCTGCCCGCGGACTACGTGTTCGACTGCTATCTGGCAGGAAGACTGGCGGACGAGGGGCTGATTCAGAGGATGTGCGAAGGGAGCCTGGATGGGGCACATTAGTTTCGGGGACGCGCTTGATTGGGATGGCACGCACTATCCCAATCCTTCAAGTGCTATTGACGGGGCCATCAACATGGTCTCGACCTCTCGATACACGGCAAAATCCGACCCCGTTGAGTTGACAGAAACAACGGACAGGGTGAGGTACCGGTTCCTCGCGACCAACGTAGACAATCCGAAGGACCCCTCTCATTGTGTTGAGGGCAAATTCGTCTACGAACGAAAGAGGAAAGGAGATGCTTCTTTTCCCTCAGACTCGGCTGAAACCGAACTGGGCCCCGTTTCAAGGGGCATGCTCCAGAGAAAAGGCTTCAACGGCGATTGGCTCGAACTCACTTTAGACACCGGAGAGACCCGTCGCCTGTACGAGGCGCTTGATGCTCGCTACCGAATCCAGCAGGAGAGTGGAGGAGTTCAAGGCGGCAGCACAACGTATGTCCCCCTTGACCGCTCCGTAAGCTCACTCCTTAAGATGATGCGCGAGAATCCCTCCGAAACCAGGCTACTTGCAGGTGGCAATAATTTCGAACTCGTCAAAGAGATGATTCGGCTCATGACCCAGGGGACGACCCGCGAGCAACTGAGCGAGATATTCTCCGAGCTGGAAAAGGGACATCTCGATGACTTCACGGTCAGTCTGAGTCTCGCCCAGCTCGAAAAGGCCGAAAAGGAGATTGCCGAGAACCTCGGTAACGGCAACGAGGAGTACTGGCAGAGAATATTCACCGACCACCAATGGATACTGTCGCAGGTATTCTCCGCCCCATGCACACTTCTCCAAGGCAAGGCGTATGTCGGAGGCAAGGCGATCGATAATTCCGGTGGCAATATCTGCGATTTCCTCTACCAGAATGAGCTAACTAGCAATGTCACACTCATCGAGATCAAGACTCCTCTGACAACCCTGCTCGGCACAATATACAGGGGGAAAGAGCCCGAGAACGCCGTTTATTCCTTGACCTCACACATGAGCGGAGCAGTGAACCAAGTGCTTAACTACCGGGACACGCTCACGAAGGAGTACTACATGGTCAACGGGCGCTCGTCTTCTCACTTTGAGGCCCTTTCCCCAAAATGCGTTGTAGTCATAGGGAAGATCTCTGAACTCGACACCGCGGGCAAAAAAGCTACCTTTGAGCATTATCGGAATAACCTCAGCGATGTGACTGTAGTTACTTTTGATGAGTTGCTCCAGCGAATCCGGGACCTCATTGCCGTACTCCGAACAGGCAACGAAGCAACCTCCACGACCTCGGGAATACGGGAACCCGACATAGCCATTCCCCTCCAGCAAACCAATCCGAATCCTCGTTTGGTCGGGAGATAGTCCAATTACCCCTTAAACACCATATCGTTGTGGTATTCAATAAACTCAGCTCGTGGGGCAAATCGCTTCGGAAGCGTAATCGGCTCTCCGTTGTAGCGCCACAAATACTCATCCTCGGGCGTTTCGTGCCCGACCACACCGGATACCACTATCTTTAGGTCCTTCGTAATGGTGATTAATCCCCGATCGAACGCCTTATCGTGTAACGCGTTCAGGAGCAATCCGTTGTCGGGGGCGAGTCGCTCCGTTTTTGGATCAGAGACTATCCAGGGCTTGATATGGCTAGCAACCAACAGAGCCTTGTTTGATAGCCCCGTCAAGCAGTATCTTGAATCGTAATTGACGAGCAAGGTATTTCGAAAGAACTCCTGGTTCACCCGCATCGAAACGATTGCTTCGCGCTCTTTGCCCTCTGGCAAATCAAAGCCAATCATCTCTTTCAACTCATCGCTTAGCGGTTCTTCAAAATCGAAACAATTGAGGAAAACCTCGGTCGCTTCCTCGACGAGCTCATCACCAGCAGAGGAATACTCAGCCCAAACCATCTTGTCCATTTTGCTCGCATGGGTCATTCCAACCTTGCCGCGAGCGCGTCGACGCTCATCGAAAGATGCAAGATTCCAGATTTCTAGAGCAACTGCACCCGGCGTTCTGCCAATGGCCTTAGCTAACGCCTGGACATCCTCGCTTGTATCATCAACTTTTTTGATGGTAGGTCGAGGTACAAAAACAGAGCCGCAAGGGTTTCCTCCCTCGACCATTTGTCTCCACGACCTGCCATGTTTGCTCCTCGCCCGCGCACCGCTCACGTAATAGGTCCAGGATAATCCCGCGGGGGACCGCACTCGCTACTTTTTCTCATTCGTCGGTGAATGGTTCACATAACGGCACTCCCCCGCGCTCCTCATACCCGCGCTCGAGCTTCTTCCCAAGCTCCACAGCACAGCGCTTCGTTTCCTCGCCAAACAAGTCATCGATGGCCCTGTCGATCCGCGTGCAAGTCTGCCGATGCTCGTCCTTCCAAGGCAGGTTGAGTCCCAAACTCGCATCCCAATAGCCGCCGAGTTTGGCGTCGATCACTTCCTCGGGATACAGCACGTCGCGGCGAATGCCCTCAACTACATCGTCCTCGTCCAGATCGCAGGCCGCATCGCCCTGCTCGAGGAACTTGCGCAGCTCCTTTTGCGCCCGGATGTTGTTCAGCATGCGAACGCACACCACAGCCATAAAGCGATAGCGTTCGCACAGGTCCCACTCGCCGCCGAGCCATACGCGAAAGCCCAGCATTTCGCTCGCGGACTCATCATCCATCAGGATCAATTCCCACGGAAGCACATTGGCGAGTGCGTCCTCCCCCAGCCTTTGCACGACGTCGCGCGTAAAGATGAACAGCGTATGCGAGGCGCTCATTAATGAGCTAGAGCCTGGTTATCTGGGCTTTTGTGACTGGGAGGCTTATCTCTGGTGCCTATACGCACTAGCCCTCTCCGGTCGAACTCGTGCTGCCGTGCTACTACCGCTCGGATTATTGGACAATGCCGAGCAGGTACGCACGATTCTGTTGCGCGAGGGGCTCATCGAACGCGTTCTATACCCATCGCTCACCGAGCCGAGTGCAAACTGTATGTGCGCACTGGTCGTGCTGTCAGTGGGTAATCGCACTGTTTCGTTCCATAACGCCGTGGAACATTTGCCTCGTTTTCGTTTTCCCGACGAGATTAACTACCCCGACCTTTCTCTGAACTTCTCCGCTAACTGGGGTAGCGTCGAGTTTGACTCGGGCAAAACGCTGGATATCCACACCACCGCAGTTGAAACGCGCAAGCTGCTGCAGCATCATGCGGCGCTCTCTAAAGGCAGAGTCGAGCTCATCGCCATCGCCCAAAACTACAGCGCGACGCTTGGTGACAGCTTTATGCGCGTGGTGCCGTTTATGCCCCGAGACAGCACCACCTCGGACGACATTGACGCAGTCGAGGTGCGCCGCATTTCATCGCAGGACTTCCGCAACGGTTATCTGCTGCCCCGAGATGTTGCCGAAGGCGCCTCGGAGCCCGATTCGGAACCCGTAAAGGTAAATCCAAGCATCTTGGATCGCTACGAGCTTCGCCCGGGCGACATCATCATGCCTCGTATGCTCGGCCGCTATGGCGCATCCAACCTACTTGTGGTTGGCGTCAACGACGCAAAGCAGCATCTGGTCGCCTCGCATAACACCACCGCTATTCGCCCGGCGGTTCCAACGATGACCGACGAGGAACGCATGGTGTATTCGGAAATGGTCGCGGCGCACCTCACCGACGGCCATGGATCCAAGGTTATGCAAGTGCTGTCTGAGAGCCAATACACCCGCGCCGTCCGCCCCTCCGACCTGCTCGAAATCGAAGTCCCGCCGGCGCTTGACCCGCGCACGCGCGAGTACAGCGAGTCTATCAATCGCTTTGCCGAGGTCGTAAAGGCAAAAAAGCAAGCCGAGGCCGCTGTCGCCCAAGCCCAGCGCAACCTCGAGGTCGCAAATAACGCAGTCGCCGAGGCGCTCGAACAAGCCGGCCAGTAACAATCGTCAGCGTCAGCGTCCCAAGCCGGCGGCAGGACCAGCTCCTGCCGCCGGCTTGCTACCGGCCCGCTATCCCCCGCTATCCAGGTCTAATACTTTTCCGAGAAGTGAACGGCTGTTTTTGGACCCCCGAAGCATCCGCGTTTTTCGGCGGCAAAATCGCAGGATTTCAGCTTCAAAACTGCAGGAAACGGCGCCCTCAAAGTGTCGATGCTTCGGGGGTCCGATTAGACTCGTTCACTTCTCGGGAAAGTATTAGACCTCGCCGCCAGCCACTAATAATGACCCTCCGCCTGCACACCCAAAAACTCATCCAACATTAATCCTGGCTCAAGAATCGTTTAATCTATAACCTGCACTATAGAGTTCGACCGAGGGCGGGGCGGCACCGCGCAACGCAGGCCGCCGAACGCAACGCTCGCGCCCGGGCAGATCGCCCGGCGTCGCGCCCATCGAACGAAAGGACAGGTCATGGACGACCTCGAAAAAGTTGAAACCATCCGCACCAAGTGCAACGTGAGCTACACCGATGCCAAGGCCGCGCTCGACGCCGCCAACGGCAACGTCCTGGATGCCATCATTTGGCTTGAGTCGCAGGGCAAGACCCAGACCACATCGGCGCATGCCGCCACCGAGTCCACGCCAGTCGATGAGCCCTCTGCCGAGATGGTCGCCGCGCAGGCAGCCTACGAAAAGTCGAGCGAAAAGACCGACTTCTCTAAAAAGATGGACAGCGTATGGGAGTACCTCAAAAAACTCTTCCGCCTGAGTCTGGACACCAAGTTTATCGCCACGCGCCGCGATGCGATCATCCTCAACATCCCTATCCTGATCCCCATCGTCGCACTGTTTGCCTGGGGCGCCACGATATGGCTGATGCTGATTGGTCTGTTCTTTGGCATGCGCTACCGCATCGACAGCGACGGTGACGTGCCCGGCAGCATCAACAACCTTATGAATCACGCCGCCGACGCCGCGGACGACATCAAGCAAAATCTCAACGACGACAAGTAATCGCAGACGGGGGCACGCATGGCACGGATCCTGATCGTAGAGGACGAGGAGAAAATCGCCCGCTTTGTGACGCTCGAGTTGGAGCACGAGGGCTACCAGGTGGAGCACGCCGCCGACGGCCGCACCGCCGTGGACCTGGCGCTGGAGCGCGACTACGATTTGATTCTGCTCGATGTGCTGTTGCCGCAGCTCAACGGCATGGAGGTCTTGCGGCGTGTCCGCAAGCACAAGGATGTGCCGGTGATTATGGTCACCGCGCGCGATGCCGTGATGGACAAGGTTGCCGGACTCGATGCCGGCGCCGACGATTACCTGACCAAGCCATTTGCGATTGAGGAGCTGTTCGCACGAATTCGCGTTGCGCTGAAGCGCTCGGAAGCCGTGCGGGCGGCTTCGGGCGTTGGCGGCGCCGGTACCGGGGCGGGTATGGCGGGCGGCGCGGGTGTCGGCGCCACTGCGATACCCCCGGTCAGTGACTCGACCCAAGCTTCCGCTTCGCCCTCCCCCGCCGCGCTCACCGTGGGTTCGGTCGCGCTCGACCCCAACCGCCGCGAAGTCACGGTCGGTGGCTCGCCCATCGTGCTGACTGCCCGCGAGTTCGACGTCCTCGCCCTGCTTATGGCGCATGCTGAGACCGTACTCACGCGCGAGCGCATCGCGCACGAAGCGCTGGGCTACGAATACGTGGGCGACACCAACAACGTCGACGTGCACATCGCGCACCTGCGTGCCAAAATCGAAGACGCCGGTGGTACCCGCATCATCCAGACCGTGCGCGGAGTGGGCTATGTCTGCCGCGCGTAACGCCGAGGCCAAGCGCGTCACATCCATCGCCCGCGCCATCAACTGGAGCTATATGTGGCGCCGCTTGATGAGTTACGTCTGGCTCGATCTGTTGCTGTTGGTTATTGCGGCGGCGATCCTCGTCTATGGATACAACCAGACGCTGCCCGACGGCGCGTTTACCGCAGGATGGATTCCCAGCGCCACCATTCACGGCATGTCGCTGACGCCCGCGCGCGGCTGGGACCTGACCACACTCACCTATACCGTCGAGCTTGCGCGTACCACCAAGACCTTCCCCCTCGCGCAGGACCTCGTCGCGCTATGGCCTCTCTACCTTGTCGTTGTGGGCTGGCAGGTCATCAGCGTGCTCAACATGCTCGGCGGCGCCCGCCGCGTGCGCCGCACCATGGCACCGCTCAACGACCTGGCCTTGCGCGTGGACGAGCTCGGCCGCATGCAGCTCTCCGGCGGCAAGATGGAAACGCTGGAGCAGGCCATCGAGCGCGCAAGCGTCGACTCGCCGAGCGTCACCACCGGCGACGCCGACCTGGCGAGCATCGAGGTCGCGCTCAACCGCCTACTGCATCAGATGCAAGAGGCCAAGCTGCAGCAGATGCGCTTTGTCAACGATGCGAGCCACGAGCTGCGCACGCCCATCGCGGTGATTCAGGGTTACGTAAACATGCTCGACCGCTGGGGCAAAGACGACCCGGACGTGCTGGCGGAATCCATCGCGTCCCTCAAGGCCGAAAGCGAGCACATGCAGGAGCTCGTGGAGCAGCTGCTGTTTTTGGCACGCGGCGATGCCGGGCGCACGGTCCTGCGGCGTGCGCATACCAACCTGGCCGCACTGGTCGGCGAGGTGTGCGAGGAATCGCAGATGATCGATGCCGCGCACACGTATCAGCTGGCGTACGATGCCACGCTTGCCGGCGACCCGTGCTGCGACGCGCCTGTCGACGTGGCGCTCGTGAAGCAGGCTCTGCGCGTGATCGTGCAAAATGCCGCCAAGTATTCGGACGCGGACACGCTAATCACGTTTGGCGTAGCGCCGGATGCGGGCACGGGTGCGATCGACATAAGTGTTGAGGACGAGGGCATCGGCATGAACCAGGAATCCGCAGTTCACGCGTTTGAACGGTTCTACCGCGCCGACAACGCACGCTCTGCAGGCGCGCAGGGCTCGGGTCTGGGGCTTGCCATTGCCAAGTGGATCGTCGATAGCCATGGCGGTGTCATTGGCGTGACCTCAGTCGAAGGCGTCGGCAGCCGCTTTACGATTCGCCTGCCACGGTAGGGATGCCCGTCGGCATAAATAAAGGGATAGGGCCATGCGGCTCTATCCCTTTTTGCTAGCTGTAGCAGCTTGTGTGCTACTCGCGGCACAGGTGCACGGCGAAGCCGGCGAACTCGCGCTTAAAGTACACGAGCTTGGTGCCGCCGTCGGGCAGCAGCACGCGCGACTCCTCGTTGACCTCGAGCCCGCGCTCGGCAAACCACTTCTCGGCCGCATCGATGTCGTTGACGGCAAAGCCAATGTGGCCCTTGGCGCCACGGCCGTTCTGCTTCATGATCTCGACTAGCGAATCGTTGAAGTACGAAACGGGGGTCTCGATAACGGGCAGGCCCATCATCGTCGAGAACAGCTCCGCGATCTCCAGGGCGTCTGCCGGGTCGGCGGCGTTAATGCCCACATGGGCAACGCGCATGCCAAAGAGCTCAACCGGATTGGCGTTCTGCTCACTCATACAGGCAGCGCCTACTGAGCCATGACGTCGAGGACGGCCTTCTCGGCAGCGACGCGGTTCATGCCGGTCATGAAGGGCACGCCGCTCACGTACGGGCAGGTGAGGCCCTCGGGGGCAACGGTGGTGGCGATCAGCAGGTCGGCGCCATCGTCGCAGTAGTCCTTGGCCTCGGAGATGGCGCACTGCACGATCTCATACTTGTCGGCATAACCGTTGGCGTCGAGCAGGGTAGCGACCTTCTGGGCAACGAGCGTGGAAGTAGCAGCGCCAGCACCGCAAGCCAAAACGATCTTCTTCATAGGTAATGTCTCCCTTCATGGTTTACTTTAGGTAAGTGTACCGCAGCGAGCGATGGCACTCAGCCTCGATGAGCTTTTATGCCAGTTTGCTTGCGCGCTGCGTATAATACATCTAGTACGTGTTGTCATGCCACTCGCTTTATGAGCGACTAAGGACCCTAATATGCCCGATTCCCGCACACTCTGGACCGCCGTCGTTATCATCTGCATCGCCGTGTCGGTGTTCTTTAGCGTCAAAAAACGCACGACGTTTAAACGCCTGCAGCAGCTCATGGCCGCCAAGCAGTGGGACGAGTTTGATCGCTTGCTCGACGGCAAACTCACCAGCATGCTGTACCCGCGCTACAACCGCGACTACCTGCGCTTGAACTCCTATCTGCTGCGCGAGGACCACGAGCACGCCAACGAGATGTTCGACCTGCTGCTGGGACTCAACCTGCCCAAGATGCAGCGCGTCGACCTGGTGATCAAGGCCTTTAACTACTACGTTGGCCAGGAGGACCGCAAAAAGTCCAAGGAGTTGCTGCACGAGATCAAGGGCTTTGAGGGCGGTCAGGCCAAGGCTGTCGCACACGAATGCCAGCTGATGTACGACACGATGATCCTCAAGCGCCACAACGACATTCCCGAGCTGGAGCGCATGCTCGAGGATGTCGGCGACGACCCGGTCAAGCGCTGCCGACTGGAGTACCTGCTGGCCCTGCAGTACCAAAACAAGGGCGACGAGGCCAAGTATGCCGAGTACTTGGAAAAGTCGGGTCAGCACTCGATGGCTGTCAACGCGTAACGGGCGGCTTGTGCTAGACTTCTAGTTTTACGGGGGCGTGGCGGAATTGGCATACGCAGGAGACTTAAAATCTCTCGCCGCAAGGATTGTGGGTTCGAGTCCCACCGCCCCTACCACGTATTGTTTACGAGCCCGTGTCCCCCAGGGATGCGGGCTCGTTTCTTTTAGATGCCGGTGGGGCTCTAAGTTGCGGTGGAATAGTTCCTGTTTTGGCAGCTTACCAGCCTATTTAGGAACTATTTCACCGCAGCTTAGGTTGATACTCCCACATTTTTCGATGGAAAAACGTGGTTGTCTAGCACATTTTTCGATGGAGAAACGTGGTTGTCTCGCACATTTTCCAAGGGAAATGCGCATATGGCCTTATACTATCCAAAAGGGTTGGGAGGCAATATGCAGCGACAGCTTATGAGTGAACTTATCGCTTGGAAATCAAGGGCGAAGCGCAAACCTCTCTTGCTTAAGGGGGCCCGCCAGACAGGTAAGACTTGGCTTCTTAACGAATTCGCAAGCCAGCAGTATCAAAACGTCATTCGTTTTGACTTTATGCTCGAGCCGAGCGCACGCTCGCTGTTCGATGGGGACCTCGACCCCAAGCGTATCATCTCCCAGATAGAACTCCTGCGCGGTCAAACCGTAACGCCGGCGGACACGCTCATCATCTTCGACGAGATCCAGGAGGCACCACGCGGCATCACCTCGCTCAAGTACTTCAACGAGCTTGCACCCGAATACCACATCGTGGCTGCCGGTTCCTATATGGGCCTCGCACTCCGACGCGAAAACGAGTCATTTCCCGTCGGCAAAATCGACCAGCTCACCATGCGTCCCATGGGGTTTGCCGAGTTCGTTCGCGCCGTCGACGGCGACCCGCTCGCCGATGCCGTCCTTGCCGCAGACATGAACCTTCTGGCAAACGTTACCGAAAAGCTCGAGCACTTGCTTAAGGAATACCTTGTTGTCGGCGGTATGCCAGAAGTCGTCTCCTCCTTCGCTGCGACCCGCGATTTCATCGAAGCCCGTAGGCTTCAGCAGCAAATCATCGAGGCTTACGAATCCGATTTTGGCAAACATGCACCCGCCCGCATTGTCGAGCGCATGAGGTTGGTTTGGAAATCCCTTCCCGGCCAGCTTGCGAAGGAAAACAAAAAGTTCGTCTACGGAGTCCTTCGCCCCGGGGCGCGTGCACGCGATTTCGAAGAGAGTCTCCAGTGGCTCATGGATTACGGAATCATTCATAAGGTGCCGCGTGTTTCCGCCCTCAGGGCACCGCTCTCGAGCTACGAGGACCTCTCGGGCTTCAAGCTGTTTTGCATTGACACCGGCATCCTCGGAGCGCTCTCCAACCTCCCACCGGCCATCATCCTTAACGGACCCGCCGTTTTCACTGAATTTAAGGGCTCGCTCACCGAGCAATACGTCGCGCAGGAACTCTTGCTGCAAGGCAAAAGTCCCGCGTATTGGTCCTCTACCTCTGGCAATGCCGAAACCGACTTTGCCATCGACCATGCGGGAACCGTTCTTCCGCTTGAGGTCAAGGCAGCAGAGAACCTTAAAGCAAAGAGCCTGAAAATAGCCTGCGAGAAGTTCAAACTCGAGCGTTGCGTAAGGACCTCCCTAGCGGCATATAGAGATGAGGGTATGCTCGTCAATATTCCGCTTTGGGAGATTGGGCAAATCGACAAACTGGCATAGGCGCTGCGGGCACGCCCCACAAGGACCGTCCCAAACTGCCGGCAGGAAAGGAACGTCCCCAGGTGCCGGAAGAAGTTGCGGTGGAATAGTTCCTGTTTTGGCCGTTTACCGGCCCATTTAGGAACTATTTCACCGCAACTTATTTAAAGGGTGCTGAGACTGGGGGTCCAGCCGATGGTGGGGGCCTCGCCGTCGAGAACCTCGTTGATGGTGGCGGCCATGCCGGCGAGCAGGCTGTTCTCGCTTACGGTGAGCGTCTTGTAGCCGCCGGCTCGCATGAGCTCGCGAATCACCACGGCACCTGCCAAGATCACGCCCGCGCGCTTGGGTTGCACGCCCGGCAACGCGGCGATGCCCGCAACATCCAGCGCGGACATGCGCTCGATAGCGGCCGAAACCTGCTCCAGCGACAGCTCGCGTAGGTGCACAAAGCTCGAATCATACGGCTCCAGCTCGTGAACGAGCGCCACGAGCGTAGTGACGGTACCACCCACCGCGACCAGGCGCTCGGCGCGCTCAAAGTCGACAGGCAGGCTCTCAAAGTAGCCCGTAAACTGCTCGTTTGCCCAGCCGGCAGCAGCCGCAAGCTCGTTCGTCGACGACGGCAGTGCCGAGAAAAACCGCTCGGTCACGCGGCGGCAACCGATGTCCAGCGAGCGAGTTCCCTCCAGCGCAAAGACGTCGCGCTCCGGCGCATAGACGCCCGTCGCGAGCTCCGTGGATCCGCCGCCCGAATCGGCAACAATGATGCGCTCGCCAGCAAAGTCGTGCGCCACGCCAAAAAACGTCAGGCGCGCCTCGACCTCGCCCGGAATCACCTGCGGCTCGAGCCCCAGCTCGCGCAGGCCGTCCAGCAGCAGCGCGGCATTGGACGCATCGCGCGCGGCGCTCGTGCACGTGGTGCAGATGCACGCGGCCCCAAAGGCACGGGCCTCGTCCACAAACATTCGGCACGCAGCGAGCACGCGCTCAACGGCCGCCTCGCAAAAGCGCCCCGTCGCATCCACGCCCTCGCCCAAGTCGGTAATCTCGGTATGCTTGGACGATTCCACAATCGCCCCGCCCTCGACCTGGGCCAGCACCAGGCGCGACGACACCGTCCCCAGGTCAATCGCCGCCACCTTATATCGTTTGCAATTCGTCATTGCGGGCTCCCCTCCGGGCGCTACTCGCCGTTGGACACGACCGTCTGGCCCTCGACGCCGTTAAATCCAAACAGTATATCGAGCGTCTGAATGTACCACGGCGCGTCCTTGCCGACCTCTTCGATCTCTTTGGCGACTTCGCTGGCCTTCTTAGCGTTCGAGGATTTTTTGCTCGACGACGAGTCCGAATCGTCGTCCAGGCCCAGCACGTCAATCTTGGTCTCGCCGGGCATCACCAGGCCCAGGTCCTCAGTCGCCGCGTCCTTAATGCCCTCCTCCGAGAGCAGTTTGTCGACGCTTTTCTGCAGCTCGTCGTTGTACTGCTGGCGAATCTCGACCTGCTTGGTCAAGATATCGTTCGAGCGTTTGGCAACGTAGAGGTCGCGCACGGGAAAGTACAGGCTCACGAGCACCAGAACGACAACAATGCCAATAAACAGCCCGCGCTGGGGTCCATGGGTAAAGTCGTAGATCGCCTTGACCACCGCGTTGTCGTTGGCGTAGTGCATGAAGTCCGAGCCCGAAAGACGGCTCGAGGGCCTGGTCGATTTTTCGTGCGCTTGAGCCGAGGGGCGCTGCGTACGCGAAGCATGCGTCGGGCGCGCCGAACGTGACGGGCGGTCCGTCGGCGTATTCATTTGAGCACGGGGGCGTGAGGCGCTTGCCGGACGCTGTGCGCGGCGATCGATACCGGCGTAGTCGGACCCGCCGAGCTGCGCGGTAGGTACGCGGCGAGGCGACGGTTCGCGCGAACCGGCGGAATAATACCTGTTGTCGTAAATCTGATCCATGTGCGCCTTGTGCGGTTGAGGTTTGTTTGCGCTAAGTCCTTTAGTTATAGCACGCGGGCGGACGAGCCGGACGAGCCGTAGGACAAATCCATTACTCGAGCGTGCGTAGTCGGCGGCGGGCAAGTCGACGGGACGCCGCCCTTACGCCCCGCCGCCCAACAGGCCGTGTCCTACTCTTCTGCCTTTGCGGCGTCCCACAGGTCGTTGAGGCCGTGGGTCGAAAGCTCGGCAAGATCAACATGGGCATCGGCCGCCATCTGCTCCATCGCTGCCCAGCGACGGCGGAACTTGGCCGTGCTCGCGCGCAGGGCGCTCTCGGCGTCGATTCCCTCCTTGCGCGCAACGTTGACCAGGGCAAAGAGCAGGTCGCCAAACTCCATCTCGCGCTCGGGCGTTCCGGGGGCCTCGGCCTCAAACTCGGCACGCTCCTCGGCGACCTCGTCCCACACGTCCTGGACCGTCTCCCACTCAAAGCCCACGGCAGCCGCCTTGCGCGACACCTTCTGAGCCTGCATCAGCGCCGGCAGATGCGTGGGCACGCCGTCGAGCAGTCCCTCGGGCGCAGCCTCGCCCGCCGCCACGGCCTTGTCCTTGGCGGCCTTCTCGGCAAGCTTGACCTCGTCCCAGATCTTGAGCACCTCGTCGGAGCTGTCGGCATCCACATCGCCAAACACGTGCGGATGACGGCGAATGAGCTTGGCGTCGATATCGTGCGCCACGTCGGCAAGCGTAAACTCGCCGGCATCCGCGGCGATCTGCGCATGCAGCACTACCTGCATGAGCACGTCGCCAAGCTCCTCACGCAGATGCGTGGCATCGTCGTCCTCGATGCAGTCGAGCGCCTCGTAGGCCTCCTCGATCATGTTTTTGCCAATGCTGCGGTGCGTCTGTTCGCGGTCCCACGGGCAGCCGTCGGGCTGACGTAGGCGCCAAATGGTCTGCACCAGGTGCTGCAGCTCGGTCGACGCGTCTACCAGCGTGGACAGATCGCGCGAACCCTCGGTATTTTGCTGAGCCATATGCTGCGCCATGGTTAGTCCTCCCCAAGGATCACGTGGCGGAACGCGCCGCCCTCGTAGATGCCGTAGCTGTGCGTGCCGTCCTTGGGGATGCTCACGCTGCCGGGATTGAAGAGCCACAGGCCCGGGTGCGCGGCGCTCTCCTCGTTAACTTTGATGTGCGTATGGCCGTAAACGAGCGCAGAGCCCTCGGGCAGCGCGGGCGCGTGGTCGACGCTGTTGTGCATGCCGGCGCCAAAGACGTGGCCGTGCGTCAGGAACAGCTCGCGGCCGGTCTCGTCAAACAGCGTGGCGTAGTCGGCCATGACGGGGAAGTCGAGCACCATCTGGTCGACCTCGGCGTCGCAGTTGCCGCGCACCGCGATGATGCGGTCGGCCAGGGCGTTGAGCAGCGGAATCACGCGCTTGGGAGCATAGTCGCGCGGCAGGTCGTTGCGCGGACCATGGTAGAGCAGATCGCCCAGCAGAACGATGCGGTCGGGCTGCTCGGACTCGATGGCGGAGCAGAGGCGCTCGGTCCAATATGCCGAGCCGTGGATGTCGGAGGCGATGAGGTATTTCATGAGGGATCCTTTCGGGATGGGGCTGATGTGGCTGGGCGCGGGATGTCACCGGCCGTGCTATTCAAATCGCAGTGCCGCGCTCTGGGCCGCTTGCATCACGCGCTGGAGCGGCACGTCGTGTTCGCGGGCAAGACGGGCGCAGTCCTCGTACTCGGGCGCCGCGCGCTCACTGCCGTCGGGCAGGGTGGCCACTTTAACGGACACCTCGCCCCATGGCGTCGTTACGCGCTCAAAGCGGCGTGGCAGGCAAACGCGCTCCATAACCTGGCGGCGGATGGCATTGGTCGTGGTTTCCAAAAAGATGATCGTCTGCAGGCGCTCGATATCCTCGTAGGTGCAGATTACCTGCAGCTGCCAGCCAGGGCGACCTTTCTTGCAATAGAGGGGCAGCCAGTGCGCCTCTCGCGCACCGGCCTCGCGCAGACGATCGGCGGCGTAGGCGAGCACCTCGGGCGACGCGTCGTCGATATCGCATTCCAGCTTAACGATGGTCTCGGGCGCATCGGTCTCACGGGACAGCGGAGATTTGCTATCGCATGGCATACGGTCCGGCTCCTTTCCGCACGGGCTCGTTTTGTTCACCCAAACGCTAACACATCGCGGGCGGAGTGGATGTGGCGGAGCGCGATGAGCGCGATTTTCCCTGTCCGCAAGAAACCGACACCCCAGCGCGCTCGTCGCATCGAGGGCCGCGCCGTTACAATAGAACGGATTCGCTTGACGCAAAGGAGCCTCCATGTCTGCTTGCCCGCTGGTCGAGTGCCATACTCATACCTCGTTCTCGGACGGGCACGCCTCGTTTGAGGACAACGTCCGCGCCGCTGCTGCGGCCGGTTGCCGCGCCATGGTCTCGACCGATCACCTTACCCTGCCTGCTAGCATGGATTCCAATTGCGAGGTACAAGTTGTCGAGGGCGACCTGCCGGCACATCGCTTGGCTTTTGAGGACGCCCGCAAGCTTGCCGCGCAGATTGCGCCGGAGCTCGAGCTTATCTATGGCTTCGAATGCGATTGGTACGAGGGCTGCGAGCCTTTGGTCAAGCGCTGGTCCCAGGGCGCCGTCGTGCGCCTGGGCAGCGTACATTGGATTGGCAACCCAGGCGATATTGTGGCAGGCGCTGCGGGCACGGCGGGGACGGAGGACGTCACTCGTCCCGATACGCCCGATTCGCGCTGCGGTTGGATCGACGACGACACCGACCTGCATGTTTGGGAAAACTTAGGCGTGCGCGGCGTATGGGAGCGCTATGTCGATGACTGGTGCCGCGCCTGCGAAAGCCCGCTTAACTATGATGTGATGGCTCATCCCGACCTGGTCATGCGCTTTTCGAAGGAAGGCCTTGCGCCCGATTTTGACCCCGCGCCGTCCTGGAAGCAGATGGCAGAGTGCGCACACGACACGGGCCGCCGCGTTGAGGTCTCGACGGCCGCACCGCGCAAGGGGCTCGACGACTACTATCCCGCGACCGGTCTTTTGCGCTGCTTTGCCCATGCCGGGGTGCCGATCACCTTTGGCTCGGACGCGCACCGCGCCTGCGATATTTGCTGGAACATCCGCGAGGCCCAGGCCCACGCCTACGACTGCGGTTATCGAACCTTCGACATCCCTCATGCCACCGGAGAATGGGAGTCCACGTCCCTCGCCTAAGACTAGTCATTGGAGACACTCTTCACAAATGACCCCTTGGGGACGGAGGAAAACAGATCGTTTCGCTCGCCACCAATGCCCGTGCAACACCGCCCGCCAAAAAGAACGCCCGTTTACTACGATGAACCGCAAACCTCCGACCATCGGCTTAATGCGGAAAATAAAACCGCAGGTAGAAGCGTTGACGATTTGCTCAAAACCGACGTGTGGTCAGCAGATCCAGTTTCATCGTAGTAATTGGGCGTGTTATTTGGCAGCGCCGGCAAAGACTGTTCCAAACGACTAGTCGTTTAAGAACGTCCCCAATGACTACCCAATGACTAGTGGCGGCGGGCGTTGAGTTCGCCAGCCAGCTCGTCGAGGGTAATGCCGTAGCGCTCGAGCGTCACGAGCAGGTGGTAGACCAGGTCGCCGGCCTCGTAGCGAATGTGATCGTGGTCGTTATCCTTGCAGGCCATGATCACCTCGCTCGCCTCCTCGGCAAGCTTCTTGAGCAGCTCGTCCTCGACGTCGGTCAGCAGACG
>DBGCAP010000052.1:0-21306 GCA_048367555.1 Collinsella sp.
CAGCGTGCTCATTTCAAGCCATCTGCTCGACGACCTGGCAGACCTCACCAACTCGTTCTACTTCATCGAGGCCGGCACGCTCGTGGAAAAGATCGAGTCGTCCTCGCAGACGCTCAAGCAGGAATACCTCGATACATACGAGCGAGGTGAATGACATGATAGGCAAGAGCTATGCAAAGATAGCGATTGTTGGCTTTGTACTTTGTCTTGCAATGGTGCTATGTGCATCATTTGCGAGGTATAGGTCCGAGCAGTCGTTCATCGATGGCGCTGAAAACGGGTTTGGCATAGACGGGATGTATGTCAACGATGGCGCGACCAGGCCGTCTATGGCGATTCTTGCAGGCGAAGACATGGAATGGCAAATCTGTAATGGCGATGGCTCTTGTCTGAGTGGTCGTTTGGCCGCAACGAGCGACCCGAATTCGTTCGATCTTCTCGACAATGATGGAGCGGATTGCGGTTCTGTTCACCTTTCATATGCATCGCGAGATGGGATGGACGGCATTCTCTACGTCTCCCACGAGTCTGGCGATTTCAAGATGCGCAGGACTAACCGGGTGCCGGCTTTTTTCGAGGAGTGAGAGTTCCCGGCGGTCTGCCGATCAGGCCGCCGGGGTATTGAACCCCGCATTCATCCGTACACACACGGATGAATGCGGGAAGTGTCCGGATGAAGTTGATAATCAAGGAAACAAAGCCGTTCTGCCTGGGACGGCTTTGGCTTGGACTTTAACTACAACATCGCAATCGACACTTATCAGCTCGCGCAACGCGCATGGCCAAATCTCGGACGCTGGTGCTTGGAGGACCTTCGAGATTTACTGGACATCCAAAACGACGACGCACACCGCGTGCTCGCCGACTGCGAAGACGAGATGGCTGTCTACAATGCGATCAGAAACGGCGTGAAGTCCGGAGAGCTTTCTGTGGAACCGTCGCGCCGTCGCGCGAGCCGACCGGGCAACCCGGGCAATCTGGTCCCGGCTCTCCCGGTCGTATTCCTACGATATCGCCCCTAGATCACCAATGTGTCAGATAAAGAATGAGGCAATGGCTATGATCACGCCTACGGCAGATGCAACGACTGTGCCTTTTTCCTCTCCTTTAGTCCGACGAATAGGGTTGCCGTAAAGTAAAGGGCGGAAATGCAGGCTATGGCAAGCGAAACGAGTTCCTTGGGCGGTTCCAGCAAAAGGTCGCTAGCAAAGAGTAATGCAAGCAGGGCAAAGCCGATTGTGGTCAAGTATCTCGATTGATTTTGCGACTGCATGGCAACTGCCTTTCAGAACATGCAAGTGAAAAGTCTGTACGATGTCATTGCGGTTGCAAACAAGCCGCCGCCAGGACCGGTTGTCACGAGACCGGCGATAACTTCAGCGGTGCCAGCAAGGTAGGGATCGCGCAGGCAAGCCTCCTCCTTCGCGTTCAGCTTGACCTTGTGAGGGACGGTGCGGTTATTTGCAAATCCGTGAGAATCGCACCACGCCTTGGAATATGAATCCGTGCAGCGTCCGCGCTCAAAAAGGGATATATCGTAATTTTCGTCGTAGTTGTCTCCGACGTAGATCTCGCTGCTCTCGGCGGGAGATCCCTCGTCGGCATAGGCTGCCGCAACGGGCACAAATGGTGTCATTACAAGGGAGAGGCAAAGAGCTGCTGAGACGATGGAGGGCAGGCATTTCTTTATGGCTGGCTCCTTAATCTGGCCTTTGATAGTTACTCGATGTCGATAGTTACTCGATGTCGCCTCCTTCCGCTTTATATCCGTTGTATTTGGCGTATTTCTTTAATAAGGCAAGAGGCTCTTCCTCTCCTTCGGATAAGCCGATGATGTTTCCTTGATCATCCAGTATGAATACGGACGGAATATGCTCAAGTTCATATTGGTCATACACGGTTTTATCTTAATTTTTGCTGATGGCTCAGGCAAGGCGGGGCTTACGTACGAGGCGACCAACAATGCCCTGGCCCTACAGAGAATAAACGCCACGAACACGCACGCCGGCGGCTGGGAGAAGTCCGAACTCCGCGGCCGCCTCAATACCGGCGACCTCTGGTCGCTTTTGCCTTGCGAACTCCAGTCCAAGGTGAAGTCCGTCACGAAGATGACCGACAACCTGGGCGGCGGCAAGGCAGGCACCCCCTCGGCCACGACTGACAAGGTCTTCCTGCTCTCGATGACTGAAGTCTACGGTGACCTCCAGTCTGACGGCGCCCAGTACGAGTACTACAAATCCAAGGGCGTGACAACGTCGAACTATTCCAGTGCTTCGTCGAGCAGCTATCACTGGACTCGCTCCGTGCATCCGAGCAACTCCGCGTCCTTCCGCTGTGTCCACAGCAACGGCAGCTATGACTACTACAGCGCGACGAACATCTACTGCGTGTTCCCCGCCTTCTGCTTTTAGCCTCATCTGCAACTAATGAAAAGCCCGTGCGATTCTGCGCGGGCTTTTCATTTGGCAACCAAACGAACGATTCTCGTCTTGAAGCATAGTTATCGGTTTGAGTAGAAATGGGGTCATACAGCGGCTCTCAGAGCGCCAGCCGAACTCTCCCGCCATTACCGCTGCGGCATCCTCGTATGGAGCCCATCCTGCTTGGCGTTTCGTTGCAACAGCCAACTTGTCCACCGATCAAGTGAACTACTGGAGTAAATACAGTGACACGCTTGTACGTTACAGTCGCTATATCTGTGTGAATCGCCGCGATAAATGCCGCCCGTTCTCGGCGTGTACCAGCTACGCATATGTAAACTCATATCGCGTTAATAGCTCGGCTCATGTACCTGCATAACACACAAGTAGCCGCAAAAGGCGATTATCGCGCAGGTAGATTTTCGACATCCTGTTGCTTAATCAAAATTAAGCAATTGCTTAAAACAAAAAAGGTCAGGCACTAGGTGCCTGACCTGCAAACTTCTGGTCGGGACGACTGGATTCGAACCAGCGACCCCTTGACCCCCAGTCAAGTGCGCTACCAAGCTGCGCCACGTCCCGAAGCTTTTGTTTGTTGCGCTGCTCTCGCTCGCAACAGGGAGTATATTAACCCGAAACTTTGTCCTTGTGCAAGAACTTTTTTACAAATTTTGAAGCAAGTCCAAAATTGTATCTGCGAGCTGGGGTTTTGTTAGCACGGGAAGTTCTTGCGTACCCGCTGTGCTCACGATCCAAGCCTTGTTGGTATCGGTTCCAAAGCCCGAATCGGTGCGCGAGACATCGTTGGCGATAATGGCATCGCAACCCTTGCGGGCCAATTTGCGCTCGGCGTACTCGACAACGTTCTCGGTCTCGGCCGCAAAGCCGATCACGCACCGTTCTCCCTTTTGGCGCGAGAGCTCGGCCAAGATATCGACCGTCTCGACCAGTTCGATGCGATCCAGGCGCTCGTTGGCCTTTTTGAGCTTATGATCGGCAGGGGCTGCGGGGGTGTAGTCGGCGACGGCAGCCGCGCAAATGGCCGCATCGGCCGTCTGAAAGGCGCCCAGAGCCGCCTGCAGCATCTCTGCTGCGGTCTGCACGCGCACGCACTCCACGCCGCGGGGGACATCGATCGATGTCGGTCCTAGCACAAGCGTGACCGCAGCACCGCGGCGAGCGGCCTCCCCCGCCAGGGCGATGCCCATCTTGCCCGACGACCGGTTGCCGATGAAGCGCACAGGGTCGATCGGCTCGTGCGTGGGGCCGGCGGTAATCACGATGCGCTTGCCCGCAAGGTCCTGGGGCACGGGGTTCAGCACCTCGCGTACGGCCTCGACGATGTCCTCGGGCTCGCTCATGCGTCCCGTGTCCACGTCGCCGCAGGCAAGGTAGCCGCTGCCGGGTCCTACCATATGGACGCCACGGTCACGCAGCATGGCCATGTTGGCCTGTGTCGCCGGCGCCTTCCACATGCCGTTGTTCATAGCGGGTGCGATCACGATGGGTCGCGGTGTGGCAAGCAGCGTGGTGGAGATGAGGTCATCGGCGATACCGTTTGCCATCTTGGCGATGATATTGGCCGTCGCGGGCGCCACGACCACCAGATCGGGCTCCTGCGCTAGCGAAATGTGGTGGATGGGGTCGGAGGGGTCGTCGAACAGGCCCACGGCAACGGGCTCGTTGGTGAGCGCACGGAAGGTAAGTGGTCCCACAAACTCTGTGGCATGCTCGCTCATAACGACCTTGACGCGCGCGCCGCGCTTTTGCAGCAGGCGCACGATATTGCACGACTTATAGGCGGCGATCCCGCCGGTAATGCCCAGCAGGATCGTTTTTCCCTCAAGTTGCATTGAATTGTTGGATGCCGCCGTCATCATTTAGGCTTCCTTGCTGGGAAGCACCAGCAGGCGGTGGCAATACGGGCAGTGCGCAATCTCGCTACCGTCGTGGTTGAGGTCGCTCATAGACGACGCCTGCAGCGCAGTGTGGCAGATGGTGGGAATGTTGCCCTTGATGGTCTCGACGGCCAGGCCGCGGAACTGCTTGAGCAGACGCTCGTAATCGGTGAGCACGTCAGTCGGCAGCGTGGCAGCTAGCGCAGTGCGCTCCTTGGTGGCGGCATCAATCTGTGCCTGGAGGTCGGCGGCCTTGGCGCGGGCAGCCTTGGTGTCGGCCTTCACGCCCTCCTCGAACTTGGCGATGATGGCCTGCGCGCGAGCCTCGCGGTCGAGTGCTTCCTTATGGGCGACAACGACATCCTTGCGGGTGTGCTCAATCTTGTCCAGGCGCTTGGCCAGGGTGGCGAGCTCGTTCTCCAGGTCCTGAACCTCGCGGTAGTCAGATCCGTCAACGTGACGCTTCTTGGCGGCCTCGATGGCGTTATTGGTCTGGATCTCGGTAGTGTTGAGGTCGTCGAGCTCAATGTCCAGATCCTTGCGCTGGGCGTAGAGCTTGGTCATCTCGGACTTGAGCTTAACGTAGGTCTTGCGCTTGGAAGCGAGCTCCTTGAGCTCCGGCATATTGGCAAGTTCGCTCTTGTTGCGGGCGAGCTCCAAATCGATCTGTTGCAGCTTGAGTAGCGTAGCGCCGGCGCTCATAAGTTCTCTCCTTTTGTCACAGTCCACCATTGGCAAGGGTTCAGTATTTTAATCGCATGACGGGGGTCGACCCCGGCATCAACTGCAGAGTTCATCAATATATCAACGAACGGCTCCTCGGAGCGGTCGTGACCGAGCAAGATCACCGGCAGCCCGCGCAAGGCAAGGTCTTGCGCCACGTGGTAGCCCGCCTCGCCCGTCACAATGACATCCGCACCCGCGGCGATGGCGAGCTCTCCAAAGTCGCCCAGGGAGCCGCCCAGAATGGCGACGGTGCGGCACGGGTGATCGGCTTCACCCCATACACGTGGATCACTTCCGAAGGCCGTGGCGGCGCGTGCGGCAAGGTTGCGCAGGCTGCAGGGGTCGTGGAGGGTCGCGAGTGCGCCCAGACCGCAGGCCTCGGGGTCGTCCACGTGCTCCAACGAGCTTGCGGGCGCGGCGTCCAACAGCCTACTTAGGCAGATACGTGCTTCGTGCGAGCGGTCCAGGTTGGTGTGGAGCGAGATGATGCTCACCCCGCAGCGGGCAGCCTCGTAGAGCGCCGCACTGCACTGGGGACGCGTCGCGCTGGGCGGGCAAAATGCCTCGGGTGCTTTGATGTAGACGGGATGATGCGTGAGCAACACGTTGGCTCCGGCTTCCAAGGCGCGCTGCACGTTGTCCCTCGTGGCATCGAGCGCGCAGGCAACGCCGCGGATCTCGTCGTCGGGGTCGCCAACGGATAAGCCTACGTGGTCCCAGAGTTCGGCGTCCGTCTTAGGATAGCGTGCGAGTAGGGCACGCTCGAGTTCGGCGACGATCATGCGGCGCCTACGATCGAGAGGAGCGTCTGGGCAAAATCGTCCAGATCGGCAGGGTTCACGCGGTCATCAAACGAGATGCGCAGCGACCCCAATGCCTGCTCGCGACCAATGCCCATGGCGCTGAGCACGTGGCTCGGGTCCATGCTGCCGCTCGAGCAAGCCGATCCAGCCGACACCTCAAAACCGGCGGCATCGAGCTTGATGATGAGCTCTTCGGAGTCCATGCCGTCGACGTAGATTGAAACCATACCCGGCAGACGGTCGGCCTGCGTGTAGTCACCCATGGTGGCGTGAATGCGCGGATGGGCCGTAAGCGTGGCGTAGAGCTTGTCGGAAAGGGCTTGTAGCTTCTCGCGCTCCTCGGCCACATGGGGCGTCAGCGTGCAGGCGGCAGCGGCAAAGGCGAGCTGCGTGCGCAGGTCCTGAGTACCGGCGCGACGGCCGGCTTCCTGTCCACCACCAAAGATGCGCGGGCGCAACGGCGTGCGGTTCTTAAGGTAGAGCGCGCCGGATGCCACAGGGCCGCCGATCTTGTGCGCGGCAACGGTCATAGCATCGACGCCCAGCTCGGTGACATCGAGCGGAATATGCAAGTAGCCCTGGATGGCATCGGTATGGAACAGGGCGCCCACGGTATGCGCAGCCGCGGCAAGCTGGCGGATAGGCTGTACCACGCCGGTCTCGTTGTTGGCGGCCATGATGCTCACGAGCGCGACGTCGTCGCCGAGCAAGTCGCTCAGCGCGGCAGGCTCGATGTAGCCCGCACGACAGGGCTGCACCAGATCGACGGTATAGCCGGCGGCACGCAGCAGCGGCAGGTTGTCCAGAATCGAATCGTGCTCGATGGCAGATACGATCACGCGGTTGCGCTTGCGGTCGCGCTGGCGAGCGCCCTCGGCAAGTCCGAGGAGCGCCAGCTGGTTTGCCTCGGTGCCGCCATTGGTCAAGATGATCTCGGACGGGCGGACGCGCGCGCCAAAGCTGCGGGCGATCTCGCGACGCGCCACTTCCAGGCGCGCAGCGGCCTTGCGGCCGAGCGAATGCAGCGAGTTGGGGTTGACGCCGGCAAGCTCGCTGTCGTCGTACTCGCGCTGCGCAAGGAGCGCCTCGGCGCGCATGGGCGTCGAGGCGGCATAGTCAAGATTCACGGGTATGCGGTTTTGACCTGCGGTCATAAGGGTTTATGCCTCCTGTGCGGCCTCATTGCCCAGCTTCTGCAGCAGCGCAACCTCGGCGGCGGGATCTTCGGACTTAAATACGGCGGAGCCGGCTACGAGCACGTTGGCGCCAGCCTTGACGACCTCGGCAATGTTCTTGGAAGAAATGCCGCCGTCGACCTCGATCATGGGCGACACGCCGTGGCGCTCGCACATGGCCTTGAGCTCGTGGAGTTTGGCGATGGTACCGGGGATAAAGCTCTGGCCGCCAAAGCCGGGGTTCACGCTCATGAGCAGCACCATGTCGACAACGTCGATGATGCTCTCGAGAACGCAGACGGGCGTTGCGGGGTTGAGCACCACGCCGGACTTGACGCCGCGCTGCTGCAGATGGGTGAGCGTGCGGTGCAAGTGCGTGGAAGCCTCGTAGTGTACGGTGATCATATCGGCACCGGCGTCGGCGTACCAATCGACGGTCTCGTCGGGGTTCGACACCATGAGGTGCGCGTCGACCGGCACGTCGGTGGAGCGCTTGACGGCCTTGAGGATGTCAACGCCAAAGGTGAGGTTGCCGGTAAAGTGACCGTCCATGACGTCGAAGTGCACAAAGTCGGCGCCGGCGATCTTGTCGAGGTCGCCTTTGAGGTTAGTCATATCGGCCGAAAGAATCGAAGGAGCGATTTTGATGGAACCCATGGTAGTAGCCTTTCTGTGCTAGTCAGTGAGTCCGTAGAACTCTTGAGAGGGGACGCGGTCGGTAAGAATCTCGAGCGCCCTATCCAAAGTAACACCGTTGTAGAGCGTTTGCTCCACGGCAAAGGTGAGCGGAATGTCTACGCCCAGTGAACGGGCGAGCTCGCTGACGCTGCGGGCCGCGACGGCGCCCTCGACCACCATGTGCGTGCGCGTCTGGTACTCGTCGAGCGACACGCCGTGGGCAAACTCGTAGCCAAAGGTGCGGTTGCGCGAATGCTCCGAGGTGCAGGTGGCGATGAGGTCGCCCATGCCGGCAAGTCCCATGCACGTTATGGCCTGCCCGCCACGGGCGTGCACGAGGCGGCTGATCTCTGCCAGGCCGCGCGTCATGATAAGGGCGAGCGTATTGTCGCCCGCACCGGTACCGGCGGAGATGCCACACACGATGGCGATGACGTTTTTCATAGCGCCGCAAACCTCGACGCCGGTCATGTCCTGCGACAGATAAATGCGGAAGGCCGTGGATAGGAGCAGGTCCTTAAAGGTCTCCCCTATCTGAGGGTCTTCGCTGGCGATGACGGCGGCAGAAAGTCCGCCGCGGCAGATCTCCTCGGCATGGTTGGGGCCGGAGAGCGCCGCCACGCGCGCTTCGTTGCCGATCTCGCTGGCGATGACCTCGCTCATGAGCAGTCCAGATTCGGGCTCAATGCCCTTGGTGAGGCAGAGTACCGGGGTGTCGGCGGCGATGAAGGGGGCCGCCTGATGGCATACACTGCGCAGGTGCGTGGAGGGCACGGCAAAGATGATGGCATCGGCGCCCTCGAGTGCCTGCGACAGGTCCGTGGTGGCGACGACGTTGCCGGGCAGCTCGTAGTCCATCAGATACCGGGGATTGCGGTGCTCGCCATTGATGCCGGCGGCCGTCTGCTCGCTATGGGCCCACATGATCACGCGCTCGGCTCGCGCGGCGGCAAGGCCGGCGACTGCGGTTCCCCAGGAGCCGGAGCCAATCAGCGCAACATTCATGACTCTCTCCTACTTATCGTCGGGCTCGGTGACGCGCTTGGTAAATGAGAGCTTGGACTCCTTGCCCGTCATGAGCTTTTTGATGTTCGCGCGATGGGCCCACACCACGGTGATGCCGATCATCGCCATGCAAAACTTTAGTCCCAGGCTGCTATACGGAAAGACCGCACAAGCGGCGATGGGAAGACCGATGGCCGCGGCAAGCGAGCCCACGGACACAAACTTGGTGATGGCGACGGCCACGATAAACATGCCCAGCAGCGAAAGCCCGATGGGCCAGTACCAGGCGAGGATGACGCCCAGACCGACCGCGATACCCTTGCCGCCGTGGAAGTTGAGGTAGGGCGAGAAGATGTGGCCCCACACCGCTGCCAGGCAAATGACGCCGAGCATCCAGTCGCCGGGGGCTCCGGGCGCCATGATGCTCGGCGGAAAGCCATAGCCCACGTTCGCGATGAGCGGACGGGCGATAAGAACGCAGATGGCGCCCTTAAGGCAGTCGAGCAGCAGCGTGAGCGCGGCCACCTTGGGGCCGGCTACGCGCAGGGCGTTGGTGGTGCCGATGTTGCCGGAGCCCGCCTTGCGAATGTCGGTGTGGTTAAACACGCGGCCCAGGATCAGGCCAAACGGAATCGCTCCGATAAAGAACGAGACCACGGCGCAGATGGCGGTCAGCAGAATCGGATTATGCATCCTTTTGCTCCTTCTTCCTAAAGAAGAGTCGAATGGGCGTGCCGGAAAAATCGAAGGTCGAGCGCATGCGGTTCTCCACGTAACGCTGGTAGGTGTCGTTGACCAGGTCGCTGTGGTTGACGAAGAACGTAAACGTCGGCGGGTTGACGCCCGTCTGGGTCACGTAGTGCATGCGCAGGCGGCGCTTGCCGTCCACCACGGTGTGGCCAAACTCGCGCAGGTCGGTGAGGAACGTGTTGAGGCGCGAGGTGCTGATCTTTTGTGAGCGCGTCTTTTCGGCAGCATCGACCATCGCCCAAATCTTCTCGACGCTGCGGCCGGTCAGGGCCGAGATGCGCAGGTACTGGGCCCAGGGAGCCATGACGCCCAGACGGCGGTCGACGGTCTCCATGCAGGCCTCGCGCTTGCGGTCGTCGTCGAGCAGATCCCACTTGTTGAGCAGCACCACGATGGCGCAGCCGCGCTCGATGGCCAAGCCCATGACCTTCTGGTCCTGCTCGGTGACGCCCACGGAGGCGTCGACGACGAGCAGCGCCACGTCGGCGCGGTCGATGGCGCGCAGGCCGCGGACCATGGAGTAGTACTCGATGTTCTCGTACACGGTGCTCTTCTTGCGAATGCCCGCGGTGTCGACCATGCGGTAGTGCTTGCCGTTGCGCTCGACGACGGTGTCGATAGCATCGCGCGTGGTGCCGGCGATGTTGGACACGATGGAGCGGTCGGCGCCCAGGATGCGGTTGAACAGCGAGGACTTACCGGCGTTGGGGCGGCCGATGATGGCCACGTTGAGCGCGTCGGGGAACGCGTCGGCGACCTCGTCCTCCTCCTCGGGCAACAGGGCTACGATGTCGTCGAGCAGGTCGCCCGTGCCGTGGCCGTGCAGGGCCGAGAGCGGCGTGGGCTCACCGATGCCGAGCGAATAGAACTCCCAGATGTTGTCATTCTCTCGATCGGGGTTGTCGAGCTTGTTCACCAGCAAAAAGACCGGCTTGTCGCAACGCTTGAGCATGCGGGCGACCGACTCGTCCTCCTCGGTGACGCCGGTGCGGCCATCGACCACAAACAGGATGACGGCGGCTTCCTCGGCGGCGGCAAGGGCTTGGTCGCGGATGGACGTGGCAAATACGTCGTCGCTCTTGAGTGGCTCGATGCCGCCCGTGTCGACGATGGTGAACTCACGGCCGTTCCAGTCGGCCGTGTGATACGAGCGGTCGCGCGTGACGCCGCGGGACTCGTGGACGATGGCGTCCGAGGTCTGGGCCAGGCGGTTGACGAGCGTGGACTTTCCCACGTTGGGGCGTCCGACGACGGCGACGATAGGTTTCATCTGCTCTCCTTTAATGGGTAGGGTCAGCGGGAATAGTTGAATTGGCGGGCACAATGCCAAGGATGTGCTCCAGGGTATCGAGCAGCTCATGCGGCATGGTCGACACCACATGAACCTCGGCGCCGCGACCGGTTAGGCTTGCGAGTAATTCGTCACGATGATACTCGTCAAGGGTCATACCGTCGGCGTTGAACATGAGCTTAGGCACAAAGAGCATAACCCCCGACAGGTCCTGCGGCAGCTGCTCCAAGATGTCGCAGGCGACGATGAGGCCGGTCACGTCCACGTTGCCGCCAAAGTAACGGTTTTTGATGGCCGTGACGGAGCCGGCTAGGCCGTGCGGCGACTCCACAAAGCGCGCCACGGTGTCGCGCGCGCTGGCACCCGAGAGGCACAGCAGGCGCTGGTTGCGCTCGGCGATGCCAGCGCGAACGTTGGCAAGGCGCTCGGCGTCGGCGGCAAGGACATCATCGGTCTCGTCCAGATAGGAGCGGATCATGCCGATGCCGTCGTAGTACTGCGGGTAGCCGTCGTAAAAGTCTGCCTCGGGAGGATCGATGCCGGCGTCCAGATAGAACTCGTCGCTCATCTGGAAGGTATGACGGCCAAATCGCTCGAAGGCACGGTCCTGGAAGGGCCGGATCATGGCGATGGTCTCGCGCGCCAGCTCGGGCTTGTCGCTGTAGGACCACGTAAAGCGGTTCTGATGCTTGGTAAAGCCCAGTGGCACTATGCCCAGGCTCGTGATCTGTTCGTGCTCCTCGCAAAAGCGCAGAGTCTTCAGCAGTTCCTCGCCGTCGTTCATGCCGGGGCACAACACGATCTGCGCGTGAATCTCGATGCCGGCGGCCATGATGGTCTCGAGCACGTCCATGCCGCGCTGGGCGTTGCGGCCCATCATCCGGCGGCGGACATCGGGGCTCACGGCGTGGACCGACACATTCATGGGGCTCATATTGCGGTCGATGACGTTTTGCACGTCCTCGTCGGTGAGGTTGGTCAGCGTGACGAAGTTGCCCTGCAAAAAGCTCAGGCGATAGTCGTCGTCGCGGATGTAGAGCGTGGAGCGCCCGCCCTTGGGCAGCATCGTCATAAAGCAGAACACACAGGCGTTTACGCAGGTACGCATGCCGTCGAAGATGGGGCCATCGAACTCAAGGCCCCAGTCCTCGCCGGGAAAGCGATCGAGCTCGACGGGGGTGACGGTACCGTCGCGCGGATCGAATACCTCCAGCTCGACGGTGTCGTCGTCTGCCTCCCAGAGCCACACGATCATATCGGTCAGCTGCTCGCCGTTGACCGCAAGCACGCGCATGCCCGGCTCGATACCCACATCCCATGCGGGCGATTCGGGACGCACGTTTTTAACGAGCGCGCCCTCACCCGGCTCGGGGTCGCGGCTGCGCCCGTAATCGGCCACCTCGGCGGCGTATGCGGGTACGGTCTGGTCCATGATTAGCGGCAAAGCTCCTTGATGCGCTCGACGGCGCGCTCGATGTGTTCTTGCGGGGTGGAAGCGCCGGCGGTGATGCCAATGTGGCGCGCCCTGGCAAACCATGCGGCCTCGATCTCGGACGCCTCTTCTATGTGGTGTGTATGCTCGCAGACATCGGCGCAAATCTGCGCCAGGCGGCGGGTGTTGCCCGAGTTCTTGCCGCCCACCACAACCATGCAGTCGCAACGGTTGGCAAGTGCGGCTGCTGCCTGTTGACGCTCACTTGTGGCGGCGCAGATGGTGTTGATCACGCGCAGTTCCTGCACACGCGGGGTGATGGCGGCCACGACCTCGGCCAGGTTCTGCGCGGTTTGGGTGGTCTGCACAACCAGACCCACCTTGCCCTTGAGCGGCAGTGCGTCCGCATCGGCGGCGCAACTCACGACCTGCGCGTCATCGCCGGCGTGCCCCAGGATGCCCTCAACCTCGGGGTGGCCCGGCTCGCCCACGACGATCACACGGTAGCCCTCGCGCACCAGGCGCTCGGCCGCCACATGGACTTTCTTGACGTAGGGGCAGGTGGCATCGACCACGGTAAGGCCACGCCCGCGAGCGGCATCGATGACCTGCGGCACC
The DNA here is from genome assembly GCA_048367555.1 of Collinsella sp. Lineage (GTDB taxonomy): Bacteria > Actinomycetota > Coriobacteriia > Coriobacteriales > Coriobacteriaceae > Collinsella. The sequence continues at coordinate 12,797 of DBGCAP010000052.1, forward strand.
ACGCCGTGGGCGCGAATGATCACGGTGCCCGATGCGGCATCGTCCAGGGTCTCGGCCAGACCGACGCCCGCCTCGGCAAGCTCGCGCACCACGATGGGGTTATGGATGAGCGGGCCCAGGGTGTGGACCTGAGCGTTCTCCCCCGCCTGCGGGGCGGCCGCCAGGGCCATATCGAGCGCACGCTGCACGCCGTAGCAGGTGCCGGCGTGGGCAGCGATTTCGATGGTGGGGGCGTCTGCCTTGGCGGGCACGGCCTCGACGGTGTTCATGACATCCTCGCCCATGGTTAGAACCTGCCCGGGTGCTCGGCGCACAGGTCGTCGCGCATGGCGTAGACGCGGTTCATGGCCTCGGACTCAAACCATGCCAGGCGCTCCTTGCGCTTGAGCTCGACCGGAGCATCGGATAGCGAAACGGCCTTGCCGGCACGAATCCAGCACTTTTTGGGGCGCATAATCTTTTTGCCCGCAGGCGTGATATCGGACCAGCCGCAGATGGCGAGAGGGTTGACGGGCGCCTTACCCATCTGGGCGATAAGCGCAAAGCCGCCGTGGACCTCGGGCTTGATCTCGCGTGAGCGAATGCGCGTGCCCTCGGGGAAGATCAGGACGTCCTCGCCGCGCTGCAGCGCATGCTGGGCGTCGCGCAGGCACTTCATGTCGGCGGTGCCGCGCTCGACGGGAATACCGCCCACACGGCTAAAGGCCCAGCGCACGATCTTGCTCTTGGCAAACTCGGATTTAAAGATGGGGCGGATGCGGCGGCCGCCAAAGAACAACGCCGTCTCCACGGCCAGGAGTTCGGCCATCGAGGTGTGGTTGCAGATGACCACGCTGCCGCGGCCTTCCTGGCGCTCAAACAGCAGGTCGGCGTCCTCGACCTTCCAGCGCCACATAAGCTTGGAGAAGACCCACAGGATGCCCATGACCACGGCGACGGTGCCGCGGATGAGCGCCGGGAACTCGGCGTAGGGGGCGTTGTAGTAATCCTCGGGCGTCTGTTTAAACAGGCGCATGGGCTACCTCCTTTGGTTGATGAGGTCCTCGATGATCGAGACGACCTCGTCGATGGTGTGGGCGGTGGAGTCGACGTGCACGGCGTCCTCGGCGGGCACGAGCGGTGCGACCTCGCGGCTGCTGTCAAGCTTATCGCGCTGCTTGAGGGCATCGAGGGTCTCGTTAACCTCGGTCTCGAGTTGCTCTTCGGTGAGCGGTTGGGCGTCGTTTTGGTGGCGCTGCAGCACGCGGCGACGGGCGCGCTCACGCGGGTCGGCGGTCAGAAAGACCTTGACCTGTGCGTTGGGGAACACGACGGTGCCGATGTCGCGACCCTCGGCGACGATATCGCGGTCCTCGGCAGCGCGGCGCTGGTGGATGAGCATGGCCGCGCGCACGCCCGGGTAGGCCGAGACCTTGGACACGTTGGCGTCCACCTGCGGGGTGCGGATGGCAGCCGAGGCGTCCTTGCCGTCGATGGTCAGGCGCGTGTCCTCTCCGGTGCCGTTGGTAAAGCGAATCTCGATCTGCTTGGCGAGGGCATCGATAGCCGCCTCGTTATCCAGGTCGATGCCACGGTCGAGCGCGGCGAAGGTGACGGCGCGATACATGGCACCCGTGTCGAGCTTGTTAAAGCCCAGCTGGAGGGCTATCTCCTTGGCGATAGTGGACTTGCCGGAACCGGCGGGGCCGTCGATGGCGACGATCATGCAATGCTTCCTTTCGGTGGTTGACGTGCTGGTATGGGACGCGGGCGCTGGGGCTTTGGCGGACTGGTTAGCCCGTGTAGCGCTCGCGGTAGGTGTTGCGCTTGGGCGCGGAGCCGTGGCTGCCGTGGTGCCGCGTGCGACTAGCGGTGTTGGTCGCCGGCGCGGCGCCGCGTTTGGAGCTGGCCTGCTTGGGCGGGATACCGCCGTCCTTGAGGATCTGCACCTCGCGGTCGGTGAGCTCGCGCCACGAGCCCTTGGCCACGTCCCTGAGCTCCAGGCCGGCAAAGTTGCAGCGGTGCAGACGGATCACTGGGTGGTGGATCTTGCCCAGCATGCGCTTGACCTGGTTCTTGCGGCCCTCGCGGATGATGACCTCAACGGCGGTGGTGCCGGGCTTAACGCCTTGCGGAGCCACCGCCTCGGCCTCGCGAGCGTTAATGACGCGGCAGATCGCCGGCTGGCACAGGCCGTCGTCGAGCTCGATGCCGCGACGGAGTGGTTCCAAGTCGCGATCGGTCAGTTGGCCGTCCACGAGCGCCTGGTAGGTCTTGTAGACGTGCTTGCTGGGGTGCAGCAGATCCTGCGACAGGTCGCCGTCGGTGGTGAAGAGCAAAAGGCCCGTGGTGTCGCGGTCCAGGCGACCCACCGGGAAGAGCCCCGGAAAGCGGTCGCGCGGGACCAGGTCGGCCACGCAAGGGCGTTCCTGCGGATCGCTCATGGTGGTGAGGTAGCCGGTCGGCTTGTAAAGCATCAGGTACACGGCGCCCTGGTTGAGCTTGACCGGCATGCCATCGACCTCGATATGGTCGCGGTCCACATCGACCTTGGTACCCAGCTCGGTTGCGACCTGGCCGTTGACGGTCACGCGGCCGGCGGTCATCAGGTCCTCCGAGCCGCGGCGGCTCGCCACGCCCGCGCGCGCCAAAAAGCGCTGCAGGCGCATGGTGTGCGGGTAGACGGGCTGGACGTCGCCCGCTGGCGTTGTGGCGCCCGCGGCGCTTGCAGTGCGCGTCTCCCCTGCTTCGTTAGTCCTCGTCATGCATGTCCTCCGAGGTGTCACCGGCGGCCAGCAGCTCCTCGCCATCGGTATCTTCAACATCGGTATCGATCAGTTCGCGCTCTTCGTCCAGGTCCTCGGCCTGCTCTTCGAGCGTAGACTGAATGCTGCGGCCGCTCAGGCGCTCGCGGATAAACTGGCGCGACTGCTCGTCGGGCGCAAATTGCTCTAGATCGGGCAGGTCGCGAGTGGAGCGCAGGCCGAACTTTTCCAAAAAGGCGTTGGTCGTGCCGTAGATGATGGCCTGACCGCGTTCGGGGTCGCGGCCGAGCTCGCGCACCAGTCCCTTGTCCACGAGCGACGCGATGACGCCGTCGGAGTTGACGCCGCGGATGCCCTTGACCACCTCGCGTGTGACGGGCTGGTGGTAGGCGATGACGGCCAGGGTCTCGAGCGCTGCCTGCGACAGCTTTTGCGTGTCCCAGCTCAGCACGTAGGCCTCGACCACATCGTGGTAGGCGGGGTGTGTGAACAGGCGCCAGCCACCGGCGACCTCGCGCAGTTGAAAGCCGCGGTTGGCTTCCTCATACTCAACCTTGAGCTCGGCCAAAAGTGACGCGCACTCGCCCGGGGCGATATCCAGCGCACCTGCCAGCGCGGGTGCGCTCACGGGGTCGCTCGACACCAGCAACAGCGCCTCTAGGGCGCCTTTAAGGCTGTTTGCCTCCAGCGTGGAAAGAGTTGACATGGTTGGCGCTCCTATTCGGTGAGCTCGGGGCCCTCGCCGGGCACGTATGCCTCGGCGCCCTCGACGCGGTTGATTTGAATGGTTCCAAAGATCTCGTCCTGGCTTAGCGTGAGCGAGCCGCGTTTGGCGAGCTCTAGCATGGCCAGGAAGGTGACAACGAGCTGCTCGGTGGTGGCGTCGCCGTCCAACAGTTCTCGGAAGGTGCAGGTTTGGTGCGCCATAGTAAAGCGATCGACCGAGGCCACGGTCAAGTCGAGCGGCACACGATGCGGTGCCACGTGCTCGGCCTCCAGTAGGAAGGTCTGGCGCTTGCCGTCCAGGTCGGCGCAGATGACGGCCAGGCCGCGCAGGGTGATGCCGGCCAGGTAGTCGGGCATAAGGCCTAGGAACTCGGGGTCGGGGCCGGCCACGCGCGGATGCATGCGGCTCTCGGCCTGCATGCGCGCGCCAAGGGCTGCCGCCGCGCCCTTAAACTGCTTATAGGCGATCAGGCGCTGAATCAGGACCTCGCGCAGGGCGTCGCCGTCGAGTGCGCTGAGCTCCTCGAGGTCATCGTCATCCTCGTCATCGTCGTCTGTCTTGCGCGGGGCTTCCTGGGGCACCAGCGAGGCGGCCTTGATGTCCAGAAGGGTTGCCGCGACCAGCAAAAAGTCGCTCGCCACGTCCAGGTCCAGCGCCTCGATGCGCTCGACCTCGGCAAGGTACTGCTCGGCCACCTCGCTGATCGAGATGGCGCCGATATCAACTTTTTGGCGGGTTACCAGCTGCAGCAGCAGGTCGAACGGTCCGCTGTAGACCTGCGTCGACACACGATACGACATCTTCGACCTCCTTTGACGGCGCCTTCGCGGCGCGGTTTGGGTGCATGTTGCGACCGTTATGCGCGGTCGACCTGTAAGTTTACCCTAGATGCCGGCGATTGCGAAGTCGAGCAGCCGCTCAGCCAGCGGATACACGGTAACGTCGAAATAGCGGCCGATCACGTCGATGCCGGTCCACATGGGCAGCAGATACAGCACGATGATAAGGATCGGCATAGCGTATTGCTGCAGACGGTAGTAGTTGGCGAGGGCTTTGCCTTTGAGGAAGGGCACGATGATTGACGAGCCGTCGAGCGGCGGGATCGGGATGAGGTTAAAGAACGCGAGCGACAGGTTGACCACGATAAAGGTGGCGCCGAAGTTCATGATCTGCGACGCCACGGCAAAAGACATGCTGGCGTAGAGATTGCCGTACGCTGCGTGCATGAGGGCTGCGGCGAGGCATGCCAGTGCGATGTTCGATGCGGGGCCGGCTGCGCTCACCAGGACTTCGTCCCGCTTGGGGTGCTTGAGGTTGTTGAGGTAGACGGGCACGGGCTTGGCAAAGGCGAACACCGGGCCGCCGGCCGCGAGCATCAGCAGCGGCAGGAGGACGGTGCCAAACGGGTCGATATGGTTGAGCGGGTTGAGCGAAACGCGGCCGCGTGAACGCGCCGTCTTGTCGCCGAGCGCCCAGGCCGCGGCGGCGTGTGCACTCTCGTGGATGACGATGCCCACGATGACGGCGACAGCGCTGGCGAGCAGGTTCATGAGGTAGCTGCTGGACATGGCGCTCCCCTAGCGGACGCGACGCGAGGCGCGCGTGAGCAGGTAGTCGGCCACAAACAGGATGACGGCGACGATGGCGTAATCCAAGCGGAAGACACCGCCAAAGGGCGAGGTGATAACGCCGTAGCCGGCGATGGCGCTCGGCAGGGCGCGCGAAAGCTCAACGACAAAGCCCACGATCTGCAGCTTGGCGGTGAGGCCGCTGAAGCACAGCAGCACGGTCATCGCGCTCATAAAGATGCCGCAGATGCGACAAGCGATGGCTATGATGCTCATCGCCACGGCGGTGGCTTTACGAGAGTTCACGCGCGGTCTCCTCTTCGATCTGGGTGGAAAGCTCCAGCCATTCGTCCTCGAGCTTGGGCAGCTCTTGCTTAAGGCCGTTATATTCCCCCAGCGCGGCGTTGAACTTGTCCTGATCGGCATAAAGCTCTTCGCTTGCCATCAATTCCATAAGCTCATCATAGCGGGCACGCTTTTTGTCCAGCTCTGTCTCGATCTTCTTGAGCTGGTTGCGCACGCCCTTGAGCTTTTTGTTGAGCGCGGCGCGGGCCTGTGCCTCAGCGCGCTTTTGCTCCTTGGTCTTTTTGCCCTCGGCCGGCTTGGGTGCCGCGGCGGGGCTGCTGTCCTGGGCGGCGTTGGCTTTGGTGGACTTGGCCGCGGCAGGTGCGCTCTCCCCTGCTGCCTCGGCGGCGGCGCGGGCAGCGAGGTCCTCGCGTTTGAAGAGGTAGTAGTCGTAGTCGCCATCGTAGACCGTGACCTTGCCGTCGCGGATGTCGATGATGCGGTTGGCCACAGCGCGCACCAAGTGCTCGTCGTGGCTGATCAGCACAATGGTACCGGGGAAGTTTTGCAGTGCGTTCTCGAGCATGTCCACCGAGTCGATGTCCAAGTGGTTGGTGGGCTCGTCTAGGCACAGGAGCGCCTCGGGCGCCACGAGCATCTTGGCCAGAGCCAGACGCGCCTTTTCGCCGCCGGAGAGGACTCGAACCTGCTTCTCGATGGAATCGTTGTCGCTAAACAGGAAGGCGCCCAGCAGGCTGCGCTGCTGCGGTACGGTCCACTTGGGTGTGACAGTGTCGATCTCTTGCAGGACGGTGTTGGACTCGGTCATGCCCTCGAGCGCGTGCTGGGCATAGTAGGCCACACCCACGTTGGTGCCCAGGTCGCGCGTGCCGGTGGTGGGCGGCTCCAGGCCGGCGAGGATCTTCATGAGCGTGGACTTGCCGGCGCCGTTGGGGCCGACGAGCGCCACGTGCTCGCCGCGGTAGAGTTTGAGATCGATGTCGCTGTAGATGTGCTTGTCGCCGTAGGACTTGGATACGCCCTCCAGGCCCACGACCATGTCGCCCGAGCGCGGCGGGTCGGGGAACTTAAAGTCGATGTGCTTGTGGCCTTCGGGCAGGATGACAAGTTCCTTTTTGATCTGCTCGATCTTGCGGATGCGCTCCTGCGCCTGGGCGGCCTTGGTGGGCTTGTAGCGGAACTTGTCGACGAAGACCTGCATGTGGGCGATGTCGCGCTCCTGCGCGGCGCGCTTGGCGCGCATCTGCTCCAGATTGTCCTCGCGCTGCTTGAGGTAACTGCTGTAGTTGCCGGTGTAGGTGGTCACGCGGCGGTTCTCGAGCGCGGCGACGTGATCGACGCAGGCGTCCATGAAGGCGCGGTCGTGGCTGACGATGAGCACGGCGCCGTCGTAGTTGGCGATAAAGCCGCGCAGCCACTGGACGCTCTCGAGATCCAGGTGGTTGGTGGGCTCGTCGAGCAGCAGCAGGTCGGGGTGGCGCAGGAAGAGCTTGGCGAGCGCGATACGCATCTGCCAGCCGCCGGAGAACTCGGAGCACGGGCGCTCAAAGTCGGTGACCTTAAAGCCCAGGCCGGACAGGATCTTGCGGGCGTTGCTCTCGAGCTCGTAGCCGCCCAGATGCTCAAAGCGGTCCTGGACCTGGCCGTACTCGTTAAGGAGTGCGTCGACGTCCTTGCCTTGCTCGGAAAGCTCGGTGATCTGGGCCTGCAGCTCGTTGGCGCGCCTGCCCATGCGGCGGATTTCCTTGGCGGCGGCCATGACCTCGGCGAGGATGGTGGTGTCCTTGTGCTCCAGGTTGGTTTCCTGCTCTAGGTAGCCTACCTGGCAGTCCTTGGCGTACTGGACCTGGCCGGCGTCGGGGCTGTCGATGCCCATGATGATCTTGAGCATGGTGGTTTTGCCGGCGCCGTTGGGGCCCACGAGCGCAAAGCGTTCGCCGGGGTTGATCTGGAAAGACGCGCCGCTAAAGAGGACGCGCGCGCCGAAGCTTTTTTCGATCTTGTCGACCAGAAGGATCATGGTGCCGCCTTTGACCTTGTGTGCCTAAATGAAAAAAGGCCCCAACTTGCGTTGGAGCCTCATTCAATGCTCGGGTGGAGACGAGGGGGATCGAACCCCTGACCTCTTGACTGCCAGTCAAGCGCTCTCCCAGCTGAGCTACGCCCCCGTGCGAAGAGGTACTATACGGGAACTCGGACGCTGATGCAAGGACAATTTTGGAAAAACTTTCGCGGGCTCCGGCGCGGGCGCGCGGCCTGGCCGCGGTTGCAGACGCGGGAACGGGCGGCGAAGCCCCGCGATGCCCTTATCCGCCCGCGGGGCGCGCCCCGCGGGCGGCGGCGAGGCCGCCGACCACCTCTCCGGCGCCCTCGGGACATCTCGAGTCCCGCCGCCCGCCGTTTTTCGCTTTCGCGGCGCGGGCCGCCACTCGCCCAACGGCCATCCCGCCGGCGCCGGGCCCATTGTCGGGGCCAACCGCGCCCCCGCCCGCCCGGCGATTCCAAAACCATGCCGGTTTACGGGGCTAGGCCGGCAACCCCCGAGCATGACGTAATCGGCAAAAACAAAACCGCAGGTAGACGACTCTCGCATTCCGTGAAATGCAGGGTATGGACGGCCGGTCCGGGTCCGGCCCCGTAATCCGGCATGGTTTTGGAATGGTTCTTGTCGATCAGCATTAACAATTACGTGGATTTGACCCGCAAGCGTTTATCTAGCAATTTGGCAGGCATACGAAGTGGGAACTTTGACAAAAAGAAGCCGGGCTATTTGCCCGGCCTCTTGATTCTCTGGTGGGCCCTCCGGGATTCGAACCCAGAACCCAGGGATTATGAGTCCCCTGCGCTAACCGTTGCGCCAAGAGCCCTTGTGATTAGTGGTTACAAAGGTAATGAAGGACTTCCATTTAGAGAAGCGTTGCACCACGTCGTGAAATACTACCATGCACGCGGCGCCCGTTCAACGCACGATCTTGTCGACCAGGAGGATCATGGTGCCGCCTTTGACCTTGTGTGCCTATATGAAAGACGATATGAGAAAGCCATTTGGGTCGCCTCCCCCGCGGCGCAGCTTCTTTCCGCGGGCTCGGGATGCCACAATGGGCTTTGAGTATCGGCCCGTGCGGTAGCCCTTACCGCACCTGCGGGGAGGAGGCTTCCCATGCC
>DBGCAP010000053.1:0-13398 GCA_048367555.1 Collinsella sp.
GGCACTTGACGGGTGGGAGCTATAGGATTCGAACCTATGTAGGCAGAGCCAACGGGTTTACAGCCCGTCCCCATTAACCACTCGGGCAAACTCCCAATCGTTCAAGTATCCGCAGGTTCTTTGGTCTTTTGGACCGCCGCCCCCGCGAACGAAAAAGATAATACGATGCAACCTTGGGGGCTGTCAACGAAAACCTCTAGATACACGGTGCCGGGCGTATCTATATACCTTTGACCTGCGATTTTGTTGAGTTTAGATATGAAGGTCGATGGATTTGGCTGCACTGGTGACATTTCCCAAGGGAACACTTTGGCACGGTGGAGTACGCCTACAGCATCGACCTTCGATAACGACCCTCTTGCACTATTACATAGATCGACATAGATCGCGATCGGGCTTCCACGGCATGATCGAGCGTGGACAATCTCCCACTTTTAGCGTGACCCCAAAGCCAAAGTGGCAGATTATCCACGCTCATTCACTAAGCGGGAGATTTTCCACTCCCGTTCGTCCAGAAATCCACGCTCAAGGTAAACGGCTGGGCCCGCTCCCGCCTTTGTCTCTATCTGTAACATTTGGAGAACATTTTCTCCCCTATCTGTTACAGATCGAGATGTTTCGCAGAGACCCTGGCTTACGTCTCATTCTGTAACAGTACGAACGGTTTTCCATCCCTTCGTGTTACAGATCGAGACATTTATCTATTCTCGCCTTACATCCACGACATCTGCCCAATCGATAACGTCGTAGTCATCATCGCTTCGCCAGACGACACACTTGGGTCGTGAATCCGCTTGGGCCGCACCGTCCCTCGCCGCTTGTGGACAACTCGCAAAGAAGCGCCCAAGCTCAGCTCGCGGCAAGATAATCCCTTGCACGCTCTCGCCACCCGCAAGACACACACGCGCCCAGCGACCAGCCTTTTCATATAAGAGCCAATTGGCAACCTGCGAAGATCTGCCCTCAGGCACTTTATCCCCTGGAATATCAGGAACAAACATGGGGTCGACCTCCTCCAGTTGAGCAAAGCCCATCCCCTCCAAACGCGAACCAAGTTTCTCCTTAGCGTAACCGCTCAGTTCGCGCTTGATCATGCCTGCAATACGCCGAGCCGTCCTACCATGGGGATCAAACCGGCTACATCCGCGCTCATAGGTAGCCAGCGCATCCATAAGCACGTAGACCTCGCTCAAATTGAGCGGCAGCGCCAGCGGGTGTACCGAGGACCTGAATTCGCCGCGATACCCAAACTCCTCGGCTACGCACATGCCGCCGATACGCACGCCATCGCGAATCCTGGCACGGCGCTCCCCCACCGCATTCTTGCTGCACAGCAAAACGTTATAGGCAATGTCTTCCTGTGAACGCTCTTCGTGGGAAACGGTGAGCATAATCAGGTCTGCCTCTTCACCGCCAATAAAGGAATCCTTGAGCTCGTAGCCCTTCATGCCTTTGTTGGACGGCTCGGCTGCAAGCAGCGCAAAAAGCTCGTGCACCTGATGGTAGAGCGCAAGGCGTCCCTCCGAATATGGACCATCAGGGCCATTTGCATATGCTTTGATGCGCATACGCAAGCTCCCCGTATCGACGGGCGCAGCCTCCATCTGGCTAATAGCGTACCCCTCGCCTGGATGGGAAACCATGTCGTTAAGCTCGACCGCATCTGGCATGTTTCTTTTTATGTACTGTCCAAGCAGCATTGGTGGCGCCCGCCTTTCTAATCTTTAACCTATCGATATTTTCTCCTCGAGTCCATCTCAAGATAGCGCTGGATTTTGTCGAGCGACAGATTGGTCCGGCCCAGGGACTCTGCCGCCGTCAAAATCTTCTGTGCAAGATTTGATCCAAAGTAGTAAATCACATCCCCGTTGGCGATTCGCTCAACGTATTCGTCTCCAATTTTGTTAATGAGAGAGAAAAACTCGGGGCACAGCATGGGATAACGCTCAGCTATTTCCATAATCCCCGCATGGCCAAAATCGGCAACATCCTCGCACTGTCGCTCAAGATCTTCGATACCGTGGCCATTAAGACCACGCCCGCAGGAAAAAGCAAGGCCGCGAGACAGAGCGGTATTGACTCGTTGCCCCTGCTCGTCCGATAGCTTTCCACCCAGCAGAGCTCGCATCATGATCTGGCAGCAAGCGTACGTAGGTCGATAGAGAAAATCGACGCGCGCATCACTGGGCATATTGCGATTGCTGCTCAGAGGAAAGCAGCCGTCTTCTTGTTGGGACTCGAGAATGGCATCGAGGGACTCGCGCCAATCCGGATCGTTATCCAAGCCATAATCGCGAAAATAACGCAGCAGCTGCACCTGCATATCCATGACACAGGTACTGACGATCGGCTTATCAGTTGCCCTGTCCCTGCCGGCAATGTCGCAAAGAGGGTAAATCATGGTCTTTTTTCCTTTCCGTAGACCTGATGCCAACGATTCCGTTTCGCTGACCTTGTTGATCCCATTCTCTTTTGTGGGGCCATATCAAACGACCAAGCAGTGCTTGGTTATTGTGGGCTGGAGGGTTAACTGGGCGGAATCACATACCGTTGCAGGTGCACCCATACGCAACGTCGCCGAGACGCCCCACCCTCTACCTCCGCATGTGCGACACTCCACAAGCAACTAATCATCGCCAGAATGTTTTACGGAGATAAGGTCAATCAGCTCGGAGAATTTCGCAAGAAGGCACGCTTGGTCACGTACTGTGCCCTTGCCATCGCCGTCGTATTTGCCCTCATTGCGGGCGGATTCTCCAATAGGCTCAGGAGTGTCGTGGCCGTCGACAACGCTCGTGCCATTATCGAAAGCTACCACGGTAAGCGCCCGGTTATTCGACTGACGCTTTAGGCGATACAAATCGAAAGCGTGCCGGCGGCCACGGGTTGTTGCTCAACAAATACACTGCCGCCTGTGGCATACTTTATTCACTAATGCATCGATAGCATCGAGAAAGAGAGTGTCATGGTCCCTTCGGGTAACGGCTGCAGCCAGATCATCATCATCGCTTTGGGCATTTGCCTTGGCCTGACTATGTTTGCGGTCTGTGGCTAAACGATTCAGATCTGCGCTTATTTCCAGCGGAAATCTTCTGCCGTTGCTTGCCGGCATCGTGTATCTCGTTAACAGATACATTGCGAGCTTCGACTTTTTCCTCCCCTACAACTTCGCCCATTATCAGCTCGGAGATCTGTGCGGAGGAATCATTTTTCCCGCCTACGTAAACGTCCTCTGCGAAACGGTGAGCGGGAAAACGCCGATATGCAGCCTTGCAAGCAGTTTGACATTATCGGCGGGATGCTCAATCTGCTGGGAAGTACTTGCGCCTATACTGCTCGAGTTCAGTACCCCAGATCCACTTGATGCCTGCATGTACGTTATCGGCGGCATCTTGTACCTCGTAGCTTTTAAGCTAACGGCGGACAGTCGAATATAGCCACATATATAAGAAACGGGCCCTGTCCCATATAGAGACAGAGCCCGAAACTCTCATGGAGCCAGTGACAGGAATCGAACCTGCAACCCACTGATTACAAATCAGTTGCGCTACCGTTGCGCCACACTGGCACACTTGGCGCTTTCACGCGAAGCCAGTTAAGAATAAAGGAATTGCGGACGGGGCGCAACAGGCCGCACGGCGTTATACAAATATGCAAAATCCAGCAACAACGCGTACCAGGCCCGTTCATTTCTGTCAGTGCGCCCTCAATCTTAAAACCATTCGCCAGAACGAATAGTTTTAATTACAATTGCTATATATAAAACTATTCGTTCTGGCGAAGGGTTTCGCGATGCTTACTACCAAAGAAGCCGCCGAGCTGCTCGGCATCACTCCGCGCAGGGTGCAGGAGCTCATAAAAAACGGAGCACTTGAGGCCCGCAAGGCTTCTGGTGTATGGCTCATCGACAAAGACAGCGTCGACACGCGGCTCCGCTCCGTGACCAAAACGGGGGGACGTCCCCGCCGCGGCCACGGTAAGAGCGAGATCGCGTTCACCCTCATGAACCGCACGCACGAAGTCGCTCAGCTGGTCTACAGCACATCACGAAAAGACTTTACCCACATCGGCGCCGACATCGATTACGCCCACGCCCCTATTGGAGTATTTGGCCCTAATAGCCCCATATCGCTCGACTCCTTCCGCATCTGGTGGCGCGGCCGCGGTATCCCGCTCGCACGCATTGGGCTAGCCTCCCTGCTTGCAGAAGCCGCAGTCGATGTTCCTGATGAACTCGTACAGCGAAATCTCGGCCTCTCCTTATCCGACCAGTATTGGATTAGGCCCCAAGACTCCGGCCTCGCGTGGGAAGATATCAATTTCTTCAATAATGCCTTTGATGACGTCTCGCTAACCATTGCACCCTTCGCCCCAGAGGGAAAAGCGGCTGCCGCAAAGCCCGACAACACCTCGGACGGCAATCTTCAAAAGTACTGGACATGCGAGGGCGGGCGTCGAATTCTGCATAAGGCAGGAGCGCACCTGAACCAGGAACCTTATAACGAGCTGGTGGCGACCACGCTCCACCGTCGCATCCTAAACACCTGCGATTATGTGCCTTACTCGCTCGAGGGCACGGGCACTTCCGCCCTGAGCATATGCGATGTCTTCTTAACTGATGAAGAAGAGTATGTCCCTGCGTTCTATGTAAACCAGCACGCAAACGCAGATGAACGACTAACCGACTACGAGCGATACGTAGCAAACTGCGAGGAGCTCGGGGTGACAGGCGTCAAGGATGCCCTTGACCGCATGATCGTGTGCGACGACATCATCGCCAACTACGATCGTCATTGGCGTAACTTTGGCCTTGTGCGAAACGTAAACACGCTAGCCTGCAGACCTGCCCCTATCTTCGATTCGGGCTCATCACTCTGGTGCAACATATCACTAGAGGAGCTTAGGGCGGGAGAGCACAGTTTTACCAGCGCACAATTTCATTCAAGCCCCGCCAAACAAATGTTGCTCGTCGAGGACATGGGCTGGTTTGACGGCGACAAACTCGAGGGTTTCGTTGACGAGGCAATCGAAATCCTATCCAAAAACGACGCTCTTACAGCGAGACTGCCTTATCTAAAAGAGGCGCTAACATGGCGCCTCGAAAGAATGATCGACATCGCTGAATGGAGTTAGCGAGACAGCATCGCCCCGCCAACTCCCCTACCTCCCGCGCAGAGCTTTGAGCTTGGCCAGGGCCTCGGGGCTTAGACGGCTGCCCAGGGTCATCTTGATCTGCGGAGCTTCCTCTGCCTCGTGAACGTCGTTATCGATCTGTTTGATCTCGTCCACCAGCATGCGGCTCGATATGCGCGTGACACCCTTGCCCATGACGACGGCCTGAATCGTGCCGTCGCTCGACACCACGGAGCACGCGCGGCCTTCCTCGCGCGCCTCGATGCAGAGCTTCTGCACCACGGTATCGGCCGAGACGCCCGTCGGCGAAAACTCGATGCGCACGCCACGGGCCGGCAGGTTGGGGCGCTCGTTGGAGATATTGCCCGCGCCGTCGAACACGATCACGGCCTCGTAGCGGCCCTGGGCAAAGGCGGCGACGTCGTTGATGAGGGCAGTGCGCGCCATATCGTGAACGTCGCTGGAATACGGATCGTCGGAATGGTCGTACACGAGCTTTTCGTAGCGCGGCGTGCAGTGGATCACGTTGTAGCCGTCGACCACCAGCAGCTCGGGCTTACTGGAGTGCACCGTCGAGACCGGATCGGCGATGGCCTGCGCAAACGCATTGCCGCCCACGCCATAGGTCGCGGCCGAAACAATCGGCTTGGCCGAGCCCTCGCCAAAGCGCTTGGCCTTGGACTTGGCGCGGTTCTTCTTGGACATGCGCTACTCCTCCCCCATGAACTCGCCGGCATTGCGGCGCAGCCACTCAAAGCACAGTGCGGTGGTCGCCTGGGCTACGTTGAGGCTCTCGGTCATGCCGCGCTGGGGAAGCTTGGTCAAAAAGTCGCATTTCTCGAGCACCAGGCGCGAGATGCCGTCGCCCTCGGAGCCCATGACGAGCGCCACGCGGCCCTCGAAGGGAGCATCCCAGCAGCTGCCCTCGGCGTGCTCGGAGGCACCGCCCACCCAAAAGCCAGCGGCCTTGAGGTCGTCGAGTGCACGGGCGATATTGGGAACCTGCGCGATAGGCAGATGCATGACGGCGCCGGCGGAAGTCTTGTAGCTGCCAACGGTCACGCCGGCAGCGCGCTTGTTGGCAATGATGACACCGGCCGCGCCCACAACCTCGGCGGAGCGCACGATGGCGCCAAAGTTGCCGTCGTCGGTCACATGGTCGAGCACAACGACGAGCGCCGGACCGTCGCCCGCACGGTCGAGGATATCGGCAACATCAGCGTAAGGGAAGTTACCAACCTCGAGCGCAATGCCCTGGTGAGCGCCATGACTCGACAGCGCATCGAGCTGCGCGCGCGGCACATACTTAATGCGGACGCCCGCGGCGTTGAGGTCGTCGACCAGGCGCGACAAGGCGGCATCGCGCTCCCCGCCCTCAGCGATGAGCGCGCACTTGACGGGAAAGCCGGTACGCAGCGCCTCGGCGGCGGCACGGCGACCTTCGATAAACTCGCCCTTGGGAACCTGGACAGCATCGCGGTTGCGATCGCGCTGCGGACGTGCGGCCTGGGTACGATCGCGCTGGCCCTTGGGAGCGGCAGCGCGGTCGTTGCGGCGACCCGGACGCGAGCCAGAAGCAGCCCGCTTGCCTCCACGCGGTGCACGCTTGCGATTGTCGGCCATAAAACGGCCTCCTTAAATAGATAACGAACAAGAATCGACCGTCCGAGCCACGGCATCTTGCCTTTCAATCGTCGGGCATGACCACCAGGTCTATGCCCTTCTCTTTCAAGGCAATCTGCCGCACCTCGAACGGTCAACAAATACTAGAGACTCTTAATACGGGTGCCCGCGGCAGTATCCTCGATCGTCAGGCCCAGATCCTTGAGCTGGTCGCGGATGGCGTCGGCCAGATCCCAGTTCTTGGCGGCGCGGGCCTCGGCGCGGGCCTCGAGAATCTTGGCAGCGGCCTCGTCCACGTCGTCACCCGTGTAGGCAACCAAACCGGCGGCAACGCCCAGCAGGCCCAGCGGCAACTCGACCTTGGGCTCGGGGAGCTCAACGCCAAGCGTATCGAGCAGCTCGGCCAGCGTGTCGGCGGCGGCAAGCGCGGCGGCCTTGGCGGCAGCGTCGCCCGCCTGCTCCAGGTACTGGTTGCACTCGGTCACAAAGCCAAAGACAGCACCCATGGCACCAGCGGTGTTAAAGTCGTCGTCCATGCACTCCTTAAAGGCAGCACGAGTCTCAGCGGCCTTGGCGGCAAATGCCTCGGCGGCAGCCACATCGGCATCGGCCGTCGCATGGTTCGCGGCCCAGCGCAGGTTCTCGACCGTACCGGCGATACGCGTGAGCGAGTTCTCGGCACCCTCCAGGCGCTCCCAAGAAAAGTCGAGCGGCGAGCGATAGCTCGTCTGCAGCATCAGCAGGCGCAGGGCGGCAGCGGAGTGCTGCTCGAGGACCTCGGCCAGCGTAAAGAAGTTGCCGAGCGACTTGGACATCTTCTCGCCGTCTACCAGCAGCATGCCCGTGTGCATCCAGGTGTTGGAGAAGCCCTGGTGCCAGGCGCAGGTGGCCTGGGCGCACTCGTTCTCGTGATGCGGGAAAGCAAGGTCGGAGCCGCCGCCGTGGATGTCAATCGGAGTGCCCAGGTAGCGGTGCACCATGGCGGCACACTCGGTGTGCCAACCGGGACGGCCCTCGCCCCAGGGGCTCGGCCAGCTGGGCTCGCCCGGCTTGGCGGCCTTCCACAGGGCAAAGTCGAGCGGGTCGTTCTTGTCCTCGTTCTCCTCGATGCGCGCGCCAACCATAAGGTCGTCGATGTTGCGGCCCGAGACCTGACCATAGTTGGGATCGCTGCGCACGGCAAAGTACACATCGCCGTTATCGGCTGCGTAAGCGTAGCCCTGCTCGATAAGCGTCTTGATCATGGCGATCATGGGGCCGATCTCCTTGGTGGCGCGGGGGCGCACATCGGGATCGAGCACGTTGGCGGCGCGCATGACGCCGATGAACTTGTTGGAGAACTCCGTCGCGACCTCGGCAGCCGTACGGCCCTGCTCGTTGGCGCGCTTGATGATCTTGTCGTCGACATCGGTGAGGTTCTGGGCGAACGTGACCTCGTAGCCGCTCGCGATGAGCCAGCGTCGAATCACATCGAAGCTGATGAACGTGCGGGCATTGCCGATGTGGATGTTGTCGTAGACCGTGGGGCCGCACACGTACATGCGGACCTTGCCGGACTCGATGGGCTGGAACTCTTCCTTTTTATGGGTAGCGCTGTTGTAGATACGCATTCGTTACTCCTTAACGGTTTTCTGTAGCAGGCAGACGGCCCAGGCGCCGATTCCCTCGCCCTGGCCTTCCCAACCGAGCTTTTCGGTCGTAGTGGCGGCGACGCCCACATTTTCGACGTCAACGCCCAAGGCATGGGCAAGGTTGGCGCGCATGGCATCGCGGTGCGGGGTGATCTTGGGTTGCTGACAGGCAATGGTGCAATCGGCATCGACAAACTCAAAGCCCAGCTCGCGCGCGTAGTCCATCACGCGAGCGAGCAGCACCATCGAATCAGCACCCTCGTAGGCAGGATCGGTGTCGGGGAATAGCTTGCCGATGTCTCCCCCGCGGCAGGCGCCCAGAATGGCATCGGCCAAGGCGTGCGCGAGCACATCGGCATCCGAGTGGCCCAGCAGGCCGCGCTCGTAGGGAATGTCGACCCCGCCGATGATACATCGACGCCCCTCCACCAAACGGTGGACGTCGTAGCCGTGGCCAATGCGCAGGTTACTGAACATGGGGAAGGTCCTCTCCCTCGGCCATGCGACCGAGCAGAATCGCGGTTACGGGACGCAGGTCCTCGGGCACCGTCACCTTAAGGTTGTCGCGTGGGCTCTGGACGCAGCGGACGCACCCACCCATGCGCTCGACCAGCGATGAATCGTCGGTACCGATAAAACCCTCGGCGATAGCAGCGGCGTGAGCGCGCTTCATGGCGTCGACGCTAAAAATCTGCGGCGTCTGCGCGGCCCAATAGAGCTCGCGCGGCGGCGTCTCGACGATATTATCGCCGTCGACGATCTTGAGCGTGTCGATCGCGGGCTGACCGCACACGACACCGTCGAGCGAGCGGTCACCCATGAGCACGTCGATAGCGTGGTCGATGGCCTCGGTCGTAATGAGCGGACGAGCACCATCGTGGATGGCGACATATTCGAAACCCGCCGGAACCGCATGCACGCCGGCACGGGTGGAATCCTGGCGGGTCGCGCCGGCATCGGCAAAGCTGATGGGCGTGTCATAGTCAAACGGGTCGATGGCCAGGCGGCGCATCTCGGCACGGCGCTCGGCAGGGCACACCACCACGATGTGGCCGACCTTGTCGCTACGATCGAACGCGCGGATGGACCAGCTCATGAGCGGACGGCCCGCCACGTTAACGAGCTGCTTGCCGCCGGGATTTCCAAAGCGCTGGCCGCTGCCACCGGCAACGACCACGGCGCATACGGGCGCCATTATGCGTTCCCCTGTTTGGTGCCCTTCATGCGGTACAACGAGTCCGCAAGAATGGCAGGGTTGTTGACGCCAAAGTCGCCTAGGCGCTCCGGATCCTCGCTGATGTCGTCCATGAGCTCCTGCAGCGAGCCGTACTCGTCGACGATCTTCTCGGCCACGCCGTCGCGCACGACGGACACACGCGAAAGCGTGCGCAGGCCCAGCGGCGTCATGACGGAGTCCTCGTCCAGGTCGTCATAGCCCAGAACTGCCGCCACGTGTTGCGGGTCGGACAGGTCCTTAGGCGTCATGCGAGCGAGCTCTGCACGAATCTTCTCGGCATTAGCCTCGGAAGAATCACTTGCATAGTCGCGAATCATCAGGTCGTACTCGGTATCCATGCTGGAGCCGGCGAGCTGCTCGAGCTGCATCTGCACGAGCTTGCCCTGGTTGCCCAGCTTGACGATGCAATCCTTAAGCTCGGTCTTTGCCTGCTGCATGATCTCGAAGCTCGAGAAGATGCCAGTGATGTCGGCGAGCGTGACGTAGTCGTCCAGCTCGAGTGCCGTCAGGCGCAGCAGGGAGCGGTCGAGCGACTTACGGGTGGTCTGGAGCGTGGCGACGAGCTGGTTGACCGAGCTCATGATGGTGGTGTCGGGCTGGATCTCGTAGCTCTTGCCGTGAACGTACACGTTAACGACGGCACGACGAGCCGAGACCGAGATCACGATGGCATCGGTGAGCACCGACATGCGAGCGGCGGTGCGGTGACGCATGCCCGTCTCGCTCGTGGCAAGCGAGGGGTCGGGATTGAGGTGGAAGTTGGCGCGCAGGATCTGGGTGAGGTCGCCGTCGATGACGATGGCACCGTCCATCTTGGAGAGCTCGAACAGACGGTTCGAGGTGAACGAAATGTTGAGCGGGAAGCCGTCATTACCGGCAGCGAGCACGTTTTCGGTGTCGCCGACGCAGATAAGGGCGCCCAGGTGACCGGCGATGATCATGTCGAGGGCGGTGCGGATCGGCTGACCAGGTGCCGTCAGGCGGATGGCCTGTTCCATACGCTTTTGCAGCTCGTTCTTATCCAAGGCATCGCTCCCATCGTATACGCTCCATAAACGCTAAATAGTTTCTCACGGTTTGTCCCCGCGGCGCTTGCGAAATCCGATGCTTACAGAATGAGCGAACACAGCTGAGAGCCCAACCCAAATGGGCTGCTTATGTGGTAGCATCGGTATTCACATGAATGAGGGAGTAGTCGCGTGACCGGATTCGCCTCCGGTGGCGCGGTAAGTCAACACACTGGCCGATGCGGCCTGGCTTGCCTTAATGAACGAGACTCGTGGCTGTGCGCGCAACGCGTACGCCACGGGTCTTTTTTGTTGCTCCCCTGCCAGAAGTACACGCGGGTTCGCCCGCAGAGAGGGAGCCAGACTATGGGACTCGCCGAGCTCGTGCTGCTCGCCGTTGGCCTTTCGATGGACGCCTTTGCCGTTTCCATCTGCAAGGGTCTCGGCATGAAAAAGATCAACCTTAAGGTCGCCGTAGTGCTCGGCCTGTTCTTTGGCGGCTTTCAGGCCGGCATGCCCGTAATCGGATGGGCGCTTGGCAGTCAGTTTATGGGCATCATCGGCCCCATCGACCACTGGATCGCCTTTATCCTTTTGGCCTTTATCGGCGGCAAAATGCTGTGGGAGGCCTTTACCGAGGACGAGGATGAAGGCGACGGCAAGGATGCCGAAAAGATTGACCTGGGCGAGTACCTGATCCTCGCCATTGCCACCTCAATCGACGCCCTAGCCGTGGGCATCTCGTTTGCGGCACTCTCGGTCGACATCGTGCCCGCTGTATCGCTTATCGGCATCACAACGTTTATCTTCTCCGTCGCCGGCGTGGCGATCGGCCACACCTTTGGCGCGCGCTACGAAAAACCCGCCACCATCGTGGGTGGCGTCGTGCTCATCCTCATTGGGCTTAAGATTTTGCTTGAGCATCTGGGGATTCTCGCGATATAAAAAACGCCTCTCATAAGCTCAACGTCAACATAGAGGCCTCATGCAGAGTTTTGCATGAGGCCTTTTCATGCAGACTTTTGCATGTCATACTGATATGCAAAAGTCTGCACGTTAGGAGATCGCCGTGGATACCCTTCCCATCACCACACCACGCCAAGCTGGCGTCTACGTGCGCCGGGCACGCGAGGCGCAAGGGATCACCCGTGCCGTCCTCGCTAAAAAGGCCGGTGTTTCGGAGCGCCTGCTCGCATCGCTCGAGCTGGGAGATGCCACGGGTATTCGGCTCGACAAGTTGCTGACCGTCTTTAACGCACTCGGCATAGGTCTCTTCGCGCAAAGCGATAACGACTCCATCGCATCGCCCTCCGAACATCCGACGACGATAGTGAACCTCCCTATCGCGAACTCGAATACCCTGCCAAAGCCAAGCGTAGGCAGACGACCCACTCGACAAGGAACGCCATCTTCCTATGGTGCCTTGCTGGCCCAAATCGCAGCCGAGCAAGGCCTTTCCGGCACTTCAAACCTCTCCTTTGGCTGCAAGGTTGTGAAATAAATGGCAGAGATGGAACTCGCGACCCTCATTTGTGGCGAAATCGCCGGCACTCTCCGGCAAGACGAGCATGGACTCTGCAGCTTTGCATACGCCCCAACCTATCGCGGAGCACCGTTATCGCTAACAATGCCGCTTTCCAATCGCACGTATGGCCATAACATCGTCCGCCCGTTCCTATTTGGCCTTTTGCCCGACAGTCAAGAGCAGCGTCGCGCTATTGCCACCGATCATGATGTTGCATCCAACAACCCCGTCGCCCTCTTGTGCCATATCGGTCTTGACTGCGCGGGGGCCGTTCAGTTTTGTCAAGCCGATCAATTAGACGCCGCCCGCGGCAGGGTCTCGGCATACCGCCCGCTTACCAATTCTCAAATCGCTCACAAGCTCAAAGCAATTCGCGATGACGAAAGAGAGACATGGATGGGCTCCAACGAAAGCTGGTCCCTGGGCGGCAATCAAGGCAAATTTGCACTAGCTTGGCATGATGGCCAATGGTGCGAATGTCTAGGGTCATCCCCCACTACCCATATCTTCAAAAATGGTGTCGCTGGGTTCAAACATCAGGCCTTAAACGAATTCGTCTGCATGAAAACGGCTCGGCGTGTTGGCATTCCAACTGCCAACGCCTCCTATTGCACATTTGAAGACGAAGCCGCGCTCGTCGTTGAACGGTACGACAGAATGGTCAATAGCAGCGGAAATATCGAAAGGCTGCATCAGGAGGACTTTTGCCAGGCGCTCGGTGTATTGCCAAGCCAGAAATACACCGCCGACGGAGGACCAACTACACGAGACATCCAAGAACGACTGATTAACACAGTCCCCCACCACATGAATCTTGTGCTTTTTACCTATATGTTGTTCTATAACGCCATTATCGGAGCGCCTGACGCACACGCTAAAAACTACTCGCTCATCCTTGGCAAAGGCACAAACGCGGCGCTCGCACCCATGTACGATGCCGCATCGGGCTTAGCATACGAACGTATGCGGCGAAAAGCGCGCCTCGCCATGAGCGTTGGCGGCGAGAACCGTGTGGGGCGCATCGGACCCAACGCAATTCGCCGATACCACGGTATGGGCGACCCCGCGCTGGAGGCGGCGCTCACCGATGCCGGGCTATCCGAGAAGTTTTGCTTTGCGACCATGATGGACCTCGCCTACGAGGTACCCATTTGCATGGAAGAGGTCATGGACGAATACGCCGACCTGCCCGGCATGGCGGACCTGCGCGAGCATATGCTCGGCCCCGTCCGCGAAAACTGC
>DBGCAP010000054.1:0-76255 GCA_048367555.1 Collinsella sp.
CAGCGTGCTCATTTCAAGCCATCTGCTCGACGACCTGGCAGACCTCACCAACTCGTTCTACTTCATCGAGGCCGGCACGCTCGTGGAAAAGATCGAGTCGTCCTCGCAGACGCTCAAGCAGGAATACCTCGATACATACGAAGTAGGTGAATGACATGAAACTATTTGAACAGCTGAAGTCCAATGCGTCGCGCATGGCTGTCTACGCCATCCTCGTGGCAACGGCTTTATGCGGAATCGCGGCACCCGTCTATGCGCTCAACGGGGAGAAAGGCGATGTCGAACCCGCGTACATGGCTTCGACGGTTAAGGACCGGTACAAAGCCTTCTCTGGAGACACGTTTTACGTAGCAGAGTACGACACGACCTAGCGTCAGCTTCGCTACAACAAGGGCTACGACTATCTAGGCGCAGAGGCAATCAGCTATACGTCGGGTTGGTACCGCTCCAACTATGGACACATAACCCAGTTCAAGTGTAACTACCGTGTGTACAACTAAAGCAACCGGCCGGGACGAGGGGTGACGCAAAAGCGTCGCCCCCGTTTTTAACCATGTCAACTGAACCTAGTTCAGTTTGGTTGATTTCCGATCTCAGCCGAACACATTGAGCGGAAAGGCCGTTCCCGCAGTCAGTCGAACGTCCCCGGGGCCCTTCTCAGGCCCCGGGGACGGCATTTTCCCAGTTGAAGGAACGGTGGAGATGTGTTTCGATGGGTCAGATTCGTGTCGTTCCGAAAAGACCGTGAACCTTTTGTGGGACACGCGGCGCCGTGGTACCATAGCCGAGTTTGTTGTCTTGGTCGGAAACCAAGACGCCTTATGCGCTGATCGGTAACCAGCGCCTGACCAATAAGGAGTCCTACCATGAAGCAGGGTATCCATCCCCAGTATGTCGAGTGCACGGTGACGTGCTCCTGCGGCAACACCTTCAAGACGCACGCTACCGTGTCCGAGATGAAGGTCGAGCTTTGCAACGAGTGCCACCCGTTCTACACCGGCCAGCAGAAGTTCGTCGACACCGGTGGACGCGTCCAGCGCTTCGCCGACAAGTTCGGTGGCGCCGCTGCCGCTCAGCTCAAGAAGGCCGAGGAGGCCAAGGCTGCCAAGGCCGCCAAGGCTGCTGAGGCCGAGGCCGCTCGCAAGGCCGCCGCTGAGGCTAAGGCCGCCGAGAAGGCTAAGCGTGCCGCTAAGTTTGCCGAGGAGGCTGCCAAGCAGGCCGCCGAGGCTCCCGCAGAGGCTCCCGTCGAGGAGGCCGCTGCCGAGGCCGAGACCACCGAGGCTGCTGAGTAAATAGCTCGCCGCGGAAACACTCGCATTCATGGCATAAGGGCCGCGCATCCATTTGGGTGCGCGGCCCTTTTCTTTTTATTGGTGCAAGCTAACCCGTCCCCATTGCACCAGGTTGGTGCGAATGGGACAGGTTGATTTGCACCAAATGGCAGAGAGGCAGCGTTTTCCCAGATAAAAGCTGCCAAAATAAACCAGTCCCTTTTTGGCAGGCTGTCGTAGTTATTACGTGGTCGAGCGTGTCGACCGCATAGGCGGCGCCTTGTTTGGCTAAAGTACAAATATCTGTGTTTAACTCGTCCAAGGTTTCATGCCGCGGGCGATGGCCAAAAAGGAAAACCACATGGGATTCATGTCAAAGCTGCTGTCCTTTGGATCCGATAAGGACCTGAAGCGCTACTACAAGATCGTCGACAAGATCAACGGTCTTGAGCCCCAGTTTGAGAAGATGACCGAGGAGGAGCTCCGCGCCCAGACCGATAAGTTCCGTGAGCGCTACGCCAACGGCGAGTCGCTCGACGACATGCTCCCCGAGGCCTTTGCCACCGTGCGCGAAGCTTCCAAGCGCACCATGGGCATGCGTCACTTTGATGTACAGCTCATCGGCGCCATGGCGCTGCACGAGGGCCACATCGCCGAGATGAAGACCGGCGAAGGCAAGACCCTCGTCTCCACGCTGGCCGGCTATCTCAACGCTATCGCCGGTAAGGGCGTGCACGTCGTCACCGTCAACGACTACCTGGCCAAGCGCGACTCCGAGTGGATGGGTCGCATCTACAAGTATCTGGGCATGACCGTCGGTCTGCTGCAGAACAACATGCCGCTCGAGCTGAAGCGCCCAGCCTACCAGGCCGACGTCACGTACGGCACCAACTCCGAGTTCGGTTTCGATTATCTGCGCGACAACATGGTTACCCGCCCCGAGCAGCGTGTTCAGCGCGGCCACAGCTACGCCATCGTCGACGAGGTTGACTCCATCCTGATCGACGAGGCCAGAACGCCGCTCATCATCTCGGGCGCCGGCACCAAGTCCGCCAGCACTTACAAGGACTTCGCGCGCGCCGTGCGCGGCCTTGAGCGCGGTGAGGACGTCTCGCACGACATGCTCACCGCCACCGAGGACGTGGAGCCCACGGGCGACTTCGTCATGGACGAGGCCAAGCACACCATCGCCGCCACCGAGCGCGGTCTTAAGAAGATTGAGCGCCGCCTGGGTATCGATGACATCTATGCCGATCTCTCCGGCCAGCTGGTCAACCACCTGCAGCAGGCGCTGAAGGCCCAGTACATGTTCCACCGCGACAAGCAGTACGTGGTCACCAACGGCGAGGTCAAGATCGTCGACGAGTTCACCGGTCGTATCATGGAGGGTCGCCGCTATTCCGAGGGCCTGCACCAGGCCATCGAGGCCAAAGAGGGCGTGCTCGTGCGCGAGGAGAACCAGACCCTTGCCACCATCACCCTGCAGAACTACTTCCGCCTGTATGACAAGCTCTCCGGCATGACCGGTACGGCGCTCACCGAGGACGCCGAGTTCCGCGAGATCTACAAGCTGCCCGTCGAGGTCATTCCCCCCAACAGGCCCGTGCAGCGCGTTGACCACGAGGACCTGGTCTACCGCACCATTCAGGCCAAGTACAACGCCGTTGCCGACGACGTTGAGCGTCGTCACGCCAAGGGCCAGCCGGTCCTGGTGGGCACCGTCTCCATCGAGAGCTCCGAAAAGCTGTCCGCCGCCCTTACCAAGCGCGGCATCGCGCACGAGGTCCTTAACGCCAAGCACCACGAGCGCGAGGCCCATATCGTGGCCCAGGCTGGTCGCTATGGCGCCGTGACCATCGCTACCAACATGGCCGGCCGTGGTACCGACATCTTGCTGGGCGGCAACCCCGACGAGCTGGTGCGCGAGCGTCTGGAGTACGAGGGCCTGACCATGGAGGACGTCACGCCCGAGCAGCTCGAGCAGTTTAACGCCGAGGCCAAGGAGACCTGCAAGGCCGAGCGCGAGCGCGTGCTTGCCGCCGGCGGCCTGACCGTCATCGGCACTGAGCGCCATGAGTCCCGCCGTATCGACAACCAGCTGCGTGGCCGTTCCGGCCGTCAGGGCGATCCGGGCGAGACCCAGTTCTACCTGTCGCTCGAGGACGACCTCATGCGCCTGTTTGGCGGCGACAAGATGGACCGCGTCTCCAAGATGATGGTCACGGCCGATATGGGCGATGACATGCCGATCCAGCACAAGATCATTTCCAAGGCCGTCGAGAGCGCCCAGCACAAGGTCGAGAGCATCAACTTCTCCATGCGTAAGAGCGTCCTTGAGTACGACGACGTCATGAACAAGCAGCGCCAGGTCATCTACGCCGAGCGCAACAAGATTCTGGATGGCAAGGACCTGACCGACCACATCACCGAGGTCATGCACGACACGGTGTACCGCTGCGTGCAGGAGTTCTGCACCAAGGACAGCCACGAGGGCGAGCGTGATCTTGAGGGTCTGCGCAAATGGGTCGTCGAGCTGACCGGGCATATCGATACCCCTCAGTTCCCCGACGAGGACTTTGAGGCCCTGGCTGCCGATGTCCTGGCCTATGTTGAGAAGTGCTACAACATGAAGGCCGAGCGTCTGGGCGAGGACCTGATGCGCGAGCTCAACACTCAGGTCATGCTGCGCGTCATCGATACGCGTTGGATGAACTACCTGCAGGAGATGGACTACCTCAAGACCGGTATCGGCTTGCGCGGCTTTGGCCAGCGCGACCCGCTGGTCGAGTACAAGACCGAGGCCTACAGCGCGTTCCAGATGCTCGTCGATACCATGTACGAGGATTACCTGCGTACTGTTCTGCGCATTGAGATCAAGGCTGCCCCGCAGGCTGTGGAGCACAAGGAGGAGCCCGCCCTTAAGGGTGCGCGCTTCTCTGGTCCCGCCGATGTCGATGGCGACAACAGCGATTCGGTGCTGCGCAAGCAGGCTCAGGTGCAGGCCCGTACCGCCGTCCAGGGTGGTCCGGCTGCCGTTAACAACGGTGGCAAGGTGACGACCTACCGTAAGTCCGAGAGCGACGACCCTTATGTCAACGTGGGCCGCAACGACCTGTGCCCTTGCGGTAGCGGTAAGAAGTTCAAGTACTGCCACGGCAGGAATCGTTAATGGCCGAGACTCTAGAGGTGACGCCCGCCGAGTTGGACGCGTTTGCGGACCGACTCGGCGAGGTCGAGTCGTATCTCCATTTGGACGAGAAGCGTACCCGCGTAACGGAGCTCGAGGCCAAAAGCGTCGCCCCGGGTTTTTGGGACGACGCCGATGCCGCTCGCGCCACGATGGAGGAGATTGCGCGCGCCAAGGAGGACATCGCCGCCGTGGATACGGCGCGCGGTGAGCTCTCCGATGCTCGCGCCGCGTTGGAGCTTGCCGAGGAAATGGGCGATGATCCCGATGCCGCTGCGCTGCGTGAGGAAGCTGCCGCCACGGCGGAGCGCCTATCCCGCGCCATCGACGAGCTTGAACTTGCGAGCTGGTTTACCGGCGAGTTCGATCACGGCGACGCAATTGTGACCATCAAGCCCGGGCAGGGTGGCTTGGAGGCCCAGGACTGGACCTTCATGCTCTTTAAGATGTACATGAAGTACTGCCAGCGCCGCGGTTGGAAGGTCACCATCAACGATTGCCCCGCGGCCGAGGTTATCGGCATCGATCGCGCGACCTTTACCGTCGAAGGCAAGGATGCCTTTGGCATGCTTCGTGCCGAGGCCGGAGTTCACCGCCTGGTGCGCATTAGCCCCACCGACGACAAGAAGCGCCGCCAGACTACGTTTGCCGGCGTCGAGGTCATTCCGGTGCTGCCCGACGATATCGATATCGAGATTAGTCCCGATGACATTCGCGTCGACGTGTACCATGCAAGCGGCCCGGGCGGTCAGGGTGTCAACACCACCGACTCCGCCGTGCGTGTGACGCATTTCCCCAGCGGTATCGTGGTCACGTGCCAAAACGAGCGCAGCCAGATTCAAAACAAGGCCGCGTGCATGCGGATCCTCAAGGCGCGCCTGTACGAGATTGAGCTCGAAAAGCGCGCCGAGGCCCTGGATGAGATTCGCGGACCCAAGACCACAATTGGTTTTGGCAACCAGATCCGCAGCTACGTGCTCTACCCGTACCAGATGGTTAAGGACCTGCGCACGGGCGTGGAGACCAGCAACGTCGAGGCCGTTCTTGACGATGGCGACCTGGATCCGTTTGTAATTGGCTATCACCGTTGGGCTACCGGCAACGCTGACGTGGAGACCCCGTCTGCCTAAACCGCTCGGTTTATGTGGAAATGGATTAAAACCCTCCGAGCAGGGTGATTTTGTATCCAGAACAAACCCTGCGCAGGGGTGGTATTTGTTGGGCGAATCGGTAGAATCGAATACAAGAAGAAGTTCAAAGCGCATCCGATGGGGTGCGCTTTTTTGAGGGAGGCAGCATGGCATATCGTCTGGACATCAAGCGCATTCTTTCGATGAACTTCTTTCACGATCTGCCCCAGATCATGTTGGGGTGTGCCTTGGCCGCCATCGCGACCGACCTGTTTTTGATTCCCAACGGGCTTGCCGCCGGTGGCGTTACGGGCCTTGCGACGATTATCCAGGCGGTCGGCGCAGCGCGAGGCGTGTCGCTTCCCGTCGGTATCCAGACCATCGTGATGAACGCCTTGCTGCTGCTGATCGTTATGCGCGAGGGCGGCATGTTCTATGTGGTGCAGACGGCGACGGGCTTTGTGCTGCTGGGCTTCTTTACCGATCTGTTTGCCCCGTTTGTAGCGCCTCTGGCACATGCGGACCTGATGCTTCCCGCTATGTGGGGCGGCATTATCACGGGCATCGGTTACGGCATGGTATTGCGCGCCGGCGCCAACACCGGCGGCTCGGACACGATTGGCCAAATCATCTCGCGTAACACCTCGCTGCCGGTGGGCTCGACCGTCATGGCAATCGACGTTGCCGTATGTGCGGCATCGGCTCCTGTCTTCTCCCTCGAAAATGCTCTGTACGCAGGACTTTCGATGGTGATTAGCGGCTATGTGATCGATGCCGTGGTCGATGGCGGCAATAAGCGTCGTATGGTCCTCATCATCTCGGACAATTTCCCCGATATCGCGGCCGACATCATGTATGGTCTGGGACGCGGCTGCACCAAATTAAAGGCGACCGGTATGTATTCGGGCGTCGAGAAGCCGGTGATCATGGTGATTGTTAGCCGTCGAGAGCTCAACACCCTTAAAACGATCGTGCGCGAGCGCGATCCTCATGCCATTGTGACGGTCGCCGACGTTACGGAAGCCTTCGGTGAGGGATTCAAGGACATTAACGCGTAGGCTGAACTTCGGTTTGCGGATCATTTTTGTGCCGGGGCGAGAGGCAGCCACCGCATCCAAAAGACGTTCACATTGATAAACCGTTTCATCAGCGGTTCTGCCTGCCAAATTGTTCAAATAATGATAAAAACTCTGGTAAAGCCATCAGTTTCCAGCATAATGAATGACGTACGTGCATTGCGGCTGTGTTGGGGTTACCTTCTGTGCCGTGCGCATTTTGCCTAATGAGGATGAAAGGAAGGCACAATGAGCGACGAAGAGCTCAAAAAGGTTGCCAACGAGGTAAGGAAGGGCATCGTCACCGGCGTGCACGCTGCCAAGTCCGGCCATCCGGGCGGTTCGCTCGGCGCCGCCGACATCATGACCTATCTGTACTTTGAGGAAATGAACGTCGACCCGGCCGATCCCCGCAAGGCCGATCGCGACCGCTTTGTGCTCTCCAAGGGCCATTGCGCTCCGGGCCTGTACGCCGTACTCGCCGAGCGCGGGTTCTTCCCCAAGGAGGACCTCGAGACGCTGCGCCATATCGGCAGCCACCTGCAGGGTCACCCCAACATGAACGACACCCCGGGCGTCGACATGTCCACCGGCTCGCTCGGCCAGGGCATCTCCGCTGCCGTGGGCATGGCCGTTGCCGCCAAGCACTGGGGCGATACTTACCGCACGTACGCCCTGCTGGGCGATGGCGAGAGCGAGGAAGGCCAGGTCTGGGAGGCCGCCATGTTTGCCGGCAACCAGCAGCTCGACAACCTCTGCGTGATCGTCGACCACAACGGCCTGCAGATCGATGGCCCCGTTGAGGAGGTCAACGACCCCATGCCGCTCGCCGACAAGTTCCGCGCCTTTAAGTTCCACGTGGTGGAGCTTGCCGACGGCAACGACTTCGACCAGATCCGCGCCGCCTTTGCCGAGGCCCGCGCTACCAAGGGGCAGCCGACCGCCATTATCGCCGAGACCATGAAGGGCAAGGGCGTCTCCTTTATGGAGAACCAGGTGGGTTGGCACGGTAAGGCCCCCAACGATGAACAGTTTGAGCAGGCCATGGCAGAGCTCACGGCCGCCGGAGAGGAGCTCTAGGATGGCAGACGTCAAGAAAATCGCCACGCGCGCAAGCTACGGCGAGGCCCTCGTCGAGCTCGCCAACGAGCACGATGACTTTGTGGTCCTCGACGCCGACCTGGCCGCCGCCACGCAGACCGGTAAGTTTAAGGCCGCCTGCCCCGATCGTTTCTTTGATGTGGGCATTGCCGAGAGCAACCTGATGGGTGTTGCCGCTGGCATCGCAACCACCGGTCGCGTCGCCTTCGCGAGCACCTTTGCCATGTTCGCCGCTGGCCGCGCCTTTGAGCAGGTCCGCAATTCCATCGGCTATCCGCACCTCAACGTCAAGATCGGCGCCACGCACGCCGGTATTTCGGTGGGCGAGGATGGCGCCACGCATCAGTGCTGCGAGGATATCGCCCTTATGCGCGTTATTCCCGGCATGACCGTCATCGTTCCCGCCGACGACGTCGAGGCCCGCGCCGTGACGCGCGCCGCCTACGAGTGCGACGGCCCCGTGTACATGCGCTTTGCCCGTCTGGCTTCGCCGGTCATCAACGACCCCGAGACCTACAAGTTTGAGCTGGGCCGCGGCATCGTCATGCGCGAGGGCGCCGACGTTACCATCATCGCCTGCGGTCTGATGGTCGGCGAGGCCCTCGAGGCCGCCGAGCAGCTTGCTGCCGAGGGTATCGACGCCGAGGTCATCAACATGCACACCATCAAGCCCATCGACGCCGACCTGATCGTCAAGAGCGCCACCAAGACCGGTCACGTCGTGACCGTCGAGGAGCACTCCGTGATCGGTGGCCTGGGCAGCGCCGTTGCCGACGTCCTGTGCGAGCAGTGCCCGACGCCGCTCAAGAAGATCGGCGTCAACGACACGTTCGGCGAGTCCGGTCCGGGCGCCGAGCTCCTGCACAAGTACGGCCTGGACGCCGCCAACATCGTGGCGACCACCAAGGAGTTCTTGGCATAAGGCAAGGCGGATCTCAAGGACTGCTTCGCGAGTACTATGGAAACCCGGCAGGGGCGCTCTCTTGGAGGGCGCCCCTGTTTCAGTTGCGGTGCAATAAGGACTGTTTTGCCAGCCTAAAGGCTCAATTAATTCGCATTTCACCGCAACTTTCGAAGGCGTTCCCGCTTGTGCTGGCTCCGTCGCGACGATTGATTGCGGCTTGGCACAGTGCAGCGACATCGGGGACATCGCTGCCTCGGTATGTCATGGCGAGCAAAGCGGCATCATAGATTTCATCATTGGTCACATCGGCGGCATCAATGGGGCAGAAGGCGAGAATCGAATCCTGTTCTGCAAGCTCGGCCAGATCGATCGTTTCACCCATGGCAAAGGCATCATCGAGGACGAGTGTGGCACTCGTGCATGGAATTTGATAGATCGTGCCATCCGCAGCGATAGGGGAACCTGCTGCCTCGAGCGTGTAGACACCTTGTATGAGATTGATGCCAGAGCCATCGGAGGCGACGAACTCAATCCTGTCGACCGTTATTCCGTCGATGGTCTTGCCCGTAATGTGTATCGGAACGCGCGATGCCCCGTTATCGGTGTCCCAGCTCGCAGCCGTGACATCCAGCACAATGGCGTGCTCCGAATGGGCGGATACGAAGTGCGACAACACCTGCCGCAGATGAAGGCCCATACAGCTACCGCCGACAATGCCAATTACCAGCATGCAGACAAGGATGACCGCAACGTGGTTCCGAGGCTTTACTCGAAGCCCAGAATCAGCAGAGACGCCATTGACGGCTGCCCCGCACGCTGTGCAGTACCTCACGCCATCGCGCAACTCAGCTCCACAATAAGGACAATTCATACTGGCCCCCACAACCATAGGTGTTCCTATCAAGGCCACTGTAAATCGACAATCCAAATCCAAGTTGCGCAACAATCAAATCAAGCCCACATCAAGAAAAAGCCTCCTTTGGGATAAGGGTCCATCCCAGTCAAGTACAATTCAGCCCTCAAACATAGCGCTGCTGCACCCAAGTAAAACGCGGCGACCCCTTAGTTACCGCAGGCCGGGCGCAGGGTTACCTCCCAAATCTTTCCGCAGGACGGAGGAGCTCCCGCCGCACGTAGTGCGCAGCGGGAGCTCCGACATGTCCGAGGACGATTTGGGAGGTAACCCTGCGCCCGGCCGGTGAGACCAAACCCCGCCATGCTTCTTATGTGCAGCAAAGCTAATGCTGCTAAAATACAAAGCGCTCATGTAGTTTAAACGCACGACGATAAGGAGCACCAGTGGGTAACCACTTCCGTACCTCCGGTGCGGGCGATGACGCCCCCAAGACGCAGCCAGGCGCCGCGGGCACTCGTTTCGCCACCCCGGATTCAGAGGATCAGCTGTTTAGCCCGATCCCCGCACAGCCGGCAGATCAGGCACAGCCGGCATCAGATCCCTTTGCCTACAATCTCACCAATGATGTCGAGCTTTCCGAGGCCGCGGGTTTTGAACCCGTGCAGAAGGTGACCGCTCGCGTGGATCAGCCCCAGGCGGACGCTGTCGCGCCGCAGCCTGTCATGGCCGGTATTCCCGATCCCATGGCTCCTGCGACTCCGGCGCCACAGCCTGCGCAGTCCGGCCTTTTTGCCGGTATTCCCGATCCTACGCAGCCCGCGGCTCCCGTAGTCGAGAGCGATCAGGCCGCCGAGGTCGCAAGCCTCGACAATGCGCTCAACAACCCCGACTTTACGTCGGTGTTTGCGCCCATCGATCCGCAGGCCAGCCGCAAGAAGATGGCCAAGCAGGCCGGTGTCGAGCCCGTCATCCTCATGGAGCACGTCACCAAAATCTACCCGGCACAGCCCAACAAGCCCGCGCTCGACGACATCAACATCGAGATCTATCCTGGCGAGTTTGTCTTCTTGGTCGGTCACTCCGGCTCGGGTAAGACCACGCTGCTTTCGACGCTCAACCGCGACGTCAAGCCGACGAGCGGCCGCATTTTGGTCGCCGGCCAGGACCTCATGAAGATCAAGAACCGCAAGGTTCCGTTCTTGCGTCGCCAGATCGGTGCCGTGTTCCAGGACTTTAAGCTTCTGCCTCAGAAGTCCGCCTACGAAAACGTGGCGTTTGCCCTGCAGTGCATCGGCAAGCCCAAGGGCGTCATTCGCAGCCAGGTGCCCGAGGTGCTTCGCCTGGTCGGCCTGGCCGATCAGATGGACTCTCTGCCCGATCAGCTGTCCGGTGGCGAGCAGCAGCGTGTCGCCGTTGCCCGCGCTATGGTCAACCGTCCGCCGCTGCTTATCTGCGACGAGCCCACGGGCAACCTCGATCCGGCGATTTCGCTGGGCATTATGAAGCTGCTCGAGCGCATTAACCGTACCGGCACCACCGTGATCGTCGCCACGCACGACCGCGAGATGGTCGATAGCATGCACCGTCGCGTGATCGCCCTCGAGGGCGGCCACGTAATCCGCGACCAGGAGAGGGGAGGTTACGGCAACTATGGCACCAACTAACGTGGGCTATTCGCTCAAAGAGGCTATCAGCCACTTCTTCCGTAACTGGACCACCTCGCTCGGCGCCGTCATCACGATTTTCCTTTCGCTGTTTATCATCGGCCTGTTCATTATGGGTTCCGCGATGCTGAACTCCGTGATCGGTACCGTCGAGGATCAGGTTGTCATCAACGCGTTCATTAGCGATGACGCCGATGAGGCAGATGTTCAGGCCTTTGAGGCCGAGCTCAAGACGTGGAGCAACGTCAAGTCCGTGACCTATAAGGACAAGGACGACGCGCTGGCCGAGTACACGAGCAAGATGTCGGGTAACGCCGACGCTACCATGAGCGCGCTCGACGGCCAGAACCCGCTGCCCGCCTCGTTTGCGATTGAGATGGACGATCCGTCTCAGGTCGAGAGCACGGCCAAGAAGCTCAAGAAGAACGCCGACTTCCAAAAGATCGCGGACGACGGCGACGTCAACGCGAGCGTGCTGTATGGCCAGGAGGAAGTGAGCCGCCTGTTCCAGGTGACCAACTACATCCGTATCGCCGCCGTGGTGCTCGTCGGTCTGCTGACCTTTATCGCGTTCATCTTTATCAACAACACGATTCGCCTGTCCATTACGGCGCGTCGTCGCGAGATTGCGATAATGCGCCTGGTGGGCGCCAGCAACGGCTTCATTCGCGGGCCGTTCATTACCGAGGGCGTGCTTCAGGCCATTCTGGGCTCGCTGCTTTCCATCGGTGTTTTGGAGTTGCTGCGCAACCTGCTGGTTCCGCGCCTGCAAGAGAGTGTCGGCTGGATGTCGTTTACGCTGCCGATGCAGTACTATCTGGTGACCTACGCCGCGCTGATTCTTGTCGGCGTGATCATCGGCCTCTTTGGCTCTGCCATCGCCATGCGCCGTTATCTGCGCGTGTAAGCGCTGCGGATATGCCGTCTGCAACGGGTCGTCCCTTTCCAGGGGCGGCCCGTTTTTTGATCCCCTGGGGACGGAGGAAAACGGATCACTTGGGGGTCGTTCGATTCGAATGATCCGCAATCCTGCCGTCCCCTTGGGATCATTTGGGTAGACTCTTGGGGTGTAAGCGGCTATCGATAGTAAGGAGGCGCCATGGGGCGCAATAACAAACATAAGCGTAGCGCACGCAATAAACGCGGGCCGGTGCGCAGCGAGCGTCGTCCGAGCATGACTGGCCGCGTGCAGCTCCATGAGCACAGCGCTTATGTCGTGACCGACAACGGCGATTACAAGGTTATGGGTCGCGGTAAGCGTGAGATTATGGACGGCGATACCGTGGCCGTAAGTATCAAGGCGGGCCCGCGCGGGGATCGTCGTGCCGTGATCGATGGCGTTATCGAGCGTGCCGCCATCAGCGTGGTGGGTACGTATCAGACGGCCGGCCCGCTTGGCGTGATCGAGCCGCTCGATTCGCGTCTCAAAGCCGATTTCTTTATTTTGCCCGAGGACACTTCGGCAGAGCGCCTGGGTGTGCATCCTGGCGATGTCGTCGTCGCGCACATTCTGACCTACCCGACGCGCTTGGAGTCGGGCACGGTGACTCTTGAGCGCCGCATCGGCGGTGACGATGCGCCCGATCTGGGCGTCCAATATGTTATGGCACGCTATGGCTATACCGACAGCTATCCCGAGGCGGCGCTGGCAGAGGCAGAGGCGCTTTCGCTCGACGTGACTGCAGCGCTTAAAGATCCGCTTCGTCGTGACCTGCGCGATCGCTTTGCCATCACCATCGACCCGGTTGATGCGCGCGACTTTGACGATGCCATCTCGCTCGAGCGCACGCCCGAGGGCGGCTATAAGCTGGGCGTGCATATCGCCGATGTTTCGCACTATGTTGCCTGGGACGGACATATCGACCTGGAGGCCCGCCATCGCACGACGTCGGTATACCTTGCCGACCGTGTGCTCCCCATGCTGCCCGAGCGTCTATCTAATGACCTGTGCTCCTTGCGACCCGATGAGGATCGCTTGGCGTTTTCCGTCGACATCGAGCTCGATGCGCAGGGCCGTGTGCGCCATTACGATCCCTATCCCAGTGTGATTCGCTCGCGCGTGCGCATGGACTACGATGGCGCCGAGGCGCTGCTGGTGCGCGCCGGCGCAGTTGAGTATTCTGTGTTGGAGGGCGCAGCGGAGGATGTCGCTGCGGCCGAAGCCTCGCGCGAGAAAGCGCTTGAGCGCGGGCTTGCGTGCGAGGACACTGCTCGCGGCTGTAACGTTGACCTGGCCGATTTCCTGGTCGCCGCAAACGAACTCGCGAAGCTTCGGCGTCGCATACGTCGCGCACGCGGCTCGGTCGACTTCGATACGGCCGAGATTCGCGCGCTGCTGGACGAGGACGGCGTGCCCGTACAGATTGTGGCGCGCGAGCGTTCCTGCGCAACCTCGCTTATTGAGGAGGCAATGCTGCTGGCTAACGAGTGCGTTGCCGAGTGGCTGGCCGACCGCGATATCGAGGCATGCTATCGCGTGCACGATGACCCCAGCCCCGACAGTCTGCACGGTGCTGCCGTGGCGCTGGCGCAGCTCGGCATCATCGATGATCGCCGTGCGGCGGGCATTGCTCTGGGAAATCCCGACGAGTTGCAGGCGACGGTTGATGCCGCTGCCGGCACGGCTAACGCGCCGCTCGTCAACACGCTCCTTTTGCGCAGCATGCAGCGTGCGTTGTACAAGCCGCGCAACGAGGGTCACTTTGCGCTCGCCGCGCCGTGCTACTGCCACTTTACAAGCCCCATTCGCCGTTATCCCGATCTGGTGGTGCATCGCGTGCTCAAGCTGCAGCTGGCATACGAGCAGCTGGGTGGAAAAGACGCCTTGGTGCGTACGCCGAGGCTGATCGGAAAAGGCAGAGAGTCGCTTCCGCGCATCCTGCCGCAAATCTGCCGCGCGTGCAGCGACGCCGAGCGTGCGGCCGACGCTGCCAGCCATGCGACGCAAAAAATCAAGATTGCGCAGTACTACGAGGACCGCCTGGGCGAGCGCTATACCGGAACGGTCTCGTGGGTCAGCAACATGGGGCTATTCGTGCGCCTTGATCTAACGCAGGTTGAGGGACTGGTTTCCATTAAGAGCTTGGGTAACGAGTGGTTTGAGTTTGACGAGGACGCGCTCACGTTGACGGGTGCCGACACGGGGCGTCGTTTTGAGCTGGGCCAGCGCGTGATTATCGAGGTCTCGCGCGTCAACACTACACGCGGACATTTGGACTTTAAGCTCATTCATTAACCGGCACGCAGTGAGTATCGGCAAAGCAAACAGGGCGGTCTTTCGGGGCCGCCCTGTTTGCGTGACTCTTGATTGCCCTGCCATGAGCTCGGCCACTTCTTCATATGCTTTTGGGAGATAGGACCTACCAAAATAAACCTGTCCCTTTTTGGCAGGTTTACGAGAAAGCGGGGATGTTGTGGCAACGGTATATGGGTATGCGCGGGTGAGCTCGCGCGATCAAAATTTGAATCGCCAGTTGGATGCGCTGGGCGCCTATGGCGTGGAGCCGGCGAATGTTTTTGCCGACCGTGCGAGCGGTAAGGACTTTGATCGCCCACAGTATCGGGAGCTGCTTCGTGCCTTGGCTTCCGGTGACGTGTTGGTGGTGCTTTCCATCGATCGACTGGGTCGAAACTACAGCGAGATACTCGAGGAATGGCGTCGTATAACCAAGGAACTTGGCGCGGCCATCGTTGTGCTGGACATGCCGTTGCTCGATACGCGTGCGAGAGAATGCGGCGGATCGGATGTGACCAGCGCACTGATCGCCGATATCGTTTTGCAGCTGTTGAGTTATGTGGCGCAGGTGGAACGAGAGAACATCCACCGTCGTCAGGCGGAGGGAATCGCGGCGGCGCGAGCGCGCGGCGTGCGTTTTGGTCGACCCCGCAAGCCGTGCCCTCCGCAATTTGAACGAGTGCGCGATATCTATGAGGCGGACAATATTACCCGGAGTCAGGCGGCAAAGCGTTTAGGTGTGTGCGTGGGGACCTTCGATCGTTGGATGCGCGAGACGGAGTAGGGGAACCGCAGCCATCTGGCGCCTTGTTTTGAACATTTGGGATTCCGCCATGGCGACGGTGGCATTTGGGGGTACACTCGCTGCTGCTCAATAACAGACGGAGGTTAGCCCTTGGCGCGCGCGAAGCATATAGTCGGATGGATATCGATTGTCCTGCTTGTCGTGACGCTGACAAGTATTTGGATGCTGACGGAGCAGAGCGTGGAGCAGACGTCGTCGCTCAGCGAGTCTACCGCGCACGTGGTGGAGGGGCAAAGCGCCAGTGTGCAGCCCGAGACTGCGGGGGAGACCCAGGCGGGAGATGCCGCCGGGGATGCGGGCTCAACGGCTACCGTCGCCCACCCCGACCCGCTTGCCCCCGTTCGCATGTGGATGGGCACCAACATCCGTCGTGTCGCCCATACCGTAGAGTTCTTCTTTGTTGGGCTGTTTGCCTCGTTGGCGGCGGTGTGCTTGGATAAGCGCATGTCGCCCGCTCGATTGCGGTGTGTACCCGTTCTGGCCTTTTGCGCCGTTTGCTCTGTCGGCGATCAGGTGCATAAGATTTTTGTTCCCGGAAGGCATTTTGACGTTATCGACTTAGGCTTTGACGCCGCGGGCTACGTTGTCGCTATGCTGTTGGTGCTGCTGGCGGCCGCGCTGGCTCGGCGCGCGACCTGTCCCATTGGCGCCCATGCGAGACGCCGTTAACAATCCTGTTACGATTAATGCGATCTCGATGAATCATTTTGTGTCGCGCGTATTTCCGAGCGGTCGGATTTGAGGGGCGAGCGGTAGAACGCCCGCCCTTTGTGCGCCATGATGCGGCACAATGTACCGCAAAAGCTGTTTATACCCGGTACGAATCGTTCGTTGGTCGTTAATTCTTCTCAACGGAGGTGTTTGAGATGGCAAACGGATTGCTTTTAAGGCTTCGCGAGCGTGAGCTCAGCGCGAGTCCGGCGGAGCGCAATGTCATCGCATACGTGAGTGCTCATCCGCACGAGGTGGTCGGGCTGTCCGTCCGCGGTCTTGCCGATGCCACGTTCTCCTCGCCCTCGAGCATTTTGCGCTTTTGCAAGCGCTTGGGTTTTGCGGGCTACAAGGAGTTCCAGCGCGAACTGATTGCCGAACTTGCGCTCTTGGGCGACAGAAAGGACGTTGCCCTCGAAGACATCTCCGTGGATGACAGCGTCGAACGTATCGTGGGGAAGGTGATGAAGAGCAACGTGCGCACGATCGAGGCGACGGCGCGAACACTCGATTACACCGTTTTGGAACGATGTGCAGCCTATCTTAAGCGGGCGCGCATGGTCAATCTGTTCGGTATTGGTGCTTCTCGCTTGGTTGCGCACGATCTGGCACAAAAGCTCATGCGTGTTGACAAAGAGTGCCATCTGTACGACGACTGGCACGACCAACTCTTGTGCGCCAAAAACATGCACGAAGGCGATATCGGCATTGCTTTTAGCTACTCGGGCTTAACGCAAGAAGTGCTGGACTGCACTGCAGAGGCCCAACGCCACAACTGTCCCGTTGTGGCCGTAACCAAGGTAGACGGATCGTCCAAGCTTGCCGCCATGGCCGATGCCGTGCTCGGCGTCGCTGCGAGTGAGCCCTTGGTCCGCAGCGGTGCCATGGCTTCGCGTATGGCCCAGCTTATGGTTGTCGATGCCCTGTACGCTGCTTACGTTGCCAGCGACTACGAGCGGGCGACGCATGCCATTAAGCAAAACTACATCGAGAAACAGGAAAGATGAGGTGAATGAAATGCTCGATTTAACAAAATTCACGACAGAACAGCGAAATCAAAAGTCAATGGACCTCGACACGATGACATCGCTGCAAATCGTCACGACGATGAACGATGAGGATCTTCGTGCCGTCCAGTCGGTCACGAAAGTGTTGCCACAGGTTGCCACGGCAATCGACTGGGCTGCCGAAGCGCTCGAGCGCGGCGGACGCATCTTTTACATGGGCGCGGGCACGAGCGGTCGTTTGGGCGTGCTCGACGCTTCGGAGTGCCCGCCTACGTTTGGCGTATCGCCCGATCTGATTGTCGGACTCATTGCCGGAGGCGAGACGGCGTTTACCAGGGCTGTCGAAGGTGCCGAGGATAGCGAGGAACTTGGCGCGAGTGACCTGCGGGAACATGGGCTCTCCTCCAAGGATCTCGTCGTTGGTTTGGCGGCAAGCGGTCGTACCCCCTATGTGGTGGGCGGCCTCGCGTACGCCAAGGCAACCGGGTGCAAGACCATTGCTATCGCCTGCAACCAGGGGTCGAGGATCGGGGAGGACGCAGATCTTGCCATAGAGCCCGTGCCCGGCCCCGAGGTACTTACCGGCTCAACGAGGCTCAAGGCAGGAACGGTCCAAAAGCTTATTCTCAATATGATTTCGACCGGTGCCATGGTCAAGATCGGCAAGGTATACCAAAACCTGATGGTCGATGTGCAGCAAACGAACGAAAAGCTGGTGGTGCGCGGCCAGAACATCGTGATGGAAGCGACCGGCTGCACACGCGAGCGCGCTGTTCGGGCACTTGCAGATGCCGGTGGCCACGTTAAAACCGCTATTGTCTCGGTGCTGCTGGGCTGCGATGCCGAGCAGGCTGCGGTGGCTCTTGAGCGGGCGCGCGGACATGTTCGCGCTGCGGTGCGTGGCGATAAGAAGGACGATGCCGATGCGCGGTAGGCGCACATCGTGAGGCCATATGAGATCCAGACGAGATTTCCAATACAAGGAGGAGTTATGACGAACAAGGAGCTTGCCCAAAAGCTGCTGGACCTTTTGGGCGGTAAAAGCAATGTGCTGGCAAATGCGGCGTGCATGACGCGCCTGCGCGTGACCGTCAAAGATACGGGCAACGTCGACACGGAGGGCATTAAGGCGCTCGATGGCGTGATGGGCCTGGTCGAGGACGACACGATGCAGATCGTGCTGGGTCCGGGCAAGGTGAATAAGGTGCTTGAGGAGTTCTCCGGGCTTACCGGTCTTGCGAAGGGCGTTGCTGACGAGAGCATGGTTGACGCTGCGGCCACAAACAAAGCCGCGCAGAAGGCCAAATACGAGACCAAACCGGTTCAGGCCTTTCTTAAGAAGATTTCCAATGTCTTTGTCGCCCTGCTTCCCGGCATCATTGCGGCTGGCCTCATCAACGGTATCTGCAACGTCATTAACGTCTCGACGGCAGGCGCGCTTGCAGGCGAGTGGTGGTACCAGGGCATTCGTTCCATGGGCTGGGCCCTGTTTGCCTATCTGCCCATTTTGGTGGGCTATAACGCAGCGCGAGAGTTTGGCGGCTCCGCTGCGCTGGGCGGTATTGCCGGCATGATGTGCATCGCTAACAGCGCTATGCCTCTGCTCGCGCCTGGCGCCGCCGATCCCAGCACTGCTATTCTGCTGCCGCTCACCAATGCGCAGTACAACCCCGCAGCGGGCGGTATGATCGCGGCTCTCATCGCTGGCGCATTTTTTGCCTGGATGGAGCGTCAGATTCGCAAGGTTATGCCCAACGCACTCGATACGTTCCTGTCTCCGCTGCTGGTGCTCATCATCGGCGCCTTTGCCCTGATGCTCGTCATCCAGCCGGTTGGCGCATGGCTGACGACGGCGATCTTTAGCGTCCTCACCTTTGTCTTTGAGAAGCTGGGCGTTCTGGGCGGCTATATTCTGTCGGCAGGCTTCTTGCCGCTGGTGTCCGTCGGCCTGCATCAGGCGCTTACGCCGATCCACGCTATGCTCAACGATCCCGACGGCGCTACCAAGGGCATCAACTACCTGCTGCCCATTCTTATGATGGCTGGCGGCGGCCAGGTCGGTGCCGGTCTGGCGCTGTACTTTAAGACCAAGAACGCCAAGCTTAAGAAATATGTTGCAGAGTCCATTCCCGTTGGCATCCTGGGCGTTGGCGAGCCTCTGATGTATGCCGTTACGCTGCCGCTTGTCCGCCCGTTTGTGACGGCCTGCCTGGGTGCCGGATTTGGCGGTGCGCTCGCGGCACTGCTTCACATCGGCACGGTTTCTCAGGGCGTTTCCGGTCTGTTTGGCCTGCTGATTGTCGTTCCCGGCCAGCAGCTCGGCTACGTTGCCGCTATGCTGCTTGCCTATGCCGCCGGCTTTGTCCTGACGTGGTTCTTCGGCGTCGACGAGCAGAAGATCAACGAGTTCTTTGGCGAGTAGCCTGATGCTGCGCGCTATGTCATTCGAGCGTCATGACGTGCCGCAGATCTCTTGATGCTATGGTTGTGCCGGCGGGGCTAACTGCTCCGCCGGCCTTTTTTAAAGGAGAATCGAAGCGTGAGAACGGGTATTTCTGTCTATCTTTCCAGTCCCCTGCAGGATATCGAGCGGACGATTGAACATGGTGCCGCGGCGGGTGCGCGCTATGCGTTTACCTCGCTGCATATTCCCGAGGATGGGGGAGCGGCATATGCCGATAAGGTTCGCCAGGTGCTGTCGCTGCTTTCCGCTCGCGGTATTGCGCTCATTGCCGATGTGGGGCC
This sequence comes from Collinsella sp., assembly GCA_048367555.1. Lineage (GTDB taxonomy): Bacteria > Actinomycetota > Coriobacteriia > Coriobacteriales > Coriobacteriaceae > Collinsella. Next base: position 19,672 of record DBGCAP010000054.1, read on the forward strand.
GCGCACGTGCGATTTGCTGGGCCTTGAACGCATGGAGGATTTGCGTGATCTGGGACTGGAATACCTGCGCCTGGATTACGGCTTTAGTGCCCAGCGGGTCGCGGAACTGTCCGGTGTATTTCGCATTGTGGTCAATGCATCGACGGTGAGTCCTGATGAAATCGCATCGTGGCGAGAAGCCGGCGCCGACGTGACTCGTTTCGCCGCCTGCCACAATTTTTACCCCAAGCCTTATACCGGTTTAGCTCTTGAAGATGTTGCTCGGACGAATCTTCGTCTTGCGGCGCTCGGCTTTGAAATCATGGCTTTTGTGCCGGGCGATGCCAACGTTCGCGGTCCGGTATTCGAGGGCTTGCCGACGGTTGAGGCGCAGCGCGGTCGCGCGTCAAAGGTTGCCCTCAACATGCTTGAGCTCGCACATGGCGCCGATTGCGACATTGTTTTGGTCGGCGACCCCGATCTTTCCGAAGCGGGTTGGGCGCAGTTTGCCCAGATTTCCGCGGGGTATGTTGACATGCCGTGCCAGCTCGACCCCGGATACTCCTATTTGTTGGGTCAAGTCCATCACGATCGGCCTGACTCGAGCGCCCTTATTTTTAGGTCTCAGGAGTCGCGTACGTCGCTTAAGCCGGATTCCGTGTCGACGGATGCCGGTGCAGGTCTGCCGCGAAAAGCGGGGTCGATTGCTGTGAGCAATAGCGGCTATGGGCGCTACGAAGGCGAGTTTGAGATTGCGCGGGTCGATCTTCCCGGTGACGAGCGCATGAACGTTGTAGGCCATATAGCGCCCGAGGCGATGGAGTTGCTGCCGTTCGTTAAGCGAGGCTTTGGGGTGCGGTTCGTTTAGCGTGGAATCCTTGGGCTACAATTGCTCAATCGTGCGTTATTCCTTGTTTGGCATGCGCTCATCCACGTTGTCCGATCTGTATCTGGAGGATTTCCATGGCAGTGCTGTTTGTTGAATATCCCAAATGCTCGACCTGCAAAAAGGCCAAGGCCTGGTTGGACGAGCATGGGGTCGAGTACGTCGATCGCGATATTGTTACGGACAATCCTTCGGCTGAGGAGCTTGCGACCTGGATTGCGCGTTCGGGGCTGCCGGTGCGTCGCTTCTTTAATTCGTCGGGCATGAAGTATCGAGAGCTTGGCCTGAAGGCGCGCCTGGACGCGGGGATGACGGATCAGGAATGTTACGAGCTGTTGGCGACCGACGGCATGCTGGTTAAGCGTCCGCTGCTGGTGGGCGATGACTTTGCGATTCCAGGCTTTAAGGAAGCAACCTGGGCCGAGGCACTGCTGTAGCAGCTGCGGAAAGTGCGTCCCGTTTCGAGCACTGATTCTGGGACGCGCTTTCCGTCGGCGGGTTCGCTCCGGTCAGTCCTCGAACTGTGCCCACCTATGCGGATCGTAGATCTTTACCTGTTTGTTGGGCTTGCCGCTCCAGTACTCTTCGTCCATAAAGGGCAGATATGCCTGAATGTCGGGGCAAATGAACGGGATTCGCTGCGCTTGCAAACGGTCGCGTTGGCATTGCTCCAAATGGGTCTCCGAAATCACGACGGGAATACCGGATAGCTCCACGAGGCTTGCTTGAACTCGCTTGAGGTCGGGTAGCGTCGCGTGCCATGCCATTCGCATCATCAAAAATGAGGCGCCGCGATACGTTGCCTGCATGACTGTGATGGCGGGGCGTAGCGTGGGATGAATTTTGTGCCGATCTGGCCAAGGGATAGCAGTTATCTCGAGGCCGAGGGTCTCCCATAGGTAATCAAGCTCTTCATCCATGTCGTCTCGATATTCGCGCGATAATTGGCATCCTGATTGTGTCACTATTGACGGCGACCAGAATGCAGCAATCTGCCAACGGTAATTACGGTGCGCTTGCGGCATTTTGCCCCTTGCATGCGGTTTGGCTTCACAGGTCCTTCATGGGTCAGGGCAAATTGGCTGATTTTCAAAAAAGTTAAAAATGGGGCTTGCGCCACCGTAGAACTTCCCGTATATTTCTTTCTTGCGCAAAGGCACAGCCGAGCGCAGCGATGCAGTCATTGGGATGTCGTCTAATGGCAGGACAGCGGATTCTGGTTCCGTCAATGGGGGTTCGACTCCCTCCATCCCAGCCATTGCATTTGCTACATATGGCCCGTTCGTCTAGCGGTTTAGGACGCCGCCCTCTCAAGGCGGAGATCACCAGTTCGAATCTGGTACGGGCTACCACAAAATGAACGCCCGGGCCTCGCAAGAGACCCGGGTTTTGTGTATACACCGCATGTGTGGAATGAGCCGCGTTTCACCTGGACCGAGGAGTTGCCATGGACCTGCCCATCAGCCTACAAGATATTACGTATGCCGAGAATTACCTGGCGCAGGGAGACTTGGCAACGGCGACACCGCTGTTGGAGCGTCTGGTTGAGCTCGCCGAGGAGTATATCGACGCCGAGTGCAAGACAGAGGAGAAGCGCCAATACTTTAGCTTCGATAGCAAGTTTGAGCGTTTGGCCTACCGCCGCGTGGAGAAGGATCCGCGCGAGCTGGTGCAGGTCGAGGTGCCGTTTGACCGCCTGTATTCCGACATGGCGTTTGCCTACATTCGCCAGCAGGATTATGTGAGCGCTCGTAATGCCCTGATGCAGGCTGTGCGTTGGGACCCCATGAACTGCAACTATCGCTTGGACTTGGCCGAGCTGTTCCGCGCCCTCGAGGACAAGCAGGAGTGGGCTTCGCTTTCGTTTTCGGTGCTAGAGCGCGCGAGCGACGGCAAGTGCGCCGCCCGCGCCTACGCCAACTTGGGCCAGTATTTCCTTGAGCCCGAGACCGAGAACATCTCGGCTGCCGTGGGTTGCGCGCGCCTGGCGCTGCGCTTGGCCCCTGGTGATGCGCATACGACGCGCCTGCTCAACAAGATCCATGCTGCCTATCCCGATGCCGCCGATGAGAGCGACGACCACGTGATGGGTGAACTGGCCCTGCAAGGCGTGCCGACCTCGCCTTCGGCCGAGATTGCCATCTGCCTGATCATGTGTGCGACCGATGCTGCGAGCGACGGCGACAAGCAGGAGGCTACGCGCCTGACGGTCCGTGCCCGCGACCTGGTGGGCGAGGAGGCATGCGCGGCGATCATTAAGCTGGTGCGCGAGAGCGATGCCGAGCTCAACGCCGAGCGCAAGGCAAAGCGTGCAGGCGACGACAAGGGAGCCGACGGCGTCAAGGAGGCCGGCGATGCCCAGTAAGCGCGAACGCAAGCTCATTTCCAAGAATCGCTCGGCGCATCACGAGTACTTTATCGACGAGACGTTCGAATGTGGCATTGAACTGAGCGGTACCGAGGTCAAGTCGATTCGCGAGCGCGCCTGTCAGATCACTGACACCTTTGCGCTGATTCGCGGCGGCGAGTGCTGGCTGGTGGGTCTGCACATTCACCCTTACAGCCACGGTGGCGTGTGGAACCGTGACCCCGATCGCCGTCGTCGTCTGCTGCTGCATCGCAAGGAGATTGATTTTCTTGACGGCAAACTGCGCAACCGCGGCTATGCGCTGGTGCCGTTGGAACTCTACTTTAATACCGATGGTCGCGTAAAGCTGCTGTTGGGCCTGGGCCGCGGCAAAAAGCTCTACGACAAGCGCGAAGACATGGCCAAGCGCGACGTTCAGCGCGAAATCGATCGCGCGCTCAAGGAGCGCAACCGCTAGGCGCTCTGTATAAGTTGCGGTGGAATAGTTCCTGTTTGAGGCCAAATACCCGACAAGCAGGAACTATTTCACCGCAACTTGGTGGAGGGACTTGGCTGACCTGCAATCTTGGCACATATGTGTCTCAAAGGCGGCGTCCGGTATGGGCGCCGCTTTTTTTGTGGGTACATACACCCATGAGGTTCAATGCCGGGTTAGGGGAGTGATCGTTATGGACAAAACTGCGTTCTTTACCATGCCGAGCGGCCTGTATGTGGTGAGTGCTGCGGCCGACGGGCTGCGTGCCGGTTGCGTCATCAACACCGCGGTGCAGGTGACGTCCGTGCCGCCGCGCATCTCGGTTGCCGTGAACAAGGAAAATGTCACGTCTGGTGTTATCTCATCTGCCAAGGCCTTTGCGCTGACTGTGATCGATCAGACGGCCGATATGCTCTACATTGGTAACTTTGGATTCCGTACTAGCAGCGACTATGACAAATTTGCCAAGTACGAGACGCGCGAGACCGCGCTGGGCATGCCCTATGTTCCCGAGCATGCGGCGGCCTTGTTTAGCTGCCGTTTGATTGACACTGTTGACGTGGGCACGCACCTGCTCTTTATTGGCGAGGTCGAAGATGCCGAGCGCCTGAGCGACGAGACTCCGTTGACCTATGACTACTACCATAAGGTCCTGAAGGGCAAGACGCCTCCGAAGGCGTCCTCGTATCAAGGCTAGAAATGTTTTAAAAATACTTGCATTATATTATTGAGAACATATACTAATAAGCAAGTACACCAGCAGTCACGTTCGAGAGGAGAACATCATGGCTGAGGAGAAGAAGACGTATAAGTTCGTGTGCATCGTTTGCGGTTACGAGGTTGAGGTCGATACGCCCGAGCTGCCCGAGGATTACGTGTGCCCGGTCTGCGGCGTCGGTCCCGATCAGTTTGAGCTCGTCGAGGAGTAACTCGTAGACACACGACTTGCAGCAACACATAGCTCTGTCCAAGGGTCTCGGTCGGATATTTCGGCCGGGGCCCTTTTCCTCCGTCCCCAAGGGATTGCGGCTGCTGTTAGCCGATCATGTCTGTCGTGAGTCCGGCCGACCTTTTGTCTTAATCTGTAACATCTAACGGCTCAAAACGGGTCTATCTGTTACAGATTGAGACAAAAGGTTGGAGCTGAAGAAATGTCTCGATCTGTAACATCTAGCAGTGGAAAATGGGTCCACTTGTTACAGATCGAGACAATTCAAAACCGTCCGGCAGAAGATCTCAATCTGTAACATCTAGCAGTGAAAACGGGGTCTACGTGTTACAGATTGAGACAAACGGAGCTGTCCCTCGGAATGATCTTGATCTGTAACATCTAGACATCAAAAGCGTGTCTATCTGTTACAGATCAAGACGTTTACCTGGGTAGGTGCCCCGCCCCATTACATCCCCGTTAGCAGCACGACATCGAGAATCGTCACGATGGCACCGATCCCCACGAGCAACGCGTTGAGCGGGCGCGAGTTGGCGTATTTGCCCATGACGCGGGGCGAACTGGTGAGTCGTATGAGCACAAAGACCGTAATCGGCAGCTGAAGCGACAGCAGCGCCTGACTCCAAATGAGACCCTCAAAAGGATTCGGGACGACCAGGCACGCCGCCACTGCGCCGACGAAACAGGCCGCCACCCCGATCGAGGAATGTCGGTCGTGGATGTCGTATTCCTCGTCGAACATGCCCGCGGTGATGGTGCCCGCCGCCATGCCCGCCGTCACGCTGCTCGATATGCCCGCAAACAGCAGTGCCACCGCAAAGATGATTGAGCTTGCCGGGCCCAGAATGGGGGAGAGCGTGGCCGCTGCGACGGCGAGGTCGTCTACGACAATGCCGTGCGCAAAGAAGGTCGTTGCGGCCAGGATGACCATGGCCGAGTTGATTGCCCAGCCCACGCCCATCGAAAAGAGCGTGTCGAAGAGCTCGTAGCGCAGACGTTCTTCGATAACTCGCTCGCCTTGGCCTTCGAAGTGCATGGATTGGATGACTTCGGAGTGCAGGAAGAGGTTGTGGGGCATAACGACCGCGCCTAGGACGCTTACGATAATCGCGGCCGAGCCGGTGGGCATACTGGGTGTGATCCAGCTTGTGGCGGCTTGCGTCCAGTCGACCTTGACTAGTGCAAGCTCGGCTAAAAACGAAAGTCCCACCACGCCCACGAAGGCGATGATCCATCGCTCGGCGCGTTTGTAGGAGCTTGTCATGAGCATGGCAATCGATGCCGCCGCGACGATGATGCAGCCGGCGCGCACGGGCAGGCCAAAGAGCATTTGAAGCGCGATCGCACCGCCCAGGACTTCGGCCATGGCGGTGGCGATGGTCGCAAGATAGGCACTGGCGAGCACCGTGCGCCCAACGAAGCGGGGGAGGTAACGTGTCGTGGCCTCGGCAAGACAGGCGCCCGTGGCGATACCCAGGTGTGCAGCGTTGTGCTGCAGCACGATGAGCATGATCGTGGACAGCGTGACGATCCACAGCAGCGCGTAACCAAACTGCGAGCCCGCGGCCATATTGGAGGCCCAGTTGCCCGGGTCGATAAAGCCGACGGTCACGAGCAGTCCGGGGCCGATATGCCGTGCTATGTCGAGTCCTCCGTGGCCACCGGTGCGCGGGGAGCCAAAGTGTTGTTTGAGATGGTTGATCATGGTGCGCTCCTGCGTGCCGTTTGCTTGACGCCGCAAAGGATACCCGTTTTAGGCTCAAAAGTTAACCAAGACTGACAAAATTGCTGTATTTGAATAGGATGGTGAAAGGGGACTGCCGAAATGTCTTGATCTGTAACAACTAGGGATGGAAATTGGGCCTAGGTGTTACAGATCAAGACAGGAAGAAATGGTCCTATGGAATATCTCGATCTGTAACAGCTGACCGCCAAAACCGGTCCTTCGTGTTACAGATTGAGACATTCGGAACCGTCTCTCAAAAACATCTCAATCTGTAACAGTTAGTCGTCGAAATTGGGTCTTCCTGTTACAGATTGAGATGTTTGAAGCGGTGAGCTTACGGGCCGAACCTGGGGCCCTTGTTGTCGCCCTTGAGGTCGGCGGTGTCCACTCGTAGGGCGCGCGTTACGCGATTGTTTCGAAACGGGCGGGAAACACAACGGGCCGGCGATGCTCCTAGTATGCCTATTCAACTGACTGTCTAATATCTAGGGGAGGATCGCGATGCAGGCAGATTCCGCTCAGCAGCAGGGCCTTTATCGCCCCGAATTCGACCACGACGCATGTGGCATCGGCGCGCTTGCCGATATCAACGGTGAGCGCCATCACCAGATCCTGGACGACGCACTGTCCATTCTGGTCAACTTGGAGCACCGCGGCGGCACGGGACTCGAGAAGAACACCGGCGACGGCGCTGGCATCCTGTTCCAGGTTCCGCATCACTTTTTCCGTAAAGAGGCTCAAAAGTGCGGCCAGATTCTGCCGGCAGAGGGCGACTATGGCGTGGCCATGCTGTTCTTTCCGCAGGACGACAAGGGCGTAGAGGATGCCCGCCGCGTGTTTGAGGAGGGCTGCGCCGAGGCCGGCGTGCCGCTGCTCTTTTGGCGCGAGGTGCCGGTCGACCCGCACGACCTGGGCGAGACGGCCCGCGCCTGCATGCCTACCATCCTGCAGGCCTTCCTGGGCCGTCCGGACGACACGCCCGCCGGCGATGCCTTCGAGCGCCGCCTGTACGTGTGCCGCCGCACCATCGAAAAGAAGGCCGACGCCGAGTTTGCCCTGCGCGACAAGATTTTCTACGTGTGCTCTATGAGCTCGCGCACCATCGTGTACAAGGGCATGCTGGTCGCCACGCAGATGCGTCGCTTCTTCATCGACCTCAACGACGCCGCCGTCAAGACGGCCGTGGCGCTCGTCCACTCGCGCTACTCCACCAACACCACGCCCAGCTGGGAGCGCGCGCACCCCAACCGCTTTATCATCCACAACGGCGAGATCAATACCCTCAAGGGCAACGTCAACTGGATCCGCGCCCGCGAGCCCAACCTGTACAGCCCCGTGCTGCAGCATGATCTTGAGCGCGTGATGCCCATCATCAACCGCGAGGGTTCCGACTCCGCGATTCTGGACAACGTGCTCGAGTTTTTGGTTATGAACGGTCGCCCGCTTACGCGTGCCGCGTCCATGTTGCTGCCCGAGCCGTGGGACCATAACGGCAGCCTGAGCGAGGGACGCCGCGCCTACGACGCCTACCAGTCCATGCTCATGGAGCCCTGGGACGGCCCGGCCGCCATCGCCTTTACCGACGGCCGCACCCTGGGTGCTGCTCTCGACCGTAACGGCCTGCGTCCCGCCCGCTACTATGTGACGCGCGACGGTCGCTTTATGCTGGCAAGCGAGGTGGGTACCATCGAGGTGCGCCCCGAGAACATCCTGACGAGCGGCTGTCTGGGACCGGGCCAGATGCTCGAGGTCGATTTTGCCCGCGGCCGCGTCATCTACAACGACGAGCTGCGCGCCCGTTACGCCAAGGAAAAGCCCTACCGTGATTGGATTGCCGAGGAGACGCTGACCGTTGACGCGCTCGATGAGCCCGTTGCGACAATGCCCGCCGAGGACGCCGAGGTGCCCGCCGCCGTGCGCATGGCCAAGCTCGGCTACCACTGGGATGACGTCGACGAGGTCGTGCGTCCCATGGCCCAGCAGGGCAAGGCCCCGCTCGCCTCGATGGGCATCGACGCGCCGCTGGCCTGCCTGTCCAAGAAGACGCGCTCGTTCTTTGACTACTTCTATCAGCTGTTCGCCCAGGTCACGAACCCGCCGATCGATGCCCTTCGCGAGCATATGGTCACCTCGACCACGCTCTACCTGGGCAACCACGGCAACCTGCTCGAGGACTCCCGTACGGCCTGCCAGCTGGTGCGCCTGGAGCGCCCGCTGCTGAGCGAGGAGGAGTTCGACCGCATCTGCGCCATCGACCGCGTGGGCTTTAAGACCCGTCGCTTCCGTGCCGTGTACCGCCGCGATGCCGGCGAGGGCGCGCTGCAGGCTGCGCTCAAGCAGCTTGCAGAGGACGTTGAGGCTGCGGTCCGCGACGGCGTGAACATCGTGGTGTTGAGCGATCGTGCCGCTGCGGGCGAGGTGCCCGTGCCGTCGCTGCTCGCTGTGGGCTGCGTGCACAACCACCTGATCCGCGCCGGCGTGCGTACCTTTGCCGACATCGTGGTGGAGTGCGGCGACGCTGTGTCCCCGCATGACTTTGCAGCGCTGGTGGGTTACTCCGCTAGTGGCATCTATCCGTACAACGCACATGCGTGCATCAGCGATCTAGCGGCACACGGCGACCTGGACGTGACAGCCGAGCAGGGCATCGCCAACTACAACAAGGCTGCGACAGCGGGCATCGTCTCCATCATGTCCAAGATGGGCATCTCCACGGTGCAGAGCTACCATTCGGCGCAGATCTTCGAGGCCGTGGGCTTTACGCCGGAGTTCGTCAACGCGTACTTCGCCGGCACGGTGAGCCGTGTGGGCGGTATGGGTGTCGAGGACGTCGAGCGCGAGCAAAGCGAGCGCTACGACGCTGCGCTCGCTATCCTTAAGAGCCCGGCTCCCGAGCAGCTGCCCACGTTGGGTCTGACCAAGTGGCGCCCGCTCGGCGGCGAGGATCACCTGATCGACCCTCAGACCGTCTACCTGCTGCAGACCGCCTGCCGCGAGGACAGCTACGACACCTTTAAGGAGTACAGCGCCCGCCTGCACCGCACCGGCCGTGCCGTGCGCCTGCGCGACCTGCTGGACTTTGATGCCAGCGGCCGCACGCCGGTTTCGCTCGACGAGGTGGAGCCCGCGCTCATCATCGTCCGCCGCTTTAACACCGGCGCCATGTCGTACGGTTCCATCAGCAAAGAGGCACACGAGTGCATGGCCATCGCCATGAACCGCCTGCATGGCCGTTCCAACTCGGGCGAGGGCGGCGAGGACCCGCGTCGCGAGACCCCGCTGGCCAACGGTGACTCCAAGAACTCCGCCATCAAGCAGGTGGCAAGTGCGCGCTTTGGCGTGACGAGCCGCTATCTTTGCAGCGCCTTTGAGATTCAGATCAAGATGGCTCAGGGCGCCAAGCCCGGCGAGGGTGGCCACCTGCCCGGCAAGAAGGTCTACCCCTGGATCGCCGAGGTCCGTCAGTCCACGCCCGGCATCGGCCTGATCTCGCCTCCGCCGCACCACGACATCTACTCCATCGAGGACCTGGCAGAGCTGATCTTTGACCTTAAGAACGCCAACCCCGGCGCGCGCGTGTCGGTCAAGCTGGTCAGCGAGGCCGGCGTCGGCACCATCGCCACCGGTGTGGCCAAGGGCGCTGCCGACAAGATCTTGATCAGCGGTCATAACGGCGGCTCGGGTGCCGCTGCACGTGATTCCATTTGGCACGCCGGCCTGCCGCTGGAACTTGGCCTTGCCGAGGCCCAACAGACGCTGCTGCAAAACGGCCTGCGCTCACGCGTGGTGCTCGAGGCCGACGGCAAGCTCATGGACGGCACCGATGTTGCCGTCGCCTGCCTGCTGGGTGCCGAGGAGTTTGGCTTTGCGACCATGCCGCTCATCTCCATGGGCTGCCTCATGCAGCGCGACTGCCAGCAGGATACCTGCCCGGCCGGCATCGCCACGCAAAACTGCCGCCTGCGTCGCGGCTTCCGCGGCAAGCCCGAGCATGTTGAGCACTTTATGCTCTTTGTTGCCGAGCAGCTGCGCGAGGTCATGGCGAGCCTGGGCTTCCGCACCGTCGACGAGATGGTCGGCCATCCCGAGTGCTTGCGCCAGGTCGAGGTCCCGGGCAACCGCAAGGCCAACCTGCTCGATCTGTCGCCCGTGCTGGCGAGCGCGACCTGCGAGTTTGGTGCCCATATCCCGGGTGCCGACGGTCGCCACTTCCTGCCGCAGATGGCCGCGGACAGCGAGCTCGACAAGACGCTCGATTCCACGTTGTTTGTGCCCTATACGGCCGATGCCCGTGCGCACCTGCGTCCGATTCGCTTCCGCGCCGATATCGCCAACGTCAACCGCTGCGTGGGCACTATCCTGGGCAACGCGGTGACCAAGGCGCATCCCGAGGGCCTGCCTGCCGGCTCCATTACCATCGATTGCGACGGTTCGGCCGGTCAGAGCTTTGGCGCCTTCCTGCCGCGCGGCATTACGCTCAACGTGTGCGGCGACGCCAACGACTACTTTGGCAAGGGTCTTTCGGGCGGCGAGGTGTCGGTGCGCCCCAACCCGCATGCGACCTACAAGTTCGACGAGAATATCATCGTGGGCAACGTTGCATTCTTTGGTGCTACGAGCGGCCGCGGCTTCATTAACGGTCTTGCCGGCCAGCGCTTTGGTGTGCGCAACTCCGGTGCCACCGTGGTGGTCGAGGGCTGCGGCAACCATGGCTGCGAGTACATGACGGGCGGTCTGGCACTCATCCTGGGCGAGGTCGGGCAGAACTTCGCCGCCGGCATGACGGGTGGCGTGGCCTATGTCTTTGACCAGTACGGCACGCTCGATGCCCGTGTGAACCACGAGAGCGTTGAGCTCAAGGCCCCGACGGCCGGCGAGCTGGCGCAGATTCGCGAGCTCATCCAGGAGCACGTGGACGCGACGCAGAGCCCGCGCGGCATTAAGCTGCTCTACAGCTTTGAGACGATGAGCAAGCACTTTGTGAAGGTCATTCCGACTGAGTACGAACGCGTGCTGGCGATTGTCGCTGCGGCCGAGGCCGTGGGCAAGACGCATGCGCAGGCTGAGGAGCTGGCGTTTGACATTGTGACCGGTCGCGCGAGCGCCGCGGATGTCGCTCGCTTTGATGTCGCGGGCGGTGCTGCGTCCGTGGCTGCCAGCTCTGTTGCTTCGACCAAGAAGGAGGCGTAAGTGCCATGGGTAAGCCCGGTGCTTTTCTTGATATCGATCGCGTGACCCACGAGCTCCGCCCCGTGGAGGAGCGCAGCCATGATTTCGATCCGCTGTACGTGGAGCTCGATGACGATGCACGTCGCGCCCAGGCGAGCCGCTGCATGATGTGCGGCGTGGCGTTTTGCCAGGTGGGCGCGAGCTTTGGCAAGGCGCGCCCGAGCGGCTGCCCGCTGCACAACCTGATTCCCGAGTGGAATGAGCTGGTGTACCGCGGCCGCTGGGACGAGGCTGCCGAGCGTCTGTCGCTTACCTCGCCCATGCCTGAGTTCACGAGTCGCGTGTGCCCGGCACTGTGCGAGGCTGCGTGCAACCTGGGTTCGGTCGATGGCCAGCCCACGACGATCCATGACAACGAGCGTGCGATCAGCGACCACGAATGGGCAAATGGCGGTCCGCGTCGCTTTGAGCCGGCGGGGGAGGATGCGCCCTCGGTTGCCGTGGTGGGCTCCGGTCCTGCTGGTCTGGTGGCTGCATGGGAGCTTGCGCGTCGTGGCGCCCGCGTGACGGTGTTTGAGCGCGACGACCGCCCGGGCGGTCTGCTCATGTACGGCATTCCCAACATGAAGCTCGAGAAGTCCGTGGTCGAGCGTCGCGTGGCGCTCATGCGCGAGCTGGGTATCGTCTTTGAGCTGGGTGCCGATGTTACGAATCCTGCGGTAGCGGCCAAGCTCAATGGCTTTGACGCTGTCGTGGTGGCTGCTGGTGCTCGTGCGCCCCGCGGTCTTTCGGCTGCGAACGTGGACGCTCCGGGCGTGGTGTACGCGGTGGACTACCTGACGGCTTCGACCGTCTCGGTGCTCGATGGCGGTGAGCCCGCGGTGAACGCGCGCGGCCTGGACGTTGTGGTCATTGGCGGTGGCGATACCGGCAACGACTGCGTGGGTACCGCGGTGCGCCAGGGCGCGCGCAGCGTGCGCCAGTTTGAGTTCTTGCCGGCAGCGCCCGATAAGCGCGCGGCGAGCAACCCCTGGCCGCAGTGGCCCAACGTTAAGAAGACCGACTACGGCCAGCAGGAGGCTATCGCTGCGATGGGTGGCGAGATGCGTGCCTGGGGCGTGGATACGCTCGAGGTGCTGCTGGACAAGAAGGGCGCGGCTGCGGGCCTGCGCGTGGTCGATCTGGACTGGTCGGCGGGAAAGCCCGAGCGCATCGCGGGCTCCGAGCACGAGGTGCCGGCGCAGCTGGTGCTCATTGCCTGCGGCTTTACGGGTCCCGAGCATGGTGTGTTCGATGCGGTGAGCGTGCCTGTTACTACCGCTGGTCGTCCGCTGCCGGTGATGGCTGCCGAGGGCTCGCACCTCGCGGCCCGCGTGGATGGCGTTGCTGCGGATGCCGCGCCGGTGTATGTGGCGGGTGATGCCCGCAACGGCAGCTCGCTCGTTGTAAACGCCATGGCCGATGCCCTGGCCTGCGCAGCCGAGGTTGCCGAGACCTTGGGGCTGTAAGACAGTCATTCAAGAGCGTCCCCAACGACTAGTCATTGGGGACGCTCTTGACGTTTGACTGCTCATTTGCTTACGTGCAGGCTTGTGGCACCTTGCTGTTTTCGTGATGGCTGCGGCTGACAAGCTCATAATCTCTGTTTATTTGCCTATGTTTAACTGGGGTTTTGTTTCGGTATAACGTATCAGTCAAGCGTTCCGTCAAGTATTCGGTCAGCATCTGGTTTGCAGCCTGATGCCCATTTCGCCCGCGCTGGCGGCGACCGCCGGCCCTCCTCGTAAGCTCAAATTGAGGTTCATCAGTTTGAGGAGGATGCCATGGCTGATCATGTTTTGGACCGGGGACGTCTGGCCGAAGCCGTCGGTAGCGATATTGCCGACATGGCCCAGTTTTGGATGCTGCGCAAGTTTCAGTTTTTGGAGTCGGCGCGCACACAGTTCGAAGTGGTAGTCGATCCATGGCTCAGCTATTGCGAGGAGCCCTCGCAAAACGAAATCATGGCCTATAACATGGCATTTACCGATTGGCTGCTGTTCGAGCGTCCCTATTACCATGACAAGACGCTGCTGGAGCTGTATGTGGACGAGCCGCCGACGTCGCTTTCGCCTGCTTCGCTCAGACGGCTCGAACAGGTGCGCGACACGCAGTATTTCTCGCGCTTTGGCATTTTGGACAAGGATCCTGCGACTGGTATGGTCGTGCTGAAGGACACGCGCACCGACCGTCGCTTTGACGTCTACGACCCACATATCGTGCAAAAGGAGCACTGGAACGATGGCGCGATTGCGGTGCGACTCGCGTGCGTCGACGATGTCTGGCTGACGGCGGGGCAGCTCTACCTGTATGACATCGCGCGCCTGAGCGACACGGCGGTCGACGGGCCGGGCGCAGTGCATCCCGAGGACTTAGAGGACGGTTTCGACATCTCGTGCATCAGCTTCTTTTTGCGCCTGGTCCGCGACATCATGGGCGCCCAGGGACGGTACGTGAAGTCGCTCAATATTTACGAGCAGGAATGGGAGTAGGGGGTGGGCTGTCGCACCGCCGCCTGTCTATTTGTCTCGGTCTGTAACGTTTAGGGACAAAAAACCGGTCTACCTGTTACAGATCGAGACAAAGGTTGGACGCCGCTGGTTTGTCTAAATCTGTAACGTTTGGGGCCTGGAGAACGTCTAACTGTTACAGATCAAGACGTTTGGCACCTGGCTGGGGGAATGTCCCAATCTGTAACATCTACAGGCCAAAATTCGACCTAACTGTTACAGATTGAGACAAAGGTTGGACGCGGTACCGAAAGATCTTGATCTGTAACATCTAGCGGCCAAAAACCGGTCTTTCTGTTACAGATCGAGACAAAGAGGTGCAATGCTGCGCGAACGTCTCGATCTGTAACGTTTGGCGGCTGCTTGTGTCCGTAACTGTTACAGATCAAGACATTTGTCGGCGGCGGCAACAGCGGCGACGGCCCATTTTTCCGATGTGGTGGTGATAGAAGTGTCTAATACCGTTTTTAAACACAAGCATGCAACGCGTAACACCTTGGCGCGGAATAGGATGCTTGCCAGGCTCACGGAGGCGGCTGAACAAGGCGTGCCGCTTGTGACGCACGACAATGCCGAGCTCATGTGGCTGCGGCGCCATGTGGGCACAGACGATATTGCGGAGCCCGAATCGCACCTTTTCTGTTTTCAGCATGAATGGGATGCGTTGACGCCGCCGGAGCGGGCGCGGTGGACCATCAAGGGGCTTGCCGAGTTTCACCCCGATTGGGCGTTTTGGGGATATGATGCCGCGCTGATATGGGGTCTGGAGGTGCCGAATGATCTGCTCGGGCCGCGTTACTTGGTCAAGACGGGTTGTTCGGTGGCATTGAGTATGGGGTGTAGACTGCTGCGTCCGCAGGCGGCGGGTGCACTTGAACACGTCGATGGCGTGCGGGTGACGCCGTTTTGGCGCACGGTGGAGGATTGTCTGCTGCGTGCGCCGTTTTCGCATGGTCTGGCGATCGCCGATTCTGCATTGCGGGCGAAGGGCATGTCGCGCGACGACCTCTGCGAACGGCTCCAGGCCGATTGCGAGGGCAGGCGAGGGTATCGCAGAGCTCAGGTGATTGCGTCGCATGCGGACGGCCTGTCCGAAAACGGTGGCGAGTCTCGGTTCCGAGCGTTCTTTATTGCATACGGTTTTCCGGTGCCAGAGTTGCAGGTGGAGTTTCGCGATCCGCTCGATTCGAGTCAGGTGTTTCGCGTTGATTATTTCTGGAGGCTCGAGGACGGGACATGTGTCATCGGCGAGCTCGACGGAAAGGGGAAGTATACCTTGCAGAACGGCGAGGGTCGGGAGTCGGTCGACTCGTTCGTGGCAGAGCGTCAGCGGGAATCTCATCTGACAATGCTCGGGCACAAGGTGCTTCGGTTCACGTTTAACGAACTCAAAGATCCGGTGAAGCTGGTCGAGAAAATGAGGCTGGCGGGTATTCCACAGCGGGCCGATTTGGCTGAGGAATGGAAGCGTCAGTGGTATGGGCGCTGAAGCGGACCGTCTCAATCTGTAACAACAAGGGACCGTTTGACCTCGTAGCTGTTACAGGTTGAGACAGAAGGTTGGCTACCGCTAAAAGATCTCGATCTGTAACATCTAGAGGCCGAAAACCTGTCTACTTGTTACAGATTTAGACGTCTGACGACGGGGCTGGAGAATATCTCGATCTGTAACAACAAAGGACTGTTTTACCTTCTAACTGTTACAGATCGAGACGGAAGGTTGGCGGCTGACGAAAAATCTCAATCTGTAACATCTGGCGGCTGAAAACTGGTCTACCTGTTACAGATTGAGATAAAGGCTGGGCGTGTGACTGAAAATCTCAATCTGTAACATATGGGGGGGTGTTTGGGGCCGTATCTGTTACAGATTGAGATGTTTCGTCAGCACGGCCAGAGCAACGCCGCGCTGTCTCCGTTTGTCCCTACATCTCTCTCTTCCCTCCGTTAACCGATATGTTTGACTTTAGTTCACTGTATTAGGTGATAATGGACAAATGTTCAAGTTAATTGCGAGGGAGGAACTCGATATGGAGTCTGCCGATCGTTCCACGTTGTTTATCAATGCGACCGTCCTGGATGGTTCGGAACATATGGAGCCGCAGCCCGATATGGCCGTGGTCGTTGAGCGTGGTCTCATCACGTGGATGGGGCCGAGTGCCGTGGCGCAGGCGCCTGCAGGTGCCGAGGTCATCGACCTGGCAGGGGCGTATCTCATGCCAGGCCTCATCAATATGCATGTGCATTTGTGCGGCTCGGGCAAGCCGGTCTCGGCGGGCGATGCGGGCGCGCTGATGAAGAAGCTCGATAATCCGGTGGGCCGCGCCATCGTCCGCCACATCCTCAAAGGCAGCGGCCAACAGCAGTTGGCAAGCGGCGTGACAACGGTACGTGGCGCGGGCGACCCGCTGTTTGCGGATCTTGCCGTGCGCGATGCTATCGATGCCGGCAAGTATCAAGGTCCTCGCCTGGTGGCGCCGGGAACGGGCGTTACGGTGCCGGGGGGCCATGGTGCTGGCTTGTTCGCCCAGGTGGCTAACAGTCCCGCCGAGGCGGCCGAACAGGTGCGCGACCTGTATGCGCGCGGTGCCGACGTCATTAAACTGTTCGTAACGGGTGGCGTGTTCGACGCGACCGAGGTGGGCGAGCCGGGTGTGCTGCGTATGCCCGTGGAGGTTGCCGCAGCGGCGTGCAAGGCGGCGCACGATATGGGCCTTCCGGTTATGGCTCATGTCGAGAGTACCGAGGGCGTGAAGGCCGCGCTTGAGGCCGGCGTTGACACGATTGAGCACGGCGCTCCGTTGACGCCCGAGATCCTGGAGCTGTACCGCGGCGCCGCGGGTACGCAGCTCGAGGGACGTGCGCCGAGTGTGACCTGCACTATCAGCCCGGCGCTGCCGTTTGTATTGCTCGATCCGGAAAAGACTCATTCGACCGATACGCAAAAGAAGAACGGCGACATCGTGTGCTCGGGCATCATCGAGAGCGCCCGTGCCGCACTGGAAGCTGGTGTTAGGGTGGGCCTAGGCACGGATTCGAGCTGCCCGTTCGTGACGCAGTACGACATGTGGCGTGAGGTGGCCTATTTTGCCAAGTATGTCGGTGTGAGCAACGCCTTCGCGCTGCATACGGCTACGCAAGTCAATGCCGAGCTGCTGGGGCTGGGCGGCGAGACCGGCACAATCGAGTGCGGTAAGGCCGCCGATATCCTGGTGACGCGCGAGAACCCGCTCGATGACCTGTGCGCGCTGCGTGAGCCGATGCACGTGATGTGTCGCGGCGATCTGGTGCGCAAACTCAAGGTGAAGCATATTCCCGAGGTGGACGCCGAGCTCGACACGATTATGGCAATGCCGGCCGAGGCGCTGGCCGAGGAGCTCGCCCGCGACGGCGTGGCATAGGTGTGACAAAGGGACAACTCCGTTGCCGCATACAAAAGCCGAGGTCTCAACACGAGGCCTCGGCTTTTGTATCGAACAAATTCTTAAGATTTGGGACAAACAAACCTGATTAGTTTGTCCCGCGTGCGGGCGCTATGAGCGCGTTTCCATCTTGGCGTGGCACTTGGGGCAGGTGACGCGGATCTTGCCCTTGCCCTTGGGGACGGAGAGTATCTGGCCGCAGTTGGGGCACTTGAGGTATGCCGTGGTCTTGCGACCCTTCCACATCTTCTTAGCCGTGCGCTTGGCACGCTCAAAGTCTTCCTTGCTGGTGCCGGCCGCGCGCGAGGTGCTGGCCGCTGCGGCCCCGCCGCCCAAGCTGGCGACGAACTTGCCCAAGCCGGGGACCTTAGCCGAGCCGGCGACAAAGGCCTCGTTCTCCTTGCGACGTGCATCGATATTTTTGGACAGGCCGCGCAGCACGCCAATCACGATGACGGCGATGGCGATCCAGCTGAGCCACTGGATGCGGGCTATCGATCCGATCATCGCGACGACGATGCCGGCAAGACCCATCACGATGGTGAGCTCGTCGGCACCATTGCGACCCTTCATAAAGTCATTCATGCAAATTGCCTTTCGTTCGATATGCTGCACGCCTTTATACCCGATTTAGAGCAAGGGGGACAGGTCAATCTGCATCAAGGTGGTGCAAACATACCTGTCCCCGGAACACCAAGACGGTGCAAAGAAGTCTGTCCCCAATGCCCCAATTACTTGGAGAGCTTGTCGACGACGCGTTCGATCTCGGCGAGCTTGGCGGCTTTGAGGTCTTCGTCGCCCGATTCGATTGCCGAAGTCACGCAGCCCTCGATATGCGCCTTGAGCACGTCGGCGTTAATGCGCGCGAGGAGCGCCTGTGTGGCCATGAGCTGCGTGGAGATATCGACGCAATAGCGGTCCTCATCGACCATCCGCAAGATGCCGTCGATCTGGCCGCGTGCCGTCTTGAGCATGCGGGTCACCGATTTATGGTCTGCCATCATGGCGGGTCCTCGTTTCTGGTCGATCTTTCGGATGCCCCCGTCAGTTGCGGTGAAATAGTTCTTGTTTGCAGGCTTGAAGCGCTAAAACAGGAACTATTTCACCGCAACTTCTGAAGGGCTGGTTGAGCGGTGGTTGCTGGGCGGCTATGTCGGCCGACAGCGGTGCCTGCTGATGCGGTGGCAGCTAGGCTGCGGTCACGGACAGGGCGTGGAACTTCTCGCCGGCGCCCTCGACAGCGGCGGCGAGCTGCTCGGCGGTCACGGTGTCGGCGCACTCCACCTGGACGGTCTGGGTCTCGTGATCGGCGTCGGCGTCGGTCACGCCGGCCACGTTGAGCAACGCCGTCTCGACGGTGGCGTCGCAATGACCGCACATGAGGCCGGAAGTCTTGATTGTGTAACGCATGGGTATTCCTCTCTGTTATGTCGGCTTTCCCAGGCACCCGGCCTTGACCCTCAAGCCGTCGCTCGCGTACCAAAGTACGCGTCGCTCCTCTTTCAGGTCAATCTCGGGCACCTGGAAAACCCGTTCTAAATGGACTTAATGGTGAGCCTATTTTGCCACTTTCGGCTTAAAGGTTCGCAGGCGCAGTGCATTGCTTACGACGCACACGCTCGACAGGCTCATCGCCGCGGCTCCAAACATCGGCGAGAGCTGCCAGCCGGTGAGGGGGAAGAACACGCCCGCCGCCAGCGGAATGCCGATGCCGTTGTAGAACAGCGCCCAGAACAGGTCCTGCTTGATGTTGCGAATCGTGGCGCGCGAAAGCTCGATGGCGCGGGCGACGTCCATGAGGTCGCTGCGCATGAGTACCACATCTGCCCCCTCCTTGGCGATGTCGGCGCCGGTGCCGATCGCAAGGCCCACGTCGGCGCGCGCCAGGGCGGGGGAGTCGTTGATGCCGTCGCCCACCATGGCGACCTTGCCGCCCGCATCCTGCAGCTCGCGCACGTGGCGTTCCTTGTCGGCGGGGAGGACGTCGGCGATGACCTGCGCACGGTTGAGGCCCACGCGGCGGGCGATGGCCTCGGCCGTCACACGGTTGTCGCCGGTGAGCATGCGCACGTCGACGCCGAGCTTGCGGAGCGCGGCGATGGCCTCGGCGCTCGTCTCCTTGACCTCGTCAGCCACGGCGATGGTACCGACGAGCTCGCCGTTCTTGGCAAAGAACAGCGGTGTTTTGCCCTCGGCGGCGAGCTGTTCGGCAAGGCCGGCGGGCACCTTCGCGCCCAGCTCGTCCATCAGGCGTACGTTGCCGGCTGCAATGGCGTTTTGTCCCTCGCGCGCCGTCACGCCACGACCGGGCACGGCGGCAAAGTCCTCGACCATGCGCGCGACGATTCCGCGCGCCTCGCACTCGGCCATAATCGCCTCGGCCAGCGGGTGCTCGCTTGAGCGCTCCAGCGCAGCGGCCAGCTTGAGCAGCGCCTTTTCGCTCATGGCGGGCGAGCCGTCAGTGCGCGTGGCTACCACGATATCGGTTACGGCAGGCTTGCCGCGGGTGACCGTGCCCGTCTTATCGAGCACCACGGTGCCCACGCTGCGCAGGTTCTCCAGCGCCTCGGCGCTCTTAAACAGAATGCCCATCTCGGCGCCTTTGCCGGTGCCTACCATAATGGCGACGGGCGTGGCCAGGCCGAGTGCGCACGGACAACTGATCACCAGCACGGCCACGGCGGAGGTGAGTGCTTCGTTCACGCTGCCGGTCAGTGCCATCCACACCGCAAAGGTCACGGCCGAAATCGCGAACACCACGGGCACGAATACACCGGCGACCTTGTCGGCCATGCGGGCGATGGGCGCCTTGGTGGCATTGGCGTCCTCGACGAGCTGGATAATCTTGGCGAGCGACGTGTCGGCGCCCACGCGTGTGGCACGGAAGGTAAACGAGCCGGTGCGGTTGACGGTGGCGGCGTTGACGGTGTCGCCGGCGGTCTTTTCCACGGGGATGGACTCGCCGGTGAGCGCGCTCTCGTCCACGGCCGAGCTGCCTTCGAGCACCACGCCATCGACGGGTATGGACTCGCCGGGGCGCACGCGCAGGACCTGGCCGGGAAGGATGGCGTCGACGTCCACAGTGGTCTCGGTACCGTCCTCTGCCACGACGGTCGCGGTCTTGGGCGCCAGGTCGATCAGCGCCTCGATGGCGCCGCCGGTTTTGGACTTGCTGCGCGTCTCGAGGTATTTGCCCACGGTGACGAGCGACAGGATGGTGCCAGCGCTCTCAAAATACAGGTTGTCCATGCTCGTCATCATGGCCTCGTGCACCTGACCTGCGGCTAGCTGGTCGGCCATGATGAACATGGCGTAGAGCGACCAGGCGATGGAGGCGGTGGCGCCCACGGCAATAAGGGCGTCCATGGTAGGCGCGCCGTGCGCGAGCGATTTAAACCCGTTGATAAAGTACGCGTCGTTGATGTAGACGATGGGGATGAGCAGGGCGAGCTCGGTGAGAGCGAGCGTCATGCTGTGGGTATGGTCGGTGAAGATGCCGGGCAGCGGCCAGCCGAGCATGTGCCCCATGCCTATGTAGAACAGCGGGATGAGGAATACGATCGAGACGATGAGGCGGGTGCGCATGGCAGAGGCGGCGGCCTCCAACTTTTTGGTCGGCGACTCCATATGGGCGGCGCCGGACCTGGCTTGCGCACTTCCGCTTTGGACAGCGTCGGTGCCCGTGCTAACGGGCGAGGCCGAATAACCCGCGCGATCGACGGCGGTACAGATGTCGTCGGGGGAGACCTGCGCGGGGTCGTAGTCGACCAGCATGGAGCCGGCGAGCAGGTTGACCGCGACGCTTTGGACGCCGTTGAGCTTGCTCACGGCGCGGTCCACGTGCGCCTGGCAGGCGGCGCATGTCATGCCGCCCACGTCGAACTTATCTTGAGCCATGCCTTCTCCTTTCTGTGGTTCGGTGTTGGAATTGTTAACCCGCCGATACTATACACCCATACCCCCTGGGGGTGTCCAGTGGAGATTGAAATGTATGACATTCTGGTATTGGTCGAGGTGATAGCCAGGTCGGCGGACCGTAGCCGGTCTAATGTCTCAATCTGTAACAACTAGACCCGTTTTTGTCGAGTAACTGTTACAGATCGAGACATTACATCGAGCCACAACTTAACGTCTCAATCTGTAACGCCTAAGGACCGTTTTTCCTGCTAGATGTTACAGATCGAGACAAACCGTCCGCGGTCAACTCAAATGTCTTGATTTGTAACATCTAGAGAGGTTTTTGACCCCTTACTGTTACAGATCGAGACAATTGCCGGGGAGGGGTCTCGTCATGGCAAGACGCCCGCCGCTTAGATGCAGAATCCGGGGATCACGCAGGTTCGCTTGTTTGGCTTTTCCGCGGGCGTTGCGTACGTAAAGACGTCGCCGTCGCGTCCCACGCGATTCATATAGAGTGTGCCTTCGCTCTCCGATGTGTCAGGACTCGCCGTTCGTTCCCACCAACAGGTGTCCTTGCCTTTCCACTGGCGAACCAACGTCTCGTTCGTGGTATACGGACTTACCTTGAGCTCGCGGAACAGCTGGTACTCCTTGCCTTCGCCGTTGTAGATGTCGGCCAGGTAGTGAAAGCCCTCGGCAAATGACTCGGGCGGCTGCACTCCGCACAGCTCGACCATGGCGGGCAGCCAAAGGGTTGCGGGCAACTCGCTCAGACACGATGCGCTTCTGGCAGCGCCAACGTTATTCGAGATCTTTTTGACAGATTTAATGAGTGCGCGCAACTCGTTGGGCAGCAGCTTAAGGCCGTCGCCGTCGAGCCATTCCCGCAGCTCGCAATCTGCCCAGCCGGCGCTCAACGGTTGGGCCGTGGCATCGCGCTCGGCAATGCCGGCATCGAACATAAACGTCAGTCCGGCCTTGCCCGCCCCGTCTAGAAGCTCGTCGTGGCGGATGCCCACAAGCTGCGCGCCGACCTGCAGCCCGTTGGTGAGCGTGACACGCTTGGTACACGGATAGGGGATATGCCCGTTGTCATCGAGCAGATGGTAGCGCTTGGCAATCTCGCATGCCTCGCTACGGGTCTCGGCGGCCTTAATCTTGAGCGAAACCTCCTGCAGCTGATCCCAGGTGTAGTCGTCAAGCGAACTGCGGATGCCGTCCAGGTAGTCGGGGATGCCAAAGCCATGGGTTGCCGCCCCGATAACGCCGAGCCCCGCAACGGCTGCGACAACGCCACCGATAATAAAGCGGCGGCGGGTCATGGCATCGTGCCGGGCCTGCTCCAGGATCTCTCGCGCTCGCTCGCCGGCGACGTCGACCTTAAGGTGCGTGCCAGAATCGATATCAATCGCGGCTTCGTCTCCTGCGCCTTCGCGGCCCTCGGATTCGGCATCGGTGAGGTATGCCGAGAGCACCTCGAGCATCTGCTGCTCGGTAGGGCGATCGCCCTGTTCGACCGAGATGCCTTTCATGATGATCTGGGCGAGCGCTTCGTCGTCATTGCATCGCGGCTCGAGCGGCGCCGGCTTGGTCTTGGTCTTTATAAGGTAGAACGAGCCGGTTGCCGCGGCACCCGTCGACTCGACATCAAACGGCTTGCGACCGCTGTAGAGCTGGTACAGAATGCTCGAAAGCGCATAGACATCGATGGCGGGCGAGCGGCGAAGGGCCGCGATGCCTTCGATATCCTGCGTGAGCATCTCGGGTGCGGCGTATGCGGGCGTGGCAAAGCGCCAGATGTCGGCGCGCCGGGTGATCGTGTCATCGCCGAGGGCCATGGTCGCGGAGCCCATGTCGATGAGGCAGGGGTCAAAGGAGCAATCGACGATCTGCTGCTCGAGCGTTCGACTGGTGGTGCGGAACATGATATTGGCGGGCGACAGGTCGCGATGGACGACCGGATTTACGAGTCCCTGGGTCATCAGGAGTGCGCGAAGCACGGCGTTTCCAACGGCGGCCACCATCTGGGTGGTTAGCCCGCCCGAGACATCGTGCGGAAGCAAGGGCAGCGCCTGCTTGAGCGAGGTGCCCTCGACCCACTCCATGAGGATGAGCGGGTCGTCCTCGCACGATCCATAGCCATAGACGCGCGGAAATCCGCGCAGGTGCGAGACGGTACACAGATGACGGTACTCCTCGAACAGGGCGGCGGTATTGGCCAGGTGCGCAGCCGCTTGCTCGGCGGAGCGATCGGGGGCTTGGCCGGAAAGGATGGCGTTGTCCTTGAGTAGCTTGACGGCAAAGACCTCACCGCTCGTGTTGGTCGCGCGCAGCACGTGCCCGATATTGCCGCCGTCGCGGTATGCCGTCTGAAGAATAAGCGTCATAAACCGTCGCTTGGCATCATCCTCGGCGTTGGGGTCGACCGCCACGGCGGTATCGAACGTGTCGAGACGGATGAGTTTGTCGCCATAGGCGCTATCGGTAGTATCCATGGCGTTCCTTTGTCTGGCATGGGTTGCCGCGCGTATACGTGGGCAGTGCGGATATCGGTAAAGAACCATGATAGCCGCACTGCCCACGTATACCGCTGAGTATTGTCGTTTACGACGCAGAAGGTAGAAGACGAAAGACGGACGGTGACCGTCTTTCGATCGCCGTCCGCGCTAGTCCACAATAACGAGAAACGTTGTATAGAGACCCAAGTGAAGTCTGTCGCTATTGGCGATTTCCACGGGGGGATAGACTTTGCCGGGCTCTCGTTGGTCGCGGGGCGGCTCGATTACGGTATCACCGTCGCCTGCACCCGATTCGAGCACCGTACCGTTGGTCGATCCAAGGCCCTGGGCGTACCAGTGATCACCCTCAAGCCAAATGCGAAGATGCTCGCGCGATGCGTCAGCGCCCACATCGGTGATGCTGGGCGAGGTTTTGGGCAAAGAACCAATCACGGTGCCGCGCGGATCGCGTGTGAGGGGATGGATTTGCATGTCGACGCAGTTGTCGGCATGTGTTCTGAGCAGACCGAGGTTGGGGGCGACGGTGCGCGGCTGATCCAGACTGCCCATAAAGCCACGTCCAACGGTAGTTTCGGTGGTGCCAAAGTGCCCGCCCGTCTTGCAGTCGCAAAAGCGCTCGACGGTGGCCACGCCTTGAACGGGATCGGCAAGTGCGCCCGTTGCCACAAAGAGCATCAAGAAGAGCGTGCTTTTTTCGCGAGGGCTGTGGTCATCGGAGCTGTTGATACGCCCCAAGGCATTGGCGTAGAGGCGGTCGTCGAGGTCATAATCGGCGAGAATCGACATCATGTCTTGGGCCGCCGGGCCGCTGTAATGCTCGGATATTTCCTGATAGGCACGATCGCCTCCGCCGAGCTTGTTGCCGATGGCGGCGGCAAGGTTAAGCGTGGAGACGGTAAGGTCATTGTAGATACCTGGCACACACTGATCGGGCTCGCGGTGGACGATGTAGCGAGTGAGGTACGAGCGGTTGGTAGAGCATTTGTCGAGCAGGGTGCTGCCTGCATACGAATTGCCGTTGATGAGCATTCGCGCAATCTCGAGATGCTTGAGACCGCCGAACGATCGGATGTCGTTGTAGAGGACCGAGCACGG
Source organism: Collinsella sp. (assembly GCA_048367555.1). Taxonomy (GTDB): domain Bacteria; phylum Actinomycetota; class Coriobacteriia; order Coriobacteriales; family Coriobacteriaceae; genus Collinsella. Next base: position 44,706 of record DBGCAP010000054.1, read on the forward strand.
TGTTTCCGCCGCCATGGCTGCCTCCCCAGATAACTTTAATGACGTACTGCAAACATGTTAGGAAATGGCTACGCTCAAAGCGTACCGACTCGAAAAATGTTGCGCAACGCCTTGCATAACTATTGAGACATTATAGGGCATATACGCCAAGTTACAGGATGGTTGCAAACGACACATTTTGAGAGGTTGTGCACTATGGAATGCCCTTATTGCGGTGCATTGTTGCCCGATGACGCTATTTTTTGCTCTGAGTGTGGATCGCCTCTTGTCGCGCCCTCGTCGACTGCGCCCGTTCCCGAAGATCCCTATACTACGCCCCAGACCGTGTCACAGAGCCCTGCCTTTTCTTGGCGCGACGGCGAGGCCGCTACGGCGGCAACGGTGGAGTTGCCTAAGGCGGATGCTGCCTCGAAAGTAGACGAGCAGCCGGCGGCGGCACCCGACGCGTCTGAGCCCGCTGCGCCCGAATCCGATTCGGACGCCACGCGTGTAGTCGATCCCTTGTCAGACTTTGGCACTACGATCGAGAACGCGGAAACTGAGTCTGCCTGCCATGCCGATTTTGGTCCTACGCCGCTCAGTGAGGAAGAGCAGCTCGAGCAGGACCGCGAGAGCCTCAAGACGGCCAAGGCCGAGTACAAGCTGGCACGCAAGCGCCTGGGCAAGTCGTATGCGCCCGCCATCGCCGCCGGCGTTATTGTCGTTGCCGCCTTGTGCGCGGGAACCGGCTGGGCGGGCTACTCATACGGTTTGGCTCATCCGCAAAATACGGAGCAGATTCAAAAGCTCAAGAAGCAGCTTGAATCTTCCAAGGACGAACTCACAAAAACGCAAGACGAGCTCGATCAGACAAAGTCCGACCTTAAGGATGCTAAGGCGGAGCTCAAGACCGCAAGCAAGAACGGCGAGGACGCCAGCTCCAATGCCGAGGGCTCTTCCACGACGGGCAATGCGACCTCGTCGACCACCACGACCTCCGGTAGCACAGCGAAGCTCAACATCGATAAGCCCACGAGCTTTGCCAACACCACGTGGCGCGGAGCACTTAAGGAGACGGGCAACTCTTGGGGCCATACTTGCTACGGCGCGAGCAAAAACGACCTTGTGATTGCGTTTAAGAGCATCAGCGATTCCGGCGAAGTGGTTGCAGACATCTCGGCCACGCTGCATGCCCACGATACCTACAACGCCGAAAAAACCGTCGCCCAATCCGATGGTGACGACTATCGCACCTACACGGACGTCACCGGTACGTTTGTCAGGAATAAGGGCTTTGAGTTCTCGCTTCCTGTCGAGGAGGAGGACTGCGACCTTACGGTTACGGGTGTTCCTAAAAAGAAGAACGGCAAGTACTACCTGAATACCACAGTCGAATCGGGAGACGGCGCCGTTACCATGGGAACGCGCATCACGGATTCCTTTGAGCTTTTGATTTCCTAGTCCCTCGTATTGTCAGCGTGCGATGCATGGGGACGGTGGCGGGCACGGCTTTATTGAGAGTTGCGCCCACCACCGCTTTTTGCAAATGGGCCTATTTGCTGACTTTGGTTTTACTGCCGGCTAAAGCATGCCGGCAGATGCGAGGACGAGTATGACCACGATTGCTACCAGGGCAACAATCACCATCGTGAGTGCCATCGAGCGTTGACGTTTGACGGCAAGGCGTGCGCGACGCATGGACTCGGCGCTGCGGATGGTCTCGGTGGATGGGGTTGGCCGAGGCGCGGGCTGCGCCTGTGCAGCCGTGCGGGTGGGGACGGTGGCGTCCACCAAGGCGGCAGTGCTGCCGCGATCCGCCACAGGCCGGCGCTTTCGCGGAGCACCCGTACGGGCGAAAGGCTCAAGGCGCGCCGCGAGTTCATTTGCCGAAGGGCGTGCGTCTTGCGAGACTGCCAAACAAGCCATAATCGCGTTGACCAAGCCCTGTTCGCGGGGAGTTGCGGGCGCAAGGGGTTGCGGTTGCACGGTGCGCTTGAGGCGCGCGTGATCTCCAGAGCGCCTGAGCTCTGCCTCAAAGGGCGCGTGTCCGCAATAAAGCTCGTAGAGGATGCTTCCCAGCGCATAGATGTCGACGGCGGGATTGTCGCGCGCACCGGGGTCGGCCTTAAACCGCTCCAGCATTTCGGGTGCTGCGTATGCCGGCGTGGCACCGCGAAAAGCGTTGACGTCGACGGTAAAGGAAAAGTCCGGCTTAACGAGCTTGGCACTGCCCATATCGATCAGGCAGATGTCAAAATAGCCACTCGAGACCTGCTCCTCGAGCGGGATGCGATCGTGACGCAGCATGATGTTGCGCATGGAGAGGTCGCGGTGAACAAAGGGCGTGTCAAGCGATTGCGTGGACAAGATGATCTTGAGTACGCTCAGACCCAGCGCGGCGACGATATCGCCGGGGCAGGTTTCAGCGCCATCGCTCAGAGCTGGCCGTGCATCAAGAAGCGAGACGCCGTCAACCCATTCCATGAGCAGCGCCGGGGTTCCGTCTGCCGTGTAGCCAAAACCGTAGACATCGGGGAAACCCCTTAGGTTGGATACGACGGAGAGCGTACGGTACTCCTCTTCCAAAGTTTCTCGGTTGAGCTGTTCTTGCTCGGGTTGGGCATCGGGGCGCGGCATCTTAAGCGCGAGCTCAAAAGCGCGATCGCCGCTCTGGACGCGGCGGACATAGGCGTTGCCGCCAAAGCCGCCCTTTTGCGGCGGAACGAGAAGCGTGCAGAAGCGACGCCGTGCCGCAGCCTGCTCGCGCTCGGTGAGCAGTGCTGGCGTATGAAACTTGACGAGTCGAACTTCTTCGTAGGAGCCGGTCATGGCGCGCTTTCATCCTTTCTTCCATTAGCAGGATATGCGCTAGCCGCCGCCTTCTGTTGCGCAACATCGACAAATCTGCCGCTCGCCAATGTTGCGCAACAGAATCGCGCAAGACGGCGGTAGAAATAGGTCAATTAAAGTCGGCAATCAGGGGAACGATATGAGCTATTCATTCAGCGCATCATATGGAATCACGCGGGAACAGTGGAACAAGATGACCACGCGAGAGCAGGATGAGTTTGTTTGGGCGCAGCGGAGCGAAGACCGGGAGCGGGAGCGCGCTGAGGCAGCCAGGGCCTTGGAGCGGGAGCGCGTTGAGACGGCCATAGCCTTGGAGCGGGAGCGCGTTGAGGCGGCCATTCAGTCATATAAGAGCTCCCTGGCTGGGATAAAAGCCAAAACGCTTTCTAGGATTGAAGACACCGATGGTTCGGTTTCGGCATATTTTGATCGGTTGATCAATGCTCGTATCGAGGCTTTTTCCCAAGAGGCATTGGGCAATATGCCCAGCGGAATGCAAGCGGTAAACATGCGCTATGCCGAAACGGTTCGCGCTAAGATTCCGGCTCTGCTCGGGGAGATTAGCGCCCTGCTGCCCTCAACGGTTTCGGAAGCGCATAGAGAGCAGTTCGTTCAGCAGTCGCAAGCTCAACTCAAGGCTGTCCAGACTGCCGAGCGCCTTCGCGCCCAGCATGTCGCGGAAATTACGAATTATGTTGTTGGTCCTGGCGGCGGCGTGGACCTGAAGAAGGCGCTTCACTACCTTACCGAATCAACGACCAAACAAGAGGAGGGGTCGCTCGAACAAGCGGCTCGCGCGTTTGAGACTTGGGCGGGACGTGTTACGCCGCTTATGCAGGACGAAGCGCTCGATATCCCCCTTCGAAACCGTATTTCTGCAAAGTTTGAGAGCGTCCGCGCCGCTTTTGATGCACTTGGGCCTGATTCACGCATCGATGATCGCCTAGCGGCAATGAAGATGATGAACGATTTTGAGTACGTAGTAAAAAACGCTACGTATGAATCGGGCGAACGGCACCGAGTCTACGAAGAGTATCGTGCGCGCATCGAACGTGCCAACAACCGTTACGGAAAGAGCCTGCCGCTTAAACAATTGCACGAGATCGAAAATGTCTATGCTGCAAACGATGAAGCGGAGGCTGCCCTTGCCAATGCTATGAAGGACGATTATATCGAGCGTTCTATCAACGAGGTCATGGCTGCTCGCGGTATTAACGTTACTCGCTATGCCGTTATGGAGGGTTCGGGAAAGCCCTGGCGATTGATGTTTGACACCAAGCAGAACAAGGCCATTGCCCTTTTGCGCAGCACGAAAAGAGATCGACTCATCATCCGCGTTGTCGCAGCCAACCCCGAGGAGTTTTCTGAGGATCCTGATAATCCGACCATCATCAAGGACATGAAGCCGCAGGATCAAGCGACTGTCGAGAAGGTCTATAGGGACCAGATTGAGTTCTGTGACTTCTACAAACAGTTCGAAGAGGATCTTAAGGCCTACGGCGTAACCGTTCCGGCCGAGGGTGCAGGATTGACCACGCAGGCCGCGAATCCCGCTGCCGCCGTCGAGATTCACCCGCACGATTACGTGCCGCCTACGCCTTCCGCAGATGCGGAGCGCCGCCTGCGCAACCGTCGCCAAGCAAGCCAGCTCAAGCAAAGAGAGATGAGGTAAATCATGACATGGGAATGCCCAGAATGCGGTTTTGATAATGATGACGAGCGCGATATGTGCGAGGAATGCGGTGCTCTGCGTCCCGCCGGCGTAGCACCTGCGCCGTCGACGCCTGCCGCTCCGGTGCAAGACTTCGCTGCACCTAGTGGTGAACGTCCAGCGCCCGCCGTCTATCCTGCGACTTCTTCGATGGGTGGTACACCACCGGTTCAACAGTCTGCGTCCCAGCAGGTGTATCAGTCTGTTCCCGTGCCCGCGCCGCAGCCGGCACCCGCGCCTATGCCTCAGCCGGCGCCCGTGCCACAACCGATGTCCACCCCACAACCGATGCCTGCGCCCGCGCAGCAGCCCACGGCCATGTCGATGCCGCAGCCTACCCCCATGCCCGTTCCGCAACCCGCTCCGGTTGCCGCGCCAATGCCGCAGCCCGCGCCGCAACCCATGGCGAATGCTGCAGCTACTCCTGCGGTTCCTGCGCTTACGCTTGCCGATCCAGCTATGGGTGAGCAGCTGCGTCTTACGGGTATGACCGTGCTTGGGCGCAACGCGTTTCCCAGTATGGCGTCGATTTTTGCAATATCTCGCCAGCATGCCAGCGTTCGCTTTGAACAGGGCGCGTGGTTGGTTGCCGACGAGGGTTCCAATAATGGAACGGCTCTTATGCGCGGCAGCCAGATTCTTTATTTGACTCCCGGCGTGCCTCAGCAGATTCATACCGATGACGTGTTGCTAATCCCGGCGACATCCGGGGAATTTGCCCAGCTGCGTTTGAGGGCTACCGTGGAGGAGCCTCCTGCGGTGCAGCCCACGCAGGCTCAGACGGCGGTCGCGCCGCAGCCTGCGACCGTTGCGCCCGCTACGGCATCTGCCGTGCCAGCCGCCAGTCCGTCTGCCGGCATTGAGGGCTGGTTTGTCGAGTGTCCCGAGTGCGGTCGTTTACACCTTGTTGCCGATGAGCGCGCAAAGGTTGGGGATGGCTGTGAAGAGTGTGGCTGTTCGCTCGCGCGTACGTCTGCCGTATATCGTACGCTCGACCCCGGTGAGGATTACTCGGATGTTCGTTAGCCAGATGCTCGCGCCTGTCGTTTCTCTGGGACCAGGCGAGCGCATCGCAATCTGGACTAGCGGCTGTTCTAAGCACTGCGCCGGATGCATCTCGCCCGAGCTTAGGATGCAGCTGCCCGAGCAGGATGTCGATGTTGATGAGATTGCGCAGATGTTGCTCGGTGCGGCGCGCGAACATGGCGTGCATCGACTGACGGTTTCGGGTGGAGATCCGCTCGAGCAGGCATCGGAGCTCGTAAAGCTGCTGGCAACAATCCGCTGTGCTTACGACGACATTCTCGTTTACACCGGATTCACGTTTGAAGAGCTGCCGCAAGTGATCGGTGCGGATACGTGGGAGACGCTTAAGTCCCTTATCGATGTGCTGATCGACGGTCCGTACGTAGACGAGCTCAACGTGCCCGATTGTGCGCTGCGCGGCTCGACTAACCAGCGCGTGATCTATCTGAGCGACCGTCCGCACGATGACTACGACCAGTATCTCCAGCAGCCTCGTCAGCTTCAGAACTTTGTTCAGGACGGCACTGTTAACACCGTCGGCATTGCTAACCGCTACCACCACGAATTTCCTGCCAAGGAGGTATAACACATGGCAACTGATTTCGAGCGCCAATCCTGGCAGTGCGAGATGCTCAACTTTAAAGGGGTGAAGAGCCTCTTTATCCTTGAGGGCAACGTGAACGACAAGTATCCCGATGTGGTCGACGGCGGGCTCCAGTTTTCGGAGCTTGCCGAGGTCGTACGCGGCCTTTTTGAAGACGCCAATGGCTCAGTTGAGTACAACGTGGCATATTTCGATCCCATCCAGCTGTTCTCGAGCAGCATGGGCAACGTCGATTGCAAACGCCTGGTGTCGCTGGCACACGACGAGGCTTCCAAGAGCGACGACCGCATGATGGAGGCGAACGCCTGCATCGCCGATGGCCGCCAAGCATATGCCACCGAGCAGTCGAGCCTACCATCATACGGCGAGGTTATCCGCTCAATGTTGCGCCTGAAATACAATGACAATCCCGATGGCGGCACCGAGGCTAAGCCGCTTTGCGTGATCGTCAACATGGCGTCGCGCCTGCTTGCCTCCTCGACCGGCCTTATGCCCGACGAGACGCAGTTCTTCCTTAACCTGTACCTTGGTGCCAGCAAGGCTCGTCTCATTAACCGTACTGCCGTCAATACGCTCATTCTGGTAACGGATAACGTGCGCAACTTGCCCGTGTGGTTTATCGAGGAGAACCCCTTCTTGCGTACCATCACGCTGCCGCATCCCGACCGCGACATGCGCGAAGCCTATATTCAGAGCAAGTTTGGCTTTGGTGGGGCGCTGTCCGATTCCGATGACCGTGCGGTGCGTCGCTTTATCGATACCACCGACGGCATGAGCGTTAAGGAGCTCGAGGGCCTGCAGCGCATGTATCAGCGCGATATGCAAAACCCCGATGCTTCCATCGAGGCCATCCTTCCCAAGCTCGTCGACGTGTATAAGTACGGCTTTCGCGAGAACAAATGGCAGCAGATGTTCGAGAAACTCGAGGAGGATCCCGAGGCAAAGATCAAGCGCCGCGTGAAGGGTCAGGACGAGGCTGTCGAGAAGGCCGTCACCGTGCTCAAGCGCTCCGTTATGGGCCTTTCGGGTGCCACCCATTCATCTGGTTCCAAGCCCAAGGGCGTCCTGTTTTTGAGTGGCCCCACCGGTACCGGTAAGACCGAGATCGTTAAGGCCATTACGGAGCTCCTCTTTGGCGATGAGCGCAGCATGCTGCGTTTTGATATGTCTGAGTACGGTGCCGAGAACTCCGATCAAAAGCTCTTTGGCGCTCCTCCGGGATACGTGGGCTATGCCGAGGGCGGCCAGCTTACCAATGCGGTCAAGGCCAATCCGTTCTCGGTGGTTCTTTTCGACGAGATCGAGAAGGCCGCGCCGAGCATTATGGACAAGTTCCTGCAGATTCTCGAAGATGGACGCCTGACCGATGGCCAGGGCAATACTGTGTACTTCTCTGAGACGGTCATCTTCTTTACGAGCAACATCGGCTTTTCCAAGATTGAGATCGACGCGCAGGGCAACGAAGTTCGTAATACCATCGCGCCCAACACGCCCTATGACGAGATTTGCGAGCGCGTGCGCACCGAGATGGATCGCGAGTTTAAGCCCGAGTTCTTGGGCCGTATCGGCGACAACGTGGTCATCTTCAACTTTATCGACGATGCCGTGGCGCTTCAGATCCTCAATTCCAAGATCGATGCCGTTAACCGCAACGTGCATAAGGCACAGCCCGATATTACGGTTGAGGCGACCGATGCCGCCCGCGAGCTGCTGCACTCCATTGCCATGACGGACGCCGTCAAAGCCAAGGGCGGCCGCGGCATTGGCAACTTGGTGGAGAGCGGCTACCTTAACGGGCTTTCCGATTTTCTGTTTGAACACCGCGCCGAGTGGCGCGGTCGCCCCGGTATGGTGGCACGCGCCGTGCCACAGGGCGAGGGCGATGATGCGCATATCGCATTTGAGCTCGTGCCCGGATCGATGGGAGGCGATTGGCGATGACGAAGTTTATCGCTGCAGCAAAAACCCAAGCGGGAACCAATCACCCCGTCAACGAGGACCGTTTGCTTCTTGACGGTAACGTCCTTTGCTATGGTCTGGTGGGCGATGGCGAGCGCGAGATGGGCTGCATGGCAGTCTTTGACGGTGTGAGCGAAGGCGGGCACGGAGCAGCCGCCTCGACGCTCGCTGCGCAGGCGTTTGCACAGGCGACTCAGGTTTTTGAAGCCGATTCGATTGATGTCCTGCAGGATCGTTTGCGTATGGCGGGCGAGCGCGCTGAGAACGATGTTGAGTCCTATGCGGCCCGTTATGGCTTGCCCGTTGCTGCATCTACGGTTGCCGGGCTTATGGTGGCGCATGATGGGTCTGCCACAATCTTTAATGCTGGCGATTCGCGTGTGTATCGTTTGCGCGATGGTGTGCTTGCGGTGTTGAGCTACGACCATACGCCCGAATCCCGCCTGGGCGGCGTTGGTTTTGAGTACAGCGATGAGTCGGTCTCGCATTGCATTGAGCTGGCGGTCGGTCTTAATCAGGGCGGACGAAACCTGGAGATCAATACGACCACGTTGTTTCCGGGCGATCGCTACTTAATCTGCTCTGACGGCATCGATGGGGAGATTGACCTTGCGCGCCTGCAGCAGATGCTTGCGAGCGATTCGACCTGTGCGCAGCTGTGCGAGGAGCTGTATGCCGAGGCCCGCATGAGCGGTTCGACGGATGACGCGACGCTGATCGTGATTGAGATAGGGGAATAAAGATGTCTGATGAGACGATAACGGTACACCGAGATGGCGGCGCCGGCAACGGTGAAACCGTGACGGTCCACCGTGGGGGCGTACCTGTAAACGGCGAAACGGTCACCGTGTATCACGGCAATCAGGCTCCTGTACCGGGCGAGACCGTGACGGTGCGCCGAGGCACTGCTCCGGTGTCCGGAGAAACGGTGACCATTCGCCGCGGCGACGCCCCGTCGGCAGGCGAGACGGTAACGGTAAGTCGTCCGGTTTCTGCGACTGGCGGCGAGACCGTTACGGTTGCAAGGCCGATGGCTGCTCCCGCTGGCGGCGAGACGGTCACGGTTTCCCGGCCGATGACGTCCGTGGCGGGCGAGACCGTAACGGTGCCGCGACCTGCTGCTTCTGGGGGTCAAACGATAACGGTCCCACGCGGTGCGGTGGTAAATCCCAATGGCGAAACGGTGACCGTTTCTCGTGGGGACGTTCGCGCCGCTTCCTCCGTGCCCGTATCCCCTTTCGTTCCGGAAGATGTGACGATTACCTCACGTGACGGCCAGCAGTTTATTGTTCACTTGGGTCAAGTTGTCGGTCATGGTGGTCAGTCCACGGTCTTTGCTGCCGAGCGGGTGGATGACGGCCTCGCATGTGTTGCCAAGGTGTTTCAGCCTCTTATAGATAAAATGCTCACGGAATACGAGAAGACTGTGCATGCCGTCATGAGCCTCAATGGTCGTCCCGTGTCAGAAACGCATTTGCTGCCTATTTTTGCCTATTTGCACCAGGGCTTGAGCGCGACCGTAGTAGGGGCCCCCGCTCCTCAGCTTTGGGATATTGCCATCACTCCCAAGGCTACCTGTCTTAGCGACCGTCCCCGTAGCAAGCATATGGTTAAAAGTCGCGTGATTCCGGAGCTGAGCCAAGCGATTAACTTGCTACACACCGAGTTTGGCATCGTCCATCGTGATGTGAAACCGTCGAATGTCTACCTGTACGATAAACAAATCGCACTTGGCGACTATGGGTCCGCTCGCTCTCTTTCCGGAATTGATAATCGTACGACTAATACCGAGACGCGATCAAACGGGTATACGCCTGGTCACGGCAGAATGGTCGATCCTCGCAACGATTGGTATTCGTTTGGCTATACCATTTGGACTCTTTATGAGGGTAATGTCCATCCACTCCAAGACCTTGTGGACCACGACATGTTTTTCGAGTTTCAGGAAGCGGGTCAACCTGCTGAGTTCACCCACCCTGATGACGCTACCTTGGGTAATTTGCTTCAAGGCCTTACGTTTGAGCTTGCAAACAAGCGCTTCGGATACGAAGAAATTAAAGACTGGATCGCTGACCCCGATCACTTCTATCGTCAGCTGCCCACCTTCGATTTCAAGAGCGGCCATGCGCCGTATGAATTTGTCGGCAGGCTTTATACCGATCCTGTGTCGCTCGCTCGCGGGCTCGCATCTCATTGGGACGAGGCAAAACAACGCATGCAGCAGTGGCAGCTCGAGCGCCAGATGCGTAAATGGAATGAAAACGACCTCGAGACCAAGATCCATGAGATCACCGAGGCAAAAGCGAAGGGCGGGGAAAAACCGAATTACGATTTCAACCTCGCATGTGTGATTTACGAAATGTCGGGCGGCAAGATCATTTCGTGGCGCGGCGAAGATGTTTCGCTGGGCGCTGGCAAAAACGATCTTCCGGCACGTATCGCCACCATGGCTGATACCGATATCGAACGCTATGCGGTGAAGTCGGGGCTTGACGGCACCGAGTCTATGGGCGTGCTCCCCTCGGGCTTTCTTTCCTACGTTCTTTCCCGCCAAGGCGAGCATGACGAGTCGGTTGCAACTATTGCCGAGAATATCAAGGCAATTGAGAATCTTGCCGCTGCTTCCGACGATCCGCATTTTGCTGCCTGCCTATTGAAGGGCTTCCTTACGTTCGACGAGTTGGAAACTCATGCTGCGGCCCAGCAAGAGATCAGGAGGCTCATTGGGAACCCCCGGACATTTTTTGCCACTTGCTCGACGTCTCGCGCTGTCGATGAGTTCTTCCTGCTCTTTGCAGGAGACGTTTCCATGGACGCTATTATCAAGGCACGCGGTGACGCCCAGAGCGGCGGGTCAATTGACGTTGATGTCGTACTCGATTTCATGGACCGTGTCGTCGACAACAAGGCTCCCGTGCGTGCGTTCTACCGCAAATACGGCAATACGGCAGGCTGGATTTGGCTTTCCGAGCACACCGCTCTTTACGAGTCACTTCCGGGCTCTGCCGGAGAATCCGCAATCGTCAATCTTCGCGGCCTATCTCCTTCGGCGCAAGCATCGGTTGCTTCGCTCATGCAAGCGGGGTCCAATATCCGAATCGAAGGCAGCAAGCTTCGTGCCGACATGGAGGTGACACCTGTTCCCTATGTGAATGGCTGGCAGACGAGGGACGTTCTTCTTACTCGACCGCTTACGTTGAATGCTCTTTTCTGTGCCGAGGCGCGAGGAGAGACAGTGCCACGCGGATATGTGGCAGAACTGCTTGCAGGCGGTGCGGACGAACAGCTACTCGATGGCATCGGAATCAGGCTTTTGGCTCATGCGAACCTGACGCCTTCCGCCAGTTATTCTCAATTTCTCGAGGACGAGAGAAACGACGCAGATGGCGCGCTCGAAGGTGCTATCCAACGGGATACTCAGGACTACAGCATGACCGAAGGCATCGCTGATACTGCCGCGCGTATTGAAGCTGTAAAGAAAGAGCAGAGCCGGGTGCTGCGCTGGACATGCGTTGTGGCAGTAATCTACTTCGTTGCCATCCTATGCGCACGTGGCTCTTTTGGACAGTTCATCGTTATGTGTGGCACCCTCGCCCCGCTCGCAGTACTGTTCTTGGTCGCGGCGTTTGTTGGAATCTTCGGCTTCTTGGCCTTGAACCTGCTCCGTTCCTTTTCCGCGGTTGACCGCGTTCAGTCGCTCGACAGCGATCTGGAGGCCAACGCAGATCTTCTCGAAAGCCGTCTGGCTCAACTCGTCGATTTTGATGGCCGCACAGGCGCTACAGTGGAAAAGCTCTTGATGGTGGGCGTTGACGAGGATCTTCCGATGACACAGGGAGCCGATTTTTCGTTTGGTTCTGAAGGCAAGGCCTTCTACGCCGATCCTGAAGTTATGGATAGGCTTGGCAGATTGGCAATTCGCCTTTTGCTTATCACGTCGGCCGTGATTAGTGCATCTGGGTTTATGGGCACTGTGTTCATTGACGGTGATGTGATAGCCAAAATCGAGGTAGTCTCCGCTATCGCCGTTGATGCACTCATCTGCATTTACGTGCTGGGCGATGACGAACATCCTGGCAGCGCCGCGTCAATACTGTCATGGTCTTGGATCTGGTTGGGCCCGCTGGTCATCGCGTTTTTGCTTTGGGGCGTCGTATCGGTTCTTCAGGCGTTCGGAATGGTGGGCGCTATTATCGCCGTAGTATTTCTCATCGGATGTTTTATTAAGTAAGAGGAAATTCAACTATGCCAACTTTAAATTTTCGTAAGCTGATTCCGGGAGGCTATTCGGGGGCCGGTCCGAATGCCGGCAATTCGGCTGCGCCGCGGAGAAACGATGGTCTCCATGGCACTGAGCGACGTGCCATGGGTGCTTTTGACGACATGTTGGGTATTGAGAACGCGGCGTCCCAGCGCGGCTCTCAGACGAATGCACGTTCTCGTTCGAACATGGCGCAACGCGAAATCCGGAATGACGTGGTAATCAATGAGGGCTTGGGCTCGTATGACGGACGCCCGTGCTCCATCAGGATTTTCGAAAACCACCTCGAGATTGTCGCCAAGCGTGAGGGCTCGACGCTCGATAATCACCCCGCGCTCAAGATGCTTGTCCCCGGCATAGGCAACAGCAAGGCGGTGGCGGGTAGACTTTTCGCTCCGGGTAATTCCAATCCGCCGATCATCATTCCCTTTAATTCGCTGAGCGGTTTCCAGGAAGTGAGCGGGTTTATGCCCACGTTTGTCTTCAACCGGCGTAATCCTCAGACCAGAAAGATGGAGACGCACACCATCAAGACGATGACCAGGGAGTTTGGGTATGCGCTTAACCGCTATGCTCAGACGCACTTCCATTATTAATTAGGTAAAGGCAGAACACATGGCAGACGATAACCAGCAAGGGGGCATGTCAGCGCAGGAGAGACTTGCGCGCCTCTATAGCTCTCGCGTTGATGACCAACAAGGGGATGCGGTGCCGACTGCGGGGCAGGCGACGGGGGCACGTGTTTCGGCAGGTGCTCCGCAGACACAAGCCTCTTCCGCCCAGGAACGACTCGATCGCTTACGTGCGCGACGCGCCGGCGTGCCTCTTCCGGGCGATCCGGAGGCGGCTACTCCGGTAAACAATGAGGGCGCGACTCGTCCTCGCTTTAACATCAATCTTTCGCGCATTGTGGACGCGATTCCCACCATTGTTCGGTTTTTCCCACTGCGTATTTTTACGGTTTGGGGACTCTGCTCGGTCTGGTACCGCATGTACTTGAACGTTGGCGGAGACGATGTGCTGCATACGGGGCTTCCGGCACCGGGGTATAGCGCATTCAATCCATTCGCTTTGGGCGCCGTTGTATTCATCGGCCTTCTCGTAGTTGTGACAGAAATAATTGCCGGCCCTTTGAGCTTGATCATTAAGCAGTTAATCGTCGGCGCCACGTATTTCTTCCGCGGTTCCGCCGCCACCCGCGAGGCCCGCGACCGTGCGCATGCGAACTTCAGCCTGCGCCGGCTCGTCACCGAGACGGTCCGCGGCTACCACAGCGGCTACTCGGTCTTCGGCTCCATGGCCCGCGCCGCCCGCGGCGCCCGCAACAGCGCCTCCACGCTCGATTACGGCGTCGGGGCCTTCACGGGGGAGGATCCCAACGCGCCCGTCTACGACGACGGCCTGGGCGACCGCCCCTCGCAGATGGAGCTCACCGACGAGGCGGCGTCGAGGATCTGGGACCTGTACTACCCGGCCTACGGCGCCGAGGGCCCCATGTCCAACCTGCACGAGGCGCTCGCCTCGGGCGACCCGCAAGACTACGCGACCCTGATGAGCCTCGCCCTCAACGCGGCGGAGTGGTGCGAGCAAAACGGCACGCCCGACACGCACGGCTGGTTCGACGACCCCGCCTACCCGGGCGACTACGTCGACGCCGGCACGTTCTACCTCATGGCGTACTCGTTCTGGGAGCAGGCGGCCGAGGCGCGGCGCGTGGGGCCGATCGAGCCGCTCGCGGACGACATGAGCCGCTTCATCCTGCGCCACCTGAGCGACTGGTCGCGCGAGAACGCCCACGCCTACCGCTGGCGCGGCGACTGGCGCGACGCGGACTACTTCGACAAGGACCGCCTGTAGGCGGCGGAGGGGGAAACACGGATGGCAATTAATCAGAACGGGTCTGGCCGCGGGGGCGCCGGGTCCAACGGATCGGATGTCAACGATATCGTGAACCGCCTGGGCGGTCCGCGCGTGGTGATCGTTCTTGCCGTGGTGGTGGTCATCGCCATTGTGGCGGTCACGTCCATCACAAGCGGCATCTCCGACACCAATCGGCAGACCGAGCAGCGCTCCGAGGCCAAACAACAGCAAGAAGACGAGGCGGCGCGCGCTCAGCGTAAAAAGGAAAAAGAAGAGCGCCATCAGGAAGAAGCGAAAAAGGCCACAGTGCTTACGCTCGATGAAATTACGGACGAGGCGCTACGCTCGGACTTAGCGCTCGATGCAGATGAGGACGGCAATATTTCGCAAGAGACTGCGGATGAAGCTAGGTCAATCGACGTCGAGTCATTTGATTCGCTTCCGCTGCTGGCCAACTTTCACAACATCACGACGTTTGGCATCGGCGACTACGACAGCGAAAGCTACGACATAAGCTCCATTAGCAATATCACTCATCTGTCCATTGGCGACTGCTCGGTGCCTCAGGTTGATCTCACACGTTTTCCTCAGCTACAGCGCGTTACCATAAACAGGCTCGAGAGCCCCGTCGATACCTTGAATGTCAAAAACATGTCCTCGTTGACGAACGTCCAGATCGAAGGCCTTGATGGCAGCATTGGGACACTTGACCTGTCGGGTGATGTGAACCTCGAGGTTCTGAAGATCGGTTGCAGAGTCGAAACGCTCAATCTGTGCGGGGCAGGCAGGGAAGATGCCTTCCATTTCACTTTTACACCCAATTGTGTTGGCAAGATCTTGTACGACAGCGACACGAGCAGCAGCCTGGTCGAGTTTTTGCAAAAAATGAGCAGTGACTACGGCTACACCATGGAGCAGCAGTGACGCTGCATTCAAGTGAGGAGAAGCAGTATGGCGAACTTTAAGCCCGACATGTCTTGGCGGGATAACGAACGGGTACAGCGTGTGACCGAGCAGCCTTCGGGCGGGGCTCATGAGCGGGCTGCCGAGACGCCGGATGCGCGGGTGAATATGCGTCCGAACGGGCAGGCAACCGAACAGTCTGCTGGGCAGGCGCAGCAGACGCCGGGGCGTTCGACAAGTCGGATCCCTCGCCCTGCCAGCCAGCCGAATGGACAGGCGGCTGAACGTGCAAATGAAGCCGTCTCTCGTTTGGGCGGCGTTCGCGCCCTGGTAGTGCTTGCGGCGGTTGTGGTCATAGGCGCGGTTGCCGTTTTCTCCGTGATTGGCGGCGTCGGTGACGTGCAAGGCGGCGGGGGAGCCTCGTCGAGCGTCTCTAAAGAGTCGAGCTCAACTGACGCCTCTGGCTCCGAGACCAAGAAAGAAAAAGGTCTCGTCGATGTTGATGCGATCTCGGATGATACGCTGCACGGGCTGCTTGCCGACTACGATAACGATGACGATGGCCAGCTGACCGCCAAGGAGACTCAGTGCATCACGAGGCTGGTCGTGACCGACGAGGTGACGGATTTCACGCCCATTAGCAAGCTGGACAAGCTCGATACGCTCGGCATCAATACCCTGAGCGCCAAGAGTGCAGACTTTAGCGAGCTCGAGGCACTTGAGGTGCTCAAGTTTGGCGACATGACGACCCAGGACCTCGACCTGAGCGTCTGCCCCAAGCTCAATTCCTTTTGTATTGAAGGCCTTAAGGGTGCTGTCAATTCCATCAACGCTTCGGGTCTTAAGAACCTGATGTTCTTTACCGTTGACCAAGGCCTTCAGGGCGACGTCGAGAAGATTGATCTTTCGAATGATGACATTCTTGGCGCACTCGAGATTACCTGCAACGTCGGTGAGCTCAACCTGTCGGGTTGCAGCCACTCGTTCCCCAAGCTCAACATTGCCGCTGATCACATCGACAAGATCGTGGTCGACAGCAACACCAACGCGGACCTGGTGGCTACCCTGCGTGACCTTTGCGCCCAGAAGGGCTGGACGCTGGAGGAGCGGTAGGGTCCCTTGGAGCGGCAGAGTGCTTTTGCTGCAAGGCCATAAACGAACAAATAGAAGTGGGGCTCGGTTATTTCCGAGCCCCACTTCTTTATCTATTTCTGAGTTGTGGCAGTCTATCTACCGCCTACGTGAACATGCGATCCCTCAGCTCGGCCGCCTCATTAATCTCGACGTTGGTGCGGCCTTGGTGGTCTTCGGTGCGTTTGCTGGTGAGCTTGCCGTCCTTTAGTCCGTAGGTGGCGTACTGAACGATTGCGCCGGCGGTTTCGGCTGCCTGACGTAGGGGCTCGTAGGTGTCGGTTTGCTCGCACCATGCATAGAAATCATCAACGGTGGCGTTGGGATTGCCGCTAAAGAGCCGATACCATTCGCGTCCAAAGCTGCCAAGGACCGAGAACGTCTTTTTCTCGACAAGCTTGTCGCCCTTGTATTTGTAGTCCAGCGTGAGGTCCACCAGATAGGCGGCTCCCGTTTCAAAGGCGTTCTCGTTGCTCTGATGACCGATGGCCTCGGCCTCCGGATAGTGCTTACCAATAAACTCGGCGGCATCGCCTTCGTAATCGGCAACGATGCGCGCACTCTGTACCTTGCCCCGCTTGTACGTGTAGTGCAGGATGCGCAGCAGTCGCTCTTGCCAAAACGCATAGGAAAACAGGTGGTCGACAAAGTGCGGGTTCTCAAGCCGATTGGCCCGATCCATCCAAACGGTTTGGAACAGTTGGTAGTCGGCCTGCGGCTCGTCTGTGACCTCGCGGAACCACTGTACGGCGAGGTCGGCGGGGATATAGAACGATAGTCGCTCCCGCGGAGTACCGCTCTTGGTCGTTTTGGCGCGCAGGGGAATCTCGACCTCGTAGCCAGAACCGTCGTCCGTTCCGCAGTTTAAAACGGGCGGCAGCATAAACTGGCAGGGGCCCTCGTCGCATACGCGCATCGGCTGGGGGCTAACAGGTTGCCCTTCAAACTCCATCTCGATGTCTGTGTCGTCTTCTTCGTCCTCGTCATCATCTTTGATGCCAAGGTCGTAGCCGGTGTAGTAGTCATCCAGGTGTCGCTCGTTTACATTTCGCCCGTTTACGACGTCAAAGACGGTAACACCCGTCATGCGGTCGCAATACTTTGCGACTTCAAAGAGGTTGCAGCTCTCCTCGGGCGTAAAGTTATCCATGCGGTGCAGGAACTCGGTAGAGCATTCATCGGGATCATAGCCGTCCATTTCGCTGTCACCGAGCCAAAAGTTGGGATCACGATTGCTTTTGAAGTACCACCAGTACCAGACGGGGCCGAATACCGCATTTACGCCAAAAAAGACTTTCTGGATGATGTTGCCGTTGCCGTCGAACTTGTAAGCGAGCGGCAAGTTAACAACCGGAACGTTTGATGTGTCACGCGCCATGGTGTGCTCCCTGCGATGATTTGTGTTGCGCGCGAAGGCCAGATTCGATGCGTCTGACCTGCGCGCGCCTGTTACTTCGCATACTAGGCCGCCTGCGTTGCATTCTGTTGCGCAACATCGCGGACGGTGCGGTTCGACGTCCAGGGGCGATGCCGCGCAACAGATACATGGCTTGGTCGTGCCAATCGCTCTCTAGTAGCGCGCCGAGCGCTGGGCGTTGCCCGGGTTGTAGCCCGCCCAGGCGGCGATGACGTCCGACTCAACGACGCTCGTTGCAATGTTGATAAAGCTGCCGGCACGGGGCAGGTCGGTATGGAAGTCTTCGAGCAGGTTGGGCTGGAACCTAAAGTCCTCAAAGTTGACGGTGTTGGGGTTGTAGAGCTGACAAGTACCATCCTCGGTAGAGATCGGGCCAACCATGTAAACGGCCTTGTGCTCTACGACCTCGGTATCGTCGACGTCGATCACCTCTCCACGATCGTGCGCGGCAGCGGCGTGCTCCATGAGCTCGAGGAATCGGTCGGCTTCGGCGCTGCAGAGTACGCAGCGCGAGAAGAGCACCGTAAGGGCATAACCCGTTTTACGGCCCAGTTTCTCTCGCAGCTCGCTAAATCGTTGCGACTGCTCCGGGGTCATGCGCGTTTTGGACGGTGCGGTCTGCTTGAGTCCGCACGCCTTAAGGAACATTGCGTTGGCCTTGCGCAGGGCGCTCATGGCGGCAGAGTCGCTCTTTGCCGCGGAGACGTCGATGCGTCCTCCCTCGGGAATCTGCTTATAGCGAGAGAAGCCCTTCTCGCCCTCGACGGGCATCCAGTACGTAATGACGTCATTTTCCACTACGCTAAAGCGGCACGTAAAGGGCGCGCCGATTGCCGGCGCCTCGCCGTAGAACTTTACGCGTATGGCTTGGTTGGTGTCCGCCATCCACATCATAAAGCGATGGCTATTGTCGCCGTCATGGCTCCGGAGCTTTGCAATAAGGTAGCAAACCGAGTCGCAACGGCTTTCGAGTGCGGCGCCTCTTCCGGTGGCGATGGCGCTTATGCCTTGGGCCTTGAGCTCGATATCGCGGTGCAGCGCGTTGAGCTCTTCGGATGTCAACAGGTCTTGGCCGAGAAGCCCCGCGACAAGCGCGTCGACTTCTATGTCGGTAGTAAGGGCGGCGTCGATAACCTTGCGGTGCGCCTGGTGGCTTGCGTAAGCCGGCAAAGGTTTGCGGCCTGTGGCAAATCCAAATGGGTCTCGGATCTGATCGCCGCCGCGATAGAGCGGCTCCAAAAAGAACATGTTCATGTCATTTCGCTTGCCCTGCTTTTGACCGTAGGCATCGAGGGAGTTCCAGACATGCTTTTCTGCAATGGGGTTCATCCACAGGCTGATTTTCGATTTTTCTGTCGAGGAGGTCGAAGTGCTCTTTTTGGAGCTTGCGGCGGGACGAGAAGCCGGTTTCTGATATCCAGCGGGGAGAACTTGCTCAAGATCGAATTTTTTAAGCAGCCTAACGTAGACTCCGACCGATGCTTCTTCTGCCATTTCCGCCATGACCGACTGCGAAGGGTCGTCGACAAAGGAGATGCGCGTTTTGCCATCATCGGAGACCGCCTGGCAATAGCCGCATCGAAGTGCAACGTAGCCTTCGTTTTCGCTGCCACGGTCAAAGTACATCTGCTCTTTGCAGCCGAGTGTGCCGGGGACGAATGCGGTCGGGTTTGCTATGTCGGGGATCGTAATGGCAGCGCCGGTCGCGCGTTTGAGCTCATCGAAATACTCGACGTACAGCGGAATGTTGTAGTGCTGGACTAGTGCCTCGAGAACGATGGCGTTGGGCACGGAGTGCGCCACGCGATAGCGCACGGAGTTATAGCCCCATTCGACATCGGTTGCATCATCGGGGATTCCGTGACCCACCATGGTCCTCAGGACCTCATCGGGTGAGTCAAACGTGCTATCGGGCGTGCCGCAAATCGCCTGGAGCGAGAACCCGCCAAAGCACTTGTCGAGATCATCGCGGATATACTCGCAGCAGTCATGGTTGGGAAAGACGATGCGAAACGTCATCGCACCCATGGCCTGGGACATGTAGACGTTGCCCGATGCCTGGGCATCGGACTCTGCCTGGGCATCGGACTCTGCCTGGGGCTCCTCTTGGGCGCCGAACTGGTCCTTGAGAAAGTCGAAGTACAGGGACACGTTTCCGCGTTGCGCATACGAACGCATGATGGGGTCGGTGGTGTCCTCAAAGTACTTTTGGCTTCCGTCGGGCATGGACATGGTTCCCATGCCGCAGCGGAACAGGGTGTCGGTGGCACCGTCGAACCCCTCCGGGAAATACACCCAGCAGCTCTTGTCGACCACGTTTGCAAACGAGACGCTATCGCCCTGCGCATCGGCGATCACGGCGCCGGCGGCGATCTCATCGGCATCGGTGTACTCGTAGTAGACGGGAACGCCGATCATCTTGGAGATAGTCTTGGCAACCTCCAGCGAGGGAATGCCGTTGTATTCGTACTGGAGCGAGTTGTAGCCCCAGACGACGTTGGTGACCTCTTCGCCGTCGGACCCGCAGGTTTCCAGGGCGGCATTGGTGGCGTCGGTCGGATCCATGTGCTGGAAGTCCTCGTAATCGGGGATCACGGCAGCAAAGCAGAACTCGCCATAGTCTCGCTCCAGGGCAGCTTTGGCCTGCATGCAGATATCGTGGTTGGGAAACACGATACGATTGACAATCTGGTTGATCGAGATCCCTCGGTCGGTATCTTGAAGTAGATGCTCAAAAATCTCGTCCATCGTTCCTTCTTTCGTATGCGGTGGAAGCCGACAATCCCGGTTTTTAGGGCTCGTGACTTTGCTAACTTGAACGCTACCGCCCCGATGGGCGAGAACGTTGCGCAACATCCGCGAGTGCGCAAATTGCAATGCGGAACGGTTTTGCTGAGGCGTTTTGAGAGCGGATCCGTCTCGTTCCCGGCAATGTTGCGCAACGTCTGCTCGGTATGGATTTCTACACTTGAATTGTCCAAAAGGGATTCGGTTCTTTAATGAAGGATGAACGATGAGCGGGAGCTCCTATTACGATGACGATATGTCTGAAGAGGACTACGAGCGGGTTATGGAGCATATGTACGAGCTTGAGTGCGAGCTCGAGGAGCCTCATGACGCTCGTGCTGACCAGTTGATTCGCGAGGAGCTCGAGCAGCTTTCGAGTGCCATGTTGTTTGAGCCGGTGGTCAAAAACGGTGAGTACCTTGGTGAGCGCGACCATGTGCCCGGGTATTGGACGGATCGTCGCGATTTGGAGTCCGAGTCTTCAGGCGCTTCGAGCGATGCCGACGAGGTGGAAAAGGATGAGCCGTTTGATTTGATTGGCTATCAGGGGTCTTCTTCGGGCGGTTCGGTGCTCGACATGTTTACTCCCATTTTAAGGAGTCGCGTGTTCTGGATCTTCATCGCGTTTCTGGTGTTTATCGGCCTGCTCGACATGTTCTACGACAGTTTTATTGTTCCTTCGGGCTTCGCTATTAGCCGCATCAATTTCCAGGGCTTGGTGCTGCTGGCGATTGTCGTTGCATGCATTGTCCTGAGGCGTCGTCGCCGTTAACGGCGGTATTGACGCAGTTTCCGATGTTGCGCAACAGAATGTTGGGACAGCGGCGTATGCTCGGGTTGTCCTGAAAGCGAGAGAAAGGACAGGACAATGGCTGAAGTTGAAGTAAGGGCTTTGGGTCCCGACGACGTCGATGCGATGGTCGATCTGGACGAGCAGTCGGGCTACGAGGTCTATGACGAGTACGCGGACATTGTTGAGGACGAGGACGAGAAGAACAGCAGCCTCTGGGGCGTCTTTGCCGATGATGAGCTGGTCGGTTTTTGCGTAACGGGCGGTTCAGATGACCCCCGCCTGCCGGATGCCGTTACGGAGCACCCGCTCAACAAGTACCTGGGGACGTTTTTGAGCCATGTGTATGTTGACCCCGACTACCGCGGTAACGGCTATGGCGCGCGCCTGGTGCACGACGCCCTGTTGGGATACTGGGAGAGCGAAGGCCACCAGCAGCCTGCATTCCTGGATCTGAGCGAATATCTCTTTGACGATCCTGATGCGGATCCGATTAAGCTCGCGCATCTGCTCATCGACTTCTTTGGCAAGAACGGGTTTGAACCCATTCCCGACGATGAACACGACATCACCTACACCTGCATGGTCTTGGATCCCAAGAACTTTAAGGACCCGGACGCAGAGTAGAGGCTGCGACCTGTTCGTTCAGCTTCCCTAGTTAGTGTTTGGTGGGGCCGGACGTTCCAGTTGTGATGGCTGGACGTCCGGTCCTTTTTGTTGCCTGTCGGGGTTGGTGTTCGGCACGTTTGTCTCGATTTGTAACATCTGGCGGGGGATACGGGGTCTAGTTGTTACAGATCGAGATTGTTCCTCGACCGACAACTCAACTGTCTCAATCTGTAACATCTGGGGCTGGTTTTGCTCCGTAGCTGTTACAGATCGAGATGTTAGCCAAGGGGCTGACTGAATGTCTCGATCTGTAACGTGTAGACCCGGTTTTGCCCCGTAACTGTTACAGATTGAGACGAACAGCCCAGACCCGCTGCGTCCGCCTCGTCATCTGTGGTTTACGTGGGGGCATGCGGAGTACGGGTATACTAACCCGCGGCGAATCTGCTCCATCGCTTAGAGCTGCTGCGTCTGGACGGCGCGTGATAGGGCTGCCAAAGCGATCGCCAGCGTGCTGAGCAACGTCCTCTCTGTGCGCACCTGTTTTTGTATGTATTAGCGCACTACCAAGCACGCTCGCGCGGCCGCATGCCGTGCCCATAACGCGTGCAGATAAGGAACAACAACATATGCGTAATTCTGTATCCGACGTCACAGACGCCGAGATTCTGGACGAGGCCCGCGAGGCCATGACCCAGGCTGCCTTCGATGCTGCCGACGAGGCCAGCGCCGCCGAGACCGTCGAGTCCGCGACCGAGAACCTGCCCGCCTTTGACGAGCTGGGACTTTCGGACGAGATGCTTCGTGCCATCGAGAACCTGGGCTACACGGCGCCCACGCCTGTCCAGGCCGGCTCCATCCCCGTGGTGCTCGAGGGCCGCGACCTGCTTGCCGCCGCTCAGACCGGCACCGGCAAGACGGCCGCCTTCTTGCTGCCGACCATGAACAATCTGGAGCACATTGCTCCGCCCAAGCCCGTGCGCGAGCGTGGCGGCCGCAACCGCCGTCGCGGCGCCAAGAAGCCCGAGGGCAACGGTCGCGGTCCCGTGATGCTCGTCATCACCCCCACGCGCGAGCTTGCCCAGCAGATCGACGAGGTCGCGAGCAAGATCGCCGACGTCACCGGCCATGTCGCCGTGACCGTCGTGGGCGGCGTGAGCTACAAGCCGCAAACCGCGGCGCTCAAGTACGGCTGTGACATCCTGGTCGCCACGCCGGGCCGTCTGGTCGACCTGATCGAGCAGGGCGCCTGCCACCTGAACGAGGTCAAGGTACTGGTGCTCGACGAGGCCGACCGCATGCTCGACATGGGCTTTTTGCCCGCCGTTCGCCGTATTGTGCGCGAGACGCCTGCCGAGCGCCAGACGCTGCTGTTCTCGGCCACGCTTGACGAGGAGGCCGTGGGCGAGATCACCGACCTGGTGAGCGACCCGGCCCGCGTGGAGATCGCGCCTGCCACGTCGACCGCCGACACCGTCGACCAGTTTGTGTTCCCGGTGTCCATCGAGGCCAAGAACAACCTGCTGCCCGAGTTCCTCAAGAAGGAGGGCCCGGAGCGCACCATCGTCTTTATGCGCACCAAGCACCGCGCCGACAGCTGCTGCCGTCGTCTGGAGCGCAAGGGCATCAAGGCCGCCGCGATCCACGGCAACCGCAGCCAGGCCCAGCGCGAGCGCGCGCTTTCGGCCTTCCGCGACGGCACCGTCGACGTACTGGTGGCGACCGACGTGCTCGCCCGCGGTATCGACATTAGCGATGTGCGCTACGTCGTGAACTTTGACGTGCCGGCCGAGCCGACCGACTACATCCACCGTATTGGCCGTACGGGCCGTGCCGGCGAGCTAGGTTGGGCCATCACGTTTGTGACCGAGCAGGACGTCGATGAGTTCTACGAGATCGAGAAGCTCATGGACAAGACGGCCGACATTTATGACGCCGGCGACCTGCATGTGGGCCCCAATCCGCCCGCGGTTGACCCCGAGCGCGATCCTGCGGCCTTTAAGGTGAAGAAGAAGACCAAGCGCGGCAAGTCCAAGAGCAAGAAGAAGCTTGAGCAGGCACGTCGCGACGGCAAGCGCAACGGCGATGACTACGGCGATGTGGCCGGTCGTTCCAACCGCGGTCGCGACGAGCGTCGCGGCGACGGCGAGCGCCCGAGCCGTCCCAAGCGCGGCGGCAAGACCCGCGTGCGCGAGGGCGTTCAGGCTCGCGTGGACGAGGCCGTTGAGAGCGTGGCCCGCGAGGTGGCTGCCGAGGAGCGCGGCGGTGCTGCTGAGCAGGGCCCGCGCGGCAACCGTGCCGAGCGTCGTGCCAAGCAGTTCCAGGGCGAGGCACACCGCCGTCGTCGTGAGGACGAGGACCGTGGCGGTCGTCGTCGTGTTGAGCGCGAGGACGAGGGCCGTGGCTCGCGTGGCGGCAAGCGCGGCTCGGGTGACCGTCGTCGCTCCGGTCGCGATGGCGAGCGCGGTGGCCGTGACGAGCGTCGCGGCGGCGAGGGTCGCGGTGAGCGTGGCGCCCGCAGCGGTGAGTCCCGTGGCGGCAAGCGCTTTGAAGAGCGCGGCGGTCGTGGCGGCGAGCGTCGCGAGGGTGCTCGCGGTAATGGCGGGCGCAGCGGCGCTGGGCGTTCTGGCGAGTCGCGCGATCGTCGCGATCCGCGTGCCAGCCGCGATCGTCGCGATGACTGGCGCAACTACGACGACACCCGCGAGGAGCGTCGCGGTGGCTATCGTGGTGGTCGTGGCGGCAACCGGGCCGGCTCCCGTGGCGGCCGCGCCGGCGGTCGCGATAACCGTGGCAGCTATGGCAACAGCCGTGGCGGCAAGCGCGGCGGCAGTTCCCGTCGTCCCGGTGACGGCGGCGGCAAGCGCAAGTAACATACGTGCCGCGCGGTAAAGCGAGATGAATTTGGGCCCCGAGCAGACTATGCTCGGAGCCCTTTTTGGTGCAAGGGGGACAGGTTCATATGCACCAACGTCTTGAAGTTGCGGTGGAATACGGACTGTTTTGGCCTTTTGAGCGGCTTTTCAGTCCCTATTTCACCGCAACTCACGATTGGTGCAAACAAACCTGTCCACAATGCACCAGAGTGAGGAGTGTCCCCGAGTGCCGCATTGTGGGTAACGCGTTTTATCAAATATGGCATTTATCTGCGGTAATGTTCTATTTCACCGCTGAGGACGACGTTTCATACCGCCTGCCGAACCGTGTTGCTGCCAAACAACTTTATAGGTCAGTGTGTTGCGTGTAGCAATTTCGCCCGGCCTCGCCTCCGGGCTGCCATGCGAGAGGGGATCTTATGGCTCGACTGCATGTTATGGAACGCAGCCACGCTCAGGCCGTCATGGACGACCTGCACGATGCACTCGGACGTCGTCTGGCGGTGAGTTCGCTCGCCTCGTGTCCCGTTGAGTTTACGGCAGCGCTCGTCAACCTGTGCTCCACCCAGAGCTGCGGCAAGTGCACGCCCTGCCGTGTGGGCCTGAGCGCGCTGGGCGACCTGCTCGCCGATGTGCTCGAAGGGCGTGCCGATGAGTCAACGCTCAACCTGATTGAGCGCACGGCCCGCACCATCTACCTTTCGAGCGACTGCGCCATCGGCTACGAAGCTGGTGCCATGGCGCTCACGGCCATTCGCGGCTTCCGCGACGACTTTGAGCACCACATCCGTGAGCACTCCTGCGGCTTTGACCGCGATGCCCGCGTTCCGTGCGTCTCGGGCTGCCCGGCGCACGTCGACATTCCCGGGTACATTTCGCTCGTTGAGGCCGGCCGCTATGCCGATGCCGTCAAGGTCATCCGCAAGAACAATCCGCTTCCGCTCGTCTGCGGCCTGGTGTGCGAGCATCCCTGCGAGATGCACTGTCGCCGTGGCATGGTCGACGACCCCATGAACATCCTTGCCCTCAAGCGGTTTGCCGTTGAGCATAGCGACCTCAACGACCACAAGCCACATGTAGTGGACAACACTGGTAAGCGCGTCGCCGTGATCGGCGGCGGCCCGGCCGGTCTTTCTTGCGCCTACTACCTGGCCGTGATGGGCCACAAGGTGACCATTTTTGAGCAGCGCCACCACCTGGGTGGCATGCTGCGCTACGGAATCCCCAGCTATCGTCTGCCACGCGAGCGCCTGCAGGCCGAGATCGACTGGATCATGAGCGCCGGCATCGATGTGGAACTCGACCACTCCGTGAACGGCGAGGAGCTCGCCCGTCTACGCGACGAGTTCGATGCCGTCTACCTAGCCATCGGTGCCCACAGCGACAAGAAGCTCGGCCTTCCGGGCGAAGAGGCGCCCGGCGTTGAGTCGGCCGTCAAGATGCTGCGTGCCATCGGTGATGACGAGCTGCCCGACCTAAGCGGCCAGCGCGTGTGCGTCATCGGCGGCGGCAACGTTGCCATGGACGTGGCACGCTCTGCCGTGCGCTGCGGTGCCGAAAAGGTAAGCATCGTCTACCGCCGTCGCATCTGCGATATGACGGCCCAGGATGCCGAGATCGCCGGTGCCCAGGCCGAGGGCTGCGAAGTGCTGGAGCTGACAGCCCCGCTCGCCATCGAGACGGGCGAGGACGGTCGCGTGAACGGCCTGCGCGTGCAGCCGCAGATTATCGGTGAACCCCGCCGCGGTCGTCCGGCTCCGCGTGCCGCCGCCATGCCCGAGCGCGTCATCCCCTGCGAGCGCGTGTTCGTCGCCATCGGCCAGGATATCGATTCCAAGCCGTTTGAGGAGATGGGCATTGCCTGCAAGTGGGGCTGCATCGTCACCGATTCGGACGGCGCCGTGCCCAACTTTAATGGCCTCTTTAGCGGCGGCGACTGCCAGACCGGCCCCGCCACCGTCATCCGTGCCATCAATGCCGGCCGCGTGGCTTCGGCAAACATCGACCACTACCTGGGCTTCGATCACAAGATCAAGCTCGACGTGGAGCTGCCGACCGTCCAGTTTAAGGGCAAGCACGAGTGCGGCCGCTGCGAGCTGGGCGAGCGCGAGGCCGGCGAGCGTATCCACGATTGGAATCTGGTCGAGCAGGGTCTCACCGAGCAGGAGGCGCGCCAAGAGGCGAGCCGCTGCCTGCGCTGCGACCACTTTGGCTTTGGCGCGTTCCGCGGAGGGAGGAACCTGGAATGGTAGAGCCCACCAACACCACCGTCAGCGACAACACCGAAAACGGAGCGCACAATATGGTCAAGCTCACTATCGATAATTGCGAGGTCGTGGTTCCCGAGCACACCACGATCTTGGATGCGGCC
This sequence comes from Collinsella sp., assembly GCA_048367555.1. Classification (GTDB taxonomy): domain Bacteria; phylum Actinomycetota; class Coriobacteriia; order Coriobacteriales; family Coriobacteriaceae; genus Collinsella. The sequence goes on from DBGCAP010000054.1 coordinate 71,840, forward strand.
AAGTCCGTCGGCATCCAGATTCCTACCCTGTGCTACCTGCGCGATCTAAACGAGATCGGCGGCTGCCGTGTGTGCGTGGTCGAGGTTGAAGGCTGTGACCAGCTGGTTGCCGCCTGCAACAACTACGTGCTCGACGGCATGGTGGTCCACACCAACAGCCCCAAGGCCCGCGAGGCCCGTCGCACCAACGTGCAGCTGCTGCTGTCCCAGCACGATTCGCAGTGCACGAGCTGCGTGCGCAGCGGCAACTGCAACCTGCAAACCATCGCCAACGACCTGGGCATTTTCTATCTGCCGTATCAAAGGCATTTGGCGGGTGAGGGCTGGGATTTCGATTTTCCCATCATCCGCGAAAACGATAAGTGCATTAAATGCATGCGCTGCATCAAGGTGTGCGAGAACGTGCAGGGCCTAGGGATTTGGGACCTGACCAACCGCGCCACGCATACCGCCGTGGGTACCCGCGGGCGCACGCCGATCGGCAAGACCGATTGCGTCGCGTGCGGCCAGTGCATCACGCATTGCCCGACGGGCGCACTGCGCGAGCGCGACGACACCGAGACCGTGTTCGATGCTCTCGCCGATCCCGATAAGATCGTGCTGGTGCAGATCGCGCCGGCCGTACGTAGCGCTTGGGGTGAAGAGCTCGGCATTCCGCGCGAGGAGGCCACCGTCGAGCGTCTGGCGTGTGCGCTGCGTCGCGTAGGCTTTGAATACGTGTTCGATACCGATTTCTCGGCCGACCTCACCATCATGGAGGAGGGCTCCGAGCTGCTCGAGCGCCTGGGCGCCGCTGCCAAGGGTGAGGGCGATAGCCGCGGCTGGCCCATGTTTACGAGCTGCTGCCCGGGCTGGGTGCGCTTTGTGAAGGCGCACTATCCGGAGTTTGTCGACAGCCTGTCCACGTCCAAGTCGCCGCAGCAGATGTTTGGCGCCATTGCCAAGACGTACTACGCCAAGGTGTTGGGCGTGGAGCCCGAGCGCCTGTTCGTGGTGTCCGTGATGCCGTGCACTGCCAAGAAGGCCGAGTGTGCGCTGCCGAGCATGGTGGGCGAGGGCGGCGCGCCCGACGTGGACGTTGCGCTGACGGTGCGCGAGATGGTGCGCATGATCCGCGCGAGCCACGTGAGCGTCGACACGCTTACCGAGGAGCCGCTCGATACGCCGCTGGGCTTTGGCACGGGCGCGGGTGTGATCTTTGGCGCCACGGGCGGCGTGATGGAGGCCGCCGTGCGCTCGGCCTATTACCTGGTGACGGGCAAGAACCCCGACGCGGATTTCTTTACCGACGTGCGCGGACTTGACGGCTGGAAGGAAGCCGTGGCCGATATCGATGGCACCAAGGTGCGCGTCGCCGTGGCGCACGGGCTGGGCAACGCCGCCCGCCTGCTCGACGCGATTCGCGAGGGCCGTGCGAGTTACGACTTCGTTGAGGTTATGGCATGCCCGGGCGGCTGCGTCGGTGGCGGCGGTCAGCCCATCCATGACGGCTGCGAGCTGGCAGCCGAGCGTGGCCAGGTACTCTGGGGCCTGGATGCGAACGCTGAGATTCGCTTCTCACACGAGAATCCCGATGTTCAGGCGTGCTACCGCGAGTTCTTGGGCGAGCCGCTCTCGCCGCTGGCCGAGGAGCTGCTGCATACCGACCATCACGCCTGGTCGATGCCTAACGAGGGGACGTGCTAGCGATGCGCGCGTTTGATGTTGAGATGACGCGCCGAGGATTTGCCTCGGCGCTTGCTGCGGGCGCGTTGTCGCTTGCGCTGGTTGGCTGTGGCGGCGGAGCTGCGGGGGCGGGGTCCGCCGCGGGCTCGGCTGCCACGGACGGCGCCGGTACTGCTGCAGAGCCGGTCGAGGTGCACGTCGCCTCGCTCAAGGGGCCGACCTCGATTGGCCTGGTGCAGTTTATGGAGCGGGCTGCCGATGGCGAGACGGACAATGAGTTCGACTTTGCGATCAACACTGCCGCCGACGAGATTGTGCCCAAGGTCATTCAGAGCGATGTCGACATTGCCCTGGTGCCCGCCAACGTGGCGAGCGTGCTCTACAACAAGACCGAGGGCGCGGTGCAGGTCATCGACATCAACACGCTGGGCGTGCTGAACGTGGTGACGGGCGACGCGAGTGTGGCCTCGTTTGGCGATTTGGCGGGCCATACCGTCTATATGACGGGCAAGGGCACCACGCCGGAGTACGTCATGAACTACCTGCTGGAGCGCGCGGGCCTGACCGGCCAGGTGACGCTCGAGTTTAAGAGCGAGCCCACCGAGGTGCTGTCGGCCCTGCTTGCCGACCCGTCCGCCGTGGGCGTGCTGCCCGAGCCGTTCAAGACCGCTGCCATCGCCAAGAGCGAGGGCAAGCTGTCGGCACCGGTGAGCCTGACCGATGTGTGGGGCGAGCTGGCAGGTGACACGGGCTCGCGCTTGCTGACGGGCGTGACCGTGGTGCGCCGTGCCTTTGCCGAGGAACATCCCGAGGCCGTGGCGGAATTCCTGAGCTGCCATGCGGCGAGCGTGAAGGCCGTGAACGCGGCGCCGGCGGACTGGGCTCAGACCGTGGTCGATGCGGGCATCGTGGATAACGCCACGATTGCCGAAAAGGCGATTCCCGGGTGCATGCTCGTGTGCCAGACGGGGGAGGATATGAAGGCGGCGCTCGGTGGGTACCTGCAGGTGCTGGCCGATGCAGACCCGAGCGCCGTGGGCGGCAAGCTCCCGGCTGACGATTTCTACTACATGGAGTAGCCCGTGTGTGCGTTTGCTCGACACATGACAAAGCGTATGAAGGCGGTGGCGGCAGCAGGTGCCGTTGCCGCCTTTTGGCTTGCCGTGTGGGTCTTCGCGGCGGCGCTGGTGGCGCAGCCGTTGATTTTGCCGGGGCCGGGCGCTGTCGTGGTGGCGTTGCTGCGGCTGGTGTGTGATGCCAACACGTGGGCGATTCTGGTGGGCTCAGGCGCACGAATCTTGGGCGGACTGGCGCTTGCCGCGATCTGCGGCGGTGTGCTGGCGGGAGTCTCGGTGCGGTCGCGGACGTTTGCCCGTCTGGTGGCGCCGGCGCTTTCGTTTGTAAAGGCGACGCCGGTCGCCTGCGTGGTGGTTCTGCTGCTCATTTGGCTGGGGTCGGCGCGCGTGAGCATTGCAGCGGTCTTTTTGATGGCGCTACCGGGCGTGTATTTTTCGCTGGTCGAGGGTTTGGCACAAGTGGATAAGCCGCTGGAGCAGATGTTTCGTCTGCATGGTGTGCGGGGTTGGCGACTGTTCTTCGCCCATACCTGGCGCGAAGTCCTGCCGTTTGTGCTTTCGTGCGCCCGCGCCGTGATCGGCATGAGCTGGAAGGCCGGCGTGGCGGCGGAGTTGATTGGCATGGCGGCTGGTACCGTGGGCGAGCGCATCTATCAGGCGAAGCTGCTCATTGAGACGGCTGACCTGCTGGCGTGGACCGTGTTGGTCGTGGCGGCATCGTGGGCATGCGAGCGCGTGCTGGTGTGGCTGCTGCGGGCTTCGGGTTCCGTGGCATGGCGTGTTGCCGTGCGGGCACATGGGCGCAGTGGCCGCGGGCGTGAGGGCGGCTCTGCTGGCGGCGGAGCTGCAGCGGTGCTTGTGCTCGCCGTGGGCGATCGTGCGCCTTGGGCGCCGGCGCTCGACGGACTGGCACTTCGCGTGCCCGCCGGTGGGCGTACCTGCGTGATGGGCGCCTCAGGTGTGGGCAAGTCGACGTTGCTTGCGCTGGCGGCGGGGGAGTGCGTGCCGTGCTCCATGGTGTTTCAGGATGTGCGCCTGGCCGAGGACGCTTCTGCCCTGGATAACGTGCTAGTGTGCGCCGACGCGCGCGTGGACGCCTCGAGTGCCGCAGCCCTGTTGCGCCTGCTGGTGCCGGGGGTCGATGTACATGCTCGTGTGGCCGAGCTCTCGGGCGGGCAGCGCCGTCGCGTCGAGATTGCCCGAGCCCTGCTGTGCCCAGGCGACGCGGTGATTCTGGACGAGCCCTTTACCGGACTAGATACCGCTGCGCGCGACGCATGCGCCGAAGTCGTGCTCGACTTGCTCGACGGTCGCATGCTGTTGCTTGCCACGCACGATGCCGTCGACGCTCAGGCCCTCAATATCTCGGACATCATCACGCTCTAAATACTTATTCAGCAACAAAATGATCCGTTTTCCTCCGTCCCCAAGGGATCAGGTGTGCTATTCTATCTGCGGGGTAATACTTAGGATTACCAAGTAATACCAACGCCGTAGAAACAAACTCCAGATGCGGGCCAATCGGGCTGCCTTCACAGCCCGTCGCCCAGCCGCGTGGCCCGCATCTATCCGCACCACCGTCGTTTCAAAAAGGAAGCGCCATGGCAGAACACATGACCCCGGTTGTCGCGAAGGTCTTGCCCGAGGAAAAGGCGGCCTTCGCGGCGGCAACCCA
>DBGCAP010000055.1:0-17239 GCA_048367555.1 Collinsella sp.
TGACAAATTCGTTCTATCCCTTTGAGGGGGAGCGTGCTATAGTAGGCGCTTGCATGACCTCACCGTGTCTCAGAGGTGTCATACATTTTTTGCAAGGAACTCGAAAGGAACTCCAGAAGTGGCAAACATCAAGTCTCAGAAGAAGCGTATCCGCACCAATGAGGCAGCTCGCATGCGTAACAAGGCTGTCAAGTCCGAGCTCAAGACGCTGACCAAGCACGTCCAGTCCGCCGTCGCCGAGGGCGACGCCGAGAAGGCCCAGGCTGCCCTCAAGACCGTCACCAAGCGTCTCGACATGGCTGCCGCCAAGCATGTTATCCACAAGAACCAGGCTTCTAACCGCAAGTCCGGTCTTGCTAAGCTCGTGAACAGCATCAACGCCTAAGTTGTAAATTTCACACCACACAGATTACGCGCATAAATGGAGCCTGTTTTATGGAACAGGCTCCATTTTTTGTACCGCTCGGGTAAGATAGTCCGCATGAATACTTCAATTGACATTTCCCACATCCGCAACTTCTCGATCGTTGCGCACATCGACCATGGCAAGTCCACGATCAGTGACCGTATCCTCGAGCTTACCCATACCGTCGACGAGCGCGACATGGAGTCGCAGCTGCTCGACACCATGGATATCGAGCGCGAGCGCGGCATCACGATCAAGTCCAATGCCGTTCGCGTTTCCTATGACGCCGACGATGGCGAGACGTATCAGTTCAACCTGATCGATACGCCGGGTCACGTGGACTTTACCTACGAGGTCTCGCGTTCGCTGGCCGCCTGCGAGGGTGCGGTGCTCGTCGTCGACGCCACGCAGGGCGTCGAGGCGCAGACCGTCTCCAACGCGACGCTCGCCATGAACGCCAATCTGGATATCGTGCCCGCTATCAACAAGATCGATCTGCCGTCGGCGCACCCCGACGAGGTCAAGACCGAGATCGAGGATGATCTTGCGATTCCTGCCGACGATGCCGTGTGTGTCTCGGGCAAGACCGGCGAGGGTATCCACGACCTGCTGGAGTCCATCGTCTTTTTGATTTCGCCGCCCAAGGGCGATGCGAACGCGCCGCTCAAAGCGCTTATCCTGGATTCGTATTTTGATGAGTACCGCGGCGTCGTTGCCACGGTCCGCGTCTTTGACGGCTCCATCAAAAAGGGCGATACCCTGCTTATGATGCAGGCCAAGGGTGACTTTTTGGTCGACGGCGTGGGCGTCAAGCGTCCTGCCGAGACCCCGGTTGACGCGCTGACGGTCGGCGAGGTGGGCTACGTGGTCACGGGTCTGAAGGATCCCGAGGCCGTGCGCGTGGGCGATACCCTCACGTGGGCGTCGAATCCCTGCCCCGAGCCGCTTCCCGGTTACCGCGAGGCCAAGCCCATGGTCTACACGGGCCTGTTCCCGATCGACAACAAAGATTACGAGAATCTGCGCGACGCTCTCGATAAGCTGCATGTCAACGACCCGTCGTTGGTGTGGGAGCCCGAGACCTCGGTGGCGCTAGGCTTTGGTTTCCGCGTAGGCTTCTTGGGCCTGCTGCATATGGAGGTCGTCAAGGAGCGCCTGGAGCGCGAGTTCAACCTGGACCTCATTGCCACGAGTCCTTCGGTCGACTATCACGTCTACAAGACCGACGGTGAGATGATTGATGTCCGCAGCCCGCAGGATCTGCCCGAGGCCACGCGCATCGAGCGTATCGAAGAGCCCTATCTCAAGGCAAAGATCATCTGCCCGCCCGAGTATACGGGTGCCGTCATGCAGCTCGCTATCGAGCACCGCGGCATTACAACCGACATGATCCATCTCACGAGCAAATCGGTCGAGATGCGCTTTGACATGCCGCTTGCCGAGCTCATCTTGGACTTCTTTGACCAGCTCAAGAGCCGCACCAAGGGCTATGCCTCGCTCGACTATGAGTTCAACGAGTATCGTCCCTCCGAGCTCGTCAAGCTCGATATCCTGCTTTCGGGCGACGAGGTGGACGCGCTGTCGTTTATCGTCCACAAGGACAAGGCCTACGGTCTTGCCCGCGGCCTATGCGACAAACTCAAGGAAATCATTCCGCGTCAGCTGTTTGAGGTGCCTATTCAGGGCGCCATCGGCAACAAGATCATCGCCCGCTCGACCGTCAAGGCGCGCCGCAAGGACGTTTTGGCCAAGTGCTATGGCGGCGATATCTCGCGTAAGCGCAAGTTGCTCGAGAAGCAAAAAGAGGGCAAGAAGCGCATGAAGGCCATCGGCTCGGTCGAGGTCCCGCAGGAGGCCTTTATGGCGATCCTCAAGGTGGACGAGTAGGTCCATGGCGCTTTCTGAATACAGCAAGCGGCTGCTGGGCGCCTATGCTGAGCAGCCGTTCCTTATGGCTCCCATGGCCGGTGTGACCGACCCTGCCTACCGCATCATGTGCCGCCGCCGCGGTGCCCATCTTGCCTATAGCGAGATGGTGAGCGTGGCGGGCCTTGCCTACGCGAGCAACAAGACGTGGCGCCTGGTGCTACCGGCCGATGAGGAACAGCAGATCTGCGTGCAGCTCTTTGGCTCCAAACCCGATCAGTTTGCGAGCGCTGTCGCTGCCGTCGAGGAGCGTGTGGGCGATCGCCTGTCACTGATCGATATCAACATGGCCTGCCCGGCTCGCAAGGTCGTCACCAAGGGCGAGGGCTCGGCACTTATGCGCACGCCCGAGCTGGCTGAGCAGATCGTCGAGGCGGCGGTAGGCGCGGCGCACGTGCCCGTGACCGTCAAGATCCGCAAGGGCTTTTACGCCGAGGACCGCAATGCCGCGACGTTTGCCCAGATGCTCGAGGGGGCAGGCGCCGCCGCGGTGGCGGTGCATGGTCGCTGTGCCACGCAGCTCTATACGGGCCAGGCTGATTGGTCGGTCGTCGATGAGGTGGCCGACGCCGTCGAGATTCCCGTTATCGGTTCGGGCGACGTGTTCTCGGCCGAGGGTGCGGCGGGGCGTCTGCAAAGCTCGGGTGCCAGTGCGGTGTTTATCGCGCGCGGCATCTACGGCAATCCGTGGGTGTTCGGCGATGCCCGAGCCCTTGCACTCGATGGCACGCCGGTTCCTTCTCGCTCCTCGGTTGAGCGCCTGGAGGCTCTGCGTGAGCACCTGACGTTGACGCACGAGCTTCTACCGCTCATGTCGCGTGCCCGTACGTACGCGAGCTGGTATCTAAAGGGCATGCCCCATGCTGCCGCCTGGCGCGCCCAAGTGGTGCGTTGCTCCACATACGAGGAGTTCATGGCGCTGGTCGATGATATCGAGCGCGATGTGGTGGCCTGCGAGGCTGCGCTTGCCGCCGGCGAGTCGGTGCCCGCTCATCCGCTGGAGGCCTAACGGTGGCCGTTACCGCGCTGTACGTGCACGTGCCGTTTTGCGCCCAAAAATGCCGGTACTGTGACTTTGACTCACGCAGTTTTGCTCCGTGCGACCTGAGCGCTGCGCTCGATGCCTATTTTGAGCTGCTTTATGCGCGCCTCGATGCCTTTGGAGACGTCGGGGCGCTCGAGGGCATCCGCACCGTCTATGTTGGCGGCGGCACGCCGTCGCTGGCGGGGGAGCGTCTGGTAGAACTCGCCCGGCGTATCTCTGCGTGGTGTAAGCCCGTTGAGTTCACCTGCGAGGCCAATCCCGAATCGTTGATCGCCGAGCTTGCCGCTGCGCTTTCCAAGGTTGGTGTCACACGCGTCTCTCTGGGCGTGCAAACGCTCGATAACGCCGAACTTACCGCCATCGGCCGTATTCACGATGCTGATCGGGCGCTCGCTGCCATCATGACGGTTAAGGACGCTGAGCTCGATGTGTCGTGCGACCTTATGTGCGGTCTTCCCGGGCAGACCATCGTAAGCTGGCAGCGCACACTCGATGACGTGCTGGCGGCGGCGCCGCATCATGTATCGGTGTATCCTCTCACGCTCGAGGAGGGCACGCCGCTCTACCGCATGGCGTGCTGCGACGAGTCGCTCGAGCCCGACGAGGATTTTCAGGCTTCGTGTATGGACGCGGCGCGTGAGCGTCTGGGTGCTGTCGGCTATCACCCGTATGAGGTTGCAAGCTACGCGCTCGACGGTCATGAGTGCGCCCACAATATTGCCTATTGGACCGGACAGAGCTATCTGGGCTTGGGTCGCTCTGCCGCCGGTATGCTCGACGCCGAGGATTTCGATCGCTTGGCCGGGCTGTATCCCGACGTGCCTGCTCGCGGCGATGCATATCGCGTGCGCTTGGTGCAACGCGACGATGCCGCGACGACGTTTGATGCCGAGTATCTGTCGCAGCGCGAGGCGGCGGCCGAGGATTTGATGCTCGCCTGTCGCATGACGCGTGGCATTGGCCCCGATCTGTTGGTTCGCTCGGCAAGCATGATCGCCGCAGATGAGTTGGCGGCTGCCTGTGACCGTGCGCTCGAGTTGGGCCTTGCCACTTGGGTGCCCGATCAAATTGAAGGACATGCGGGTCGCGTCATCTCGAAAGACGTTATCGCAGGTCGCGTCCGTGCTCGTTTAGCGCCCACCCACTTGGGCTGGCTCGATGGAAATGTGCTGTTCGAGCTGTTTTGGGGTCTAGCCTAGGCCGCTCGGGTAGAATTACCGCAATATATACGCTGCTGTGAGCAGGAGGTTGCCGCGCATGGCGACGATGAACGAAAAAGATTACTACGAGATTTTGGGTGTCTCCAAGGACGCCACCTCGCGTGATATACAGAAGGCCTTCCAGCAAAAGGCCCGCAAGCTCCATCCGGACGTCAACAAAGAACCGGATGCCGAGGAAAAGTTTAAAGAGGTTTCCGAGGCCTATGCCGTGCTTTCGGACGAGCAGAAGCGTGCGCGCTACGACGCCATGCGCTCGGGCAACCCCTTTGCCGGCGCTCCTACGGCTTCGCCCTATGGCGGCGGCTACGCCGGTAGCGCGGGCTATGGCAATCCCTTTGAGGGCGGCTTTCCCTTTGGTGGCGCCTGGGGCCAGCCGCGTCGCGGGCAGGCTGCCTATAATCCCGAGAACGGCGCCAACGTGGTCGTCGATATTAAGCTCGACGCCAAGGAGGCCAAGGGCGGTGCCCGCAAGACCGTTCGCTATACGCGCTTCGATACCTGTGGTCACTGCGGAGGCTCGGGTTCTGTCTCGTCCGAGCATGCACATACCTGTCCGAGCTGCGGCGGTCGCGGCCACATCGACGTCGACCTGTCCTTCCTGTTCGGTGCCGGCACGTTCCAGTCGGTCTGCCCCGAGTGCGGAGGTTCCGGTAAGGTCGTCGCCGACCCCTGTCCCGATTGCGGCGGCAGCGGGCGAACTCGTGTGACCTCCGAGCAGACAATTGAGTTTCCTGCCGGCACGCACGATGGCGACGAGGTCCGCATTAGCGGCATGGGTCACGCCGGCACCAACGGTGCCTCGGGCGGCGATCTGGTCGGTCGCGCTCATGTTGAGGCCGAGCGTCTGGAAGGCAAGGCCCGTACCGGTTTTTACCTGATGGGCATCGTGGCGCCGTTTTTGGTGCTGTCGGCCATCTCGGGCGTGTTCTCGGCCTTTGCCGTGATGTGCTTTATTCCGTTTGCCATGGGCTTGTTCATGGTGGTCTCGGACGGCGTGCTGCACCGCAGTCTGCTGTGGTGGAAGCGCGGCGTGATGCAGTTTGCCAACGGTTTTGCCAACGGATTTATGTTCGCGCTCGTGTCGGTTTGGTTTGCGAGCTGCTCGCAACGTGCCATGCTTTCGCCCTACGCAATGCAATAACATCTAGCCCTCTGTTTGCGGCCGGCCCAGCTTGGGTATAGGACGCACTGTGACAATAATGAAAGTCGGAAGGATTCGGTCGTGTCGGAAAATAGGGATTACTACGAGGTACTTGGCGTCGACAAGGATGCCGATGCGCGGACGATTAAGCGCGCGTTTCTAAAGAAGGCCCGTACCGTACACCCGGACGTTTCGGACGACCCCGAGGCCGAGGCCAAGTTCAAAGAGCTCAACGAGGCTTATTCCGTTCTTTCCGACGAGCAGAAGCGTGCTAACTACGACCGTTACGGCACCGCGGACGGCCCTGGTGGTTCGGGCTACGTCGATATCAACGATATCTTTGGCGGCATGGGCATGGACGACCTCTTCTCGTCGTTCTTTGGCGGCGGTGCCGGCGGTGGCGCCCGAAATCGCCGTGAGCGTCGTCGCGGCCGCGATATGGCGATCTCCCTTTCGGTGACCCTTGAGGAGGCGGCGCTCGGTTGCAAAAAGACGATCAGCTATGACCGCCTTGCCCCCTGCGAGGATTGCAACGGCACCGGTAGGGCCGAGGGTGCACAGGAAAAGCAGTGCAGCCGCTGCCACGGCACGGGCTATGTCACGACGGTCCAGCGTTCTTTCCTGGGCCAGGTTCAGTCTTCTTCGCCCTGTCCCGACTGCCACGGCGAGGGCACGGTCATCGACCATCCCTGCGAGACCTGCGACGGTCAGGGTCGCACGCCTTCGCATGAAAAGATCGACATCGATATTCCCGCCGGTGTTTCGACCGGTCGCCAGCTGCGCGTGAGTGGTTTTGGCGAGGCCGGCCTTCGCGGCGAACCTTCGGGTGACCTGATCGTCAACGTGCGCGTCGCCGACCACGAGCGTTTTAAGCGCAACGGTGACGACCTGTACCTCGTGAGCGATGTCTCGATTGCGCAGGCTGCGCTCGGCTGCGAGATCGAGGTCGAGGGTATCATGCCCGACGAGGTCGTTAAGGTGACGGTTCCCGCCGGCGCCCAGTACGGCGACACCGTGAGCGTCAATAATTACGGCATGCCGCGCATTGGCGGTGGCGGTTCGCGTGGTCGCCTGATCGTGCAACTGCGCGTGGTCGTTCCCACCAATCTTTCCAATAAGCAGCGCGAGCTGCTCCGTGCTTTTGCCGATGAGATGGGCGATGATGTCGCTTCCGGTAAGAAGTCGGTGACCGATCGCATTAAGAGCGCTCTCGACGATATCCTCGATTAAGGAGCCCGCGTGCTCGCACCCCATATTTCCGTCGTCAACCTCGGTTGCCGTGTCAACCGGGTTGAGTCTGACCGTATCACTGCCGATCTAATGCGCCTGGGCTTTGCAATGGTGGAGCCTCAGGATGCTGAGCTGATCGTCATTAACACCTGTGCCGTTACGGGCGAGGCCGAGGCCAAGACTCGTAAGGCCGTCCGCCATGCGCTGGCCTATCCAAGCGAGCCCTATGTGGTCGTGACCGGATGCGTGGTCAATTTGCACCCCGAGGAGCTATTGGAGCTTTCGGACCGCGTGATTGCCGAGCCGTCCAAGATCGATGTCGCCGAACGCGTCTGCGAGGTGCTGGGCGTTGAGTCCGATGACGTTCCCGCCTGCAGCGACGTCGAGGTGGTCGACGCACTCGGGCGCTCGCGTCTGGGCGTGAAGATCCAGGACGGCTGCAATCATCGTTGCACCTATTGCATCGTGTGGAAGGCCCGCGGCCCCGAGCGCTCCGTGTCGGTCGAGTCCGTGCTCGAGCAGGTTCGCGAGGCCCAGGAGGCCGGCGTGCCCGAGGTGGTGCTGACGGGCGTGAACCTGGGCGCCTACGATGGCAAGAGCGCGACTGACGAACACGTCGAGATCGATGAGCTGCTCGAGGCGATTATGGAGCGCACGTCCATTCCGCATGTGCGCATTTCCTCGGTCGAGCCCATGGATATCTCGGAGCGCCTGCTTAAGGTCATGGCGCGCTATCCGCAGCGCATCGCCCCGTTTTTGCACCTGCCCGTGCAGTCCGGCTGCACCAGGACGCTGCACCGCATGGGCCGTCCCTATAGCGCCGAGACCTTCGAGGAGACGGTGCGCATGATTCGCACCAAGTTGCCTCAGGCGTCTCTTTCGTGCGACGTCATCGTCGGTTTTCCGGGCGAGACGGACGAGGAGTTTGAGGAATCGCTGGCGCTGTGCCGCCGCGTGGGCTTTTCGCGTATGCACGTGTTCCGCTACAGCAAACGTCCCGGTACCCTTGCTGCCGATATGCCCGACCAGGTGCCGCCCGAGGTTATGGCCGAGCGCAGTCGTCGTATGCGAGCCACGGCGCAAGAACTCGCGATCGCCGACGCTCGCCGTCGCGTGGGAACCGTTGAACGCGCCGTGCTCGAGTATGGCGACAACCTGACGCTCGGTTCGTTCCATCATGCCCGTCTTGACGATACCCATGGACTCACAGCCCCGTGCCTGCTCGATGTTGCTATCATCGGAGTCGATGATTCCGGCTTGGTCCATGCACGCAGGGAGGTTCATGGAAGCCTCGAAGATTAGACTTACCGTTCCTGAGGGTATTGACCCCTCGCGCGTTTTGGGTGCCGGCGACGGCGTCCTACGTGCGCTGGAGAGCTTGGTTCGCGCCTACGTGGTCGCCCGTGGCGACAGCATCGCCGTGAGCGGTGACCCGGACGAGGTCGAGCTCGTGGCGCGCTTTTTCGAGTACGCTTTTCGCGAGGCGGCCGCCGGACGCACGCTGTCTGCCGACGATGTCTCTCGCTGCCTTGCCGTCTTGCGCGACGGTGAGCACGAGGCTACGTCGCTTCGCGACGACGTGCTGCTTTCGTATCGTGGTCGCGTCATTCGCCCCAAAACGCTCGGCCAAAAGCGCTACGTGGATGCCATCCGCTCGCATACCATCACGTTTGGTCTGGGTCCTGCCGGTACCGGTAAGACTTATCTGGCCATGGCGCTCGCCGTCGCCGCGCTCAAGCGTCACGAGGTGGGCCGTCTGATCTTGACGCGTCCGGTTGTCGAGGCTGGGGAGAACCTGGGCTTTTTGCCCGGTACCCTCGAGGAAAAGATCGATCCCTATATGCGTCCGCTCTACGACGCCCTTTTTGACATGATGGATCGCGAACGCACCGATGAACTTATGGAACGTGGCGTGATCGAGATCGCCCCGCTTGCCTACATGCGCGGCCGCACGCTGAGCGATGCCTTCGTGGTGCTCGACGAGGCGCAAAATACCACGCCCGAGCAGATGAAGATGTTTCTGACGCGCTTGGGCTTTAACTCCAAGTTTGTGATTACCGGTGATCTGAGTCAGCGTGACCTGGTGGGTCGTCGTGGCGGTCTTGCCGACGTTGAGCAGATTTTGGGCCGTGTCGACGATGTCGCATTTTCTCATCTCGAGCGTGCCGACGTGGTGCGCCATGCCTTGGTTGGGCGTATCGTCGAGGCATACGATGCTTATGATGATGTGCGCGAGAAGCGCGTGCACGACCGAAAGGAGTCCCGTTGAGTGTATTGATCAGCAACGATGCCGAGCTCGATACGCTGCTTGATGCGCAGGAGGTAGAGCACATCTGCGAGGTCGTGCTTGCCGCCGAGGGCGTTGAGCGTGAAGTCGAGATTTCCCTTTCGTATGTCGATGAGGACGAGATGCACGAGCTCAACCACGAGTGGCGCGGTATCGACCGAACCACCGATGTCCTCTCGTTTGAATGTGACTCGGCCTTTGACGAGGATATACCCGCCGACGAGACGCTCGAGCTCGGCGATATCATCCTGGCCCCGCAGGTCATTGCCCGTCAGGCCCCCGGCTTTGGCAATAGCCCTGCCGACGAGTGCCGCCTGATGCTTGTGCATGGCATGCTGCACCTGCTGGGATATGACCACATTGAGGACGACGAGGCCGAGGTTATGGAGACCCGCGAGGACGCCATCCTGCGCGATCTGGCGCTCGAGCGCGGCGAGGACCCCAAGCTGGTCCACGTCGGCCCCATCACCAACCACGCTCACGACTAGGAGCCGTCTATGATTCCCGGATCGAACAAGGACCATCCGTCCTTTTTAAAGTCGTTCTCCTACGCTATGGAGGGCTTCGTCACCGCCGTCAAGACCGAGCGCAATATTAAGGTCATGCTCGTGGCGGGCGTATGCACCGTCATTGCCGGCTGCATCGTGGGGCTCGACATTGCCGAGTGGGCCACGATTATCATCTGTTGCGGCTTGGTGATTCACGGCGAGCTGTGCAACACCGCCATGGAGGCGATTGTCGATCTGGCGACCCAGGAGCTCCATCCGCTGGCAAAGCGTGCGAAGGATATCGCCGCCGCCTCCGTATATGTACTTTCCATCACCGCCGCGATTGTGGGCTTGCTGGTATTTGCCCACGCGCTCGACTTTATTTAGAAAGGGATTTTCATGTCCGACAATATGCAGCCTATCGAAGAAATTTTGGACGACGAGTCCCTGGATGCGGTGGATGCCGAAGCGACTGAGGCATACGAAGAGGTCGAGGAGTTCGACCCGTTTGAGGGCCTGAGTGACGAGGAACTCGACGCCCTGTGCGACGAGGACGATAGCCTCGCGGGCTTTGGTGACGTTGAGCCCGGTTTCCGCAGCGGCTTCGTGGCTCTGGTCGGACGCCCCAATGCCGGCAAGTCCACGCTGCTCAACGCTTGCTATGGCAAAAAGGTCGCCATCACCTCGCCGGTGGCCCAGACGACACGCCGCCGTATGCGCGCCGTGGTCAACCGCCCCGGTTACCAGCTCGTCTTCGTTGATACGCCGGGTATCCACAAGCCCAAGGACGGCCTGGGGTCCGAGCTCAACAAGAGCGCGTTGTTCGAGCTGAACGATGTCGACGTCGTCGCGTTTTTGATTGATGCCACCAAACCGATTGGCAGGGGAGATGCCTGGGTTGCCGAGCGCGTCAAGAACGCTCGTTCCAAGAAGGTCTTGGTGCTCACCAAGGCCGATGAGGCCGATCCCGCACAAGTCATGGAGCAGCTTAAGGCCGCCCACGAGCTCATGGAATATGATGACGAGATCGTGACGTCGTCCGTCAAGAACTTCAACGTCGATGCCTTTATCGAGACCGTTGCGCACTTTTTGCCCGAGGGCCCGCGTTGGTTCCCCGAGGACATGGGTACCGACGCTTCCGATGAGACGCTCGTTGCCGAGTTTGTGCGCGAGAAGGTCTTGCGCCGCACGCGTGATGAGATTCCGCACTCCGTTGGCGTAATCTGCGATGCGCTCGAGCAGACCAAGAAGGTGCTGCGCGTGCACGCCACCATTTACGTCGAGCGCGAGGGGCAAAAGGGCATCATCATCGGCAAGGGCGGCGAGATGATCAAGCATATCGGTATCGACGCCCGTCGCGATCTTGAGCGCATCTTTGGCACGCAGGTCTTTTTGGAGCTGGACGTGAAGGTCAAGGCCGGCTGGCGTGACGACGAGGCCCAGATTCGCCGCTTTGGCTACAACGCCGAGGACTAAGGACGCGCGGCGCGCATGGCAGGCTCCCGGACATATCGCACGAAGGTGCTCGTCCTCGACAAGACGAAGCTCAAAGAGACGGACCTGATCCTGACGATGCTTGACGAGCGGGGTCGGCAGGTTCGTGCCGTGGCAAAGGGCGCCCGCAAACCCGGTGGGCGCCTGGCTGCGCGCTGCGAGCTGTTCTGTACTGTCGATATGCTGCTCGCGCATGGACGGTCGCTCGATGTGGTTTCCCAGGCCGAGCTTATGGAGGCGCCGCTCGGAGCTGCGCCCGATTACGAGACGACCTGCGCCGCAAGCGCGATCGCCGAGGTCGCGCGCGTGTGCTCGTTCGAGGACGCCGAGGACCCGTTTACCTTTGCCATCACGCAGCGGGCGCTTGCCCTGGTGGGCAGCGGGCTCGACACAGCGCACATGGATCTACTTGTGGCGGCATATGTGTTTAAGCTGCTATCGCACGTTGGCTATCGACCCGATTTCTCGGCCTGCGTGCTGTGCGGAGACCCCATGCTGTCGTATTTTTCGCCCCAGGCCGGCGGGCTCATGTGCGGCTCGTGCGCGTCGAGCGTTCCGGGTGCAGAGTTGGTATCGACCGGTGAGGTCGCATGGCTGCGCGCCCTCATGTCCATGACCTTCGATGCGCTCATGGCCGAGAGGATCGACCCCCATACTGCCGCTTATTTGTTGGGGCTTTCGCATGTCTGGGCGGCAACACATGCCGATCAGCGCCTCCGTGCGATGGAATTCATGTTGGGTCGGTGATGATGCGCGGGCGCGGGCTGCTTGTGGTAACATACCGACCTGTTGGTACCTCGACCTTGGTTGCTCGCTCCACCGGCGGCTTCCCAGTCCGAGGCGAATCGAGTCGCCCGCGGGCGACGTAAAACGAAAGGTGAAACAATGACTGTTTCCAAAGAGCGCAAGGCGGAGCTGACTGCCCAGTTCGGTAACACCCCGGTCGACACCGGTAACCCCAAGGTTCAGGTCGCCATCCTGTCCGAGCGCATCAAGGAGCTGACCGAGCACATGAAGTCCCACCAGAAGGACTTCCACACCCGTCGCGGTCTGCTCATGCTCGTCGGCCGTCGTCGTCGTCTTCTCTCCTACATCAAGAAGAACGACATCGTCGAGTACCGTGAGCTCATCAAGGCTCTGGGCATCCGCGACAACATCCAGTAGGATTTGTACATGCTAAGAGCGTCCTGCGCACCGGGGCGCTCTTTTTGTGTAAGGGCGTGAACAATCACGCTCTGAAGCGTGGCGGGGGCAGGGGGCCCGCGTCACATGAGAAGCCCGCAGGCAAGGGGCCTGTGGGGTAAAGGAGAACAATGACACTCGTATCCAAGACCTTTGAGCTGTACGGCAAGACCTACACCTTTGAGTCGGGCGAGCTTGCCAAGCAGGCTACCGGCGCGTGCCTGGTCAAGCAGGGCGACACCACGATGCTCGACACCGTGGTCGTCTCCAAGGAGCGCAAGAACTACGACTTCTTCCCGCTGACCGTCGACTTCAACGAGAAGATGTACGCCGCCGGCCGCATCCCGGGTGGTTACCTCAAGCGTGAGGGCCGTCCCAGCGAGAAGGCTACGCTTACCGCGCGCATGATCGACCGTCCGATTCGCCCGAGCTTCCCGGACGGCTTCCGCAACGAGGTGCACATCGTCGCCACCTCGCTCGTCGCCGACCAGGTCAACCCCTTCGACGTCATCAACGTCATGGGTGCCTCTCTGGCCATGACGCTTGGCGGCGTGCCCTTCGAGGGCCCGCTTGCCTGCGTGCGCATCGGCCGCAACGTGGAGACCGGTGAGTTTATCGTCAACCCCACCTATGAGGAGCGCGAGAACTCCGACCTGGACCTGGAGCTGGGCGGCTCTGCCGACTTCATCTCGATGGTCGAGGCCGGCGCCGAGGAGATCTCCGAGGACGACATGCTCGCCGCCATGAAGTTTGGCCAGGAGGCCCTTGCTGCCTTCTGCCAGGCTCAGGACGAGTTCGTCGCCGAGTGGGAGCAGGTCAACGGCCCCATCGTCAAGAAGGAGTACCCGCTCGACCAGCCTGTCGAGGAGGTCCAGGAGCGCATCTTCGCCCACTACGACGAGATGGCGGCTGCCCTTCGCGACGCCGACAAGCTCTCCCGTATCGGTAAGGTCGAGGCTCTGAAGGAGTCCATCCGTGCCGAGTTCACCGAGGAGGAGCAGGCCGCTTGGGAGCGCGAGATCCCCGTGGCGCTCAAGAAGCTCGAGAAGAAGGCCATGCGCACCATGGTCGTTGAGACCGGTGAGCGCGTCGACGGCCGTGCCGCCGATGAGATTCGCCCCATCATGGTGAAGGACAACTACCTGCCGCTCGTTCACGGCTCCGGCCTGTTCCAGCGCGGCCAGACCCAGGTGCTCTCTGTCCTGTCGCTCGGCATGCTCAACGAGGGCCAGCGTCTGGATACCATCGAGCCCACCGAGGGCAAGCGCTATATGCACCACTACAACTTCCCGCCGTTCTGCACCGGCGAGACCGGCCGCATGGGCAGCCCCAAGCGCCGCGAGATCGGTCACGGCAACCTTGCCGAGCGCGCCCTGCTTCCGGTGCTTCCCGACGAGAACGAGTTCCCCTACGCCATCCGCGTCGTCTCCGAGGTCATGGAGTCCAACGGCTCCTCCTCGATGGCTTCGACCTGCGGCTCCACGCTCGCCCTTATGGACGGCGGCGTGCCCATTAAGCGCCCGGTCTCCGGTATCGCCATGGGCCTGATCCAGGAGGAGGGCAAGACCGTGGTCCTGTCCGACATCCAGGGTCTCGAGGACTTCCTGGGCGACATGGACTTTAAGGTCACCGGCACCACCGAGGGCATTACCGCCCTCCAGATGGACAACAAGGCCACCGGTCTTACCTTCGACATCCTGGCCCGCGCCTTGCAGCAGGCCAAGGAGGGTCGCGCTTTCATCCTGCAGAAGATGCTCGATGTGATCCCCGAGCCGCGCCACACCACGCGCAGCACCGCTCCGCGCATCGTTTCCATCCAGGTTCCGACCGACAAGATCCGCGACGTCATCGGTTCCGGCGGTAAGGTCATCCGCGGCATCCAGGACGAGACCGGCGCTTCGGTCGACATCCAGGAGGACGGCACCGTCTTTGTCGGCGGCACCGGCGAGTCCGTCGACCAGGCTGTCGAGCGTATCAAGCTCATCATCAAGGTTCCCGAGCCGGGCGAGGAGTACACCGGTCGCGTGGTCTCCATCCAACCCTTCGGCGCCTTCGTGAACCTGCTGCCCGGTAAGGACGGCCTGCTGCACATCTCCCGCGTTGCCAAGGGCCGCGTGGAGAAGGTCGAGGATGTCCTCAATGTGGGCGACGAGGTCAAGGTCGTCGTCATCGAGGTCGACGATCGCGGCAAGATCTCGCTCGATCGTCTGGATAAGCCCGAGGCCCCGGCTCGCGCCGAGGGTACCTCCGAGGGCGACGGCGAGCACTTTCAGCGTCGTGAGCGTCCGCGTCGTGAGCGCTCCGAGCGCAGCGACCGTCCGCGCCGTCCCGGCGACAACGGAGGCCGCAAGCCTCGCCGTCACCACGACGCCGAGTAACAGCTATACATAAGTAGCTCAACAAGGGCGACTCCGGACAGGGGTCGCCCTTTTGCTATTCCCGGCGGGGTCCGCGGGTAAAGTTTCCTGCTCTACAGTCCTGCTCGCACGGAGAGCACATTAAGTGCTCTCCGGCTCGTGCGGAACTCGCGATAAACTTTACCCGCGGACCCCGCCGGGAATAGCAAAAGGGCTGGTGGGTGCTGCTTGCGATTTTGTCAGACAGTCTATTCAGTTTTCTTATTTTCTGAACTGTCGATACCTGCACCCTCGGCATATCCCCAGATAAAACCGACCAAAATAAACCTGTCCCTAATTGTCAGGTCTGGTCTCAGCGGGCCCGGCACGGGCTAAGTTTATCGCGAGTTCCGCACGCAAAGGAAAGCACTTAATGTGCTTTCCGTCTTGCGCAGGACTGTAGAGCAGGAAACTTAGCCCGTGCCGGGCCCGCTGAGACCAGACCGGCGGGATACACAGGTTCAGATGGGGCTTTGATGCATGGGTGGTCTGTTGGTGGGCAAATGGGTATCATACTGTGGTTATTGCATCGACTCTGTGATGCATGTTTGTACGTTCCCGGCGGTCGGTTTGCCAGAAGCGCCCCGTCGGTTGTTCCAGACCCGTTTCGAAGAAAGGAAACCACACGAACCTATGGCAGCTAAAAAATCATCTCCCTTGAAGATCATTCCGCTCGGCGGCCTTGACGGCATCGGCAAGAACATGACGGTCTTCGAGTGCGGCGACGACATGGTGCTCGTTGACGCTGGCCTCATGTTCCCCGACGATTCCCAACCCGGTATCGACCTGGTACTTCCCGACTACACCTATGTCCTGGAGAACGAGGAGAAGCTCCGCGGCATCGTCGTCACCCACGGCCACGAGGACCACACCGGTTCGCTTCCGTACCTGCTGCAGGACCTCAACAACAAGGTGCCCATCTTCTCGAGCAAGCTGACGCTCGGTTTTATCGAGGGTAAGCTCTCCGAGTTCCGCATTCGCGCACCCAAGTTCCGCGAGGTCAAGGGCGGAAGCCACGTCAATCTCGGTGGCATCTCGCTCGACTTCTTCTCCATGACGCACTCCATTCCGGGTGCTTTGGGCGTGTTTATTCGCACCAATCAGGGCACCGTTATGCACACGGGCGACTTTAAGCTCGACCAGACGCCCATCGACGGCGTCACGCCCGACTATGCCGCCATCAGCCGCTTTGCCAAGCAGGGTATCGACCTGCTGCTTTCCGACTCCACCAACGCTACGGTTCCCGGTTTTACCAAGTCCGAGGCCGAAGTCGGCCCCAACCTGCTGCACGCCATCAAGAACGCTCCGGGCCGTGTGTTCGTAGCGTCGTTCTCGAGCCATATCCATCGCCTGCAGCAGATCTGCGACGCCGCTCGCAAGTGCGGCCGCAAGGTCGTCGTGACCGGACGTTCCATGCTCACCAACACTCGTGTGGCGCGCGAGCTGGGCTACCTCAACATCGACGATGCCGATATCCTCGATGCTTTCGATATCGATAACCTACCCGACGACAAGATCGTCGTCATGTGCACCGGTTCGCAGGGCGAGCCGCTGTCGGCCCTGTCCCGCATGGCCAACGGCGAGCACAAGACGCTTTCCATCCACGAGGGCGATACCGTCATCCTCTCGGCAACTCCCGTTCCCGGCAACGAGAAGGCCGTCCAGCAGGTCGTCAACAGCCTAGCCAAGCTTGGCTGCGACGTCTGGGATAAGTCCCGTGCCCTCGTCCACGTCTCGGGCCACGGCAGCCAGGAGGAGCTCAAGCTTCTGATGGCCATGGCCAAGCCCACCTACTTTATGCCGGTTCACGGCGAGGCCGTTCACCTGCGCGCCCATGCCCAGCTCGCCCGCAAGATAGGCCTTAAGGACGATCACATCTTTATCCTCGATAACGGTGATACGCTCGAGATGCGCGGCGGTATCGTCAAACGCGGTGCGCCCGTCGAGTCCGGCGTCGTCTATGTCGACGGTCTGCGCATCGGCGACACCGACCCCATCGTCCTTCGCGATCGCCAAAAGCTCGCCAACGACGGTATGGTCACGGCTGTTGCCATCGTCTCGCTCAAGCACAAGAAGATCGAGGCTATCGAGTTCTCGGGCCGCGGTGTTTCGTTTGCCATCGACGACCAGTTCTCCGAGGATGCCTCCGCAGCCATCATGAAGACGATCGAGAAGGGCAAGTTCAGCTTCACCAGCAGCGGTTCCGACGCCATTCGCAAGGCCGTGCGTGACTCGCTCTCCAACTTTATCTGGAGCCGTACGCGCACTCGCCCGATGATCATCCCGGTCGTCATGGAGGTTTAGTTTGGCGCGCGGATCTGCACAAAACGCCAAAGGCAATAAGGCCAACAACCAACCGGCATCTGCTAAGGGTGCCGGTTCCCATCTGCGTGCCAATAAGGGCCACGAGTCCGAGTTCGATGA
>DBGCAP010000056.1:0-5576 GCA_048367555.1 Collinsella sp.
CACCACTACACCCCCTCACTATTGGGCCCCACCCCCGACCATCTGTTCGAAAACACAATATGTTGTGTTTAACGCAAAGGCGGGATGCCACCTGTAGCACCCCGTCTTTCAACCTCAACCTTCAAGTTGACCTTGAGGCGAATTTTAAATCCCTTTATACGCCGTTCACATCGCCCCCCAAACTCCCCCACGCACGGTATGTGCGCCCCACCGCGCCATTGGCCGACGGCGCAAAATGGGACGGACCCCCGATTGCCAAAACGTGTGCAACAGCACGTTCCAGCAATCGAGGGTCCGTCCTCGGATAGCATGTAATTGCAGGTCAGCAGCGTATTAGCGATGTGCCAGCGGGTGGGCCGCCAGGTAAACCTCGGTCAGCTGCGTACGATCGACATGCGTGTAGACCTGCGTGGTCGATATATCGGCGTGCCCCAAGATCTCCTGCAGCACGCGAAGGTCCGCACCGCCCGCAAGCATATGGGTGGCAAAGGAGTGGCGCAACGTGTGTGGATGGAGACCCACCAACCCCACCTGGCGCCCGTAGCGCTCGCATATGACGTGAACACCCTGACGCGACAGACGCCCGCCGTTCTTGTTTAAAAAGACCGCCGGCGTCTCTGTCCCACGGGCATGAGCCGCCAGAAGTCGGCGCCCATCACATATATAGTGCGTCAGGGCACGCGCCGCGCTTCCCACCAAAGGGGCCAGACGCTCCTTGGAGCCCTTGCCGCGAACCAGTACAAAGCCGTCATCGACATGGATATCACTCACATCGAGCCCCACCAGCTCGCTCACGCGCAGGCCGCACCCATACAGCACTTCCAAGATGGCGCGATCGCGCAGACCCATCTCACCATCCGGAAAATCCTGGTCGAGCAATGCCGATACATCCGCCACCGAAAGGCATTCCGGCAGGCGCTCGGCCTTTTTTGGCAAACGCAATGCCGCCGTGGGATTTTGAGCCACAGCCCCATCGCGCACCAGAAAGGCATGCAGACCTTTGACGGCCGCGAGCGCGCGCTCCACCGAGGCATCGGAATAGCCCCCGTCGCGCCGATCGGCGATAAAGTCCTCGATGACCCGCCGACTCACGTCCTCAAAGGATGCAATGCCCATCCGCTCCAGATAGGCACAGTAGGTCGTCAGGTCTCGGCGATAGGCGGCAATCGTGTTGCGCGCCAAGCCCCGCTCGACTGCAAGGTAATCAAGAAACTCCCCCGCCGCCACAGCGAGCGACGAAGGAGCTTCTTCGATATGTTCCCTGTTCGACGGCAACCTTAGTCCGTCGCACGATTCATGGGCGTCACCTGTAGGCGATCGACGCCCTCATGCTGGCCAATCGAGGCACGCACGAACTCACGGAACAGCGGCTGAGGATTGGTGGGGCGGCTCTTAAACTCGGGGTGAGCCTGGGTGGCCACGAACCACGGGTGCACATCGCGCGGCAGCTCGACCATCTCGACCAGACGCTCATCAGGCGAAAGGCCTGAGATGACAAGACCGGCGCCCTCGAGCTGATCGCGGAAGGCATTGTTGAACTCAAAGCGGTGACGGTGGCGCTCGTAGACAAGCTCCTCGCCATACGCCTCACGCGTGAGGGTATCGGCAGCGAGCTTGCATGGATAGGCGCCCAGGCGCATGGTACCGCCCTTCTCGGTCACGTCTTCCTGCGAGCTCATCAGGTCGATTACGCTAAACGGACCGTCCGGATCAAACTCGGAGGAGCTGGCACCGGCAAGGCCGACAACGTTGCGGGCGAACTCGCACACGGCAACCTGCATACCCAGGCAAATGCCCAGATACGGAATCTTGTGCTCGCGAGCAAACTCTGCCGCAAGGATCTTGCCCTCCAGGGCGCGCTTGCCAAAGCCGCCGGGAACCAGGATGCCCGACGCGTCGCCCAAAACCTCATTGACGTTTTCAGCCTCGAGGCTCTCACCATCGACCAGCTGCACATCTACGTGACGATCGTAGAAAACACCTGCGTGATGCAGGGCCTCGATAACCGACAGATATGCGTCGGGAAGCTGAGTGTACTTACCCACGACGGCAATCTTGACCTTGTCGGCGTGATGGTTGGCATGGTTTTGCTTGCGCAGGAACTCATTCCATGCGCTCATATCGCGCTCGCGCGGATCGAGGCCAAGGCGCTCGCAAATGCGCAAGTCAAAGTCCTGCTCGGCAAGCAGCTGCGGCACGTCGTAAATGCTCGCGCAATCCTCGTTGGTAAAGACGCAGTCGGTGTCGACGTCGCAGAAACTCGCGATCTTGCCGCGGATAGCGTCATCAATATGGTGATCGGAGCGCAGCACAATGATGTCCGGCTGGATGCCAAAACTGCGCAGCTCCTTGACAGAGTGCTGCGTGGGCTTAGTTTTAACCTCATGAGCGGCGGCGATATAGGGGACGAGCGATACGTGGATGTAGCAGACGTTCTCGGGACCGACCTCCTTGCGGTACTGGCGGATAGCCTCCACAAACGGCTGCGACTCGATGTCGCCGATCGTACCGCCCAGCTCGGTAATGACAACGTCGGAGCCAGTCTGCTCCTCAATGCGGCGGAACTTGTCCTTGATGGCGTTGGTGACGTGCGGGATCACCTGCACGGTACCGCCCAAAAAGTCGCCGCGACGCTCGCGGGCAATCAGGCTCTTGTAAATGGCGCCCGTCGTAAAGTTGGAATCGCGGGTCAGGTTCTCGTCAATAAAGCGCTCGTAGTGGCCCAGGTCCAGATCGGACTCGTAGCCGTCCTCAGTCACAAAGACCTCGCCATGCTGGAACGGGCTCATGGTGCCAGGGTCGACGTTCAGATACGGGTCGGCCTTTTGCATCGTTACCTTGTAGCCGCGCGACTTGAGCAGACGGCCCAATGAGGCCGCGGTAATACCCTTGCCTAGGGACGAAACCACGCCACCGGTTACGAACACATGCTTGGTCATATTGAGTTACCTGCGCTTCCCGTAGAAGTTGTCCATACACATCTTACGGGTCTTCATTGTAATACTCGGACCGCAAACCGTTCGCATCTTTTCTCGCGCGCGCTCGCATTTCTCCATCTCGAAACAAAACGCCGCCCGGGACCTAAGCGGCGTAACAACAACTTAGGCGGCAGATCGCTACCGATCGGCAAGCTCGTCCCTGAGCATATCCCGAACGAGCATACCCGCGCGGATGCCTTTCAGATACCACCCGCCGCGCTCGGTAAGGCAAATACCATTTGCAAGCTGACCGCCATCCTCGCTATAACGCGAAACGACCTCAATCAAGCCGTCAGAATCCAAGCGCTCAATTGCGGCGCGGGCTCGATACGGAGACACCCCAACGTGCTCCGCAAGCGTTTTGCGCGAGAAGCCATATGTCCCGCCACTTTCGGATTGCTGGGCAATCTCCATCAACACCAGCGCTTCGACACGCTTCATATCGTTGACACTCGCACGACCATTGCCCGCCATGGCAGCCTCCTCTAACCGAGCACGAGCATCCAGCGCGCCGTGCACGACCGACACACCTCACGATGGCAGGTAATATCCATCATGCGGCATCCCGCTAAGGATGAAACAGTTTTAGGGTCATTGTATACCGCCTAAATCGTTTCCAGGCAGGTAAACGGCTATTTTTCGCCGAAATAGGCGCTATATTGATCAAAAAGCCGTACCGGGCGCTAACCCGATACGGCCAAAATGCAATGCAATTAACGCAGTGCTTCAAACTTAGCGATGGAAAAAACCGCGACGCTCAAACTTGGGCTCGCAGCACACGTTGATACCCAGTTTACGCAACACCGTCTCGTCCGTCGGCGAAATAATCACGCTAAAGAAGGCATCGCAACCGCGCAGCTGCTCCAGACCCGAAAGGACACGAGCGGCCGTCTCGCTCGTGGCAGAGGTGATCGACAGCGCCATAAGCGTCTCGTCGGTGTGGAGGCGCGGGTTTTTGCTGCCCAGGAAATGCGTCTTAAGCTTGCTGATGGGCTCGATCGCCTCGTCGCTGATGACTTCAAGCTCAAGGTCGACGCCCGAGACGTGCTTGAGGGCGTTCATGATCAGCGAACTTGCAGCGCCCAAGCGCGTTGATGTCTTACCGGTCACAACGGAACCGTCCGGCATGACCATGGCGCCCACGGGACTGCCCGTCAGCTGCTCCCTGGTAAGGGCGGCCGATCGTGCCGGTGAGTAGTTCTTATCGATGCCGGCCTTCTTCATAATAATCTTGAGACGGTCGACCTGCTCATCGCCCACGCCGGTACGTCGCACATTTTCGACCGCGGTAAAGTAGCGGCGGACGATCTCCATCTTGGAAGCGTCGCGGCAGGCATCGTCATCGGTGATGGCAAAGCCGACCATATTGACGCCCATGTCCGTGGGGCTCTGGTAGGGGCTCTTGCCCAAGATCTTTTCCATCAGGGCACGGACCACCGGGAAGGCCTCGACGTCGCGGTTGTAGTTGACCGTAGTCTTGTTGTAGGCCTCAAGGTGGAACGAGTCAATGATATTGGCATCGTCGAGGTCTGCCGTGGCGGCCTCATAGGCAATATTGACCGGATGCGTCAGAGGAAGATTCCAGACCGGGAAGGTCTCGAACTTGGCATAGCCAGCGGCGGTACCGTGCTTATGCTCGTGATACAGCTGCGAGAGGCAGGTGGCGAGCTTGCCCGAGCCAGGGCCGGGTGCCGTCACGACAACGAGCGGACGCGTGGTCTCGACGAACTCGTTCTTGCCGTAGCCTTCGTCAGAAACGATCAGGTCGACATCGTGCGGATAGCCCTCGATGGGATAGTGCAGCTTGGCGGGAATGCCAAGCGCGTTCAGACGATTGCGGAACACATCGGCGGCGGGCTGACCGGCGTACTGGGTGATGACCACGGCCGCGACAGCAAAACCGTTGCCGCGGAACAAGTCGACCAGGCGCAAAACGTCCTCGTCATAGGTAATGCCCAGGTCACCGCGAGCCTTGTTCTTCTCGATGTGGTTCGCGTTAATGGCGATGATGACCTCAACGTCATCAGCAATGCTCTTGAGCATGCGGAACTTGCTGTCCGGTTCAAAACCCGGCAGCACGCGGCTCGCATGATAGTCGTCAAACAGCTTGCCGCCAAACTCCAAATAGAGCTTGCCACCAAACTGCGAGATGCGTTCCTTAATGTGAGCAGCCTGCAGCTCGATATACTTCGCGTTGTCGAAACCCTGGCGCATGTATGGCTCCCGTCCCGTTTCCGTTTAATGTCCTAGGCGATTATAACGGAGCCCGCCCTCCCCGATGCCCAGGCTGCCAACAGGCACGAACCAAACATGCCATCGATAAGTTGCGGTGGAATAGTTCCTGCTTGGTCGTCTTGAGGGGTTAAACAGGAACTATTTCACCGCAACTTCCCCTTTTGGCGCAAAGTAACCTGACCCCTTTGCACCAACAAGGGGAACGTCGCAGGTTGAGCATAAGTCAGACACTATGACCCAATCCAGGGGCACGGAAACGACAGGAGCCCCCGCTCGTGACCGCGGGTCGGGGCTGCGACAATGTTGTTGAAGTGCCAGAGGCGCAGCCGCGCCGCAACGAGGTTGGGAGGCTCCCGTGCCTAG
>DBGCAP010000057.1:0-16812 GCA_048367555.1 Collinsella sp.
CGCGGGGCATGGGGCACGGGCGGGCGCTCAAGGCCGTCGCGAGGAAGCGGCTCAGGGCGATATACGCCGTGATGCGCGACCGGGTGCCCTACCGGGAGTAGCCCCGACGGTTGACAAAACTATAGGAACACCCAATGACTAGTCGATTAGGAGTATCATCGTCTGCGCAAATAAGCACGAAATAGCATATTAGAGATTGAGAGCGTATGGCTGATACCGCATCTAAGCACATTGACATGACCACCGGCTCGCTGTGGCGCAATATTCCCCTGTTCGCCTTCCCCGTGGCCGCCACGAGCATCTTGGAGCAGCTATCGAACCTCATCGCCACGGTCATCATCGGTAACTTCTCGGGCGACCAGGGCACCCTCGCCATGGCGGCGGTCGGCTCCAATGTTCCGCTTACCAGCCTTATGCTCAACCTGTTTATTGGCATGTCGCTTGGCTCCAACGTGGTCATCGCCAACGCTATCGGCCGCAACGATCAGAACATGGTCAAACGCGCCGTCCATACCTCGATTTTAATGGCGCTCGTAGGCTTTGTCGTCATCGCTCTGGGCGAGATCTTTGCCGAGCCCATGCTTGCCGCGCTCAACGTCCCTGCCGAGACTATGCCGCTCGCTTCGCTCTACCTACGCGTCTTTTTGCTCAGCATGCCCTCAATCTTGCTCTACAACTTTGAGGCCGCGATCTTCCGCTCCGTCGGCATCACCCGCATGCCGCTGCAGGCGCTTGCCGTGTCCACCGTCCTCAACATTGGTCTGGACCTCATCTTTGTCCCCGTACTCCACTGGGGCGTCGCGGGCGTCGCCATCGCCACCGCCATCGCCTACACCGTCAGCGCCGCCACGCTCTTTATCCGCCTGCTCAAGACCGACTCCGTCGTCCGCGTCACCCCGCGCGACCTGGCTATCGACCCCGTCGCCCTCAAGCGCATCGTCAAGATCGGCCTGCCCGCCGGCATCCAAAGCGCCGTCTTTGCTGTCGCCAACATCATCATCCAGTCTGCCATCAACAGTCTGGGCACCGAGGTCATGGCCGCATCGAGCGCCGCCATGAGCCTGGAATACGTGTGCTACAACCTGCTCAACAGCTTTAGCCAGGCGTGCACCACCTTTGTGGGACAAAACCACGGTGCCCGCCAGATCGACCGCTGCACCAAGACGCTCAAGGTCTGCCTGGTCGAAGGCGGCATCGTTGCACTCACCACGATTATCGTTATTGTCGGCCTGGGGCGCGAGATCTTGTCGCTGTTCAACAGCGATCCCAACATCGTCTCGATCGGCTATATCCGCGTGTGCTCGATTTTCCCGGCGTACGCCTTTAGCATGTTCTACGAAAACATGTCAGGCTACCTGCGCGGCTTTGGCATCTCGCTCACACCCGCCCTCATCACCATGATCTGCGTCTGCGGCATCCGCTTCTATTGGGTGTTCTGCGTGTTCCCGCACTTCCGCACCTTTGCGAACATCATGATGGTCTACCCCATCAGCCTGGGCACCACGGCGTTCTTTATGGTCGTGGCGGTACTACTTTGCCACCCGGCACGCACCTATCGCGCCACCCAAGCCAAAGCGACAGCCCGCTAAACACCGCGCTCAACACCGCGCCAGTCATTAATTGACAATATGCGAGCTCATATAGTCGATAAAGCGCCTCGTGGCGATGGGCATGGTGTCCCAGCTGCGCCATGCGGCCACCACGTCACGCGAGGGGGCATGCACGATGGGCCGCACACAAATATCGGCTCGCATGCCCTCCACAGTACGACGGTAGAGCATACTCACGCCCAGGCCCTCCTCCACCATCGCCATGATGGTGTAGTCGTCGGTCACCTCACTCGTCACGTGCGGCGACAGCCCATGCGCCGCAAATGCATCGAGCACCAGGCTCTGTTCGCCCTCATCCAGTAGCACAAACGGCTCGGACGCCAGGTCGGCAAGTGTCACCTTTTCCTTTGCCGTCAGCGGATGCGCGGCCGGCAACAATGCTACCAACTCGTCGTGATAGACCACGCGCTTCTCGAGCCCAGCGGTAAATCCGCGCGCCGTAAAACAAAAATCAACCACGCCATCGTGTACCCATTGAGCGTTGCGCGTGTAATCGCCCTGCTTGAGGGTAAAGTGTACGCCCGGGTGCAGGGCCCCAAAGTCGCGGATCACACGCGGCAGCACGGTGCGACTCACGTTGGTAAACGTCGCGATGCGAATATCGGTCGACGAAAGCCCCAGCAGCTCCCGGCGCTTGCCCTCGAGCTCGGCCTCGGCGGTCACGATCTGGCGCAGGTACGGCAGATATTGCTTACCGTCGCGCGTAAGCGAAACGCCCTGCTTTCCGCGCTCGATAATCGTGGTGCCCAGCTCGCGCTCGAGTGCCTTGACGGCCTGGCTCACCGCACTTTGCGTATAGCCCAGCTCGTCCGCCGCGCCCTTAAGACTGCCGCAATCGACCACCATACATACAATCTGATACCGCGATGCCATCGTGCCTCCACATCGATGTAGCTGTAAAACGTTTTGCCAGGACTTTTCCCGCCAACATTAGCATTTCTTAATCATACTGAAGATACATTCGCTTTACTACATCTACATCTGGGAGCAGAATCCTTTTTACGAAACCGTTCTGTAACAACAAGGAGTCCCATGGACCGCAAAAAAGCAATCGCGCTCTCATTTTCCGTTCCCGTCGCATGGGGCTTTTCGTACCCCCTCATGAAGATCGGCATGGACAGCATGAACGCCACGAGCATCGTTGCGCTGCGCTGCATCATCGCCTTCGCGGCCTGCCTGCTGCTCTTCCACAAGCGCGCGTTCCGTATCAACCGCGACCTTATGGTCCGTGCCGCCATCATCGGCGCCATCATGGCAACCGAGCTCACCTGCATGTGCCTGGGCTCCAGCCTCACCTCTGCCTCCACTGCCGGCTTTTTGCAGAGCCTGACGGTCGTGATCGTGCCGTTTGCCAACGCCGCCCTGCTGCGCCGCGCCCCCGAGCGCAAAGTGCTCGTCGGCACCGCCATCGTCACCTGCGGTATGTTGTTGCTCTCGGGCGCCGACTTCACCAGCCTGAACCCGGGCTCGCTCATCATGCTGCTCTCCGCTTTTGTCTATGCCGGCCATATCATTGTGGCGAAGCGCTTTGTCGAAGAAGTCGATCCGCTGGCTCTGGGCGTTTGGCAGCTGGGCTTCGGCGGCTTATTCTCGGGCATTGCCGCATGCGTCTTTGGCGGTTTCACGCTTCCCGGCACGCCGGGCGAGGTCGTAGTCGTCGTCGCA
Organism: Collinsella sp.; assembly: GCA_048367555.1. GTDB lineage: Bacteria > Actinomycetota > Coriobacteriia > Coriobacteriales > Coriobacteriaceae > Collinsella. The sequence continues at coordinate 3,276 of DBGCAP010000057.1, forward strand.
CTCGCACTCATCTGCTCTGCCTATGGCTTTATCACCCAAACGCTCGTGCAGCCCCACGTGCCCGCCGAGACCACCGGCTTCGCCTTCTCGCTCGAGCCGGTCTGCTCCGCCGTCTTTTCGTTCTTCTTGGTCGGCGAGGTCCTGAGCCCCATCGCCTTCTTTGGCGCCGCTCTCATCCTCGCCGGCGTCATAGTGGCAACCGTGCAGCTTCCGCGACTTCATGCGCACGCTCACGACCACGCCCACATGGCAGGAACGCCCGAGCGAGCCTCGTAAGCGCCTCACCTTTTGTTGCCGCGGCATAAAGGTCTCCGGACGCCTTTACAATAGATGCCAACAGAGCATCTGCCATAAAGGAGCCCCATGGACACCGCAACTCGCGACCGCAACATAGCAACTTGGTTGGGCGATGCGCCGAAGCCGGTACGTGACACTACGAACCAGCTGCTCGAGCGCATCGCCCTTTTGCGTGCAGAGCAAACCATCTACCCGGCACAAGACGACATCCTCAATGCCCTCGCCTACACGCCGGTCGACCAGGTCAAGGTTGTCATCTTAGGACAAGATCCCTATCACGGACCCAACCAGGCCATGGGGCTGTCGTTCTCGGTCCCCGCGACGCAAACCAAGTTGCCGCCGAGCCTGCGCAACATCTACAAGGAACTCAATGCCGATCTGGGCTGCCCTATTCCCGCCACAGGAGATCTAACGCCATGGGCACAACAGGGCGTCCTGCTCCTCAACACCACGCTCACCGTGCGCGAGCATGCCGCGAACTCGCACGCCAAGCTGGGCTGGAGCACGCTCACCGACTACATTATCGAACGATGCTGCCAGCTGCCCCAACCGGTGGTCTTTTTGGCATGGGGCCGCTTTGCCCAGCAGATGGTCGAAGGCAAGCTCTCCGCGACCGGCGCGGGCAAGGCAACCGGTAAGTTCTGCCTGGCCTCTACGCACCCCTCGCCGCTTTCGGCCAACCGTGCCACGGCAGAACTCCCCGCTTTTATGGGGTCGCGTCCCTTCTCCGCTGCCAATCGGCTACTCGAACAGCACGGCTCGACCCCCGTCAACTGGACTTGTCTCGGCTAACAATCGATACATCAAAAACGCGCCCGACGGCTTTCCATCGGGCGCGTTTCCTATTCGGGCCAAATAAATTGCGCGCGGCCGGCCTCGCCGCCATCGATCAACAGGCTCTGCCCGGTCATAAACCGGTTGGTCACGCCCACAAAGTAGATCCACTCGGCGATCTCTTGGGCGGTGGCCCAGCGTTTAAGCGGCGTGAGCTCCATAATCTGGTTCCACAGGTGCTCGTCTTCCATCACGCAACGGTTGAGCGGCGTGATAACGCCACCCGGGTCCACACTGTTGGCGATGGCCTGCGGCGCTAGACGGTTTGCAAGGTTCTTGGTGTAGGCGATAACGCCGCCCTTGCTGGCGGCATAGGCGGGAAACTCCGATCCCGTATGCCCGCTCGCCGACCCCACATTGACTACGGATTTGATAGCCGGCGCCGGCTTGGCGGCAAGCCCCTCCCCCACAAAGGCGTAACGCTCGGTCACGTTGATGGTGCCACGCAGGTTGGAGGCGATGTCGTCGGCCGAATCCTGCGTACCGGCAACATTCACGATTACCTGAGGCTCAAGGTCGCCTGGAAACGAGTTAGGCTCGCGGACATCAACGATCAGATGGCGATAGCGTTCGTGATCGATCGCCGCCGGCAGCAGATCAAAGCCCACGACCTCGTGGCCCTCGTCCAAAAAGCGCTGCACGCATGCGGCTCCGATACCGCCCGAAGCGCCCGTGATCAAAACCCGCATACTTGCTCCTTAGGCGGTTGCGTGGCGCTCGAGGTACTCGGAACCCACATTCTCGCGCTCCCAGCCGCGCACGACCTTGTAGCCCACGGGGCTCAGGAAGACCTCGCACAGCAGCTCGGCAACAGCGCCGGTCAGCGAGCACATAAGGACCTGTACCCAGGTCCAACCAAAGAACGTGTGGCTTACCACAATGGCAAAGACCAGGTTGTCGATAAACTGGCCAACGCCCGTGGACACATAGGAGCGGAAGGCAAAGCTCACAAAGTTATTCTTTTTGAGCATGCGGCCGAGCGACTGATTGAGCGTGGAGTTAACCACGGCAGAAACGAGCATTGCCAGCGAAGAGCCCAGCACCACGTACCAGGTGCCACCGATAGTGGCGTTAAGGGCGGTGTTGACCTCGATCATGCCCGTGTCGTAGTAAGCACCCCACATGCCGGGCGTGAGCGAGCACGCCCAAAAGCACAGGCTGACGGCCAGGTTGACCAGCAGCGCGAGGATAGAGATTTTGATGGATGCCTTGGCGCCAAAGCGCTTGCAGATCATGTCCTGGCACAAAAACGAAACCCAGCTCACCACAAAGCCACAGTCGAGCGCCAGATACGGCAGGCTGATAAGTTCTTTGTTGGCCAGCAGGTTCATCATGATGACGCTCACGAAAAACAGCGAAACCGTTGCCGCGGGAATGCTCCGCAACAGGACCTTGTAGTCCTCCATGACCTTCTTGATCATTATGTACTCCTTTGGTTTTAGGTTTAACGAGCAGGATATCGGACCCGAACTGCTCGGACGCCCCGGTCTTGAGACGACGGTGGGTATGATAGCCGCTCACACGGCATCAGGCAAGCAAACGGCGCGGCAGCCCCGCAGGGCCACCGCACTGGTGCGTTAAAAGGCTACGTTGCCAAACTCCGACAGGATAAGGTCGGGATTGTGGTCGGTTGCCCAATCCACGTTCCACGGGCTCGTAAACAGCAGCAACTTACCGCCGCGCATGTCCTCGACGCGCAGGGTGTCGCGCGTGAGCGAAAGAGCCGGGATATCGATGGTATCGGGATCGTTCTGGATCCAGCGGATGTCCGTATAGGGCAGCGGCTGGCGACGAACCTCAACACGGTACTCGGCCTTGAGGCGGCGCTCGAGCACCTCAAACTGCAGCACGCCAACCACGCCCACAATGACGCTCTCCATGCCGGCACCCAGCTCGCGGAAGATCTGGATGGCGCCCTCCTGGGCAAGCTCCTCCATACCCTTGACGAACTGCTTGCGCTTGAGCGTGTCGACCTGCGTAATGCGAGCGAACATCTCGGGGGCAAACGTCGGGATCTGCGGATACTGCACGTGGCGCTTGCCGGAGCACACGGTGTCGCCGATGCTAAAGATACCCGGGTCGAACAGGCCCACGATATCGCCCGCGTACGCCTCGTCCACGATGGCGCGGTCATCGGCCATCATCGAGGTACCCGTGGCAAGCTTGAGTTTGCGGTTGCCCTGCATGTGGAAGGCATCCATGCCGCGCTCGAATTTGCCCGAGCAAATGCGCACAAAGGCGATGCGGTCACGGTGGTTCTTGTCCATGTTGGCCTGGATCTTAAACACAAAGCCGCTAAAGTCGTCGCGGCAGGGATCGACCGGCTCGCTGGTAAGCGTATCGGTATAGGCGCGCGGCGTCGGGGCCAGACGCAGGAACTCCTTGAGGAAGGGCTCCACGCCAAAGTTGGTAAGTGCCGAGCCAAAGAACGCCGGGCTCAGCTTGCCGCAGGCCACGGCATCCAAGTCGAGCTCGTCGCCGGCGCCGTCGAGCAGCTCGATGTCGTCCATCAGGTTCTTATGGTTCTCCTCGCCGATGAGCTCATCCATGGAAGGATCGCCCAGCTCGGCCTCGACCTCGGCGACCTTCTTGGTGGCGTTGGCACGACCGTCGCCCTCAAAGGCAATGACGCGACGGGCCTGACGGTCGAACACGCCGCGGAAGTTGCGGCCACTGCCGATCGGCCAGTTCATGGGATACGTATTGATACCCAGGACGTTCTCGATCTCTTCCATAAGCTCAAACGGATCGCGGGCCTCGTGGTCGAGCTTGTTCACAAAGGTGAAGATGGGAATGTGACGCAGCGTACAGACCTTAAAGAGCTTTTTGGTCTGGGCCTCGACGCCCTTAGCGCCGTCGATGACCATGACCGCGGCGTCGGCGGCCATAAGGGTACGGTAGGTATCCTCCGAGAAGTCCTGGTGGCCGGGGGTATCGAGGATGTTGACGCAGGCACCGTTGTAGGTGAACTGCAGCACCGAGGAGGTAACGGAGATACCGCGTTCCTTCTCGATGTCCATCCAGTCCGAGACGGCATGCTTGGCCGAGCTCTTGCCCTTGACCGAGCCGGCGGTCTGAATGCTACCGGTATAGAGCAGCAGTTTCTCGGTAAGCGTGGTCTTACCGGCGTCCGGGTGGCTGATGATCGCGAATGTGCGGCGCGACGAGATTTCATCCGACAGGCTTGCCATGCGGATCCTTTCTTGCATTGAGTGCATTACGTCGTTGTAACCGCACTATTGTAGCCGCGAAATCTCGCTCTAGGGCACCTATCAGGACAAATTCATCAGTTGGGGCCTGGACGAATGACTGTTTACGGTGTTCTGCGGCAGATTGTCTCAATCTGTAACAGGGAGACGGGTTTTTGGTCTCTACCTGTTACAGATCAAGACGAATAGGTAAGCGGGCAAATAACATCTCAATCTGTAACAGCAAGCGACCCAAAACGAATCTAGGTGTTACAGATTGAGATTGTTTTGGAGTAAGCACGGCGCCGGCGGGCTTACTCCACATTTGCCTCTTGCAGAACTGTACATAGTGTATATATACTGTGCTTACCGGTTATATACACGTGTAGCCCATCAGCTAAGGAGCCGCTGTGGACATCATCCTATCCAATTCGAGCGATAAGCCCATCTACGAACAGATATCCTCGCAGATCAAAGCTCAGATCCTTTCGGGCGCACTTACTGCGGGAGCCAAACTCCCCAGCATCCGTGCACTCGCGAGCGATCTTGGCGTGAGCGTCATCACCACCAAGCGCGCCTACGCCGACCTGGAGCAGCTCGGCTTTATCTGCACCGTGCAGGGCAAGGGCTGCTTTGTCGCCGAGGGCAACCAAGAACTCTTGCGTGAAAACCAGCTCTGCCATATCGAAGAGTTACTTGCGAAAGCGGCAAGCCAAGCCGAAGCCTTGGGCGTCACGCGCGACAAGCTGCACGAAATGCTCGACCTCGTGGCCCCCGAAACCATGCAGTAGCCATCTGCAAGAAAGGCTATACCATGCAAAACCTTTTAGAACTCAAAGGTATCTCACGCCGTGTGAGCGACCGTTTTTCGCTGCGTGATGTCACACTCGCTGTGGAGCCCGGCCAGATTGTCGGCTTTGTGGGTGCCAACGGCGCCGGCAAAACCACGACGATTCGAGCCGCGCTCGGGCTTATAAAGCTCGATGCCGGCGAGGTGCACCTGTTTGGGCAGCGCTGTGGCGCCGACGCGCCCGATGAAGCGCAGCGTTGTCTGCGCACTCGTGTCGGCCTCGTGCTGGACACATGCCCCTTCCCTTCCACACTCAAGGTGGCCGAAGTTGAGGCACTCGTAGGCCCGGCGTACCCCATGTGGAATCGCGAAACGTTCAGCGGACTCATCAACCGATTTGGCCTCGATCCCAAGGCAAAGGTCAAGGACCTCTCTCGCGGCATGGGCATGAAGTTGCAGCTTGCCTGTGCGCTCAGCCACAATGCCAAACTGCTCGTTTTGGACGAAGCTACCGCAGGCCTTGATCCCATGGCGCGCGACGAGCTGCTCGACGAGCTGCTCGCCTTTGTCGCTGACGGCCAACACAGTGTGCTGCTCTCGAGCCACATTACATCCGACCTCGATCGCACCGCCGACCGCGTCATCTGCATCGACGCTGGCTCGATTATGTTTGACCTACCGCGCGAGGATATTACCGACCGCGCCGGCATCGCCCACTGCACCCAAGCGCAGGCCGCCGAGCTTATGGCTTGCGTCGAAGGCGCCCGTGCCGCCCACCGCGCCTATAGCGTGGATGTGCTCGTGCCCAACCGTCGCGAAACGCTCGAGGCCTTCCCCGAGATTCCTTGCGATCGGGCAACCATTGACGACTACCTGCGCCTCACGCTGAAAGGGGCTTCGAAATGAAACGCGCCTTTATGTCCGAGCTCGCCATCGTTCGCACGCTCGTCCCGAGCATCGCGGGCGTCGGCCTGTTTTTATTCGTCGTGTTGACCCTCGCCAACGCATCGGATGGCGATTCCGGCATGAGCGCCGGCGCCTGCGCCGTCAGCGCCATGTCGCCCATCATGGTCATGAGCTCACTGGCAGGCTTCGACAATCAAAACGGATGGGAGCGCTATCGGGCAACGCTGCCCATCTCGCGCAAAGACATTATCTGCGCACGCTACCTGAGCATTGTCGCATTTTCGGCCGTCATGGCGTGCGCCGCCGCGCTTTTGAGCATCGTCGTCATCCCGCTCTTCAACAGCGCGGGCGTCCCTTCGACGGGGCAGGCTGTCTTTGAAATCACAATAGCCTCCGCCGCATCGATGCTCATCTCCCTCATGATGGTGTTTTTGGCACAGCCGCTGTTCTTTCGATTTGGACACATGGAGGCGCTGCGCCTATCCGTTGGCCTGTTTGCCCTGCTCGGATGCCTTGCCATGGCAATGCTGAGCTCCTCCAACCCCATTAGCAACTGGCTCATGTCGATTGCTGGGGCGAATCCCGATCCCGCCGTCCTTGGCTGTCTGTGTGCAGGAATTGCCGTACTGGCGCTCGCACTATGTGCAATCAGCTGCACCGTCAGCACCAAGGTCTATCGAGCACGCGATCTGTAACCACGCGAGCCTCAATCCACGAAGGGCACGATCGCCGCCCCTTCCCGCAAATCCGTGGCAAACGGTATGTCCCCGGCGTGCGCCACCGTACTACTTGCGCAGCGGCTTGGGCAGCGGAATGCCGGCGGCGATGGCTGCGACGATGATCATGCAGACGATACCCTTGAGTGGGAAGCACATGAGCAGCAGGCCCACAACCATGACGGGCTGACGCATGACCGCACCCATCGTCGATGCCGTGCAGACGGCGACGCAAAAGACCGGATCAGCGCCAGTGAGGATAGCAAAGCCGTAGCCCAGGCTCACGCCCGAGAAGATAACGGGGAAGAAGTGGCCGCCGCGCCAGCCCATGTTGATGAGGGCGGGGGTCAGCATGGCCTTAACAAGACCGGTCGCGATGAGCACACCGGCGGGGATGGTCAGATAGGTTTCCATGAGCACGTCGGCCTGCGTCTCGCCGGCAAACATGGTGAAGGGCAGAGCCGTACCGCAGGCGGCAAGTACCAGACCGGCCAGCATGGCCTTGGCGACGGGGCGCTCCCCTATTGCATGGGACAGTGCCTCGCTTGCGTGCTCGGAGACAAAGTACAGCCAGCCGCATACGGTGCCGACCAACGCCAGCGGGATGAGCCAGGCAAGTTCCAGGTTGCCCACCTCGGCGGACTCAAATCTGGGCATGCCCATGCCGCCGCCCACAAGCTGGCCAAGCAGCAGGTAGGCGCCCAGACCGCCGGCAATCGCAATGCCGTAGACCACCGTCTTTTGCGCCTTGGGCAGCTTGATGGTGATTTCGCCGGATGCGGGCTCATCGTCGGCGTCTTCGCCCTGGCCGTCGGCGCTACCGGCGAGCGGAGCCACAAAGCCAAAGACAGGCGCGGTAAAGAGCGCCGTCAGGGCAGCCTGGGTACCCAGCAGCGTAAGCTCCCTAAACTCGGCACCAAAGCGGCGCATGCGGTTGCCGACCCAGCTGCACAGGCCCGCGATGACGCCGGTCAGACCGGCCTCCGGTCCAATACTTCCGCCAAACAGCAGCGGCAGCAATGCCGCGAGCGAAAGCTTGCCCAGGTTGTCGTACGGGTAGCACCCGTCTTGCTTTACCTTAGCCATCACCTGGTTGAGGTCGTCGGTCTTGGTGCCTGTCATCTTTTCGTACAGGCCAATCACCAAGCCGCCCAGCAGGCAGACAAAAAACGGGTACGGCAAAAAGCCAAACGGGCCGCTGGCAAGCTCGGGCGAAGCAACGCCCAGCGCGTTCGGAATCTCGGTCCATAGATAGTCGATACCGTGCTCCATCGCAAAAAAGAACAGCCAGACCGCGGCGCCTGCGAACGTACCGGTCACGGCAACGCTAACTAAAAACAGCGCACGGTTTTTGGGTTTTGCAAGGCTATCCATCGGGTCCTCCCGTGGCCAAAATCGACAAAGATAGGTTTTATTTTAGAGCGAATGTGGCCCAGACAAGCCAACCATCCGCGCTGCAAACGGCGCCAACGGGAAGCACGGCGGGACAGGCTCAAGGCTCATCCGTTGATAATCGAGGCAATCTCGTGCAGGTCCTCGGCAAAGTAGATGCCCTGTTGGCGCCGCGGGCTCGATAGGCCCTTATCGATCATGTGTCCGAGCAGCGCCTTGAGGTCGTTGTAGTAACCGTCCAGGTTATACAGGATGCACGGAGCACTCAGGTGCCCCAACGACACCGCGGACATAACCTCGGCAATCTCCTCGAGCGTTCCCGTGCCGCCGGAAAAGGCAATGAACGCATCGCCGAGCTCGATCATCTTTGCTTTACGCTCCGCCATATCGCTCGTCACGATGAGGTCGTCGATACCGTCATGTTGAAACTCGGCCTCGATAAAAAAACTCGGCTCCACACCCGTCACGTGCCCGTCGGCATTAAGTACGCTATCGGCGAGCGCGCCCATCAGTCCCGACTTGGACCCGCCGTATACCAGCGCGTGCCCATTGGCGCCAATCCAGTCGCCCAGCTCCTGCACCGCGGGCAGAAACGCCGGGTCGTTGCCGGCACTGGCACCCAGATACACGGTGTTATTCATGTTCAGTCCCCCTCATCGTGACGCGCGACGTTCGTCTTAGCGCTGCCGACGACGGTACTCGCGCACGCGTCGCGACAAATCGGCAAGTTCATCGCGGTCAAGCTCTTCCAAGCGCTCAAGATCGTCCATAAAGCGCGCCATGGTGTCCTTTTGGCGCATCTTGATGAGCGTATTGCAGTAGCTCACCGCCACGCCCGTGAGCATGGCGATGTAAAAAATGCTAATAACGCTCAGGACGACCGTGATGGCACGGGCGACCGGTGTCTCGGCCGGAATGTCACCAAAGCCGATGGTCGAGACCGTCTCAAAGCTAAACCAAAGTCCATCGCCAAACGTTAGGGTCGTGGGCTCAGAGAGCCAGACGGCCGTTGAACACAGAAGATAAAAGACGAGAAATAGGCCCGTGATACGCACGAAACCGGCCTGACGCAACACATCGGCCAGCGTCCTCAGCTTTTTCATCGAGACCCCCTTTTTTTCAGGACAATCAATCGCTTTTGGTCGGTATTGTCCCACGCCTCCCCTGCAAACGGAACCAATCATTAAGAACGCTTCTAAACGACGGGTTGTGAGGGACAATCCTCCCACGACAAAACGAAGCACGTTTCAATCTGCGGAAAACGGGGCGTTCCCATCGAACTCGCAGCCTGAACTAGTATCGTGATATAGACACACCGCCCACCATCGTGCACGCAACACGCGGAAAGAAAGGAAGCCCACGATGTTTAGACCTCTTCGCAGGAAGAAGCGCGCTATCACCGATCAAGAGGCACGAGAGCTGCTCGTTAATTGCAAACGCGGCATTTTTGCCGTCAACGGAGACGACGGCTATCCTTACGCCATTCCCGTTAACTACTACTTTGACCCCGAGCACAACAAAATTTACTTTCATGGAGCCAAGGCGGGGCATAAGGTCGATGCACTCAAACGCAGCGACAAAGTCTGCTTTACCGTCTATGGCAACGATTGGTATAAAGACGACGACTGGGCACCCTATGTTCAGAGCACCGTGGTTTTTGGCCGTTGCCGCCTCGTGAACGATGACCCGGCGTTTGTCGAAGACAAAGTCCGACAGTTTGCCCTCAAGTACTATCCTTCTGCCGAAGAGGTCGAAGAGGAAATCAAGCAAAGTATCAGAGGCGTCCAACTGTATGAAATTACGATTGAGCACCTTTGCGGCAAGCAAATTCAAGAAAAGTAGCGAACGGGGAAAACGCGCTCGCAACCCTCTGCGCTCTATGCGCCCACGCACATTGACGACATGGGCGCAAGCCGCGGTACCCGAATCGTGCGACCCCTATACCCCAAAAACGTAGCGGTCCAGGCGGTCGCACGCTTCCCTTACGCGCGAAAGCGGCAGCGCCAGATTCACGCGAATGTGGCAGGGCCCGTGGAACGGGCGGCCGTCCTGATACCCCACGCCCACGCGCGCCCCCTCGTCGAGCAGCCACTGAATATCGCGGCCATGTTCGCGACACCACTCGGTGCAGTCCAGAAACACCATGTACGTGCCCTGAGGACGTGAATAGGACACGCCCTCAAAATGCTCATCCACGTAATCGCAGAAGTACTCGATATTACCGGCAAGCACCTGGTTGAGCTCGTCCACCCACTCGTAGCCCTGCGGCTGGTAGGCACCGATAAGCGCATGCATGGAGAGGACGTTCATCTCGTTGTAGTGGGTCTTGTTGGACACGGCGCACACGCGGTCGCGCAGCGTCTCGTTGTAGACGATGTGGTAGCTGCCGACCAGACCTGCCAGGTTAAACGTCTTGCTCGGCGCATAGAGGGCAACCGTGCGCATGCGGGCATCCTCGCTCACCGACTGCGTCGGGATATGCTTGTGTCCCGGCAGGATGATATCGGACCAAATCTCGTCCGAGATCACCACGCAATCGTGCTGGCGATAGATGTCCATGGCGCGCTCGATCTCGTCGCGCTCCCATACGCGGCCGCAGGGATTGTGCGGCGAGCAGAACACCGCAGCATGAACGTGGTTTTGGGCGAGTTTGCACTCCATGTCCTCAAAGTCCATGCGCCACACGCCCTGGTCGTCGAGTTTAAGCGGGCTGTGGACAATACGATAGCCCGCGGCTTCGATAGACTTGGTAAAACCAATGTAGGTGGGGCTGTGGACCAGCACCGCATCGCCCGGCTGGACATACGCGCGCAACGTCGACACGACGCCGCCCAGCACGCCGTTTTCGTAGCCGATATGCTCCGGCGCCAGACCCTCGACGCCGTTGCGGCGGCTCTGCCATTCGATGATGCGGTCGAAATACTCGGGGCGCGGGTTAAAGTAGCCAAACATGGGATGCTGAGCGCGCTGAATGATGTGCTCCTGGACCGTGGGCGCCGTGGCGAAATTCATATCGGCCACCCACATGGGAATGCGGTCGAAGCCCTCGTCGGGTGCGTTCGGAGCCATACCGGGGATCTCGCCCCAGGAGTCAACGGCGATGGAGTCCATGCCGTGGCGGTCGATAAGCGAGCTAAAGTCGTATTTCATACTGAACTCCCGTGCGAAGTGGATTGTTTTGGTAGGCGTTATTGTCCACCAGCACGGGCGATTTTGGCATGGGGTTTGGCGCTTAATTTGACGGGTGCGGACGAACGGCTGGTTAGTCTTGCGCGTCGTTGACGGCGACTACGGTTAGCTGGGTTTTATCGACCGTAAAAGATATGTCGAGCCCGGCAAAGGCCAGGTGATAGACGCGGTTTGGCTCGTACTTGCTGCCTGCGCGGCGCGGGTCTTGGCGAAGGACCTCGACCAGACCGGGAAGCTTTGCGGGCGGGACCATGTCTTGAAGAGCTTGCGGGAACTCAACATCGAGCTCTTGCCACGGAGCATCCTCAATCCAGCCGCCGGTCGCATCCGGGTGGCAGTCCGCAAACGGGACGTAGGGCTTGATATCGTAGATGGGCGTGCCATCGCGCAGGTCGGCCCCCAGCACATGGATGATGGGGCCATCGTCGGTGAGCTCGACACGATTAAGCTTGACGCAGGTGAGCCCGATGGGATTAGGGCGAAACGGACTGCGCGTGGCAAAGACGCCCACACGCTCGGCCCCGCCTAGACGCGGCGGGCGCACGGTCTTCGACCACTTGGCATTGGTGCCGGACCTGTCCTGCGTTTTGGCATCGGCGGCTATGTCCTTAGCCGTGCCGCCGGGCGTTCCGTTTTCGAAGCGCCACAGCAGCCATAGGTGAGAGAAGGAGTCCAGGCCCTCAACCGCTGCGTTGGAGGCAAATTCCGGCTCAAAGACGATGCGTCCCTGCAGATGGGGCGCCAAAAAGCTGTTGCGCGGAATGCCGAACTTCTGCGGCAGGTCGGTATGTATGTGTGCGATAGGTTCCATGCCGGTCATTGTACGGCATGGAGGCGTGGGGCATTGCGCGCAATTCTTCGCCACGGTCCCCCGTCGTGCAACCAACGGTTGCTTGGAAGGGTGCCCGCCGCCGCGTATGCTTAAGCCATCAACCAGCAGAAAGGAGCCGCTATGGCCTTTGCAGAAAAGCTCATCGCCGTCCGTCGCGCCCATCACCTTACCCAGGAGCAGCTCGCCGCCAAGCTCTTCGTCACACGCCAAGCCGTCAGCCGTTGGGAGCGTGGCGAGGTCACACCGGGCATCGACATGATGAAGCTCATTGCAGCCGTAACCGGAGAACCCTTGTCTCACCTGCTCGAAATGCCCGAGCACTATTGCCAGAGCTGCGGCATGACACTCACGCCCGACGACTGCGGCACCGATGCCGCGGGCACCGCGACCGACCATTACTGCAAGTGGTGCTACGACCACGGCAAGTACACCTACGAGACCACGATGGAGGCGATGATCGAGGACTGTGCCCCACGGCTGGCGCAAAACACCGGCATGTCGCTCGACGAAGCCGTCTCGCTCATGGGCGCCGTCCTGCCGCAACTGGAGCGCTGGCGCACCGTGCAGGAAAACGAGGAGCGCTACGGCGCCGAAGCCCGGAAGCGCTACGGCGACGAGGCGATCGACGCAGCAAACGAAGCACTGCTGGACATGGACCCCGAGACATGGAACGACATGAAGGAACTTGAACGCGCTATTCTGGGCCAACTCTCGATTGCCATGGGCGATGGCGATGCGAATGGAAGCGAGGCTCGCAAGCTTGTCGCGATGCATCGTCGTTGGATTGGTCTCAACTGGGGACGCGAACCCCAGAACGAAGCGTACCTGGGCCTCGCCCACGGCTATCTTGCCGACCAGCGCTTTATCGACTACTACGACAAGCCCTGCGGCACCGGAGCTACGGCGTTTCTGGTCCAGGCCATCGAGTCGTCTTTGGCGCGTGCATAGACCGCGGCGACTTTGGGTATTTCAATCGAAACCTCAACCGATTGGAGACCCATGGCTACTGATCACGAGCTCGTGCTCTACGTTATGACCGGCTGCCCGTATTGCATAAAGGTCAAGCGATTCCTTGCCGATAACGGTGTGACCATCCCCGAGCGCAATATCTCGATCGACGGCGATGCTGAGCAGGCACTCATCGCCGTCGGCGGAAAACGCCAGGTTCCCTGCTTGTTCATCGACGGCAAGCCGCTCTACGAGTCAAGCGACATCATCGCATGGGTGCAGGAAAACCTGCTCTAGTGCAACATAGTCATTGGGTGTTCCTATAGTTTTGTCAACCGTCGGGGCTACTCCCGGTAGGGCACCCGGTCGCGCATCACGGCGTATATCGCCCTGAGCCGCTTCCTCGCGACGGCCTTGAGCGCCCGCCCGTGCCCCATGCCCCGCG
>DBGCAP010000058.1:0-9181 GCA_048367555.1 Collinsella sp.
CGCGGGGCATGGGGCACGGGCGGGCGCTCAAGGCCGTCGCGAGGAAGCGGCTCAGGGCGATATACGCCGTGATGCGCGACCGGGTGCCCTACCGGGAGTAGCCCCGACGGTTGACAAAACTATAGGAACACCCAATGACTACCAACGACTACCGCATCCGGAGCAAGGCAACGCCGCAGGCAGAGGACGGACAGCGAGCGCCGCCCAGAGCGAACAAGTTGGCATGAAAAAGGCAAGGCATAGACCTTCTGGTCATGCCTCGCCTTTTGAATGACAAATTGTCGCTCTGGGCGGCGCGCAGCGTCGACCGGTCCGCCGTTCGTTAGAACGGCGGAACCTAGAGATCCCCGCCGGCGCCCAGCAGTTTGCGCATGACCTGTTCGGGGTTAACCGAGCCATCGCGCGGGGCCAGGGCAGTGATCTTCTTCTGCATCTTGTACTCGTGCAGCTCGTCCTCGAGCTGGCGCACGCGGGCACGGAGTTTTTCGTTCTCGCGCTCGCGCTCCTCGGCACGCTCCTTCATATCGAGGATGCGCACCACGCCGGCAAGGTTGATGCCCTCGTCGGTCAGCTGGTTGATGAGCTCCAAGCGCTCGATATCGGCACGCGAGTACAGACGCGTGTTGCCGCCCGAGCGCTGGGGGTTCACCAGGCCCTTGGACTCGTAGACGCGCAGAGTCTGCGGGTGCATGCCGGTCAGCTCGGCCGCCACGCTGATCATGTACAGCGGTTTGTTCCTATTGTCCTCGGCCATGCTACCTGACCCCTTTCCGTCTCGTTATCGTCCATCATAAGCCCGCGGGCGTGGGCGTGCGCCACGACCGCCCTAGTACGTCGCCTTGTAACGGTTGACCTTCTCGCGATAGTCGCGCGTGTCGGCCTCGCGCAGCTTGGTCATGGCATCGCGCTCGTCGTCGGACAGGTTCGTGGGAACCTGCACCTTGATCTCGACGAGCAGCGCACCGGTGCGACCACGGTGCTTAACGTCAGGCGCGCCCATCTCTTTAAAGCGGAACTTCTTGCCCGTCTGGGTACCCGCGGGCACCTTCAGACGAACCGTCGCACCGCCGGGCGTGGGCACGTCCACCGTGCAGCCGAGCGCCGCCTCGTAGACCGAGACCGGTACCTCCATGGTCACATCGGCGCCTTTGCGCTTAAACAGCGGGTGCTCCTCCACGTGCGTGGTCACGACCAGGTCGCCACGCTCGCCGCCGGCAACGCCATACTCGCCGCGACGCTTGTAGCGTAGCTTGCCGCCGTCGACCGCGCCCGCAGGCACCGAGACCGTAATGGTCTGCTGCTCGCCTGTCGAGGGAATGCGATAGGTGACCTTGTGCGTCACGCCGCGAAACGCGTCCTCGGCCGTCACATCGACGGTCAGCGACAGGTCGCCGCCCTTGCGAGCACGGCTGCGGCCCGCGCCGGCACCGGCAGCGCCTGCAGCCCCGGCAAAGCCCGAGCCCCAATCGCTGCCCCAGGCGCCGTTGCCGCTAAAGATGCTGTCGAAGATGTCGCCCCAGCTGCTGGCGCCCGCGCCGGCACCGTAGCCGCCGCCATACGCGCCGCCCGAGCCCGGCATACCACCAAACATGAGCATCTGGTCGTACTCTTTGCGCTTCTTCTCGTCCGAAAGCGTCTCGTAGGCCTCGCTGATCTCCTTGAACTTGGCCTCGTCGCCGCCGGCATCGGGGTGATATTTTTGCGCGAGCTTGCGAAACGCGCTCTTGATCTCTTTGTCGGAGGCGCTCTTGGATACGCCCAGGATGTCATAGAAGGTTTTGCCTGCAGCCATCGTAGCTCCTCTCCTGTTACATCCGCCGCCCCTGCGGACGGCGGCTCATGCTGTCATATGGCACTTGGTCAGAAAGGGCCCCGGGTGTTGCCCCGGGGCCCTTCTCAATTACTCCTCGGTGCTCTCGGCCGTATCGGCCGTAGCATCCTCGGGCGCCGCTTCGGGCTCCGGTGCGGGGCGCTTCTCGCCACCGTAGGTCACCGTCACCATCGCGGAACGCAGAATGCGATCCGCCATGCGGTAGCCCTTCTGGTACACGTCGTTGACGGTCTCGTCGTACTGCGATGCGTCCTCGACGCGACCCACAGCCTGGTGCTCGAGCGGATCGAACGCCTCGCCCTTGGGGTCGATGGGCTCAACGCCCTCGTGCGCAAACACGTCGAGCAGCTTGGCATGAACCGCATCGACGCCGTCGACGAACTGCTTAAAGTCGTCGGAAAGCTCTTGGCTGCGGGCATGGTCGATCGCGCGCTCGATATCGTCGACCACCGGCAACAGCGCGGTGACGAGCTTCTCGGTCGCACGCTCGCGCTCGGCGATGCGCTCGCTGGCGGTGCGGCGACGGAAGTTCTCCCAGTCGGCCTGCAGGCGGGCGGTGCGCTCGGTGGCGTCCTTTGCCTTGTCCTCGGCGGCCTTCTGAGCCTCTGCCGCAGCATCGAGCTCGTTGCGAACATCGGCAAGCTCCTTTTGGGCCTGCTCGAACTTGAGTTTAAAGTCGTTGTCGGCGGCTTCCTCACCGGCGCGGATAGCGGCTTCCACCATCTCGTCCTCGGTCATCGTCGCCTCCTTGTTGGAATCCTCTACCTGGTTCTCGGCAGCCTCGGCGGCCTCGGCCTCGTTGGCCTCGGTATCGTCTGCGGCCTCTACGGGAATCTTCACGTCCTTCTCCTCAGAGTCAACGGGGGCGGCGCCAGCGGCGGCCGCCTCCGTGCGAGCTTTACGGGCGGACATGATTACTTGTCCTCGTCGTCCACAACCTCGTAGTCGGCGTCGACAACGTCATCGTCGGCAGGCTGGGCACCGGCGGCACCGTCGGTCTGCTGCTGAGCGTCGGCGTAGACAACCTGGGCCAGCTCGTAGGCCACGGACTGCAAGGACTCGCCGGCGGCCTTGATGGCCTCGACGTCAGAGCCCTCGAGCGCCTTCTTGGCGTCGGCGATAGCGGCCTCGGCCTTGGACTTCACGTCGGCGGAAACCTTGTCGCCCAGCTCGTTGAGGGTCTGCTCGGTGGAGTAGCACAGGCTGTCGGTCTGGTTGCGGACCTCGACCTCTTCCTTCTGCTTCTTGTCCTCCTCGGCATGAGCCTCGGCGTCCTTGACCATACGATCGACTTCGTCATCGGAAAGCGCGGTGGAGCCGGAAATGGTGATCTGCTGCTCCTTGCCGGTGCCCTTGTCCTTAGCGGAGACCTTAACGATGCCGTTGGCGTCGATGTCGAAGGTAACCTCGATCTGCGGCACGCCGCGGCGGGCAGCCGGGATACCGGTCAGCTGGAACTTACCGAGCGACTTGTTGTCGCGGGCAAGCTCGCGCTCGCCCTGGAGCACGTTGATCTCGACGCTGGTCTGGTTGTCGGCAGCGGTGGAGTAGACCTCGGTCTTGGAGGTCGGGATCGTGGTGTTGCGGTCGATCATCTTGGTCATGATGCCGCCCATGGTCTCGACGCCCAGCGACAGCGGGGTAACGTCGAGCAGTAGGATGCCCTCGACGTCGCCGGTGAGCACGCCGCCCTGGACGGCAGCGCCGTCGGCAACGACCTCGTCGGGGTTCACGGACATGTTGGGCTGCTTGCCGGTCATGGTCTTGACGAGCTCCTGGACGGCGGGCATACGAGTGGAGCCGCCGACGAGGATGACCTCGGTCAGATCGGAGAGCTTAAGCTTGGCGTCGCGCAGGGCGTTGGTGACAGGCTGCTTGCAGCGCTCGAGCAGGTCGCGGGTGATCTTCTCGAACTCGGCACGGGTCAGCGTGTAGTTGAGGTGCAGCGGACCGGACTGGTTCATGGTAATGAACGGCAGGTTGATGGTGGTCTGCTGGGCGGCGGAGAGCTCCTTCTTGGCGTTCTCGGCGGCCTCCTTCAGACGCTGCAGGGCCATGGGGTCCTGGCGCAGGTCGACGCCGTTCTCCTGCTGGAACTTATCGGCCATCCAGTCGATGACGCGCTGATCCCAGTCGTCGCCGCCCAAGTGGTTGTCGCCCGAGGTGGACAGAACCTCAAACACGCCGTCGGCGAGGTCGAGGATGGAGACATCGAAGGTGCCGCCGCCCAGGTCGAAGACCAGGATGCGCTGGTCGGTGCCCTGCTTGTCCAGGCCATAGGCCAAAGCAGCAGCGGTCGGCTCGTTGACGATACGCTTGACGTTGAGGCCGGCGATCTTACCGGCGTCCTTGGTGGCCTGACGCTGGGCGTCGTTGAAGTAGGCCGGGACGGTGATGACGGCGTCGGTGACGGTCTCGCCCAGATACTTCTCGGCGTCGGCCTTCATCTTTGCGAGCGTCATGGCGCTCACCTGCTCGGCGGTGTAGTCCTTGCCCTCGATGTCGACGACGGCACGACCACCCTGGCCCTCCTTGACCTCATACGGCACGGTCTTGATCTCGGAGGTGCACTCGGAGTACTTGCGGCCCATGAAGCGCTTGATGGAGAACACGGTGTTCTTGGGGTTGGTGACAGCCTGGTTCTTAGCGGCCTTACCCACGACGCGGTCGCCGTCAGCACGGAAGCCGACAACGGACGGGGTGGTGCGGTCGCCCTCGGCGTTCACGATAATGGTCGGAGAACCGCCCTCGAGAACGGCCATAGCGGAGTTAGTAGTACCAAGGTCGATACCAAGAATCTTACTCATTAGAAATTCCCTCTCTCTTGTGCGTTTGCACCGACTCGGCGGTCTGCCGCGCGGTGTTTCGGCTTGTCTTTCAGGATGTAGTGTATCCCCTTATGGGCCGGAATATACAAAATCTAAGTCAATTCATATAAGATTTCTTATTGCCGAGAGTTTAGGTTCGCAAATGCGCAGGTAGACGCACTGTTTGAGTTCTGGGCAAATCTATCAAGATCTATGTAGAGATGGCTGAGGTTTGGATCTGGGGGTGCCTGGGGCGGTCTTGGGCGACCCCGAGGAAGGCGTGACCCGTTTTGAGCGTCGATTCCGGGACACGCTTTCCAGAAGCTCGCTCAATTGCTCAATATTACGAGTCACCTTTAGCTAACATTTGTGCAGTTCAACGGCCCCACCTGCGCGTTTTTTAGTAAACCTTGGCATACTCGGCGAACGGTATGAAGATGCCGGTCAGAGGGTATTGCAAACGGTCGCTCTCGTGGTATGTTTTTGCCCGAATCAAACCGGCGCGCATCGCCTGTAGCGTCGGTCAACAGAGAGGAAACTACCATGGCTCACCCCGTAATTGATGCCGACGAGTGCATCGCTTGTGGCGTTTGCGTCGACTCCTGCCCCGCTGGCGTTCTGGAGCTCCAGGACGTCGCTACCGTCGCTGACGAGGATTCCTGCGTCGCCTGTGGCGCTTGCCAGGACGCTTGCCCCGCCGGCGCGATCACCGAGATCGTCGAGGAGTAACAACTCCCCCACTTGCACACTCACAAGTACACCGTGCACAAAAAAGGAGGCCTCCGCATCGCCGCGGAGGCCTCCTTTTGCTTATATGGGCAGCTAATTGGGGACGGGGCTACCTTGGCAGTTGCGGTAGAATAGCTCCCGATTCATTGCTTAGGTGCCGATTTTAGGAACTATTTCACCGCAACTTATAAAGACAGTATCGGGCTAGGACAAATCATCCTCGTAGGGCATTAAATCGGCAAGGTAGCCTTTCTCCTTGAGCATGGCCTCGATCTCGTCGAGGGTTTGCTCATCCTCCGCCGCAATGCGATGGAAGTGATAGCCGCTCGTCACCGTTAGCAGCGGAAAGCTCTTGCCACTCTCGATATCGTGCAGGTAGCGCTCAACATCGCGACGATTGCGAATGTCCAGGTCGGCCGTGATCTTACCGTACACGCGGTGATTGACGATCACGTTGAGCACGGCGCCGCCGGCGTCAACGATACTCGTGAGCTCATCGCCTGCCTGCTCCACGCTATGGCGAACCTTGACCAAGCGCGTGGGCACGGCGGGGCTGCTGGGGGCCTCCTGCAGCACATAACCACGGTTGGTCGCCACGACATCGTGCCCATCGGCACGCAACAGGGCAATATCCTGAACCACGACCTGACGGCTCACGCCAACCTCGCGGGCAAGCGCGCTGCCCGAAACGGGCTCCTTGGCCACCTCGAGCACGTCCATGATGGCACGACGGCGCTCGCGGGCGTTCATTATTTACCGTCCAGCAGACGCAGGTGCTTGAGCGAGAGATCGAGAATCGGCGCAGAGTGCGTCAATGCCCCCGAGCTAATAAAGTCAACGCCCAGGTCGGCGAGCGCGCGGATATTGCTGACATCCACATTACCCGAGCACTCGGTCTTGGCGCGGCCGGCGATAAGCTCAATCGCGGCAGCCATGTCGTCGTGGGTCATGTTGTCGAACATGATGATATCGGCACCGGCCTCCACGGCCTCGCGTACCATGTCCAAGTTCTCGCACTCAATCTCGACCGTCGTGGTAAACGATGCGTGGGCACGTGCCATCTCGATCGCACGCGTCACACCACCGGCGGCGTCGATATGGTTGTCCTTAAGCATGACGGCTGTCGACAGGTTGTAGCGGTGGTTGCTGCCGCCACCGATCTCGACCGCGGCCTTCTCGAAGACGCGCATGCCCGGCGTGGTCTTGCGTGTGTCAACAAGCACGGTCTTGGTACCCTCGAGCGCCGCTGCCATGTTGTGCGTGTAGGTAGCGATACCGCTCATACGCTGCAGATAGTTGAGCGCCACGCGCTCGCCCGAAAGCAGCACGCGCGCGTCGCCGCGCACCTGGCCCACGTGGTCGCCGGCGTGCACCTCGTCACCGTCGACGACATCAAACAGCACCGAGCTCTGCGAATCCAGCAGCTCAAAGGTGCGAGCGAACACATCCAGGCCGGCGATGATGCCGTCGGCCTTGGCGATGAGCTCCACCGTGGCGGGACGCGCCGTGGGGCACACGCTCGCCGTGCTCACGTCCTCAAACGTAATGTCCTCGCGCAGGGCCTGCAGAATCAGATCATCGACGACGAGTTTCATGGTAATGGGATTCATGGTCTACTCCTCCACGGCCTGCGTGCCGGCGGCACGGGCCAGATCATCGATTGCAAGGGTATCGGAACTCAAGGCGCGATGGCGTCCATCGAGCGCGGGCTCGCCTGCCTGTTCCACGGCCAGCGACTCGCCGGTGCGCATACGCCAAGCAGCGCGGCGACCCCAGACTAGGGACTCGAGCAGGCTGTTGGAAGCCAGGCGATTCTTGCCGTGAACGCCATTGCAGGCCGTCTCGCCAGCGGCGTAGAGCTCGGGCATCGAGGTGCGGCCGTCCTTGTCGACCCACACGCCGCCCATAAAGTAGTGCTGCGTGGGCGTGACGGGGATGGGCTCATCCAGGATGTCGCGACCGTCCTCAAGGCAGCGCGCGCGGATGTTGGCGAAGTGCCCGGTCACCACGTCGCGCTCGACGGGGGCAAAGCTCAGCCACTCGTGCTCGGTGCCGTCCTGCTTCATCTGCTCGCGAATAGCAGCGGCGACCACGTCGCGCGGCTGCAACTCGTCGGTAAAGCGCTCGCCGGCGGCGTTGAGCAGAATCGCGCCCTCGCCGCGGCAGCTCTCGCTGATCAGGAAGGTGCGGCCCGGCTGCGGCGAGAACAGTCCCGTGGGGTGAATCTGCACATAGTCCAGATGCTCCATCGTAATGCCGTGCTCCTGCGCGATGTAGCAGGCGTCGCCGGTGAGCTGCGGGTAGTTGGTGGAGTGATCGTACACGCCACCGATACCACCCGTCGCCCACAGCGTATGGCGAGCATGAATCTCAAACGGCCCGCCGGTATGCACGCCCTCGGCGGCATTTGCGAGCTCGTCGGCGGGACGGACCGAATCGCCCTCGTCCACGGCAACAGCGACGACACCAGTGCACACCGTGGCCCCATCGCGCTCGGCCGTGAGGATGTCAGTCATGGCCACGTGCTCAAGAATCTGCACGTTGTCCAGCTCGCGGACGGCCTGGAGCAGCTTGGTCGTGATCTCCTTGCCCGTAATGTCGGCATGGAAGGCGATGCGCGGGCGGCTGTGCGCGCCCTCGCGGGTAAAGTCGAGGCCGCCATCGGCCTTGCGCTCAAAGTCCACGCCCATCGCCAGCAGGTCGTTGATGACCGAGCGGCTCGAGCGGATCATAATGTCTACGCTCTCGCGGCGGTTCTCGTAGTGACCGGCGTGCATGGTGTCCTCAAAGAAGGCATCGTAGTCCGAGCCCTCGGGCAGCACGCAGATGCCGCCCTGCGCGAGCATCGAATCGCACTCGTCGACCGCACCCTTGGAGAGCATGATCACGCGCGTGCTCGTCGGCAGATTGAGAGCCGCATACAGGCCCGCCACGCCGCAGCCGGCAATGACGACATCGCACTCCATGTCGGGGTATTGCTTAGTTTCCACAGGAATCCTCTCCCTTGTAATGTGGCATAAGGGATGGTCCCTCATGTCATATTGGCTTAGCGCGCCGCGTACTCGAGCATGCGGTCGAGTGTGAGCTTAGCCTGGTCGGTGGCCTCGTCCGACACGCCAATCTGCACCTCGCCCTCTCCCGTCTCCAGGCAGCGCACGAGCTTTTCGAGCGTGATGAGATCCATGTTGACGCAGGTGGGCTGCACCGCGGGGAAGTAGAACTTTTTGCCGGTGCCCTGGCAGCGGCGCTCGAGCTCGTAGAGCACGCCGCGGACCGTCACGATGATGAACTCGCTGGCGTCCGACTCCTCGGCATACTTGATGATGCCGGCGGTGGAGCCGATGTAGTCGGCCTCGGCCAACACGTCGGCCTTGCACTCGGGGTGCGCCAGTACGAGCGCGTCGGGATGTGCCTCCTGCGCATCGACGATCTGCTCGACGGTGATGATGTGGTGGCGCGGGCAGTAGCCCTTGTTAAGCAGGACGTGCTTTTGCGGCACCTGCTCGGCTACGAAGCGACCGAGGTTTTGGTCGGGAATGAACAGGACGTGCTGCTGCGGCAGCTCGGACACGATCTTGACAGCGTTGGAGCTGGTGACGCACACATCACTCCAGCTCTTGATCTCGACCGTCGAGTTGACGTAGCAGACGACAGCCAGGTCGTCGCCGTACTCGGCGCGGGCGGCGTCGACCGTCTCGCGCTTGACCATGTGCGCCATGGGGCAGTCCGCGCCCGGCTCGGGCAGCAGCACGGTCTTGGTGGGGTTGAGCAGCTTGGCGCTCTCGCCCATAAACTCCACGCCGCACAGCACGAT
>DBGCAP010000059.1:0-38437 GCA_048367555.1 Collinsella sp.
CGCGTCAAGGTACTCAAGCGTCTTAAGAGCCGCCGTGGCCTGCCCACGCGCTCGTATATTGATGTCGAGCTGCTCACCGGCCGCAAGCATCAGATTCGCGTGCACCTGGCGAGCGAGCGTCATCCCCTGGTTGGCGACGACCTGTACGGAACGCCGCGCCCCTGCGGCCTGATGCTCCACGCCCACAGCGTGTCCTTCACGCATCCCGTAACCGGCGAGCACATCCACATCGAAGCCCCCTGCCCCTGGGAGCCCTAAACCACCACAATGGGGACAGGCACCTTTGTGGTGGTTTTGGCCTTGCTTCGCCCCGTTGCTAAACCGTGATGACGTTTTCCATCGTCTGGTACTTAGCGGGCACCTCGCCCGCGGTGATAACCGTTACGTCACGGAAGTCCGCGAATTTTACGGGAGCCACCATGCCAAACTTACTGGCGTCCGAGATTACGAAGCGTTTGGCTGTATGGCGCATCGAGATGCGCTTGACCTGCGCTTCCTCGATATCGGGCGTCGTAAAGCCCTGCTCGGCGGCAATGCCGTTAGAACCCCAAAAGCCGCAGTTAAAGTTGTAGCGGTCTAGGGTTGCCAGAGCATCGGGGCCAACGAGCGCCTCGGTCTCGGGTTTAAGCTCGCCGCCCAGCACCACGGTGCGCATGCCGCGCACAGCGAGATGCTGAGCATGGAGCACGGAATCAGTCACATAGGTGACCGATTCGAGATGCGGAAGATGCTCGATGAGTCTGAGCGTTGTCGAACCCGAATCGATGTACACAAAGCTCTCGGGCTCCACGAGCGCCGCGGCGCGGGCGCAGATACGCTCCTTGTCGTCGTTATGGAGATCACTGCGCTCACTGATCGTTAGGTCGCGCGTCACGTGCGCGCGCTCAAGACTTGTCGCGCCACCGTGCACCTTGGCGATGCGGTGCGCTCGGTCGAGCGTCTGTAGGTCGCGTCGAATGGTAGACGCCGTCACGCCCAGGGCATCGGCAAGCTCGGGCACCGTTACCGAGCCAGCCTGCCGCACCATCGACACGATCGTATTGAGCCTATCTTCCGCAAGCATCGCTTACTCCTCCTCGGGGTAGACGACTCCCCAATCGGCGCGGAGCTTGGTCATGAGCTCCATCACATCAGAAGCATAATCCAGAAGCTCACGCTTGGAATCGTCGCCGGCGACGGCCTGCTCGAGGTCAGCCATCTCGTAGCACAGGGCATAAGCCTCGGTGCCCGCGGCGACCTCCTCGCGATGACCGTCCGCGGTCCACACGATCGTCGCGTGATCGGCGCGCGGATACTCGTTGACCTCGACATAGCAATTGTCAAAGCTGATAACCGAGCGCTTTGGCTGCTTGGAGTGGAGCGTAAGGCTCACGACGCCCAGCTGCTGCTCGGCATTGCGGCAGACGATGCCGCCTGCAACGTCCACGCCGGTCTCGCAGATGTTACCCAGAGACACGACCTCGACGGGCTGGCTCGCCATAAACAGGCGCATGACGGACAGGGCGTATACGCCAATATCGAGCATGGCACCGCCGGCGAGGTTACGATTGTAGAAACGGTTGGTCAGGTCGCCGTACTCCTTGTAGCTACCAAAGTTGAGCTGAGCGAGGTTCATGCGGCCAAACTCGCCGGCATCCATGCGGCGGCGCAGCTCTTGATACAAGGGCATGTGGAGCACCGTGGTAGCGTCCATAAGGACCACGTTGTGTTCGGCGGCAATGGCGCGGGCCTCATCGAGCTCGGCGGAGTTGAGCGTGATGGCCTTCTCGCAGAGAACGTGCTTGCCGGCCGCCAAGGCGGCGCGCAGATAGGTGATATGGGTGTTGTGCGGGGTGGTGATGTAGACGGCGTCGATGTCAGGATCGGCATAGAGGTCCTCAACCGTTTCATAGACCTTCTCGATGCCATACTGCTCAGCAAAAGCCTGGGCCTTGGACAGCGTGCGGTTGGCGACGCCCGCAAGCTTGCGGCCGGCCAGCGCGAGGGACTGGGCCATTTGGTTGGCAATAACGCCGCAACCGATCACAGCCCAACGGAGCTCGGGAGCCGTAAAGATGTCGTTAGGGAACGGCTTGTCCTGGACCGAAGCAAATGCCGCTTTGGCGGCTGCCGCGGCGTCGAGTGGAGCCTGCTTGGAATCTGCCATTATGTGTCTCCTGTGTCATAGAACGTCTTGCATTTCTGACAGCTCTATATTCGCACAAACACGCGCGTCTGTGCGCGTTTTTGCGTATCTCACCGCTAAACGGTCATTATTGCCCCGTAAACGGCGCATATATACGCATAGGTGCGTAATTAAACGCAATCTAACGCGCATAAACGCGCACACAAGCAATTTATACAGCACGACCCGCTCATTTATGCTTACCCAGTTAGGATACTCATTTAAGTCTGTCCCCAATGAGTAGGGATAGAAAAAGGCCCGGGTGCCGTGGCATCCGGGCCTTTGCTAGCAACTTGATGTTGCGGGCAGCTTAGAACTTGTGGCCGCACTTCTTGCAGACGCGCAGCTTGTTCTTGCCGTCCTTCTCGTGACCGACGCGGGTAACCTTACCGCACTCGGGGCAAACGAGATTGACGTTGGAGGCGTCGATGGGAGCCTCCTGCGAAACGATGCCGCCCTGCTGGTTGGCAGCGTTGGGCTTGACGGCCTTCTTAACGACCGAAACGCCCTCGACAACGACCTTGTTCTCGGCGGGGAGAGCACGCAGGACAACGCCCTGCTTGCCGCGATCCTTACCAGAGAGAACCTGGACCTTATCGCCCTTCTTGATATACATATATCTCCCCTAACTACAGGGTCTCGGGAGCGAGCGAGACGATCTTCATGTACTTCTTGTCACGAAGCTCGCGAGCGACGGGCCCGAAGATACGGGTGCCGACGGGCGAACCATCGTTGTTGATGACAACGCAGGCGTTCTCATCAAAGCGAATGTAGGAGCCATCCTTGCGGCGGATCTCCTTAACGGTGCGAACGACGACGCAACGGACAACGTCCTTCTTCTTGACGTTGGCGCCAGGGGTAGCCTCCTGGACAGCACCGATGAACACATCGCCGATGCCTGCATAACGACGCTTGGAACCGCCAAGCACCTTGATGCAGCGAATCTTGCGAGCGCCGGAGTTGTCGGCGACGTTCAGCATGGTTTGCATCTGAATCATGGTAGATGTTCCTCCGAACTAAGAACCGAAGAGAGGTGCGCAGCCTTTATACGGCCCGTGGTATGCAAGCCAGGCATACGCACATCTTCGGAAACGTACAAGTCGTAAGAGCGACTGCTTATTTAGCGCGCTCGACGACCTCGATGAGGCGCCAACGCTTCATCTTGGACATAGGACGGGTCTCCATAACGCGGACGGTATCGCCCACGCCGGCCGTGCACTCCTCGTCGTGAGCGTGCAGCTTCTTGGAGCTGGTCATCATCTTGCCGTACTTGGGGTGACGCTTGCGCTCGGTGATGGTGACAACAATGGTCTTGGCACCGGAGACGGAGGTAACGACACCCGTACGGACCTTACGCGAGTTACGCGAATCAGTCATGTTCTCTCCTTAGGTCCTACTCGGCGACAGCGGACTTCTCCGCTGCGATCTCGCGGGCGCGCTGCTCCGTGAGGACGCGAGCGATGTCCTTCTTCACGGTGTTGACGCGAGCGGTGTTGTCCAGCTGGCTGGTGGCCATCTGGAAACGAAGGTTAAAGAGCTCGGCGCGCATTTCCTTCAGCTTCTCAACGAGCTGAGCGTCCGAGAGCTCACGAATCTCTGCGGGCTTCATTAGTTCTCCTCCTTGGCGGCGGCGGCGTCCTCAGCAGCCCACTTGGCCTCGAGAGCGGCCTCCTCAGCCATCTCCTTCTCGATGCGCTGCTCAGCGTTCTTAGCAGCAACAATCTTGGTCTTGATGGGAAGCTTGTGCTGTGCAAGACGCAGAGCCTCGCGAGCGACCTCCTCGGGCACGCCCTTGACCTCGAACATGATGCGGCCGGGCTTGACGACGGCCACCCACTCCTCGGGGTTACCCTTACCAGAACCCATGCGAGTCTCAGCAGGCTTCTTGGTGATGGGCTTATCGGGGAAGATCGTGATGTAGACACGACCGCCACGCTTCATGTAGCGGGTCATGGCAATACGAGCGGCCTCGATCTGACGGTTGGTGATCCAATGGGCCTCGAGAGCCTGGATACCAAACTCGCCGAAATGCAGCTCGGTATTACCCTTGGCCTGGCCCTTCATGGAGCCACGCTGCACCTTGCGGTGAAGAATACGCTTAGGGGCAAGCACTACTGACCCCTCCTCTCGGAGTTACGACGACGAGGACGGGAAGAGCCCTCGAGTGCAGGGTTGGGAACAGGCTGGCCCGGGAGCTTCTCGCCCAGGTAGATCCAGACCTTCACGCCGCAAGCGCCCATGGTGGTGCTGGCGACAGCCGTGCCGTAGTCGATCTTGGCACGGAGGGTGTGCAGAGGCACGCGACCCTCGCGGTACCACTCACGACGGCCCATCTCGGCACCGCCGAGACGACCGGAGCACTGGATACGGATGCCCTTAGCGCCGGCCTTGCGGGCGGACTGGACAGCCTTGCGCATAGCGCGACGGAAGGCAACGCGGCCCTCGAGCTGCTCGGCGATAGACTGAGCAACGAGGTTGGCGTCGAGCTCGGGGCGCTTGATCTCGACAACGTCGACGGAGAGCTGGCCCTTGGAGACGCCAGCAACCTTCTCGAGCTCGGTGCGGAGGGTATCGATCTCGGCACCCTTCTTACCGATGACAACGCCGGGGCGAGCGGTGAGGATGATGACCTTCACCTTGTCGCCAGCGCGCTCGATCTCGACGCGGGAGACAGCTGCGCGGGAAAGACGCTTCTCGAGGTACTTGCGGATCTCGAGATCGTTACCGAGGGTCTTAGCGTAATCCTTCTCTGCGAACCAGCGGGAGCGCCAGTTCTCGGTGATGCCAAGACGGAAGCCGGTGGGGTAGACTTTCTGACCCATACAGCTTTACGCCTCCTTTCGAGGAGCAACGACGACGGTGATGTGGGAAGTACGCTTCAGAATGCGAGAAGCGGAACCCTTGGCGCGGGGACGGATGCGCTTAAGCGTCGGACCCTCGTCAACATAGGCAGCGGCGACAACCAGGTTGTCGGCACGCAGACCGTTGTTGTTCTCGGCGTTCGCAACGGCGGAACGGAGAACCTTCTCGACATCCACGGCGACGGCGCGGTCGCAGAAGTGGAGGATGTCGAAGGCCTGAGCGACAGGCTTGCGGCGGATCAGATCGACCACCAGGCGGGCCTTGCTGGGGGAAACACGCACGTACTTAGCGACGGCGCGAACCTCGGTGGCCTCAGTTTCAATAGACTTAGTTGCCATTTACGGTTAACCCCCTATTTGGCCTTGTGGCCACGGAACGTACGAGTCGGCGCGAACTCGCCGAGCTTGTGACCAACCATGGACTCGGTAACATACACGGGCACATGCTTGCGGCCGTCGTGGACGGCGATGGTGTGACCAACCATCTCGGGGAAGATGGTGGACGCGCGGGACCAGGTCTTCACGACGTCCTTCTTGCCAGCCTCGTTCATCGCGGTGATACGCGAGAGAAGGCGAGTCTCCACGAACGGGCCCTTTTTGAGACTTCTGCTCATAAGTGCTTTCTCCTAAAACTCGGTATCCGAAATTACTTCTTACGGCGACGAATGATGTGCTGGTTCGAGACCTTCTTCTTCTTGCGCGTACGAAGGCCCTTCGTCGGCTTACCCCAGGGGGTAACAGAGGGACGACCAGAGGTGTGGTTCTTGCCCTCGCCACCGCCGTGCGGGTGGTCGACAGGGTTCATGACGGTACCGCGGACGGTCGGGCGCACGTTCATGTGACGCTTACGGCCGGCCTTGCCGATGACGATGTTGGCGTGATCGGCGTTGCCGACCTCACCGACGGTGGCGCGGCAGGTAACGAGGATGCGGCGCATCTCGGAGGAAGGCATACGGACGATGGCGTACTTGCCCTCCTTACCCATCAGCTGGCAGGAGTTACCGGCGGAGCGGGCGATAGCAGCGCCCTTGCCCGGCTGGAACTCGACGGCGTGGATGAGCGTACCGACGGGGATGTCGGCGAGGGGCAGAGCGTTGCCCGGCTTGATGTCGGCGTCAGAACCGGACATGATGGTCTGACCGACCTCGAGGCCCTTGGGGGCCAGGATGTAGCGCTTCTCACCGTCAGCGTAGTGCAGCAGAGCGATGCGAGCGGAACGGTTCGGATCGTACTCGATCGTGGCAACCTTGGCGGGCACGCCGTCCTTGTTGCGCTTGAAGTCGATCACGCGGTAACGACGCTTCACGCCGCCGCCCTGGTGGCGGGTGGTGATGCGGCCGTTGTTGTTACGACCGGCCTTCTTGGGCAGGGGCTCGAGAAGAGACTTCTCGGGCTTGGTGCAGGTGATCTCGGAGAAGTCGGAGATCGTCTGCCAACGCCTACCAGCGGAGGTCGGCTTAAGGTGCTTTACAGCCATTACAATCCCTTTCAATAGGAATCCGTTAGCCATCGCAGACAGGGATTCGAGGTTCTGCCTCGGGTGCGATGACACCGGACGTATACACGGCTCCGGGCGTGTCCATTTTATACGCCCAAAACCTTGAGCTCTCGCCTCCCCTATTTGGGAGGCATGAGCTCACTCAACAGCAGCGAGTCTTAGGCCTGGTTGCCAAAGACCTCGATGGTGTCGCCCTCGGCCAGCGTGACGATGGCCTTCTTCCAAGAACGGGTCTTGCCGGCGACATAGCGCACGCGCTTGGTCTTGGGCTTGACCGTCAGGGTGTTCACGCGAACGACCTTGACGCCGAAGATCTCCTCGACAGCGTCCTTGATCTGATACTTGTTAGCATCCTTGGCGACCTCGAACGTGTACTTGTTCTGCTCCATGCCGGAGAAGGAACGCTCGGACACGATCGGACGGATGATGATCTCGTGGGCGGTCATTTATGCAAGCACCTCCCCGAAGTGAGCGGCGATGTCGGCGGGCATCAGCACGGCGTTGTTGTTGACGAGATCGTAGGTGTTGGCCTCGTCGGCAGTGATGATGAACGTCTTGGGAATGTTGCGGAACGACAGGTAGGCGTTGACGTCCTCATCGCGAACGATGATGGTCAGACGCTTGCCCTCAAGGCCGAGAGCCTTGAGCATGGCAACGGCAGCCTTGGTGGAAGGCTTCTCGAAGCCGTAGTCGTCGACGAGCACGAGCTCGCCATCGGCCAGCTTGGCGGACAGCGCGGAGCGCATAGCCAGCTTGACCTCCTTGTTGTTCATACGCTTAGCGTAGGAACGGGGCTTGGGGGCGAAGACGACGCCACCGTGACGCCACTGGGCAGCACGGATGGAACCCTGGCGGGCACGGCCGGTGCCCTTCTGACGCCAAGGCTTCTTGCCGCCACCGGAAACCTCAGAGCGGCCCTTAGCGGACTGGGTGCCCTGACGCCAAGAGGCCATCTGGCACTTGACGATGTGGTGCATAACGTGGATGTTCGGCTCGATGCCGTACACCTCAGCGGCGAGCTCGGCCTCGGCGACCTTCTTGCCCTCGCTGTTCTTTACTTCAAACTTTGCCATTTAAGTGTTCTCCTTGGTATGACGCTGGGCTAAATGGGCTGGGCCCTTAGGCCATACGGATGGCGACGAGACCATTCTTGGCACCCGGGACAGCGCCCTTGACCAAGATGA
Source organism: Collinsella sp. (assembly GCA_048367555.1). Classification (GTDB taxonomy): domain Bacteria; phylum Actinomycetota; class Coriobacteriia; order Coriobacteriales; family Coriobacteriaceae; genus Collinsella. Next base: position 7,708 of record DBGCAP010000059.1, read on the forward strand.
GGTTCTGCTCGGCATCGATGCGGACAACGGAAAGGTTCTTGACGGTAACGCGCTCGTTACCCATGTGACCGGCCATCTTGACGCCCTTGAGGACGCGCGCAGGATAGGCGCACTGACCGATAGAACCGGGGTGACGCTGGAAGTGAGAACCATGCGTCATAGGACCGCGGCGCTGACCCCAGCGCTTGATGCGACCCTGGAAGCCCTTACCCTTGGAGGTACCGATGACGTCGACCTTCTCGACATCAGCGAAATCAGCGACGGTGACGACCTCGCCGACCTTGTGCTCCTCGCCGTTCTCGACGCGGACCTCACGAAGGAAACGGACAGGCTCGACGCCGGCCTTGGCGAAGTGACCAGCCATGGGCTTGTTCACGTTCTTGGCCTTGATGTCGCCGAAACCGATCTGGACGGCGTCATAGCCGTCGGTTGCCTGAGTTTTAACCTGCGAGACAGCGCAGGGGCCAGCCTGGATGACCGTGACGGGAACGACGTTGTCGTCCTCGTCCCAAACCTGGGTCATGCCAATCTTGCGGCCGAGAATCATGCTGATCAAGATATGATCCCAACTCTCGCGTGGTCTTGGGACAATGCGTACACCACCGAGCGTACGCCCCTAGAGGACCACTACTTACACGACGTGCTCCCCAGCCTTGTATTGCGTCCGGACTACCTGACAACCCTATTAAGCAGGCATTTTGTCCAGCCAGAATACTCCCCTGGTTACACACAGCTGTTTAGTATACACGGCTGCGGGCGTATCCATCGAGATTCATATTTCACTCACATTGTTTACGCAGGTAAAGTGCGTGGCACGTTCCCAGTGTGCGGCGGAGGGGGCGGGCCTGAGGCATATTAAGGTTGCTGCTCTACAGTCCTGCTCACGACGGAGAGCACATTCAGTGCTCTCCTGTTCGTGCGGAACTCGCGACAACCTTAATATGTCTCAGGCCCGCCCCCTCCGCCGCACACTGGGAACGCCACGTTGATGTCTGCTAAACCTTGCTCGCTCAGGCTAATGACTTTGTTGGGGGTCCACTATTTGCTGGAGAGTGAACTTGCATTGCATTGGCTCACCCTCTGCTTGTGACTTTTCCTCTTCAAAATCGAAGATCATGATGGCACAGTTGGGGAGTTTTGTTGGGAGCTCGAAGCCCTCTGGAGCTGCAGCCTTGATGAATTGGCGGCTGGCGCTGCCGTGGCTTACTGCTAGAAGGGTTTCTATGCCCTCGGCGCCCATGAGATTGGTGAGGGTGTCTACCATGCGCTCTTGCAGTGCCTGGCTTCCTTCTCCTCCGAAGGGGACCAAATCCTCGCCGGGATCCCAGACATCGGTAGGCAATGCGTCGTGGGGACCTTCCTCGAAGGTTCCATAGCAGCGCTCGATGATGCCTTCGCAGGGCTCGACTGCCGCGTCCGGGCCGAGGAGCTCGCATGCGACGAGCTGAGCTGTATCCATGGCTCGGCCTAAGGGTGATGAGGCCACTTTGTCGGGAACGACGTTGTGGGCTTTGAGCCATGCGGCTGCCATCCCGGCTTGCTGACGGCCCAAATCGGTGAGCGGTGAATCGCAGCGACCCTGGACGAGCTTTTTAACGTTGAATTCTGTCTGGCCGTGGCGGAGTAGATATAGACGCTTCATGCTCTCCCCTTCTGTATAACTTGCTTTGCCGGCGCAGCCCTACTCGTGGGTATGGCCTACGTAGTCTTCATCGATCGTGATCTTGGCAATCGACTTGGGGTATTCCGACTCGACCCGTTGTGCCAGCGCGTGTTTTACGTCTTCGGCACTCATCTGCAGATCCGAGGGACGCACGCAGTCAAAGATCACGTTGGTGTGCGTGGGACCCGGCACACAGCGCAGATCGTGAATCGAAAGGCGGCTATCGATCTGTTGGGCCATGGCGTTAATGCGTAAACGCATGCTCGCCACCTTTGGATCGTCGGTCACGATGGGGTCGTAATGGAGCGTGACAATCATGCCGTCTTCGTTCCTAAACGCCTGCTCGATGTTATCGAGCGTGTCGTGACTTTCCAGCGGGCTGGCCTCGGCTGCCATCTCGGCGTGAGCGCTTGCGAATTTCCTGCCCGGGCCGTAGTCATGAACCATCAGATCGTGAACGCCCAAAACGCCGGGATAGCTCATGATCTTGTCTCGAATGTGCTTGACCAGCTTAGGATCGGGCGACTGACCCAAAAGAGGGCTCACCGTATCCTGGATGAGTTCAAAACCGCTCCAGCCAATATAGGCGCCAACGGCAAGGCCGACCCATGCGTCAAGATTGATGTGCGTCACCTGCGAAACAATTGCGCACGCTAACACGGCGCCTGTGGCAAGAACATCGTTCTTGGAATCCTGGGCAGTCGCATGCAGTGTCTCGGACTCGATACGGTCGCCGAGCTTTTGGTTGAGGGCCGCCATCCACAGCTTAACGACCATCGAGAGCACGAGAACTGCCACCAGGGCAAGCGAGAACTCGACAGGTTCGGGGTGAATGACGCGCTCGACCGAGGACTTCACCAGCTCAACGCCAATCAGCAGCACGAGGGCCGCCACGACCAGACCCGAGAGATACTCGTAGCGACCGTGGCCGTAAGGATGCTCGGGGTCGGCCGGCTTGCTCGCCAGCTTAAAGCCCAGCACGCTCACGATATTCGAGCTGGCATCGGACAGGTTGTTCATGGCATCCGCCACGATCGAAACCGATCCCGAAATCACACCGATGGCGCCCTTCGCAGCACAAAGCGCAACATTGGCGACAATACACACCATGCCCGCTAACGTGCCCACACGCGCACGATCGCCCTGCGCGCGCTTAACTATCCACTCGACCATCTGCATCCGCCCCCACGGTACTACCTATATATCTATTGCTCAAACGGATTGTAGTGTAGCCACTTTGTCCTCAAGATACAAAAAGGCCGCAGCCCACACGGGCCACGGCCTTGGAATGTGACAAAGGAATCGTCCTTTTGTCGCACAGGTTTATGCGCTTACTTCAGCAGCGCTCGCCACCGTTTCGGGCGAATCGGCTCCGTTCCCCGTCGCCTGTCCCTTCGCCGGCACCACGCCAAAGCAGTAGCTCAGCGCCGCAGACACCGCAAATGCCGTGCCACCGGCAACACAGCACCACAGTAGGTTCGAAATGCCGCCCGTGGCAAAGCCAATGACCATGAGGACATTCGTCATGCCGATGGTATAGGCCGTAACGTGGCCCACGGCCGCAACAAGGCCTCCGACGGCGCCGCCAATGGCCATGCACGTCAGGCACCTGCCATATTTAAAGCCGCAACCGTACAGCGCCGGCTCGCTTACGCCGCCAAGAACACCCGAGATCGAATAACCCAGCATGAGCGCCTTCTCGTCCTTATCCGCAACGCGGAGCGACGCGCCAAAGGGCATGCCCCAAACGGCGAACGTTGCCATCGTCGCAGCGATCAGAATGCACGAATCCGTCCCCACACTCATAAACTGCGCATAGGCGAGCGATAGGACAACATTGCTGACACCCGCGATCTTAAGGAACTCCCAGCCCGCGGCAAGCCCCATGAGCGTGAGCAGCGACACGATGCCACCGGAATTGCCAAGCATAAACATAAGCTGGCCCAACAGCATGCCCAGATAGCTGCCCGCCGGCGCCGTGATACACAGCGAAACCGGAACCATGACAAGCATGGTCGCAAACGGAACAAACGAAAACGCCACGGCCTTAGGGATAACGCGCTGAAAGAAACACTCCACTTGCCAAAGCACGGGTACCGAGATGAGAACCGGAATAACAGTCGTCGTGTAATCGTTGACCGGCGCGGGAAGCAGGCCATACACGGAAGTCATCGATGTCCCCGTCGTCGATGCGGCATCGACGAGCTTAAGCAGATCGGGCGCAATCAATACGCCGCCCAGCATCATGCCCAGCTGCTCCGAGCAACCGAGCTGGCGGGCGGCCGCCCAACCAAGATAAATGGGCAAAAAGTAGTAACCGGCGTTATAGAGCCAACTGTAGAACAGGCGATAGATTTCGGAATCGGCAGACCATAGGCCCAGCATGCCTTCGCCCATAATGACGGCGACGGTGCGGAACAACGCCGCGCAGACAATAAACGGCAACGCCGACATCATGCTTTTGGACAGATAGTCCACCACGGCCATGGCGTTTGATGAGACCATCGTTGTAAACGAGGTGTTAGAAACTTGTGACACAGGAACCCTTTCCCAATGTGACATGCGGACTGTCCCTTTGTCACATCGTGCGATACTGACCGATTGCGCGGTACTTTTCGTAGCGGAGGTTTGTGAGGGTCGCGTCGTCGAGCCGCCCAAGCGTATCGAAGGCATCAAATGCCGAGGACATGACGGCGCCGGCGATCTCCTCATGCGACAGACCCCTATCGTCAACAATGCCGTCGATGATGCCGAGCGCCAACAGATCGGGAGCCGTGAGCTTAAGCGCCTCGGCGGCCTCATTCGCGCGCTCGGTATCCTTCCACAGAATCGACGCACAGGCCTCGGGGCTCACGACCGAATAGGCCGAGCTCGAGAGCATCAGGATGCGGTCGGCCACGGACAGCGCCAGCGCGCCGCCAGAGCCGCCCTCGCCTGTTACCACCGAGACAATCGGCGTCTTAAGGCCGCTCATCTCCATGAGATTCTGGGCAATCGCCTCGCCCTGGCCGCGCTCCTCGGCACCGATGCCGCAAAACGCGCCCGAAGTATCGACCAGGCACAGAACCGGTCGACCAAACTTTTCGGCCTGGCGCATCAGGCGACGCGCTTTGCGGTAGCCCTCGGGATGTGCCATACCAAAGTTGCGACGCATGCGCTCTTTGGTCGTGGTGCCGCGCTCGATGGCGATGACCGTTACGGGGCGTCCATCTTTCCAGCCAATGCCACCCACCACAGCGGCGTCGTCGCCAAAGTAGCGGTCGCCGTGCAGCTCCACAAATCCATCCAGGCCCAGCGAGATCATCTCACCCGCCGTGGCGCGATCTGCCGAGCGGGTCTGCTTGACAATCTCGAGCGCGGTTTTTGGTGCCGGCGAGCGCTTAAACAAGTGTCCCAGCTTTTTGCCGCGGCGACCCGCATGCACAATCTCATGCGGTGCCCCCAGGCTGGGCGCGCGCCCTTCGTGCAGCGCCAGCAGCTCGCCTACCGTGAGCGCAATCTCGCCACGCGGAACAACGGCATCGCAAAAGCCGTGCTCCAGCAAAAACTCGGAGCGCTGAAATCCCTTGGGCAGGCGCTTGTGCATGTTCTGCTCGATCACGCGCGGGCCGGCAAATGCCGTCAGGGCATCGGGCTCGGCCAGGATAATGTCGCCCTCCATGGCAAAGCTCGCGGTTACGCCTCCGGTCGTGGGGTCGGTGAGCACCGTAATATACAGGCCGCCCGCCTCGCTGTGGCGCCTAACCGCCGCAGAAATCTTGGCCATCTGCATAAGCGAGGTCACGCCCTCTTGCATGCGCGCACCGCCCGAAACGGTAAAGCCGACAACTGGCAATCCCAGCTCGGTCGCACGCTCAAATGCGCGACAGATCTTCTCGCCCACTACGGAGCCCATCGAGCCCATCATAAAGTTGGCGTCCATAAAGAAGAGCGCCGTATCGCAACCGCAGATTTTGCCCTTGCCGCACACAACGGCATCGCGCTCGCCCGAACGCTCGCTCACGCTCTTGAGCTTATCGGCATAGCCGGGAAACGAGAGGAAGTCCTCCGACGCCAGATTGGCATCCCATTCCTCAAACGTGCCCTCGTCGACCGTCATGCGCATGCGCGCGCGACCGCTCACGCGAAAGTGTTTGCCGCAACGAGGGCAGACCTCGAGGTTGTCGTGTAGGCGTGCCTCATCGATCACACGGCGGCACTCCGGGCACTTGATAAACACGTGGCGCGCGGGAAACTCGGCGCACGACTCGGTTATCGGCCCCTCAAGGACATTGACCGTCTTCGCTTTTCTATTCATCAGCATAGAGATGCCCCATCAGATCGGTGTGATACATGCCCGACAAGAACTCGTCGTTTGCCAGCACGTCGAGCTGAAGCTCGCTGTTTTCACTCACGCCCTCAATCACGAGCTCGCCCAGGGCCGAGCGCATCTTGCGAATGGCGCCGTCACGCGTGGGCGCACACACGATGAGCTTGCCGAGCATGGAGTCGTAGTACGGCGGAACTGTCGCACCGGTGAACATGGCCGAATCCCAGCGCACGCGCGGACCACCCGGTACACGCAACGCGGTGACCGTTCCGCATGACGGCAGAAAGTCCGGCGTTTCGGCATTGATGCGGCACTCCATGGCGTGGTTGCGGACCGGCACGTCCTCCTGCTCAAATGGCAGAGGCTGGCCGGCTGCCACGCGCAGCTGCCACTTGACCAGGTCGGTATCGGTCACAAACTCCGTAACCGGATGCTCCACCTGCAAGCGCGTGTTCATTTCCATAAAGTAGAAATTGCCGTCATCTGAGTACAGAAACTCAATGGTGCCGGCGCCCTCATAGCCAACGGCACGAGCCAGGTCGCGCGCCGCCTTGTGCATGCGCGCGCGAATATCATCGCGTCCGTCGAGGCACGGCGCGGGGCTCTCCTCGATCAGCTTTTGGTTGCGGCGCTGCACCGAGCACTCACGCTCGCCGAGCGAAAACACATGGCCCTGCTTATCGGCCATAATCTGCACCTCAACGTGGTGGGCCGGCGCGACGAACTTCTCCATGTAACACTCGCCGTCGCCAAAAACGGCCTCGCCCTCGGCACGTGCTTCAATAAAGGCCTTTGCCGCGTCTTCCACGCGCTCGACCTTGCGAATACCACGACCGCCACCGCCCGCCCGCGCCTTAATAAGCACGGGGCAGCCGATGCGCTCGGCCTCGGCCGTCGCCTCCTCAGGGCTTTTGAGCAAATCGTAGCCCGGAACGATGGGCACGCCCGCCGCGGCAGCCGTTCGGCGTGCGGCGTCCTTGTCGCCCATGCTGTCGATCACCTCGGCCGAAGGACCGACAAACGCCAGACCGTACTTGTCGCAGTCGCGCACGAAGCTCGCCTTCTCGGAAAAGAAGCCATAGCCGGGATGGATCGCCTTAGCTCCCGACTTTACGGCACAGGTGAGCACGGCATCGTCGTTGAGGTAGCTCTCGGCAAGACGCGGGCCGCCGATGCAATACGCCTCGTCGGCAAGCTGCACGTGCAGCGCGTCCGCATCGGCCGTGGAGTAGACGGCGACGGTCTTGATGCCCATATCGCGGCACGCGCGGATAACACGGACCGCGACCTCGCCGCGGTTGGCGATGAGCACTTTGTCGAACATGAGCCTTCCTTAACTTTCGTGCATGAGTGCAAAAGACATATCGGCGCGACAGCAAACCTCACCGTTGACGCTCGCAGTACCCGTCGCAAAGCGGAACGGCCCGCGCGCTCGCGTGATGGAGCACACCAGATCCACCGTGTCGCCCGGGCGCACCGGACGCTTAAAGCGCACCTTGTCCAGACTCGTGTAGAACGGCGTCGCGCCGCGCGCCTCCTCATCGCCCATCAGCAGCACGCAGCAGTTCTGGGCGAGCATCTCGCACTGAATCACGCCGGGGACGACCGGGTTTCCCGGAAAATGCCCCTGCAAAAAGTACTCGTCGCCCGTAATCGTGATCTTGCCGTGGGCCTCGTCGCCCACCAGCTCGGCTTCGTCGAGCAAAAGCATCGGCTCGCGATGCGGCAACAGTTTCTTGAGCTCTTCTTTATTCATGGATATCACCTATCCGATCCTCATGAGGCAGCTGCCAAACTCCACGAGGTCGCCGTCGGCCACGCAGATCTCGAGCACCTCGCCATCCGCCTCTGCCGTCACCTCGTTGAGAACCTTCATGGCCTCGATGATGCAGAGGGTCTCGCCGGCCTTGACCTTGGAGCCCACGCGCACAAACGGCTCGTCGCCCGGCGCCGGGGCAGCATAGAAAACGCCGACCATGGGAGCGGTCACCTCGGTGCCCTTAGGCTCCGGTGCGGCGGCAGGCGCCTGCGCGGCGAGCTCCGGCGCGGCGGCAGGCATGGCGACAGGAGCCACCGCCGGAGCAGTCACGGCACCCGGCATAGGCATGGGCACGGCAACCGGCTGCGCTGCACTCGCGCGCTCGAGCTCGACCGCGGTGCCATCGGGCTCCTCAACACGCACGCGTGTGAGGCCGCGGTCTTCCATAACATCGGCTATCTCGGCAAGTCTTTTGGAATCCATGCTCTAGCTCCTCGTATATCTACGCAGCGCGATGGCGGCATTGTGTCCGCCAAAGCCCAGATTGGTCGAAAGCGCCCAGGTAAGGTCGGCACGAACCGCTCGATTAGGCGTGTAATCAAGATCGCAGGCGGGATCGGGCGTGTGGTAGTTAATGGTCGGGGGCACCACGCCCTGCTCGAGCGCCATGGCACAGGCCATGACCTCGATGGCGCCCGTAGCACCGATCATGTGGCCGGTCATCGACTTGGTCGACGAGACGTGCGCGGCGCGTGCCGCGTCCTCGCCGAGCGCACGCTTTATGCCCGCCGTCTCGGACGAATCGTTGAGCTTGGTCGAGGTGCCGTGAGCGTTGATGTAGAGGCCCTCGGAAGGCTTAACGTCGCCCTCAGCCACCGCCAGCGATATCGCACGGGCAATGCCGGCAGCCTCGGGATCGGGGCTCGTAATGTGATAGGCATCATCGGTGTTGCCGTAGCCCACGACCTCGGCATAAATGTGCGCCCCGCGAGCCAGCGCATGCTCCATGCCCTCCAGCACGAGCACGCAGGCGCCCTCGCCCATCACAAAGCCGTCGCGATTCGCATCGAACGGGCGGCATGCCGTCGACGGGTCAGGATTAGTGGTGAGAGCACGGCAGGACGTAAAGCCCGCAACGGCATCGGGGATAATGGCCGCCTCGGCCCCGCCGGCGAGAATCGCATCGGCATAGCCATGCTTGATGGCGCGGAACGCCTCGCCCACGGCATGGGCCGAGGTCGCGCACGCGGTCACCACGGGCAGGGTCGGGCCTTTTGCCTTGTGGCGGATCGCGATATTGCCCGAAGCCATATTGGGGATCATCATCGCAATCATATAGGGCGATGCACGGCGAGGCCCTCGATCGGCGATCGTGTGGACGTTGTCGACAAGTGTCTGCATGCCGCCCACGCCTGAACCCACGTAGACGCCCAGGCGTTCGCGATCGATGGCGCCCTCGACATCAAAGCCCGCATCGTGCATGGCCTCGTCCGACGCCGCCAGTGCAAACTGAACGCAAGGGTCCAGGTGTTTGGCATCGTGCTTACCAAAGTAATCGTTGCCGTCAAAGCCCTTGACCTCGGCCGCCACCTTAACGGCAAACACATCGGTATCAAAGTGCGTGATCGGGCCGATGCCGCACGTGCCGGCGCACATGGCCGCCCAGGTAGCAAGCGCCGTGTTACCGAGCGGCGATACGGCACCGATACCGGTGATTGCAACTCTCTGTTCCATCTTGGTCTCCTCATCCAAGCCGTTGTTCGGCCCTGGTTTCTACATCGCCATTCCGCCGTCGACGCGCACAACCTCGCCCGTAATGTAGGCAGCCGCATCACTCGCCAAAAAGCGCACTACGCCGGCCACTTCCTCGGGGCGCGCCATGCGCTTTAGGGGAATCTGCTCCTCGGTTGCCGCGCGAACCTTCTCCGAAAGCTTTGCCGTCATATCGGTCTCGACAAACCCGGGTGCGACCGCGTTCACTCGTACGCCGCGGGGCGCAAGCTCGCGCGCCACCGCCTTGGTCAGGCCGATGACGCCCGCCTTGGAGGCGGCGTAGTTGGCCTGCCCGGCATTGCCCATCAGGCCCACAACCGAGCTCATGTTGATGACGCAGCCGCCGCGCTGACGCATAAAGATCTTGGTGAGCGCACGCGTCGTATTGAACGTGCCCTTGAGATTGACATCGAGCACGCGGTCGAAGGCATCGTCACCCATACGCATGAGCAGGCCGTCGCGTGTGATGCCGGCGTTGTTGACGAGCGCCCAAATGGAGCCGAAGTCGTTGAGGACCGTCTCCACGCATGTGTTGACGGCGGCGGGGTCGGCCACGTCACATTGATATGCGCGTGCCGTGGCGCCTGACGCCTCGCAGGCTTCGCACGTCTTGCGCGCCGCATCGACGCTGCCGGCATAGACGACGGCGATATCGTAGCCATCCTCCGCCAAGCCCACGGCACAAGCGCGACCGATGCCGCGCGAGCCGCCCGTGACCAGCGCCACGCGGCGCGATCCGTCGCGCTCGAGCGCGCCGTTGTTCAAGTTGCCCATGTCGTTCCTTTCGGGTTACAGCCCTGTAGGCTATGCGAGCTCGTCGGCAATAGCTGCGACCTGCTCGGCCGTTTCGCATGAATACACGCGAACGTCGCTCAGCGTACGCTTGACCAGGCCCGACAGCGTTTTGCCGGGGCCGACCTCAATAAACGTGTCGATGCCCTGATCCTGCAGAGTGTGCAGCGTGTCGACCCAGCGCACGGCATGGCTCACCTGGTTGGCCAGCACGTCCGATGCCGCTTGCAGGTCGGCCGGATAGGGTGCCGCCGTCATATTTGCCATAACAGGAATGAGCAACGGGGACGGCGCGTGACCTGCCTCGATATATGCAGCAAGGCCACGGGTCGCCTCGGCCATATAGGGGCTATGGAATGCGCCCGACACCGCGACCTTCATGGCCCGGCCACCAGCCTCTTTTACCAGGACGTCGAGGGTCTGCAGCGCATCGGGCGCTCCGGCCACAACCGTCTGCTGCGGGCTGTTGTAGTTGACCGGCCAGCAGTCCTCGCCGGCCTGTTTTGCCAAGCCCTCGACCTGCGCCGCATCGAGTTTGATGACGGCGCGCATTCCGCCGGGGTGACGCTCAGCCGCCGTGGCCATAAGCGCCGCGCGCTCGCACACAAGCTCAAAGCCCGCTCGCGTATCGAACGCCCCCGCAAAGGCGAGCGCGGCGACCTCGCCCAGCGAGAATCCCGCACAGGAGGCAGGCACCACGCCGCGCTCGCGCAGGGCGACGGCGACAGCCAAGTCGTGCACGAACACGCAAGGCTGCGTGTTCTCGGTCTGCGAGAGCTCCTCCTTGGAGGCGCTCCGGCACTGCTCACTGGTTCCCGGACGCACCTCGTCGGCGATCGCAAACACCTCGGCAGCCGCCGGTGATGCCTCGATGAGGTCGACGCCCATCGCGGGATGCTGGGCACCCTGACCGGCAAACAGAAACGCTACGCTACCCATGCGGACGCACCCTTCAGGACATGCTCGGCGCCATCGACCAGATCGTCGACGATTTCGCGTGCGCTCTGGCGTTCGTTGACCATGCCGGCAATCTGTCCGCACAAATACGAACCCTCTTCGTAATTACCGTCCTTTGCGGCTTTACGAAGCGCGCCCGTGCCCATGGCCCCAAGCTCCTCGGGGCTTGCGCCCGCCGCCTCGTTCTTGGCATACGCGTTGGTGAAGGGGCTCTTGAGGGCGCGAACCGGATGTCCCGTCGAGCGACCGGTCGCACGCGTCGACGTGTCGCCTGCCTTGAGCACCAGCTCTTTGTACTGTTCGGATACGGTGCACTCGTTTGCGACCAGAAAGCGTGTTCCCACCTGGACGCCGGCAGCGCCGAGCATAAAGGCGGCCGCCACACCGCGGCCATCGGCGATGCCGCCAGCCGCAACCACGGGAATATCGACCGCATCGACAACCTGCGGCACCAGCGCCATCGTCGAGGTCTCTCCAATATGGCCGCCTGATTCGGTGCCCTCGGCAACCACGGCAGTTGCTCCGCGACGCGCCACGAGACGCGCCAGCGCCACCGAAGCCACAACGGGAATAACCTTGATGCCCGCATCGCCCCAGGCCTTCATGTACTTGGTGGGATTGCCGGCGCCGGTCACCACAACGGGCACCTGCTCATCAATCACCACTTGTGCGACCTCGTCGACAAACGGGCTCATGAGCATAACGTTGACGCCAAAGGGCTTATCCGTCTTGGCGCGCAGCTCGTGAATCTGATCGCGCAGCCAGTTTGCGTCGGCATTCATGGCCGCGATAATGCCTAAGCCGCCTGCCTCGGACACAGCAGATGCCAACGAGGCGTCGGCAATCCAGGCCATGCCACCCTGGAACACGGGTTTTTCGATGCCGAGCAGATCGCAGAGAGGAGACTTGAGCATCACTACTTCTCCAATGCCGCCTCGACCGTATCGACGAACTCGCCGACCGTCTTGGGGTTCTCCTCGGTATCGAGCTCAATGCCAAACTCGTCCTCGACGGCAACGAGGATCTCGACGGTACCCAGGCTGTCGAGGCCAATCTCCTCGAGCGTGGACTCGGGCTTCATCTCGACATCGTCAAGGCCGGCGGTCTCGCGGATAACGTCACAAACGCGCTCGAAGGTCTTCTGATCTGCCATGGTAGTTCTCCTTTGTTTGTGCCCCAGGGGCGTTTTCATTTCCTATGTGCAACTACTTCCAACGAAGTAGATAGCCACCTACATCCAAGCCGGCGCCAAATCCGACCAGGGCGATGGTGTCGCCCGCGTGCAGCGCGCCGGAATTTGCCAGTCGATCGAGAGCAAGCGGAATGCAGGCGCTCGAGATGTTGCCGGTTTCACGCAACGTTCGGACCACGCGCTCGTCCAGCACACCGAGGCGCTTGACCGCCTGGCTCAAGATTCGTTCGTTAGCCTGATGGAATACAAAGTAGTCGATGTCCTCGACCGCGATGCTCGCGTCGCAGGCGAGCTTGTTGACCGTGTCGCAGATGGCATTGACGCCAAACTTGAACACGCGGCGGCCATTCATGGACAGCACGCTCTCGCTATCTGCGGAAGCCTTAAACGGCGAGTTGCCGACCAGACCGGGAACGTGCAACGTCTCGACGTCGGGCGCCGTCGAAAGCTCAACAGCAAGGGGATTCTCTCCCCCAGCCCCTATGACCGCAGCACCCGCGCCATCGCCAAAGAGCACGCACGTGGCACGGTCGGTCCAATCGAGCGCGCGCGTCATCTGCTCGGCGGCTACGACCAGCACGTGCTTGGCGCGACCGCGGGCGATATAGCCCTCGGCGACATCGAGCGCAAATACGAAGCCGGCACAAGCCGCCGAAACGTCGAAGGCAGGACATGTGGCACCCAGGCGCTCAGCAACGGCGCACGCTTCGGCGGGAACGAGATGATCGCCCGTCGTCGTCGAACAGACGATAAGATCCAGCTGGCTCGCGTCGATTCCGGATACCTGGAGCGCCCGCTCGCTCGCCGCCACGGCAAGGTCGTCGAGTGACTCAGTGGTGCAGACATGGCGGCTCTTGATACCGGTGCGGGTAAAAATCCACTCATCCGAGGTATCGAGGAACTCGGACAGCTCGTCATTGGAAACACTGCGCATAGGAAGCGCCGAGCCTGTTCCAAGAATCGTGAAACCCATCACTAACCTCCTTTGAGTTGTTGACGTGTTTACATCGACCAAGAGAGGATAGCGCATTCTTTGCTTTGTTGACGTGTTAACATTAAATTGTCCAAATGCGACAAAGGCTTCACATTGTGTCTATCTCTCGACACCATTGCGTCATTCACTTGATCATTAAGGAGGTAGCAGCCGCTATGGATGCCCAATTAACGATAGTCGACGTAACCGGATCGACCAACGATGACCTGCTCGAAGCAGGAAAACAAGGAGCGCCGCACGGCACAGGACTTGCCGCCCGGGCTCAGACAGCAGGACGCGGCCGGCGCGGCCACAAGTGGGATTCAACCGCCGGCAACCTGTTGCTCTCGATTGTCCTACGTCCACGTGTTGATTCCGCCAAGTACTCTGGTCTTGCCGCCGTCAGCGGCCTAGCGGTGCTCGAGGCGCTCGAAAAGCAGGGTCTTGCTAACGAGATCGGCCTCAAATGGCCCAACGACCTCGTCGCGCGAGGGCGCAAACTCGGCGGCATTCTGGTCGAGGCGGCACGCGACAACAAAGGCATGCCCTTCGCCGTCTGCGGCATTGGCATCAACGTAAACTACACGCCCCAAGAGGTGCCCGATGGCGGCCTGGCGGCAATTGGCCTCTCAGACCTCAACGAGAATGTTCCCGCCGTCGATGTGCTACTCAAGGAGGTCTATCACGCGGTCGTGAACGCTGTAGACACATGGGCAGAGCGCCTCAACGTCATGGAAGAAGACGCCGGACCGCTCGCGCCCGTCCACGGCGAATATATCGCTCACCTCAATTGGATTGGGGAGCACGTTATCGCCCGCTCCCCCGCAGGAGACGAACTGGCGCGAGGCATCTTTAAAACCGTCGATGCCTTTGGTCGCGCGTGTATCGAAACGGAAGATGGCATGCGATCCTTCCATTTTGAGGAGGCATCGCTGCGCCCCATAAGCGAATAAGGCGCCACAGCCACCTACTCGACAGCATTACCCAGCAGTCCAAACCATCATTCAAAACAAAAGAACCCCGCTACCAAGATGGCAGCGGGGCTCTGTAAGCTATGAGCGATATCGCTTAGAGCTTGATGTCGATGTCGACGCCAGCGGGGAGGTCGAGACGCATGAGCGAATCAACGGTGCCCGAGGTGGGATCGAGGATGTCGATGAGGCGCTTGTGGGTGCGCATCTCGAACTGCTCACGGGAGTCCTTGTTCACGTGCGGCGAGCGGATAACCGTGTACAGGTTGCGCTCGGTGGGCAGGGGGACAGGACCGGAAACGCGAGCGCCGGTCTTCTGAGCGGTCTCGACGATGAGCTTCGCGGACTGATCGACGACCTCGTGATCATAGCCCTTGAGGCGAATGCGGATCTTCTGGGTAGCCAACTTAAACCTCCAAAGAGTGCGAGAGATGTTCTCGCGGATTACGTAACAGGGAGCTCGAACTTAGGCGTTCTTGCTCATGACCTCGTCCACGATGGACTTGGGCGCGGGCTCATAAGAGTCGAACTGCATCGTGTAGGATGCACGGCCCTGGGTCTGGGAGCGAAGGTCGGTAGCGTAACCGAACATCTCGCCCAGCGGCACCTTGGCACGGATGAGCTTGCTGTTCTTGCGATCCTCCATGCCCTCGATCTTGCCGCGGCGACCGGAGAGGTTGCCCATAACGTCGCCCATGTACTGCTCGGGGGTCTCGACCTCGACAGCCATGATCGGCTCGAGCAGCTGCGGGTCGGACTTCTTGAGGGCGTCCTTGATAGCCATGGAACCGGCGATCTTGAAGGCGGCCTCGGAGGAGTCGACCTCGTGGTAAGAACCGTCGAACAGGGTAACCTTAACGTCGAGGACCGGGAAGCCGGCGATAACACCGGTGTTCAGGGCCTCCTGGATGCCCTTGTCGATGGACGGGATGTACTCCTTGGGCACGACGCCGCCCACGATAGCGTTGACAAACTCGTAGCCGAAGCCCTCCTCCATCTTCTCGAGCTTGATGACGGCGTGGCCGTACTGACCGCGACCACCGGACTGACGGACGAACTTGCCCTCAGCCTTCTCGACGTCGTGACCAGCGGTCTCGCGGTAGGCAACCTGGGGCTTACCCACGTTAGCGTCAACCTTGAACTCACGGAGCAGACGGTCGACGATGATCTCGAGGTGCAGCTCGCCCATGCCGGCGATGATGGTCTGGCCGGTCTCGTGGTTGGTGGACACCTGGAAGGTCGGGTCCTCCTCGGCGAGCTTGGTCAGAGCCAGGGACATCTTGTCCTGCTCGGCCTTGGTCTTGGGCTCGATGGCAACGTCGATAACGGGCTTGGCGAACTCGATCTTCTCGAGGACGATCTCCTTGCCCTCGGCGCACAGGGTGTCACCGGTGGTGGAGTTCTTGAAGCCGACGCAAGCGACGATGTCGCCGGCAGCGGCGTCGTCACGGTCGATACGCTCGGCGGCGTTCATCTCGAGGATGCGGCCGAGGCGCTCACGCTGACCGTTGGAAGCGTTGACCACGTAGGAGCCGGACTCGGCGCGACCGGAGTAAACGCGGACGTAGGTGAGCTTACCGACGAACGGGTCGGTCATGATCTTGAAGACCAGGCCGGAGAAGGGCTCGTCGAAGGAAGGATGACGCTGGATCTCCTCGCCGGTGTCCGGATCGGTACCGGTGACGGCCTCGACGTCGAGCGGGCTGGGCAGGTAGTCGACGACAGCGTCGAGCAGCTCCTGAACGCCCTTGTTCTTGTAGGCGGAGCCCACGAAGACGAGGTTGAGCTCGTTGGCCAGAACACCCTTGCGCAGAGCAGCCTTGAGCTCCTCGACGGTGAAGTCCTCCTCCATGAGGATCTTCTCCATGAGCTCGTCGTCAAAGCTGGCAGCAGCGTCGAGGAGCTCCTCGCGCTTGGTGGCAGCGATGTCGGCGAACTCAGCCGGGATCTCGTCCATCGGCTCGGGGTAGGTCATGCCCTTCTCGTCGGCCTTGAAGTCCCATGCAGTCATGGTGACCAGGTCGATGACGCCCCAGAAGTTGTCCTCGGCGCCCATCGGGACCTGAGCGGCCACGGCGTTAGCGTCGAGACGATCCTTCATGGTCTCGATAGCGTTGAAGAAGTCAGCGCCCACGCGGTCATACTTGTTGATGAAGGCGATGCGGGGGACGTTGAAGGTGGAAGCCTGACGCCAAACGGTCTCAGACTGGGGCTGAACGCCGGCAACGGCGTCGAAGACGGCGACAGCGCCATCGAGGACGCGCAGGCAGCGCTCGACCTCAGCGGTGAAGTCAACGTGGCCCGGGGTGTCGATGATCTGGATGCGGTAGTCCTTACCGTCCTTGTTCCAGAAGCACGTGGTAGCAGCGGAGGTAATGGTTACGCCACGCTCCTGCTCCTGAACCATCCAGTCCATGGTGGCAGCGCCCTCATGGACCTCACCGATCTTGTGGGTCTTACCGGTGTAGTAAAGAATACGCTCGGTCGTGGTGGTCTTACCGGCATCGATGTGAGCCATGATGCCGATGTTACGGGTATCGGAAAGCTTGTACTTAGGCTTAGCCATGTTAGTTCCTTACCTTAACTTACCAACGATAGTGAGAGAACGCGCGGTTGGCCTCGGCCATCTTGAAGACGTCCTCACGCTTCTTGACGGAAGCGCCCAGGCCGTTGGAAGCGTCGAGGATCTCGTTGGCGAGACGCTCGGCCATGGTCTTCTCCTTGCGAGCGCGGGAGAAGTTGACGATCCAGCGGATACCCAGAGCGGTGGAACGACGGGAGTTGACCTCCATCGGGACCTGATAGGTAGCGCCACCGACACGCTTGGGCTTAACCTCGAGCGTGGGCTTGACGTTGTCCATAGCCTTCTTGAAGGTAGCGAGAGCGTCGCCACCCTCGGACTTCTCGGCAACGATCTCGAAAGCGGTGTAGACGATGCGCTCAGCGGTGGCCTTCTTGCCGTCAAGAAGGACCTTGTTGATGAGCTGAGTCACCAGGCGGTTGTTGTAAACGGCGTCAGGCTGAACCTCACGACGATTAGCTGCTGCACGACGCGGCATGTGAAATCTCCTTAAGTGTCTACCGTGCGGCGCTTAGGCGGCACACGGCGAAAGTATCAAAACGTTATCTGGCTTATTTAGCCTTGGGGCGCTTAGCACCGTACTTGGAACGGGCCTGCATACGGTTCTGGACCGGAGCAGCGTCGTAGGCGCCACGGATGACGTGATAACGGACACCAGGGAGGTCACGGACACGACCGCCGCGGACGAGCACGATGGAGTGCTCCTGCAGGTTGTGGCCCTCACCCGGGATGTAAGCAGTAACTTCGATGCCGTTGACGAGGCGAACACGGGCAACCTTACGAAGAGCCGAGTTCGGCTTCTTGGGGCTCGTGGTGAAGACGCGGGTGCACACGCCGCGCTTCTGGGAGTTGTGCTGCAGAGCAGCGTTCTTGGACTTCTTGGGCACGGAACGACGGCCCTGGCGAACCAGCTGGTTAATAGTAGGCAAAGCGTACTCCTTCTCGAATGATTCCAGCTTTCTGTAAAGTGCAACGGCTTGAATCGAGGGGTCAGCATCCCCCTACGAAACACGCAGTTCGATAGGATACGTGCCGTTAGCTGTGCCGTCAATAGACCACGCCGCCGGGCGTATCCCAAAATGGGCACATTTCCGCAAACCCTACACAAAAGGGATCCCTTCCTGTGCGCATGGGCGGATTCCCGGTCCGGGAATCCGACGTGCTCGTCGGGGCAACGTTAGCCGCCAAAAAGGGACAGGTTTATTTTGGTCGGTTTTATCTGGGGAAACGTCGCGCTCCGGCGGTGATCTGCTTTCGTCTTTCGCATGGAAATCGGCGGCGTTTTCGGAAGTATATCGCTCGGTCTAACCGTCCATTTAATGCAAAATGGGCCGCCTCCCCTAGTAGGAAGCGGCCCCAAATCTTACGAATAGATGATGGTAAAGGGTACTTCTGTTTCGGTCTCTCCTGTTGATGTGTATCTCGTGCCCTCAAGCGTTACTGAGACCACTTGATCGACATTGATCAGTTTTGTCGGCACCCAAATGTTCTCTCCGCTATTGCGTGCCATCGAAACATAGAAATTGTACGCCCCTGCGTCGTCATCTTCGATAATCTGCTCCGATCCATCCTTGTAGCTGACGGTCAGTTTATGATCAACTGCTTCATAGCCCAGATCATCGATGTGCGTCTGGATGGAAAACGGGCTAATCTCGAGAGGCGAGTCATCAGAGCGGAGTTCCTTTGTATCGACGTGCGCTCCGACGTTAAACTCTGGCGTCGATACCTCGATCACCTTCGCATCCTCACCTTTGCCCTCCGTCCAGCTGATATTCCAGGTGACCGCATGTCCCAAATCTCGCTCGCGATCCCACGAGGCAAAGTACATCGTGCCATTAATGACCGTGTCGCTTGATGTGTCCTTATCAATTGTGCAGCGTGTGTCAGCCCATTCCTTGCCGAAGTTCATGCTTGGCGTGCCGATGCCTTGTTCTTCTTCACCATAGAGAACAAGTTCGCCTGTCTCTGCTGCTGGCTTGTAGTAGTTAACTCCATTTGGATTGGACAACGTAAACGTCACGGCTCCGCAGCCGTTTTGGTCGATTGCCATCTCATGGATATCGAGCGTATAGCCGTTGCCCTCGACGGACAGATTAACCTCCTGGACTGCACCCTCCAGGCTTTGGGGCGCGATGCCATCACCAAACTCCCTGGTGTAGGTATATTTAGTCCCCGACGAGCCACTTTGAGTCCAGGTAATGGACTCTCCGTTGCCATGGTTTCCCCAGGCAGAGGCAAAATAGCTGGAATTGATAACGGCGTAGGCGACCCCTCCGGTCGCCAGCACTCCGGCAAGGCATCCGATCACGGCAACATACAGAGGCTTCGCGTGACCCTTTCGGCGAAGCGGCTCACCCGCAGCGGTATTAAGGACGCGATCTGCAAGATCGCTATCGGCTTGGATGGACTCGAAGGCCTGCTTGATTTGATTGGATTTCACGGTCGCCCTCCTCTAGGATGAATTTGAGCTTCGACCTGCCGCGAGCCAAACGCGTTCGAACGGTCGCGGCTGGCACATGCAACAACTCGGCAATCTCTGAGGTCGAAAAGCCCAGATAGTAATAGAGCACGATGGGAACGCGGAATCGCTCCGGAAGTCGCATAACGTCTGACAGGACCGCCTTGGTCTCATCCTGCGCCGCCGAAAGCGAATCGGCCAGGTTCTCAATATCCTCCACACGCCTCCATGGCTTTCGAAAGAGCGATTTACATTCATTGATCGTGACCCGGATAAGCCAGCGGCGAAGATGTTCCCAACTTTCAAAGTGTCCATCGCTTTTAAGCAACTTAAGAAAGACATCTTGGGCAATATCGTCGGCATCGGCACGATCGCGCAGGTACGTCAATGCGATTCGAAACACGACATCTCGGTGATCTTCGACCGCCTGTCTAAAAGCTTGTTCTTCCATAATCACCTCCCGGTGACGTTAATGGTTCTCGATGAGGCCCTCACCATAGATACGCTCTTGTCGGGCGAAATGTTTCAAATTCAAGCAGGAAAAACCTACCAAAATAAACCTGTCCTTTATTGGCAAGGGATCAATGGAACGCAACAGGTTGAGCATACGCAAGCGAGCGGCCCCCAGAGCGTACAAGGTGGCATGAAAAAGGCAGGGCATTGACCTTTTGGTCATGCCCTGCCTTTTGAATGACAGATTGTAGCTCTGGGGGCCGCGCAGCGACGGAGGTCGCCGCCGTTCGTTAGAACGGCGGAACTAGTTACTCCTCGTCGTTGTCCTTGGCCTCTTCGGCGTCGTCGGTGTCCACGAGCTGGTTGAGCAGCTCGTCGAGGGAAGCCATGTCCTCGTTGATCGCACCGTTGGCGGGAGCCTTCTTGTCGTCGATCGGGGCGCCCAGGAGCTCCTCGTCGGCGTCGGCGTGATGCGTCGGCGCGGCGGAGGTGCCCAGCAGGATGTCGTCCGGACCGTCGGGGCTAAAGACCATCTGCAGCAGCTGCGAGAGGTCTTCCTCGTCGGCAACGTCGTCGTTGTTCTCGAGGATGTAGAGCAGGTCGTGGGCCTCCAGGCCGTCACGGAGCTCCTCGATCGCCTTGGCACCGATGCCGTCGATGCGCAGCAGATCCTCCTCGGACTTGCCAACCAGGTCGCCGACCGTCTCGATGCCGACCTCGCTGAACTTGTTGGTCCAACGCTGCGACACGCCCAGGTCATCGAACAGGTACAGGCGAGCCTTCTCGGCGGAGATGGTGTGGCCGTTGCGGGTGAACGAACCGTCAGCACCGCCGAACTCGTCGTAGCCGGCCCAGTCGAGCTGCTGCGGGAGCTGCTCGTCCAGGTCCTTGAGCTCCACAGGAGCCCACTCGGGCAGCGACTTGGCGTTGGGCGAAGCCGGACCGTCGATGTCGACATAGCCGTCGGCAGTGCGATACGTCAGCTTGGCATTGGCGTACGGCTTGAGGCCGGTACCAGCAGGGATCTTCTTACCGACGATGACGTTGGACTTAAGGTCGAGCAGGTGGTCGACCTTGCCCTCGATGGCGGCCTCGGTAAGGACGCCGGCGGTACGGATGAACGAAGCGCTCGACAGCCAGGAGTCGATGTTGGACGCGACCTTGAGCGTACCCAGGATGACGGGCTCGGCCACAGGAGCCTGACCGCCCAGACGGGCAACGCGCTCGACCTCGTCGGCGAACTCGTAGCGGTCGACGTACTGACCAAGCAGGTACTTGGAGTCGCCGGGGTTGGTAATCTGAACGCGACGCAGCATCTGACGTGCGAGCACCTCGATGTGCTTGTCGTTCAGGTCGACGCCCTGGCTGGTGTAAACGTCCTTAACGCTCTCGACGAAGGTGTGCATCGTCGACTCGATGTCGGTCAGCTTGCGCAGGTTGCGGAAGTTGACGAAGCCCTTGGTGATCTGGTCGCCGGCGCGAACCTCGCAGCCGTCCTCGATCTCGGGCATAAAGCGCACCGAAGCGGGGACGCGACGCTCGTCGAGGACACGGGTGTGATCCTCGGAGTCGGTGAGCGTCAGCACGTACTCGGACTTCTCGGGCTTAATCGAGAGGTGACCGGAGTACGGAGCCAGCTCGGCCTCGCGACCCAGAATCTTCTCGTTGACGTTGCCGACGATATCGAACATACGGCTGACCGTAGGCAGACCCTGCGTAATATCGTCGACGCCAGCGACGCCGCCGGAGTGAATGGTACGCATCGTAAGCTGCGTACCGGGCTCGCCGATGGACTGGGCGGCAATAATGCCGACCGCGGTACCGATGGCGACCGGACGACGGGTGGAAAGATCCCAGCCGTAGCACTTCTGGCACACGCCGTACTTGGAGCGGCAGGTGAGCAGCGCGCGAAGCTTGACCTTCTTGAGGCCCGCATCGACCATCTTCTGGATGTCGGCGACCTTCTCGATGTAGCCGTCCTGCTCAAAGAGCACGGTGCCATCGGGAGCCACGACGTCCTCGATGAAGCAACGGCCGACGAGGTCGGTGTTGAGGTCAGTGGTGCCGGGGATGATGAGGTTGTAGGTGACGCCCTCGTGCGTACCGCAGTCCTCCTCGCGGACAATGACGTCCTGGGCCACGTCGACCAGACGACGGGTCAGATAACCAGAGTCCGAGGTGTGGGATGCGGTATCGACCAGGCCCTTACGGGCGCCGTAGGTCGAAATGAAGTACTCGAGCGGCAGCAGGCCCTCGCGGAAGTTCGCCTTAATGGGAAGGTCGATCGTCTCGCCGGACATGTCTGCCATCAGGCCACGCATGCCGCCGAGCTGACGCAGCTGGGTCTTAGAACCACGGGCGCCGGAGTCGGCCATCATGTAGAGCGGGTTCTCCTCGTCGAACATGTCGAGCATGAGCGCTGCAACCTTATCGGTACAAGCGGTCCACTCGTTAACGACTTCGATGTGGCGCTCCGTCTCGTTGATGAAGCCCTCCTCGAAGTACTCGTTGATCTGGTCGACGTTGGCCTGGGCGCGGTCGAGCAGCTCCTGC
The DNA here is from genome assembly GCA_048367555.1 of Collinsella sp. Classification (GTDB taxonomy): domain Bacteria; phylum Actinomycetota; class Coriobacteriia; order Coriobacteriales; family Coriobacteriaceae; genus Collinsella. The sequence goes on from DBGCAP010000059.1 coordinate 30,142, forward strand.
TTCTCGGCAGGGATAAGAGCGTCCCACACCGAGATGGTGAGGCCGGCGCGGGTAGCGTAGTGGAAGCCGGAGTACTTGATGGCGTCGAGGATCGGGCCGACCTTGGCCTCGGGGTAACGATCGCAGCAGTCCGCAACCAGCTTGGCCACGTCGCCCTTGACCATCTTGTAGTTCATGAACTCGTAGTCTTCGGGCAGGCACTGGCGGTTGAAGATGATGCGGCCGATAGAGGTCTCGAAGCGCGCGGTCTTGTTGCCGGTGACGTCGTAGTCGACAAACTCGTTCTTGCCGTTCTTGACGCGGAAGATGCGGGTGCCGTCCTCGTTGATGACGTTGGCGTTCTCGGCGGACACGCGGACCTGAATCTTGGCCTGCATGTCGACCTCGGAGCGGCAGTCATAGGCGTGCAGCGCGTCGTCGAAGCTCGAGAACACGTGGTTCTCGCCCGGCAGACCGTCGCGGACCTGGGTGAGGTAGTACACACCGATGATCATGTCCTGCGAGGGGATGTTGACCGGCTTGCCGGATGCCGGCGAGCGCAGGTTGTTCGCAGAGAGCATGAGCACGCGGGCCTCGGCCTGAGCCTGGCTGGACAGCGGCACGTGGACAGACATCTGGTCGCCGTCGAAGTCGGCGTTGAAGGGCGAGCAGACAAGCGGGTGCAGGTGGATAGCCTTGCCCTCGACCAGCACCGGCTCAAAGGCCTGGATGGACAGACGGTGCAGGGTCGGTGCACGGTTGAGCAGCACGACGCGACCGTCGATGACCTCTTCGAGGATGTCCCACACAAAGGTGGCACCACGGTCGATAGCGCGCTTGGCGCCCTTGATGTTCTCGACCTTGCCGAGCTCGACCAGGCGCTTCATGACGAAGGGCTTGAAGAGCTCCAGCGCCATGGTCTTGGGCAGACCGCACTGGTGCAGCAGCAGCTTGGGGTCGGTAACGATAACCGAACGGCCGGAGTAGTCGACACGCTTGCCCAGCAGGTTCTGACGGAAACGACCCTGCTTGCCCTTGAGGGCCTCGGCGAGCGACTTGAGCGGGCGACCGCCACGGCCAGAGACCGGGCGACCACGACGGCCGTTGTCGAACAGGGCGTCCACGGACTCCTGGAGCATGCGCTTCTCGTTGTTCACGATGATCGCAGGGGCGTCCAGGTCGAGCAGGCGCTTGAGTCGGTTGTTACGGTTGATCACGCGACGGTACAGGTCGCTGAGGTCGGACGCGGCGAAGCGGCCGCCGTCGAGCTGGACCATCGGGCGCAGATCGGGCGGAATGACCGGGATGACGTCCAGGATCATGTTCGCGGGGCTGTTGCCGCCCTTCAGAAAGGCGTCAACGACCTCGAGGCGCTTGACGGCCTTCTCGCGCTTCTGCTTCTGGGAGTCCTCGTCGGCGATGATGGCCTTGAGCTTCTCGGCCTCGGAAGGAAGGTCGATGGCAGCGAGCAGGTCGCGGACGGCCTCGGCACCCATACCACCCTTGAAGTACATGGAGTAGTAGCGAGTCATCTCGCGGAACAGCGGCTCATCGGAAATGAGGTCGCGTTCGCTGAGCTTCATGAAGGCGTTGAAGGCGTCCGTGCGGAGCTGCTTCTCGTCCTTGCACTCTTCCTCGATGTCGACGATGCCAGAGGCGATCTCCTCGGGGGTCAGCGGCTCCTCGTCGGAGAACTCGTCAAAGTTCTCGGGGTTGCCCTGCTCCTTGAGGGACTCGATCTGGCGGGCGCACTCGGCATCGATCTCTTCCAGATCGGCAGCGAGCTCCTCGCGCAGGTCGTCGGCGTCGGCCTCGCGGGCCTCGTAGTCGACCTCGGTGATGATGTAGCTGGCAAAGTACAGAACCTTCTCGAGGTCCTTGGACTTGATGTCGAGCATACGGCTCATCGGGAAGCTCGTGGGACTCTTGAAGTACCAGATGTGGGACACAGGAGCGGCGAGCTCGATGTGACCCATGCGGTCGCGACGCACCTTGGCCGAGGTGACCTCGACGCCGCAGCGCTCGCAGACGATGCCCTTAAAGCGGATGCCCTTGTACTTGCCGCAGGAGCACTCCCAGTCCTTGGCGGGACCGAAGATCTTCTCGCAGAACAGGCCGTCCTTCTCGGGCTTGAGGGTACGGTAATTGATGGTCTCCGGCTTCTTGACCTCACCGTGCGACCAGGAACGGATCTGGTCGGCGGAGGCAAGGGAGATCTTTACCGAGTCAAAATCAGTAGCTTCGAAATCTGCCACAGTCAACTACTCCTTATCAGTGGTCGTGGCGGCGACAACCTCGGGTGCCTCGGCGGTCTCGGAATCCTGGGCCTCGACGTCGGCGTCAACGCCGGCGAGCGCAGCCAGGTCGTCGAGAGCGGAGGTCTCCTCGGCGGTCACAGGGGCGGAGGCGTCCTCGTCGGCATCGTGCATGGGCTCGATGTCCAGCGCGAGGGAACGGATCTCCTTGACGAGAACCTTGAAGGACTCGGGGATACCCGGAACCGGGACGTTCTCGCCCTTGACGATGGACTCGTAGGTCTTGACGCGGCCCACGGTATCGTCGGACTTGACGGTCAGGATCTCCTGCAGGACGTTGGAAGCACCGTATGCGTACAGTGCCCAAACTTCCATCTCGCCGAAGCGCTGGCCGCCGAACTGAGCCTTGCCGCCCAGCGGCTGCTGGGTAACCAGGCTGTAAGGGCCGGTCGAACGGGCATGGATCTTGTCGTCGACCATGTGGCCGAGCTTGAGGATGTAGGACGTACCCACGGTAATGGGCTCGCGGAACTCCTCGCCGGTGCGGCCGTCGAACAGACGGGTCTTGCCGCGCTCGTCAAGCTGGGTGACAAACTCGGGGCGCATGTGATCGCCAAAGGCAGCGGTGGCCTTGTTGAGCATGTTCTTGTTGGCACGACGGATGACCTCGGCGATTTCGTCCTCCTTGGCGCCGTCGAAGACGGGCGTCGAGACGAAGAACGGACCGGGAACATACTTGTCGGAGTCGGCATCCTCGGTATCCCAACCGCAGGCAGCAGCCCAGCCAAGGTGGCACTCGAGCAGCTGGCCGACGTTCATACGCGAAGGAACGCCCAGCGGGTTGAGGATAACGTCGATCGGGGTACCGTCAGCCATGTAGGGCATGTCCTCGACCGGCAGAACGTTACAGATAACACCCTTGTTGCCGTGGCGACCGGCGATCTTATCGCCCTGCTGGATCTTACGACGCTGGGCGACGTAGACGCGCACCTGCTCGTTAACGCCGGGGGCCAGATCGTCGCCGTTCTCGCGGCTAAAGCGGACGACGTCGATGACGCGGCCGTAAGCGCCGTGAGGCATCTTAAGGGAGGTGTCGCGAACGTCGTGAGCCTTGGCACCGAAAATGGCGCGCAGCAGGCGCTCCTCGGCGGTCAGAGCACTCTCGCCCTTAGGCGTGACCTTGCCGACCAGGATGTCGCCAGGGCCGACCTCGGCGCCGATGCGGATGATACCGTCCTCGTCGAGGTTGGCAAGCATGTCCTCGGAGAGGTTCGGGATCTCGCGGGTGATCTCCTCGGGGCCGAGCTTGGTGTCGCGGGCGTCGATCTCGTGACGGGTGATGTTGATGGTCGTCAGCAGGTCCTCGGCCACCAGGCGCTCGGACACGACGATACCGTCCTCGTAGTTAAAGCCTTCCCACGGCATGTATGCCACGGTGAGGTTCTGACCCAGTGCGAGCTCGCCATGATCGGTCGAAGGACCGTCGGCCAGAGGCTCGCCCTGCTCAACGGTGTCACCGACGCGCACGAGCGGACGGTGGTTGATGCAGGTGGACTGGTTGGAGCGCTGGTACTTGGCCAGGTGATACTCGTCCATGCCGCCGGCATGCTTGACGATAATCTTGGAGGCGTCGGCAAAGATGACCTCGCCGGCGTTCTTGGCCAGGGTGACCTCGCCAGAGTCCAGGGCGGCGCGACGCTCCATGCCGGTACCGACATAGGGAGCGGCGGGGTGAACCAGCGGCACGGCCTGACGCTGCATGTTAGCGCCCATGAGCGTACGCTTGGCGTCGTCGTGCTCGAGGAACGGGATCAGCGTGGCTGCGACGGAGAGCATCTGACGCGGCGAGACGTCCATGTAGTCGACGTCCTCGACAGGCACGTCGGCGGGAGCGCCGAAGGAGCCGTCGAAGTCGCGGGTACGGGCGATCACGGTGTGCGGACGGACGATCTTGCCCTCGGCATCGGTCGTGATGAACTCGTTGGTCTTGGGATCGAGCGGCGTGTTGGCCGGCGCGATGACGTGCTTCTCTTCCTCGTCAGCGGTCATCCAGTCGATCTGGTCGGTAGCAACGCCGTTCTCGACACGACGGAACGGAGCCTCGATGAAGCCATACTCGTTAACGCGGGCGTAAAGGGCGAGCGAGCCGATCAGACCGATGTTGGGGCCTTCGGGGGTCTCGATCGGGCACATGCGGCTGTAGTGCGAGTTGTGAACGTCGCGGACGGCCGTCGGCACGTTGGTGCGGCGGCTGGAGCCCGACTTGTGGCCGGCAAGACCGCCAGGGCCGAGTGCGGACAGACGGCGCTTGTGGGTCAGACCGGTCAGGGGGTTCGCCTGGTCCATGAACTGCGAGAGCTGCGAGGAACCGAAGAACTCCTTGATGGAGGCCACGATCGGGCGGATGTTGATGAGCGACTGCGGGGTGATCTCGTCGATGTCTTGGGAGCTCATGCGCTCACGGACGACGCGCTCCATACGGCTCATGCCGATACGGAACTGATTGGCGACGAGCTCGCCGACGGTACGGATGCGGCGGTTGCCAAAGTGGTCGATGTCGTCGACCTTGAAGCCCTGCTCGCCGGCAGCGAGGGACAGCAGGTAGCGCAGCGTCGCGACGATATCCTCGTCGGTGAGCACCGTGACCTCTTCCTCGGTGGTGAGGTTGAGCTTCTTGTTGACCTTGTAGCGACCGACGCGGGCCAGATCGTAGCGCTGCGGGTTAAAGAGCAGGCCCTCGAGCAGGCTGCGGGAAGCGTCCACGGTGGGAGGCTCGCCCGGGCGCAGGCGACGATAGATCTCGATGAGAGCATCCTCGCGGGTGAGGGCGGTATCGCGCTCGAGGGTGCGCTTGATCACATCGGAGTTGCCGAGCAGCTCGATGATGTCGTCGTTGGTGACGGCGATGCCAAGGGCGCGCAGGAACATCGTGGCGCTCTGCTTGCGCTTACGGTCGATGGAGACCATGAGCTGGTCGCGCTTGTCGACCTCAAACTCAAGCCAGGCACCGCGGGACGGGATAATCTGAGCCTTGTAGATCTGCTTGCCCGAATCCATCTCGGAGCTGTAGTACACGCCCGGGGAACGGACGAGCTGGGAGACGACGATACGCTCGGTACCGTTGATGATAAAGGTGCCCTGATCGGTCATCATGGGGAAGTCGCCCATAAAGACGAGCTGCTCCTTGATCTCGCCGGTCTCCTTGTTGGTGAGACGGACGTCGGTCAGAAGCGGAGCCTGATAGGTCATATCCTTCTCGCGGCACTCCTCGACGGTGTGCGCGGGGTCGCCAAACTGATGCTCGCCGAAGGTAACCTCGAGAACATGGTTCTGGCTCTGGATGGGGCTGGATTCCTTGAACGCCTCACGAAGGCCCTCGTCCTTAAAACGCTCAAAGGATTCCCTTTGAACAGAGATAAGGTTGGGGAGCTCCATGGCCTCCGGGATTTTCCCGAAGCTGACGCGCTTGCGCTCAGTGGCAGTGTATGCGTAGGTCACCAGGTTTTTCCTCCTTCACGGAAATGCTCGGTGGATTGGCGAGGCATGGCTTCGCCAGTTATCGCAACCTAATAGTTTATCAGGTACCGACCGTTGAGCAAGAAAAGCCTTGACGCGATTGAGTTTTTGGAGTAGCAAAGTTTTTCAACAGAAAAGGTGCAGGTAGATAGGTATGTATCGAACACCTGTTCATATATTTTCTGTGAACAGGGGGCCAGCAATCGCAGCTCTTATAAAAAACGGGTGCAGACCGAAGTCCGCACCCGTAAATGTCGATGCCCGAAAGGATTACTTGCGCATCAAACCGCCGCGCTCGTCGATGGCGTCCCAGAAGGCACCGGCAAAGCGAGGATCGCTTGCAGCCATGAGTGCGTTGGTGGCCATCCAGCCAGAAGGCGTGCCGGTGTCGTAGCCCGACAGTGGGTCGATGACGACAGCGTACATGGCCTCGCGGTCGAGCGAGCGGGCCATGGCGTCGGTCAGCTGGATCTCGCCGCCCTTACCGGCCTGTTGATCGGCCAGCAGGTCCATGACCAACGGGCTCAGCAGGTAGCGACCGACGATGTACAGGTTGGACGGAGCGGCCTCGGGAGCAGGCTTCTCGACCAGACCGCCGATGCGCCAAACAGCACCGGGCTCGTCGTCGGCAGCATTCTCGAAGCCCTCGAGCGAGCCAACGCGATCGCCGGCGATAACGCCGTAGCGGCTGACTTCCTCGGGCGAGCAAGCAGCGACGGCGATAACCGAAGCGCCGCCATGCTCCTTGGAGACGGCAAGCATCTTGTCGCAGATGTCGCGGTTGGGAACAACGTAGTCGCCCAGAAGAACCAGGAAGTTCTCCCCCGCCACAGCGTCGGCGGCAGAGCGAATGGCGTGACCGAGACCCTTGGGCTCGTACTGATAGCGGAAGTCGACCGGCATACCGCCAGCGTGGGCGACGGCATCGGCATAGGCGTTCTTGCCGCGCTCGCGCAGCAGGTTCTCGAGCGAACGGTCGGGCTGGAAGTAGCTCAGCAGCTCGGGCTTACCGGGAGAGGTAACGATGATGGCGTCGTCGACCTCCTCGGGGTCGAGTGCCTCCTCAACGACATACTGAATGACCGGCTTGTCGAGCACCGGCAGCATCTCTTTGGGCGTGCACTTAGTGCCAGGCAGAAAACGCGTGCCAAGACCGGCGGCGGGAATGATTGCCTTCATGTTATTCAAGGATCCTTTCGCAGGCGCAGAGTGCGCCCTGTGCGTGCGGCACAGCGACCGCAGACCAAATTGCGATACCGAAGTATCTTACCGCCGGAGACATACGTCGCCGTAAGGCAAACGCAATTCTTCAGCAGGTCAACGCAAATTATTGCCCGAATGGCGCAATTTTACGCTCCAGCGGTAATGGGATTGGCACGGCGAAGACAACGGTGTTCTGCGTGCCGAGCAATGGGAATGAGGGGCCAAAACAAAAAAGACGGGATTCGCATAGCGAGCCCCGTCTGCAAAGAAATCTGGCGAGAAAGCCTGATTACTTGAGGGTGACAGCAGCGCCAGCAGCCTCGAGCTTCTCCTTGGCAGCCTCGGCGTCCTCCTTCTTGGCACCCTCGAGAACAGCCTTGGGAGCGCCCTCGACGACCTCCTTGGCCTCCTTCAGGCCAAGGTTGGTGAGCTCACGGACGGCCTTGATGACCTGGATCTTGTTGTCGCCGAAGCCCTCGAGCACGACGTCAAACTCGGTCTTCTCCTCGGCCTCAGCAGCGCCAGCAGCGGGAGCGGCGACAACAGCGGCAGGAGCAGCGGCGGAAACGCCGAAGGTGTCCTCGATAGCCTTGACGAGCTCGGAAGCCTCGAGAAGGGTCATTTCCTTAAGAGCATCGATGATCTCATCGGTGGTAAGCTTAGCCATTTCTAAGTCCTTTCGGTTTCCGTGCGGATGCACGGAGATCAGTTAAAACACGGCGCGAATGCGCCAAGGGTGCGGCGTTGCCGCCGCGGGTGAAAACAGCAACTAGGCTGCCTTCTGCTCGGAGACCTGCTGAATCGAACGAGCGAGACCAGAGGAAACGCCGTTGACGCAGACAGCGATGTCGCGAGCGAAACCGGAGATGAGACCGGCGATCTGGCCGAGAAGCTGATCCTTGGTGGGCAGCTCGGCGATAGCCTTAACATCATCAGCGGAAACGGCCTTGCCGTCGGAGATACCGCCCTTGATCTCAAGGACGCCCTTGGACTTAGCGGAGAAGTCCTTAAGGGTCTTAGCGGCCTCGACCGGCTCGGTCTCGTAGAACACATAAGCGACGGGGCCGGCGAGGATCTCGTCGAGCTCGGGCTGCTCCTGGTTCTTGAGAGCGATCTTGACCAGGTTGTTCTTGTAGACCTTCATCTCGGCGCCGCACTCGCGAAGCTGATGACGCAGCTCCTGAGCCTGCTTAACCGTCAGACCGTTGTAGTTGACGACGAACAGACCGGCGTTCTCGGCGATACGGGACTCGATCTCTGCAACCTTGTCGATTTTGTACTGCTGGGGCATGAATTACACCTCCTCGAATTCTTTCCGGGCACGGTCCGCCACAAGGACGTGA
>DBGCAP010000060.1:0-20158 GCA_048367555.1 Collinsella sp.
ATCATGATCGTCTATGTGTTCGCCGTTCAGCTGTGCGCATTCTTTACCTGGAGTCGCCTGTATTGCTTGCTGAGCTCGGCTGCCGCCGTGGCGCTCTACAACTTCTTGTTTGTCGACCCGCGCTACTCGCTGTCGCTTATCGACCGCGTCTATCCCGGCATGTTCTTCATCATGTTCGTGGTCTCGCTTGTGTCGAGCTCGATTGCGTTGGCCCTGCGCCGCGCCTTGGCACAGGCTGCCGCTAGCGACCGCCGCACGCATATGGTGCTCGAGACCAACCGCATGCTGCAGCGGTGTGCCGATCAGCAGCAGATTGTGCATGCCATGGCAACGCAGCTGGCGCGTCTTTCGGGCTGTCCGGTCGTATGGTACAGCGCCGACGCCGACGATGAGGACCTGCTGCCGCGTGCGACGTACACGGCCGTGGGCGATGCCGCGCCGGTGCACGAGCTGGCGCCGCAGATGCCGCCGCGACTCTCGGCGTCGGCTTACGTGGGAACCCCGCTCGATGCCACGTTTGGCGGCTCGGCGTTTTATGGCATCTACCTGACGGTTCGCACGGGCGACGGCTTCGTGCGCTCGGGTGACCCCGCCTCGGTGGTGGGCGTGCTGGCTATCGTTGCCGAGCCCGACGTGCTGACGCACGAGGAACGGGCGCTTGCCGATGCCATCGTGAGCGAAGGCGAGCTGGCGCTCGATCGCGCCCGCGCCATGGAGGCCCGCGAAGAAGCGGCGGTGCTTGCCAAAAACGAGCAGCTGCGCGCCAACCTGCTGCGCTCCATCTCGCACGATCTGCGCACGCCGCTCACCAGTATTTCGGGCAATGCCGACGTGCTGCTCGACCAAGGCTCGACTGGCACGGCCGTGCTCGATAGCCAGACGCGCCGCGGCCTGCTCCTGTCCATTCGCTCGGATGCGCAATGGCTCAACGCTACCGTCGAGAACCTGCTCGCCATCACCAAGCTCGAGGGTGGTGGCATGCATCTGTCGACTACGCTCGAGCTCATGGATGATATCGTCGAGGAGGCACTGCGCCACGTAAATCCGGCCGTGCGCGAGCACGACCTAAAGGTGGTGGCGTGCGATGAGCCGGCGCTCGTCAACGTCGACGCGCGCCTGATGGTGCAGCTGGTGGTCAATCTGGTGAACAACGCCATCACCTATACGCCCGCAGGCTCGCATATCATGATTTCGATTAGCGTCGACGATGGACGCGTGGCGTGCTCGGTGGCCGATGATGGTCCGGGCATCGCACCCGAAGATCGCGAGCGGGTCTTTGAGTCGTTCTACACCGCCAACCACGGTCTTGCCGACAGCCATCGCAGCGTGGGCCTGGGTCTTTCGCTCTGCCGTTCCATTGCGTTGGCGCATGGCGGTAGCATAGAGGTTGCCGCGGCGGACCCGCACGGCTCGGTCTTTACGATTGAGCTTCCCGCCGCCGACGTTTCGTTTGATAAGGAGTAGCGCTGTGCCGAACTCTGCCGTAAAACCGCTCATCTTGGTCGTTGAGGACGACCCCGCCGTTCGCAATCTTATCGTCGCTGCGCTCGAGGCGCACGGCTTGCGCCATATGGCCGTGGAGACCGCCCATGCCGCCATCGCCGCCGCCTCATCGCAGGCACCGAGTATTGTGCTGCTCGATCTGGGCCTGCCCGATATGGATGGTGTCAAGGTGGTGGAGTCGGTGCGCGCATGGTCGGGTATGCCGATTATTGTGGTTTCGGCGCGCAGCGAGGATGCGGACAAGATTCGCGCGCTCGATGCCGGCGCCGACGACTACCTGACCAAGCCGTTTTCGGTCGAGGAGCTGCTCGCGCGCATTCGCACGACGCTCAGGCGCCTTTCGTATGCGCAGATTGGCATGGGTGCGTCCGAGGGCTCGTTCGATACCGGTGAGCTGCATATCGATTTTGATGCCGGCATCGCCACGATGGATGGCGAGGAGTTGCATCTGACGCCGATCGAGTACAAGCTCCTGTGCCTGTTGGCGCATAACGCCGACAAGGTGCTGACGCACCAGTTTATCCTGCACGAGATTTGGGGCACGGCAACCAAGAGCGACCTGGCGAGCCTGCGTGTCTTTATGGGCACGCTGCGCAAGAAGATCGAGTCCGACCCCGCGCATCCGCGCTATATCCAAACGCACGTGGGTATCGGCTATCGCTTGGTCACCCAAGGCTAGATCGCCAACCGCCATCCCAATATGAGTTGCGGTGAAATAGTTCCTGTTTGCGCCTTTAACAGGCATTTTTAGGAACTATTCCACCGCAACTTTGTTTATTTGCCCTTGGGCTTGCTGGCGTAGAACTTCTTCTTTTTGGGCTTGCCAGCGGGGGAGGGTTTGCCGGCAAAGTTGAACTTGCCGTTGCCGGTCTGCGCGTGCGCGGGCGTCGTTGCTCGAGGCTTGCGGGCCTCGGGGTTGCGCAGCTCCTCGGTTCGCTCGGCAATCTCCTCGGCGCTAAAGCCGACCTCGGCCATGGCGTCCTCGATGGGCAGGCGGCGCACGATATAGCAATGATGCACCTTCTGGTTGCGTGCGAAATCCTCGGGGATGGTCTGCGCCGTAATGTCCTCCAGCACGACGCCCGCGCGCGCGAGCTTGCGCGTCTCGGGGCGGAAACCGCGCAGGTTGCAGCTAAAGATGGCGTGGCCGCCCTGTGCGAGCAGGCGAGATACGCCGGCCAAAAGCTCAACATGGTCGCGCTGGACATCCCAGGTGCGGCGGCCCATCTTGGACGAGTTCGAAAACGTGGGCGGGTCGACAAAGATCAGGTCCCAGCGGTTGCGCGTCTGGCGCTGGTCGCGAATCCAAGCGAGCACGTCATCGCGCACAAAGTGATGCTGTGGCCCCACAAAGCCGTTCTGGCGCATGTTGCGCTCGGCCCAGTCCAGGTAGGTGTTGGAGAGGTCGACCGTCACGGTCTCCTCGACGCCGCCGTCTGCTGCATAGCAGGTGGCGGTGCCGGTGTAGGCGAACAGATTGAGGAAGCGGCGCGCCTGTTTGGCGTGCTCGCGCACCAGGTTGCGGGTGACGCGGTGGTCCAGGAAGATGCCCACATCCAAATAGTCGTCAAAGTTGACGGCAAAAGTGAGCCCGCCCTCTTCGATGAGCGGCAGGCGACGGCGCGCGATGTTGGCGCGCTCGCCCGATCCACCCTTGCCGGCGCCCTGTTTGCCGTACTGCGAGCCGCCGCGCGAACGCATGCGGGCCTTGGCGTGCACATGCTCTGCCGGGACATCTAGAATGCGCGGCGCGATGGCCAAGATGTCGAGCATGCGGGCCTGGGCCAGCGCGGGGTCGATGGTCTTGGGCGCGGCGTATTCGGCGATGACGAGCCAGCGGCCCGGCGTCTGCGGGCAGCCCTCGTACAGGTCGATGGCGGCGGAGTAGTCGGGTAGGTCGGCATCATAGACGCGGTAGCAGCTCACGCCCTCGCGCTTTGCCCACTTGCGACGCAGACGGGCGTTCTTGCGCAGGCGGTTGGCGAACTGCTCGGACTCCGGGATGAGCACGGGCAGCGGCTTGCCGTCGCCCAGGTCGAGCATGGCGGCAGGCTCGGGCATGGGAGTGTCGGCGGCTTCGTCTTGAGCGTCTGCGGTCTGCTCCTCGGCGTCTGCGCTGGTCGCAGCTTCAAATGCCGCGGCGGCGTGGTCGAGCGAGGGCCAAACCTCAATAGTTGCCTCTTCGTTATTGGGCATGATGGCGATGGAGCGTGCAGGCTCGGCATGGAGCGCGCGGGCCATAAGGCCATCGCGGGTGAGCGCGGCGACCGGCGCGGCGGTAAGCTCGGGCGCGCGGCGCAGCTCGCCGATCAACGTCATGGCGTCGTGCATGAGCGAAAGCGGGGTCTCGGTGGTGTCTGCGACCACGGCGGCGCCGGCGACGGCGCCCGCATGGTCCAGCACGGTGGCGGACTTGGCGGCGCAAAAATCGACAAAGCGCTTGTAGCCGGCGCACTTGACCATGCGCTCGGCGGTCTTTCGGGCAGCGGGGTTGATGTCTGCGGCAACGATGCGCGCCTGGCGCTCGCGCGCTGCGGTCTCGCGCTCGCGCGCCTCGGCAAGCAGCTGCTCCCACAGGGCGGCTTCGTGCAGTTGCCAGCCCTCAAAGCCCCAGCGCTCGCGTGCGGCGCCCGGGGCGCGGTCGGTCAGAATATTCACGGCTTCCAGCAGCAGACCGCCGCCGGCGCACGAGGCGTCGACCAGCGTGGGCAGGGCTTCGTTCTCGTAATCGTCGGCCGTCAGCTCGCGCTCGCACAGTGCGGTCCAGCCGACCTGCACCAGCACCAGGGCGGCGTAGTCGGGGCGCAACACGTGCGCGCCCTCGCCGGCACGGGTCGCCGCGGACGGCAGGCGCTTGAACAGCGGGTCGCCCGAAAGGTCCAGGCTTATGCTCGCGCGGCGCTGGCGCAGCGAAAGCAGTAGGTGAACATCGGGGTCGGCGGCATCGACGTCGGCGCGACGGCCCGTGGTCTCGGCCAGACGGTCGCACAGCGCGTCTTTGGCGCGCAGGGCCGAGAAACGTGTGTTGCGCAGCTGCTCGGTCACGCCACGGGCGGTGATGGCGATGGTGGCGCCGGGGCGGACGATGCTCTCCCAGGCGATGTCGTAAACGCTATCGTACAGTTTGTCGGCATCCTGCGCCTCAAAGCGCCCGAGTACCACGAACACGCGGCTCGCCAGGCGCGACCACAGACAGGCGCGATAGCCTTCTTCGAGCTCGCCCTCAAACGTAGCGCGGCCCTTCAAGCGGCGGACATGCGAAAGCCCGAGGCGTTTAAGCTCATCGGCGAGTGCGGACTCAAAGCCCTCGGGGCAGCTTGCGTAAAATTCCATGGGTGACCTCTCTGGTTGCGTCGCTCCATTATATGATGGATACTTCGTTTACTCTCGCCCCCGAAAGGAACCCATATGATTGATGCGTGCCCCGAACCCGCTGTGCTCTTTTTTGACGTGGACGGCACGCTGACGTCGTTCGATCCCGACGATATGACCGATAAGGACTTCAATGCAGTCCATCCGTCGAAGGCTGTTGTCGATGCATTTGGTCGTCTGCGCAATGCGGGCCACCAGGCATTTATCTGCACGGGTCGTCCCCTGTGGCTAATTGCCGATGGCCTGCGCGCTTTGGAGCCTGCGGGTGTCGTTGCCATGGCGGGAGCGACGCTCGAGGTCGAGGGCCGCGTGGTACACGAGGACTGCTTTGACGAAGACGTTATCGAGGAGCTTGTACGCCGTATGGCTGCGGCAGGGATTGAGGCCTTTTTCGAGACCAACGTGGCTACTTTTGCCCTGGAACCCGCGGGTGTTGAGCAGTCGTCTCTGATCGGCACTTCTGTGGTGCACAGCGCCGAGGGAATGCGCGTCGACGGCCGTCTGCGCGTAGGCAAGGTGTGCATCGTCGCGAGCGACCTGGCTCGCGTAGCCAACGATGACGGCTTTATCGATCGCGAGTTTGAGCTGTGCAACACTGGCGGTTCGAATCGCGAGCTGAGCCCCAAAGGCATCGACAAGGGCGTGGGCGTGGCGCGGGCGCTGGAGTACCTGGGCCGCACCGGCAACGCGCGCACCTTTGGCTTTGGCGACTCGGGCAACGACCTGGGCATGCTCGCCGCCGTTGAGACAGCTGTCGCCATGGGCAACGCCATGCCCGAGGTCAAGGCACTCGCCGACTACGTGACCGACGATGTCGCACACGACGGCACCGTCACCGCCATGCGCTACTTTGGGTTGATTTAGCAGGAACCGCCCAATTACCATTCACCCGCGGCGGTCGGCTCAAATCGGCCCGCCCTGCAAAATCGTTTTGCCGCTGGAGGGTGTGCTCAAAAACGCTAAAGCGTTTATACCGTTCGCCGAGAAGATAAAAACCCGCAGCTCACGCCTTGATAAACATAGGTAAAGTGTTTAGCAGCTCAACGCCCATATGCAGACGAAAGGAATCAGGCAGATGGCAATCAAGGTGTTCGCTGACGGTGCAAACCTCGAGGGCATGCTCGACATGTACGAGAACGGCAACGTTCAGGGTTTCACGACCAACCCGTCCCTTATGAAGAAGGGCGGCGTGACGGATTACCGCGCGTTTGCCAAGGAGGTCCTGTCCCACATCACCAATGTGTCCGTGTCGTTTGAGGTCTTTGCCGACGACGCCGAGACCATGGAGGCCGAGGCTCGCGAGATCGCTACCTGGGCCGAGAACGTCTACGTCAAGATCCCGTGCGTGACCACCAAGGGCGAGTCTACTGCCGAGCTGGTCCGCAAGCTTTCGGCCGACGGCATCAAGGTCAACGTCACTACCATCTTTACGCCTACGCAGGTCGACGAGATGGTCGAGGCTGTTGACGCCGAGACACCGTCCATTATCTCGCTCTTTGCCGGCCGTATCGCCGATACCGGCGTCGATCCCATTCCGTTTATGGCGGAGTCGGTCAAGAAGGCCGCCGCCAAGCCCAACTGTGAGGTCCTGTGGGCGTCCACGCGCGAGCTCATCAACATTTACCAGGCGGAAGGATGCGGTTGCCAGATCATCACGGTACCCAACAGCATCCTGGCCAAGCGTAAGAACATCGGTCGTGATCCGTACGAGGTCTCGCTCGATACCGTGCGCGGTTTTGCCAAGGATATCGCCGCTTTGGGCTTTCATATTCTACCGTAACGCGAACACTGGCTGCGCCGCGGGTTGTTCGCACCGGCCTTTCCTTTCCCTATTGCTCACGCGCTTCGCGAGGGTCGCGCCAGGCAAAGGAAAGGCCGGGGCTGCCGACACGAGCTTGCCAGTAGGTTCTGAGCTGAATAAGACTTGGCTGGTGCTGCCTCTTTGATGGGGCGGCACCATTTTTGTTGCGGTATTTGCAGGTTGCTCCCATTGGGTGAGAAAAACTTGCAAGTTCGACGATGGGCAGCGGTGGTTCGTCCTTTGCTGTTACTTTCCCTGCACCATGGTGAGGGAGATCTTCTTGCGGTCGCGATCGACCTTCTCGACCCACACCTTGACCGTGTCGCCGACGCGCACCACGTCGCTCGGGTGCTTGACGAAGCGGTTGGCCAGCTTGGAGATGTGAACGAGGCCGTCCTGGTGCACGCCCACGTCGACGAAGGCGCCAAAGTCCACAACGTTGCGCACTGTGCCCTTGAGCTCCATGCCGGGCTCCAGGTCGTCGATGGAAAGTGCCGAGCGGCTAAAGACCACCTCGGGCGCGTCGTCGCGCGGGTCGCGACCGGGCTTCTTGAGCTCGTTGACGATATCGATGAGCGTGAGAGTGCCGCAGTCCAGATCGCTTGCCAGCGCCGAGATGCTGCCCAGGCGGCGCTCGATGTCGGGCACACCGCCGCGGCTGAGCTCGCTGGCTTTAACGCCTGCGCGCTCCAGGACGGACGTGGCGACCTCGTAGCTCTCGGGGTGAACGCTTGTCGCGTCGAGTGGGTTCTTGCCGCCGCTGATACGCAAAAAGCCCGCGGCGTTGAGATATGCCTTGGGTCCTAGCTTGGGGACCTTCTTGAGCTGGCGGCGATCGGTAAAGGCGCCGTTTTCCTCGCGGTAGGCCACGATGTTCTTGGCCACGCTCGGCGTAATGCCCGATACATATCCCAGCAGGCTCGCGCTTGCGGTGTTGACGTCGACGCCCACACGGTTGACGACGTCCTCCACCACGTGGCCCAGGGTGCGCGAAAGCTCTGCCTGGTCAAGGTCGTGCTGGTACTGGCCCACGCCGATGGACTGGGGCGGAATCTTGACGAGCTCTGCCAACGGATCCTGCAGGCGGCGGCCCAGGCTCATGGCGCCACGTACGGTGACATCCAGGTCGGGATACTCCTGGCTGGCGAGCTCGGAGGCGGAGTACACCGATGCGCCGGCCTCGTTGACGATGGTGTATCGTAGCCCGGGCGCCTGCTCGGCAATGAACTCCGAGACGACTTCCTCGGTCTCACGGCTGGCGGTGCCGTTGCCGATGACGATAGTGTTGACGCCGTCCTTCTTGACGAGGCGGGCGAGTTCGCGCTTGGTGCCGGCGACGTCGTGGCGCGGCTTGGTGGGATAGACCACGCCGTGGTCGAGCAGCTTGCCGGTCTCGTCCATGACGGCGACCTTGCAGCCGGTGCGATAGCCCGGATCGAGCGCGAGCACGCGGGCGCCGCGCACGGGGCGCGCCGAGAGCAGGCCCTCGAGATTCTTGGCAAAGACGTTGATGGCCTCGGTCTGGGCGCGAACGGTGAGTTTGGCGCGGGCCTCGCGCTCCAGCGAGGGGGCCATGAGGCGCTTGTAGCCGTCGGCGATGGCGGCATCGAAGATGGGAGCAAACACGCCCTGACGGCGGGGCCAACGGCTTCCGAGGCGTGCCGTGGCGGCGGCGCCGTCGACGTTCACGCGCACGCGGAGCTTGCCCTCGCGCTCACCGCGATCGATAGCCAACACGCGGTGGTTGGGTATACGGCGCAGCGGCTCGTCATAGCTGTAGTACGGCTCGTAGGGGGTCTTCTCGGCGGGGTCGGTGGCTTCGACGACGATATCGGCGGTGTTTTGCGTAAAGGCGCGCAGGTCGGCGACGTTCTCGGGGTCCTCGGCTACCGTTTCGGCCACGATGTCGGCGGCACCGGCGAGCGCCTTTTCGGGCGTGTCGAAGCCGGCCTCATCATTGACGTATACCGCGGCGGCGTCGAGCGCGCTGCCCTTGGCCGAGGCTTGCATGATGATCATGTTGGCGAGCGGCTCCAGGCCGGCCTCGCGGGCCTTCTGCGCGCGGGTCATGCGCTTTTTGCGGTAGGGCTTGTAGAGGTCCTCGACACGCTGGAGCTGCGTGGCCTCGCGAATCTGCTGCTCGAGTTCGGGCGTGAGTTTGCCCTGGGCATCGATAAGCAGGATGACGTCCTCTTTACGCTGCTCAAGATTGCGCAGGTAGGACAGGCGCTCGTCGAGGACGCGCAGGGCGACGTCGTCCATGCCGCCCGTGGCCTCCTTGCGGTAGCGCGAGATAAAGGGAATGGTGTTGCCCTCGTCGATGAGCTTGACGGCCGCTTCGATGTTGGCGGCCTTAAGGTTGAGCTCGCGGGCGAGCTGGGCGATAAGATCCATGGGACTCCTTGCGTTTAAGGTGCGTTTGCAGCACAGGGCTACCAAGGATACCACCCGCGATGTGACAAAGGGACTGTCCCTTTGTCACATGCCACTGCACAAAAGCCCCGCGGGCGGGAGGCTGCTCGCGGGGCAAAGAAGAGGGGCTTGTTGGTAACGGGCCGAGGAGTCCGGCATGGGGTTTGCCGCGGCCCGCCCTTAAGGCATTACAGCTCGACGAGCTGGCCGGTCTCGGCGGCCTCCTTGACGGCGTTGAGAAGCGTGAGCGTCTTGACGTTGTCGGCGGGGGTCACGACGGGCTCAACCTCGCGGCGGACGACCTTCACAAAGTGCTTGAGCTGCATCTTGTGCGGTAGTGCCGGGTCCACGGCCGGAATCTCCATCTGCAGCGGCTTGTGCCAGTTGGAGGCGCCGTCGTAGGAGAACTGGTGCAAGCGGGGCAGCGACAGGGCGCCCAAGGTTCCGCCGATAAAGTAGGCGTCGGCGTCGAAGGGACGGTACTGCGGGTCCTCGCGAGCGGTGGCCTCCCAGTTCCAGGGGCTGGCGGTGGCGTCGGAGATGGTCATGCTCGCAAGCGCGCCATCGGCAAAACGGACGTTGACCACGGCGGAGTCCTCGGTCTCAAAACCGCGGGCGGCGCTGGACTGCATGCCCTGGACGGCAACGGGCTCGCCCAGCAGGTAGCGGAGCAGGTCGACGTCGTGCACCAGGTTGACCAGGATCGGGCCGGCACCCTTCTTGCGGCGCCACTCGACATCGAAGTACTCGTCATTCTTATAGATCATGTAGTGGAAGCTCGACACGGTGAGCTTGCCCAGCTCGCCGGACTCGATGATCTCCTTAGCCTTGTTAACGAAGGGGTTGTGGCGACGGTGCTGACCCACGAGCACGGGCACGCCGGCGGTCTCGGCCTCGGCGGCGAAGGCCTGGGCATCCTCAAGGTCGTTGGAGATCGGCTTTTCGACCAGCGGCACGATGTTGCGCTTGATGGCCTCGCGAGCAACGCCCAGGTGCAGGTCGTTGGGGGTGGCGATAATGACGGCCTCGGGCTTGACCTCGTCCATCATCTGGGCGGGATCGGTGTAAAACGGCACGCCGGCGGTCTCGGCCGTGGCGCGGGCGCCCTCAAAGGCGTCGGCGATGGCGACGAGCTCGGCTTCGGGCTCCTCGGTGACAAAGCGGATGTGGTTGCGGCCCATGGCGCCGGCGCCGATAACGGCAATGCGGACGGGGTTGAGCTCAGACATTTCGACTCCTTACGATGTGTGTGGGTGGCGGTGGAATGTGACAAAGGGACAGTCCCTTTGTCACATCGGCAAAACTAGGCGGACTTCTTCTTGCTGTCGGAGACCATCATGTAGACGGTGAGCACGACGGCGATAGCGGCGATCACAATGGCGCCGTAGAAGGACTGCTGATAGGCGGCGCTGCCGGCCTCGGCGTGATACAGCACGGCGGTGATGGGCTGGCTGATCCAGGTGGAAGCGGCGTAGCCCAAAAACATGATGCCGTAGTTGACGCCGATGTTGCTGGTACCAAAGGCGCCACCGGTGAGCGGCGGGTAGATGACGAGCAGGGCGCCAAAGCTAAAGCCGAGCAGGGCGAGCGCCACAAAGAACATGGCCTGCGTAAAGCTCATCGACATGATGACGAGTGCGACGATGGTGACGACAAGGCTGATGAGCAGCGACTTATAGGCGCCGAGCTTGTCGATGATCTGGCCAAAGGACAGACGGCCAACCAGGTTGGCGCAGGTGTTGACGGAGACCACCACGCCGCCGAGGGCGACGGCAGCGGCGCTCGTGGGGTCGGCGAAGAGCTGGACGGCGGCGATGGAGGCAACCTTGCCCACGAGCAGGGTGCCCGCGGTGGCGGCAAAGGCGAAGGTGACGATGAGGACCCAGAAGCGCGGGGTCTTGACCATCTCGCCCGGGGTGAGGTCACCGAAGGTACCGGCATGTGCGCCGCCCTTGGGGGCCTCGAAGCCCTCGGGCAGCCAGCCGGCCTCGGGGGCCTTCAGGAACAGGGCGGAGGCGGCAATCGTCACAAAGAAGATGACGCCGAGCGCCTTAAGGGCGCCAAAGATGCCCAAGCTCGGGATGAGCAGCGAGGCGAGCACCGGGGACAGCACGGCGGGGCCGGCGGTCGAAGCGGCCAGGGTGATGCCGGAGGCGAGACCCTTCTTGTCGATGAACCACTTTTGGCCGGTGGTGAGCGCCGGGTTGTAGCCCAGACCGTTGCCGATGGCGGCGACGAGCGAGAACCACAGGTAGAACTGCCACGGCTCGGTGACGGTGCCGGACATGAACCAGCCCAGGCCGTAGCACACGGCGGCAGCGATCACGACGTTGCGCGGACCGATCTTGTCGGAGATGCGGCCGGCGAAGATGCCCGTCACGGCCATGATGGTCTGGAAGACCGGGAACGCCCAGGTAAGGGCGCTCGACCACTCGGGGTAGACGGCGAGCAGGTTCTTGCTCACGACGGAATACAGCGCGATGGAGCTGATGAAGAACATGGTGACGCACGCGGCGGAAAGCACGACGGCGCGACCCTTGTTGGAGTTGGTGGAAGCCATTGGACTCTTTCTAATCGATACGGGGGAGGAGTGGGCGTATCCGCGGGTCCTCCCTGCCAGGTTGGTTTACTGGTCGGTCGGCTTGGCGACGCCGGACTCATCGGACCAGAGCTCGACACCCTTGTTCTTAAGGTAGTTGTCGGCATAGGCGCGACGGCCGCCGGGCTTGGCGGTGAGGTCGCCCATCATGTTGGAGAAGCCGCCGTCGACCTTGATGGCGTCGCCGGTGGTAAAGTCCGAGCGCTTGGACGCCAGGAACATGACGGCGTTGGCGATATCGCTGACCTCGCCGATGCGGCGCGTGGCGATCAGGCGGCTGCGGCTCTTCTCGACCTCGGGGTCGGCGTAGAAGTTGGCCGACATCGGGGTCTTAACGAAGCAAGGCTCGACGCAGTTGGAGCGGACGCCGTAGGGGCCCCACTCGGCGGCGAGCATCTTGGACATCATGTTGACGCCGGCCTTGGTGGAGCTGTACACGCCCGAGAACGTCTCGGGGGAGTGGCTGGCGACGGTCGAGATGTGCACCAGGCGACCCTGGCCGGCCTTGATCATCTCGCGACCAAAGCGCTGCGAGGTGATGAAGTAGCCGGTGAGGTTGACGTTGAGCACCTGCTCCCAGTCGCTCAGCGGCAGGTCCTCCATGGCGGCGAAGCGCAGGATGCCGGCGGTGTTGACGAGGACGTCGACGCGGCCGAAGTTGGCGATGGTGGCGTCGACGGCAGCCTGAACCTCAGCCTCGTCGGTGGCGTTCATCTTGTAACCCTCGGCGTGGATGCCAAACTCGGCGGCGAGGTCGGCGGCTGCGGCCTTGACCTTCTCCTCGTCCAGGTCGAGCAGGACGACGTTGGCGCCGTTGCGGGCGAACTCGCGGCAAATCTCGACGCCCATACCGCCGAGTGCGCCGGTCACGGCGCAGACATCGCCCTCGAGCTTAAGCCAGTTGCTCATAGGAACTTCCCTTCTTGTGCCTCCCGGTGGGTCGCTCCCATTAATCGACCCACGTGGTTTTCGCTGGTTATCGTATGCTTTGCATTTGCGCAGGTGAATTGCATATTTGTTAGAATTGCGTTAACCGTAGGTTTACACTGTGCGATGCAGCTCATTCTCAATTGAGCGCGTGACCTGCGAAAACAACCCCCTGTGGCACCATGCGGTCACGGGCGCGAAAACGGGAGATTGACGTGTACGATCGACGACTTGAGGCCATATCGGCCGCCGCGGAGCTGGGAAGCTTCTCGCGTGCGGCGGCAAAGCTGCGCGTGTCGACGCCGGCGCTCGTCAAGCAGGTATCGGGTTTTGAGGCGGAGTTCGGTATTACGCTGTTCGAGCGCTCGCACTCGGGCGTCAAGGTGACGCCGGCGGGTGCTCTGCTGGTGGACGACGCGCGCTCGATCATGCGGCAGTCCGAGGACGCGCTGCGCCGTGCCCGACGCGCGGCGGGCGATGGCGGTGCCGTGCGCCTGGGCGTATCGATGATGTGCCCAGGACGCCAAACGCTGTCGATGTGGACGGGCATCCACGATCTGGAGCCGTCGCTGCGATTTGAGATTGTGCCGGTAAGCGACCTCTACGACGAGCGCGAGACCGTCATGCGCAGCTTGGGCCGCGAGGTCGATGTGGTGCAGTCGAGTTTTTCGACTCCGCGCTGGGGCGACACCTGCCAAAAGCTCCGCATCGTCAACGTGCCGTTTTATATCGACCTGCCGCGCACGAGCCCGCTGGCGCGCAAGACGCGCATCACGGTTGCCGACTTGGAGGGCATGCGCCTGCGCGTGCTCCGTCACGGCAACGATGCCATGGACAGCCTGCGTATCGACCTGTTAACCGACGGCGGCGTGGACGTGATCGATGTGGACAGCTTCGACTTTGCGCTCTTTAACGAGGCGGAGGAAAAGGGCGACGCGGTGCTCACCTGCGGCGCATGGTCGGGCGTGCACCCTGCCTTTGTGGGCGTGCCGTTCCTGTGCGGCCGCGAGGTGCCGGTCTTTCTGCACTACCCGCTCGAGCCCACCCTCCAAGTCCAAAAATTCGTCAACGCCATGGCCCAACTTCTCAAATAGCTCATTTGGGACGGGGTTTTGACTCCTTACAAAATGAGGCCCTGGCCAAACGGCCAGGGCCTCACCACTTCTTTTCAGGCTGCGAGAAAAGACTGTGTGCGTAGGACCTCCCCGAGGGAGACGGGGTGTTTGCTCCGCGCGCAGTTTCGCAGCGAAGCGAGAATGTTTGAGCACGGAGTAAACACCCCGTCTCCCTCGGGGAGGTCCGTTGGGGGCGTAGGGGCTGTTTTGAGCTACTCCAGCTCAAACGCTCCGGTATAGAGCTGGTAGTAATACCCGCGCTTGGCGATCAGCTCGTCGTGGTTGCCGCGCTCGATGATGCGGCCGTGGTCCAGGCAGATGATCGCGTCGGAGTTACGCACGGTGGAGAGGCGGTGCGCGATGACAAATGTCGTGCGGCCCTCCATGAGCTTATCCATGCCGGCCTGCACGATGGCCTCGGTGCGGGTGTCGATGGAGCTCGTGGCCTCGTCCAGAATCATTGCCGGCGGATCGGCGACGGCGGCGCGTGCGATCGAAATCAGCTGGCGCTGGCCCTGCGACAGCTGGGCGCCGTTGCCGGTGAGCATCGTGTCGTAGCCGTCGGGCAGGCGGGTGATAAAGTCGTCCGCGCCCGCGAGCTTGGCCGCCGCGATGCACTCCTCGTCGGTGGCGTCCAGGTTGCCGTAGCGGATGTTGTCCATCACGGTGCCGGTGACCAGGTTCACGTCCTGCAGCACCACGCCCAGCGAGCGGCGCAGATCGGCCTTGCGGATCTTGTTGACGTTGATGCCGTCGTAGCGGATCTTGCCGTCGGCGATGTCGTAGAAGCGGTTGATGAGGTTGGTGATGGTCGTCTTACCGGCACCGGTGGCGCCGACAAACGCGACCTTCTGGCCCGGCTTGGCAAACACGGACACGCCGTGCAGCACCTCGTGGTCGGGCGTGTAGCCAAAGTCCACGTTGTCCATGACCAGGTCGCCGCGCAGCGGCACGTACTCGATCTCGCCGGTCGCGCGGTGCGGATGCTTCCATGCCCACATGCCGGTGTGGTGGTCGGCCTCCTCGAGCTGCCAGGTATCGGGGTTCACCTGCGCGTTGACGAGCGTCACATAGCCTTCGTCGGCTTCGGGCTTCTCGTCGATGAGCTCAAAGATGCGGTCGGCGCCGGCGAGGCCCATGACCACGGCGTTGATCTGCTGCGAGATCTGACCGATCTGTCCGCAGAACTGCTTGGTCATGTTGAGGAACGGCACTACGACGGCGATGGACAGCGTCATGCCCGAGATGCTCAGGTTAGGCACGCCCAGCGCCAGGAAAATGCCGCCCGCCAGTGCGACCAGCACGTAGAGCAGGTTGCCCAGGTTCATAAGGATAGGCATGAGGATGTTGGCGTACATGTTGGCCTTCTGCGAGACCTCGAAGAGCTTTTCGTTGCGCTCGTCAAAATCGGCTTCGGCGGCAGACTCGTGGCAGAATGCCTTGACGACCTTCTGGCCGTTCATGACTTCCTCGATATGGCCCTCGACCACGCCGAGTTCAGTCTGCTGCGCAATGAAGAAGCGCGCGGAGTTGGAGCCGAGCAGCTTGGTCATAAAGGTCATAAAGACGACGCCGGCCACAATGACCAGGCACATCCACACGCTGTAGTACAGCATGATAAAGAACACCGTGACGATGACGATGGTCGTCATGAGCAGGTTGGGCAGCGACTGGCTGATCATCTGACGCAGCGTGTCGATGTCGTTGGTGTAGTGGCTCATGATGTCGCCGCGCTGGTGCGTGTCGAAGTAGCGAATCGGCAGGTCCTGCATGCGGTTGAACATCTTCTCGCGCAGCTTCTCGAGCGAGCCCTGCGTAACGATGGCCATGGCGCGGTTCCAGAAGAGTGAGGACAGGATGCCGACGCCGTAGATGCAGGCGAGGGTGGTCACAAGCTTCAGAATTTTGGGCTGCGCGGTCGCCCAATCGCCCGACTGCCACGACTCGCTAATAATCTGCAGGGCGCTCTGAAGGAAGGTCGCGCCGATGGAGTTGATGATGGCGCAGAGCACCACGCCGACGACGACGAGGGGCAAAAGCACGGGGTAGAAGCCAAAGAGCGTCTTGATGAGGCGCGACATGGTGCCGCCCTTGCGGTTGAGCGCGCGCTCGGCGGTCGTTGCTTTACTCATGTGCCTCGCCTCCTTCCTGGGTCTGAGCTTGCGTTGCAGATGCCTCGGTGTCGGCCTCGACGGCCCCTTCGCCCTCGGCAGACATCTTGCTTTGCGAGGTAAAGGTCTCGCGGTAGATCTCGCTCGTCTTAAGCAGCTCATCGTGGTTGCCGATCTGCGCGATGCGGCCACCCTCCATGACGATGATGCGATCGGCGTCCTGCACGGAGCTGATGCGCTGGGCGATGATGAGCTTGGTCGTGTTGGGCAGATAGCTTGCCAGCCCCGCGCGGATCTTGGCGTCGGTCTTGGTGTCGACGGCGCTGGTGGAGTCGTCCAGGATCAAGATCTTGGGGCGACGCAGCAGGGCACGCGCAATGCACAGGCGCTGCTTCTGACCGCCGGAGACATTGGAGCCGCCCTGTTCGATCCAGGTGTCATAGCCCTTGGGGAAGCCGTCGACAAACTCGTCGGCGCAGGCCAGATGTGCCGCCTCGCGGACTTCCTCGTCGGTGGCATTCGGGTCGCCCCAACGCAGGTTCTCGGCAATCGTGCCGCTAAACAGCACGTTTTTCTGCAGCACCATGGCCACCTGGTGGCGCAGGGCGTCCAAGTCGTAGTCGCGCACATCCACGCCGCCCACGCGCACGGTACCCTCGGTGGTGTCGTACAGACGGGCGATGAGGTTTACAAGCGTGGACTTGGCCGAGCCGGTGCCGCCGATGATGCCGATGGTCTCGCCGCTCTTAATGTGCAGGTCGATATCGTCGAGCGCCTGGCGCTTTGCATGCGCGGAATACTTAAAGCTCACGTGGTCAAAGTCGATGGAGCCGTCGGCAACCTCGAGCACGGGCTCGGCGGGATCGGCGATCGTGGGCTCGGCGGCCAGCACCTCGGTAATGCGGTGCGCCGATTCGTCGGCCATGGTCACCATGACAAAGATCATCGACAGCTGCATCAGGCTCATGAGGATCTGGAAGCCATAGGTAAAGATCGAGGAGAGCTGGCCCACGTCGAACAGCGTGCCCTGGCTCGTGATGATGAGCTTGGAGCCCAGGTAGATGATGACGACAAACGCGCCGTTGACGCAGATATTCATCATGGGGTTGTTAAAGGCGAGCAGCTTCTCGGCGCGGGTGAAGTCCATCTGGACGTCGCGTGCGGCGGTCGCGAACTTCTCCTTCTCAAAGTCTTCGCGCACGTAGCTCTTAACCACGCGCATGCCGGTGACGTTTTCCTCGACGGACTCGTTAAGGGCATCGTACTTGTGGAACACGCGCGAGAAGATGGGGCGCACCTTAAAGATGATAAAGAACAGTCCAAAGCCCAGCAGCGGAATGATGACCAGGTAGACCATGGCAACGCTGCCGCCCATGATGAACGCCATGGTAAAGGCGAAGATCAATACCAGCGGCGCGCGCACGGCGATACGGATGATCATCATAAAGGCCTGCTGCACGTTGTTGATATCGGTGGTCAGGCGCGTGACGAGCGAGGAGCTCGAGAACTCATCGATGTTGGCAAAGCTGAACGTCTGGATCTTGTAGAACAGGTCGTGACGCAGGTTCTTGGCGAAGCCGCAACTCGCATGGCTGCAGGTGACGCCGGCAGCGGCGCCAAAAGCAAGCGACGTCAGCGCGATAAGCACCAAAAAAACCGCGGTGGGAAGCATCTCGGCTACGGTGGCGCCGTCTTTGATGGCATCGATCAGGTTGGCGGTGATAAATGGAATCAGCATCTCGCAGAGCACCTCGCCAAGCACGAGCAACGGTGTGGCAACGGTGACTTTCATATAGTCGCGGATGCTGCCCATGAGGGTTTTAATCATCCAGTTCCTCCCAAGTTTTGCGGATTTTCTCGAGCATTTCGGCGAGCTGCTCACGCTCGTCGTGGGTGAGGGCGCTAAAGGCCTGCTCTCTAAAGCGAATGCGGGCGGCCTGGTCGATGCGGGCGTTTTCCCGGCCGGTTTCGGTCAGGCGAATGGTGAGTTGCCGTCGATCCTTGGGGTTACGGCTGCGCTCAATGAGGCCGTTGACCTCGAGCTTGGACAGGATCTCGGAAAGCGACCCCGGCTTGAGGTCAAAGTGCATGCCGAGTTCCTGCTGCGACATCTCGCCGCCGGGCTGCTTGGCCAGCAGGCAGATGATGGGCGCCTTGCCGGATACGCCTCCGCCATGAAAGTGCATGTAATGGCCGCAAAAGCCCAGACCGCTCAGGATGCGCTTGGCGAGTTTGTCTTCGGCGCTGACCGCTTCGGGTATGTCTACCGGTTGCGACGGGTCACCGCCGGGCTCATGTGGAAGGACGAGTGGTTCAACACACATATCTATGCTTCGCTCCTCTCTTTAGTTAGGTAGTGAAATTGTTTTGTGCCTAACTAATTTAGGAGCGTGAGAAATGAATGTCAAGGTACCAAACTAGTGGTTACGCGGTTTTACCAAACCGCGTAACAACTGGTCATGCGAGGTTGTCGTCTGGTACGTATTTGGGACGGGGTTCATTTAGCTACTTGCGTATAGCAACAGCAGGGTGCTATAGTATTAGAGTTTTGTCTATCTTAGGGGTATTATCCCCTTTTTGAATTGCACCTTCTGGAGGCCCTGTTCATGGAAGAGATGGAAGTCAATCACGTCGACGACATCCACGAGAAGCTGACCGATATGGTGGGCGATCGCGTCAAGGTTAAGGCCAACATGGGCCGCACCCGCGTCGTCGAGCGCATGGGCACCATCAAGAGCGTCCACCCCGCCGTCTTTATCATCGAGGTTGACGAGCGTCGCGGCCGCAAGTCGCGTCAGTCCTACCAGTATATCGATGTCCTCACCGGTCAGGTCGAGCTGTTCGACCCCGAGAGCGGCGAGCATATCTTTACCCCGCTCGGCAATCAGCTCGAGGAGCATTAACGGTGACCGATTGGTCCCTGACTCTTTCCGCGCCGGCAAAGATTAACCTCTACCTGGGGGTTCATACCGAGCGCGATGACCGCGGCTACCACAGGGTCGATTCCCTGATGGCAGCCGTCGGTCTTTCCGATACCGTGACGGTCACGCCGGCGCAGGCGCTGACCGTTCAGACGGTTCCGGCATCAGATTTTCCCATGCAAAAGAATACAGCGTATCGGGCTGCGGTTGCTATGGCCGATTATTATGGTCGTGAGGCAAACATCTGCGTGACGATTGAGAAGCGCATTCCATTGTGCGCCGGCTTGGGCGGCCCCTCGACGGATGCGGCCGCGGTCATTGTCGCCTTGGCGGAGCTCTGGGGCATTGATCGCACCGACCCCGCGCTCGACGACATCGCGCGCGGCATTGGTGCTGACGTCCCGTTCTTTTTGCACGCGAGCCCTGCGTTCTACGTAGGTGGGGGAGACGTGCTGGCAACTGAGTACCTCGCGTTGCCCGTGACGCCCGTCGTGCTGGTTAAGCCGCGCGAGGCGAGTGTTTCGACAATTGAGGCCTATCGACGTTTTGACGAGGCCCCGGTGCCTGCGGACAAGCCCGGCGCGATAGCTTCTGCCTTGCGTGCTGGTGATGCCGAGACGGCATATGCGCTCATCCATAACAACTTGGGTGTCATTTCCGCACAGATGGAGCCGCAGATTCAAACGGTTCTCGATTGGCTGCGTAAACAGGACGGCACCGTTGCTGTAGATGTGTGCGGATCGGGTGCTTGCTCGTTTGCCATTTGCGACACCGCCGCCATGGCCGAAAGGCTTGCCGACGCTGCCCAGCAAAACGGCTGGTGGTCCTGCGCGACGGAGCTCATTCCCAACACGGTTCGTGTTGAAGTGCCAAAGAAGTAAAAATTTCTCTAGCACACGACGGAAATCTTTGTTACTATAGTCGAGCTAACGGGTTGTGGCTCAGTTTGGTAGAGCACTGCGTTCGGGACGCAGGGGTCGCTGGTTCAAATCCAGTCAACCCGACCAGAGCATGAGGAGGGACCGCTTCTTGCGGTCCCTTTTTTTAGCTATTGTTGTGATACCGCGATACCCGCGGTATACTCATTCGAGCTTGTCTCGCTGTATTGTGGAGGTCTACATGTTTGGACTGAGGGCTCCTGAGCTCATCATTATTCTCGTCGTTGTCCTGATTATCTTCGGGCCCAAGAACCTGCCGAAGCTCGGCAAGTCCCTCGGCTCCACCGTCAAGAATATCCGCGAGGGTATGGAGGGCGACGATAAGGCCGAGACCAAGCAGGCCGAGGAGGTCGTGGTCGAGCAGTCCGAGGAGGCCAAGGAGATCGCTGAGCTCGAGGCCAAGCTCGCTGCTGCCAAGAAGAAGCAGGCCGAGGACAGCGACGCGGACGCAGAGTAGTC
>DBGCAP010000061.1:0-5193 GCA_048367555.1 Collinsella sp.
CCGTTGTAGTTGACGACGAACAGACCGGCGTTCTCGGCGATACGGGACTCGATCTCTGCAACCTTGTCGATTTTGTACTGCTGGGGCATGAATTACACCTCCTCGAATTCTTTCCGGGCACGGTCCGCCACAAGGACGTGACGGGGGCATGTCCAAAAAGAAAGCCCCCGCGCTGCATGAGCGACGGGGGCGAGAAGACATATCTACTCGACCACCTCGGCTGGCGGGATATCCCATTAAGCTCGCGGGCGATGCCCGTTTGCACCGGCTGTCTCTGGCAGCGGATTCGTGCGTGAACCGAAAGTATTATGGCGGGGACCCCGGCGTCGGTCAACGGAAAACCGGGCTGTACACAATTCCACCATCCGGCCGCGCCGCCGAAGGCCAGGCGCAAGGTTTTCGCTCGGTCAAGTCCTGGCTCGCACGAAGAGCACAGTAGGTGCTCGGCGGCTCGTGCGGACTCTACGAAAGCCGTGCGCCTGGCCTTCGGCGGCGCGTGCCTGCGTCAACTATGGGGCAGCCCGGTTTTACGTTGACCGGCACGCCCCACTCATAATGCTTGGGTCGGTGGGCTGATGGTTTTGGGTCCCGGTGGGCTATAGGGTTGACACGAAGTTGGACAGGCGGCGGAGGCCTTCGTCCAGATCTTGGTCGGAAACGCAATAGCTGAGGCGGATGTGGCCTTCGGTTCCGAAGCAGTTTCCGGGGACTAGGGCTACGTTTGCCTCTTTGATGGCTTTGATGCAGAAGTCTTCGCTGGTTAGGCCGTACTGTTTGATGCTGGGGAAGGCATAGAAGGCTCCCGCCGGTTCAACTACGTCGAGGCCCATGGCGTCTAAGGCTGCGAGTACGCGTTCGCGACGGGTTCGGTAGACTTCGAGCATGGGGGTGGGGTCGACGGTGAGGGCTCGAGTTGCGGCGTCCATTTCGAAGGAGACGGCACTCGACACTAAGTATTGGTGGGCCTTTGCGATCTCGGCGATGACGGGGGCTGCGGCTGCGAGCCAGCCCAAGCGCCAGCCGGTCATGGCCCAGGGCTTGGAGAAGCTCTCGATGACGACCGTCTGCTCGCGCAGCTCCGGGTGTCGCTGGGCGAAGCGCTCGTAGCCGTCCACATAGACGAGGCGGTTGTATACGTCGTCGCAGACTACATAGATGCCCGCCTGCTCCGCTACGCGCGCCACGGCGTCGAGCGATGCCGCGTTGAGGATGCAGCCCGTTGGATTGTTGGGCGTGCAGATGACGATGGCCTTGGTCGCCGGCGTCACGCAAGCACGAAGTGCGTCCTCGTCAATCTGGAATTGCGCAGGCTCCGTATCCAAAAAGACCGCCTCGGCGTGGTTGGCCACGACGATGCTCTCGTACAGGCCAAAGGCCGGCGTGGGGATAATGACCTCGTCGCCGGGGTTGAGCATGGCCATAAACGTAGCCGACAGGGCCTCGGTCGCACCATCGGTCAGGATGACCTCGTCAGCAGAATACGAAAGGCCCGCGTCGCCCATATATGCGGACAGCGCCTCGCGCAGGGCGGGGCGACCGTTGTTGGGCGGATAATGCGTGTCACCGCGATTGAGCGAGGCAGTCACCTCAGCGCTAATCACATCGGGCGTGGGAAAATCGGGCTCGCCGAGCGCGAGCGCAATGCATCCCGGATGCTGCGCGGCGAGTGCGTTGATCCGGCGGATGCCGGAGGGCTTGAGCGTGGCAAGCGAGGTATTCATGGGCAGACGCATGGCGTTCCTTTCGTAAGGGTTGCACTAGGATAGCGCGGCGAGGCGTCACCAGACGGTGTAACCTAAACGGAAACCAACCGGAAAGGAGGTGGCATGGAGACGACCACACGCGGCGATGTACCAAAAACGTTGCAAACCATTGCGTATATCAGCATTCCCAATAGCGCCGATCTTGAGTTTTTGCTCTGGGACCTGCAAGATGCCATCGCGGCCTATGCCCGGCTTTCCGACACCGTACTTCCCCACCCGGTTGACTTGAAGGCGGATGATGCCGGTGCAGTCGATGGCATGGTGCTCGCTGTTGATGATGCATTTGACGATGAGGCTATGATCGCTGTCGAGCAGATACTCGATCGCCTTGGAAATACAGAGACACGCATCTATGTCGTCGTCCAGGCCGCGTCCAAAAACAACAAGCAGGCGGACGAAGTTCTCGACCGCCTGTATCGGGCATGTCTTCTACGTGACCTGCCATGGTGCGACGGCGTTGTCATCTGTGCCGGCAGCGGCATCGCAGCACTTCGCCACTCCCCGCGTATGGGCCTCTTACGTCGGCCATTTTCGGAAGCGATGGATAAGCTTGTGGGCGCTGTGCGCATGGGCTGCTCCATTGAGCATGCGCAGCTGCTTGGCGGCGGCGATGTCGGTAGCGTCGATGTCGACGGCATGGTGCGCGTCAAGCCCGCGCTGCCCGCACCGATCTGGCATGCCATCATGAAACACCTCGGCACCCGCGCCCAATCAGATATCTAAATTACAGAGCGCCCCAATCAACGGCATCGCGCCAGCGCTCGACAAGGCGTTCCAGGCGCCACGCCGCATTGGCGGGACTTGTCGACGGCAGAACGATGGCCGGCAGCCCAGCGCGCTCTTGTAGATAGCGCTTGTAGAGCCGCCCTGCCGTGCCGCCGTTACAGACAACGACCTCGATAGGAGCTGCGCCGGTAATGCACTCGATATGTGCCGGCACAACGTTTTTGATGCTGGCGTCACTCGAGCCCTTGATGTCGCAGCTCTCGATCACATCCCACAGGGCCACGCCGCCGTCCAGCAGCATGGCCCGCTTGGCGGCAATGGAGGCATCGAGCGTCGCGGGCTCACCGCTTGCCAAAGGATCGCCCTCGTTGGGCGGCACAGGCACGCCGAGGCACGCGGCCATCACGCGCCAAAAGCGGTTCTGCGGATTGCCGTAGTAGAAGGCATTGGCACGCGAGAGCACCGAGGGAAACGAGCCCAACACCAAAACGCGCGAGCGCTCGTCAAACACGGGCTCAAACCCATGCTCAATATGTTGATAACCCTCGCCTGGCGTGGCCACGAGCTAGGCCCTCAACAGATAGCGCACTTCGTAGGGCGCAAGTTCAAGGAAGCCCGACAGCTCGACCGTGGGCGCATCGTCGGAAAGCAGGTCGACGAAGGAGCCGTTGAGTTCGCCGGCTCCAAAGGTATAGGGCTCGTTCACGGCATTGACCGCCACGAGCACCGTCGCGTCGTCGCAGGCGCGCTCGAACAGCAGCTGCTTGTTCTGGATTACCACGTTGCGATAGGCACCGTAGTTGAGGGCACGGGCTGCCGCGTCATCGGCCGAGCGTAGGTGCGCAAGTTGCGTGATGAAGGCCGTCAGCTCGTTGGGCGCAGGCTCATCGAGCGCAGGGCGCAGCGCCCAGTCGCCATCGGGGCCGCCCTTTTCGCCAGGAATCCCCCACTCGCTGCCATAGTAGACGCACGGGATGCCTGGCATGCCAAAGAGCATGCCGTAGGCGGGACGCAGACAGGACTTGTCGGTGAGGATGCTCGCCAGGCGCGGCACATCGTGGTTGTCGACAAACGACAGCAGATGTTTGCCGCGGTAGATGCACCAAGGGTCGCCGCCAAACTGACGGTGCAGCGAATGGGCGATCTCGAACATGTTGACCGAGTTAAAGCTGGAGTACAGACCCTTGTAGCACTCGTAGTTGGTGCAGGAGTCGAGCATCTCGTCGTTGACGATTTGGTTGTAGTCGCCGTGGAGCGTCTCGCCGATCAGCACAAAGTCGGGCTTGAGCTCACGGGTAAAAGCGTGCAGGCGGCGCATGAAGTCGCGGTCGAGCATATAGGCAACGTCCAAGCGCAGGCCGTCGACGCCAAAGACCTCGGCCCAGCGGCGCACGGACTCAAGCAGGTAATTGACCACGGCGGGGTTTTGCAGGTTGAGCTTCACAAGCTCAAAATGGCCCTCCCAGCCCTCATACCAAAAGCCGTCGCCGTAGCACGAGTCACCGTCAAAGCTGATGTGGAACCAATCCTTGTACGGCGAATCCCACTTGCGCTCCTGCACATCGCGGAAGGCCCAAAAACCGCGGCCGACGTGGTTGAAGACGGCATCGAGCACCACGCGGATACCGTGGGCATGCAGTGTGTCGCACACGGCGGCAAAGTCGACATCCCCACCCAGGCGGCGGTCGATATGGCGCAGGCTGCGCGTATCGTAGCCGTGGCTATCGGACTCGAGCGGCGGGTTGATGAGCACAGTGCCAACGCCGAGTTCCTGCAGGTAGTCGGCCCATTGGGCGATCTTCATGATGGGCGCATCGGGGTTTGGCGCGGCGTTGACAGCCTGGGTGAGCTCATCCTCGGCAACGGACGCGGCGTTTTCGCGCGGAGCTCCACAGAAGCCCAGCGGATAGATCTGGTAGAACGTCGTCTCGTATGCCCACATAGCAACCTCCCGGTAAGCGCAACACAACGACATCCATTGTATGCCCAGCGTGCACCCCCTTCCCCAAAATAAGTTGCGGTGAAATACGGACTGTTTGCCAGGTTTATTGGGCTAAACAATCCGTATTTCACCGCAACTGATGAGGGGATATGGTTAGGCGACGGGCTTGGCGCGGCGAATGGCCGGGAACATCACCGTGATGGCGAGGATGACGCCCACGACGGCAATCGCCCCGCCCGCGAAGCCGATCCAAGCGATACCGGGACCCGAAACCACGGCGCCGCCGATTGCGGTGCCCGTGCCAATACCGAGGTTAAACAGGCCCGAGAAGATCGACATGGCGACGGCCGACGAATCTGCCGACGTGCACTTGATGAGCTCGGCCTGAAACGCCACGTTAAAGGCCGTGGCGCAGCAACCCCACAGTGCGCAGACGGCAAGCACTGTCACGAGCGACGATGCGGCCGGCCCCATGAGCAGCAGGGCCACCGGCACGCCGGAGAGCGTGATAGCCAAGAACGGGAAGCGATGCCCATCGAACAGGCGGCCAAACAGCCAGCTTCCGAGCAAACCAGAGCAGCCAAACGCCGTCAGCGTCATGGTAATGGCGCCCGCATCGACGTGCGCGACCTGCGCCAGGAAGGGCTCGATATAGCTGTAGCTTGCGTAATAGCCGGTCGCCATGAAGACCGTGACTGCGTAGAGCGCGATGAGGAGCGGGTTCTTGAGCAGCTCGGGCAGCTGTTTGACGGTAAAGCGCTC
>DBGCAP010000062.1:0-66954 GCA_048367555.1 Collinsella sp.
CGCCGACGGGCCGTGGGAGAAGATGGGCACCGACGTCACCGAGTTCAAGCAGCCCTGGGGCAAGGCCTACTTCGCGCCGGTCTACGACTTCGGCAGCAAGGAGATCGTCGCCTGGTCCACGTCGCTGCACCCCAACATGGCCCAGCAGCACGAGCTGCTCGACCAGCTCGTGTCCAGGAAGCCCAAGGGCTCCAGGCCGATCCTGCACTCGGACATGGGCTGGCAGTACCAGCAGGCCGGTTGGTGCAGGCGGCTGGAGGAGGCCGGCGTGGTGCAGAGCATGTCCCGGAAGGGCAACTGCATCGACAACGGCGCGACGGAGCAGGTGTTCGGCCACATCAAGGACGAGTTCTTCCGCGGAAGGACGTGGCCGGACTTCGAGTCCTTCAAGGCGGACCTCGACGACTTCGTGGTCCATTGGAACACGAGGAGGCGCCAGGTTAAACTGAAGGGACTGACCCCGGAGGAGTTCCGGAGACAGTCCCTTGCGGCGTAGCTTTTATTTAAGCCGTCCAAGTTTTGGGGCGCAGTTCAGTGCGCAGCGGGGGTTCTTTCATGTCCGAGGACGCGCTGGGAAGTTACCCCATGCGGCCAGCGGACAACCATGTAGCCTCAGACTAGAACATGCCCAAGAAACCATGCACAAACAGCGCGGCCAGAGCGGCACCGATAAACGGAGCAATGCCAGGAACAAGCAGGCCGTACTTCCAGTTGTTGTCAGCCTTGTTCTTGATCGGCAGCACCTGATAGGCCATGCGAGGACCAAGGTCACGCGCCTGGTTCATGGCGAAGCCGGTGATGCCGCCCATGCCCATGCCAACGGCCCAAACGATCAGGCCGACGCAGATAGCGAGCATCAAAACGTTCTCGCCGGCGCGGCTAGCGGCAGCAAGGATGGCGCTGATGAACACAAAAGTGCAGATAGCCTCGCAGAAGAAATTACGGGCATAGTTCGTACCCTCGGTGGTGGGGTTGGTCGAGAAGATATTGCGCTGGGCAATGGGATCGACGACGCCATCGGAAGCCTTGAACTCATCGGCATACATAAGCCAAGCGATTACGGCGCCCACAAAGCCGCCGAGCATATCGGCAATCATGAAGGGGATGCAGCTGCTCCACGGCACCAGGCCTACGATGCACTGGGCAAGCACCATGGCGGGGTTCATGCACACGGCGCCGCCAAAGACAAACAGGCAGACCGAGATGCCAAAAGACCAGGTGGTGATGGCAAACATGTGGCCGGAGCCCTGATACTTGGTGCCCTTGAGCACGGTATCGCAGTGCACGCCCACGCCAAAGATGATCATGAGGGCCGTTGCGCCGAATTCACAGAGGAGTTTGGTAAGCATAAAACCTTATCTTTCTTGTCGGTTACAAACGATTCGTTTAGGCCGCGCACTAGTGCTGCGCGACGACAACGCCCAGGCCATCGGGAATGACGGCCACCTTGGCATCGGCACCCTTCATCTCAAAGGCGAGCTTGAGCGCCTCCTCGAGGGTGTTGACCGGCGTCATGTGCATATCCTTGATCATCTGGTGATCGCACAGGTCGGTGACCATGATCACAGGGTGATGCGCCAGGATGCGGGCAAAGATCTGGCTCGTCCACTGGTCGGGCAGGGTCTCGTCCTTAGGACGGTCGATGCAGGCGCGCTCAAACTCTGCCGGATCGTTGTCGGCGATGTTGTGATAGAAGCCCTCGCCACCGTGACCGTCGGCGCAACCGGCGACATCAATGATCACGCCGCCCTCGGGAAGCGTGGCCTCGGCAGCGCACATGCCCTTCACGGCCTGGTAGATGTTCTGGTCGAGCGGGTAGCCGCCGTTGGTGGTGATGGCAATCTCGCACTCGACGGGCTCAACGCCGGCAAGGCTCTTCACGAACTCGCAGCCGGCCTCGTGCGCCTTGTGAATGTCGCCGGCAAAGGAGCCGATAACCTCGTGCTTGCCGTTGAGCACCACGTTAAGCACAAAGGCAAGGTGAGCCATCTCGGCAGCGGCAAACATGTCCTCGCTCACGTGGTTGTGGCACAGGTTGCCGGCACGCGAATGGGAATCGTTCACAAACTGACCGTTGTGGTTGTACATGATGGTCTTGTAGCTAGCGATGCCAGGCAGGACGGACTTGCGGCTACCAGAGAAACCGGCAAAGAAGTGCGGCTCAATAAAGCCCTCGGCAAGCAGCAGATCGCAATCGGCAGCAATCTTGTTGATGATGCACTCGCCGCCAGAAGGCAGAGTGCCGATCTTTTTCATCATGCTGTCGTCAGTCGCGACGTGCATAACGATTTCCTCGTTGGCAACGATCTCCTCGCCGTACTTGTTGACGAGCTCCTCGTGCGTCGACGGACGGTGCATACCCGTAGCAACCAAAATACGCACTCGAGCCTCAGGTGCAGCGGAATGGATGTGATGCAGCAGAATAGGCATCGTCACACGCGAGGGAACGGGACGCGTATGATCGGAGCTAATAATGACAATATCCTTATTGCCAGCGCAAAGCTCCTCGAGCGAAGGCGAGCCATAAGGGTTGGCAAGTGACTCCTCCACCAGCTCTTCCTGCGATTTTGTAGTCTTAAACTCGTTCTGATGACCTTCCATCACACCCGCGAAGTTCTTATCCTCGAGCTCCAGATGCAGCGTCTTGTGGTCAAACGGCAGTTCACATTCAAACAATGACGAGCGCCCTCTTCCTTTTCAACTGACACACTAGATAAACCGTTGGAAGGATACGCCGCTCACCGAAAAACACCACCGTCCACCGATTCATTAACACAACGTTCATATTTGACCCACAACAAAACGGCCGCGATCCAGCTTGGGACCGCGGCCGCTACAGTCGTAAGGCGAGAAGCGCGCCATTCTTCTCCTCAGCTTTAATCCCAGAAGACCGAGGACGAAGGAACCCGATGGGTTTCCCTCTGAATGCATTCCGCAGCACGAAGCCCCCTTATCCGCAGCTCCGAAGGAGCAGGATAAGGAGGCTTCAAGTGCGAGGACGCATTCAGAGGGAAACCCATCGGGTCCCGGTGAGAGCCACAGGGCTATCGATTACCCCGTGTTCTGCAATCCTGCCGAGACGCCGGTCACAGTCGAAAGAATCAGGCTCATGTACTCGGCCTTCTTCTCCTCGGCCATCTCGTCCTGGTTCATACGCACCTCGCGAAGGGCGCGGACCTGGGCGATGGACAGGGCGTCGACATAGGGGTTGCGCACGCGGACAGCGCAGCCGAGCACGCGGCGATGCTGCAGCGGCCACTCGTCACCGACGATGGCAAGGACCCACTTACGGGTGAGCTGCATCTCGGTAAAGACCTTCTTGGACAGGTCGTCGCGGTCGCCCAGGTGCAGATACATCTTGGCGATGCGCTGGTCGGTCTTGGCGATCGACATCTCGATGTTGTCGATAAAGGTGCGGAAGAACGGCCACTCCTGGTAGGCAGCCTTGAGCTGATCAAGGTCACCCAACTGCTCGCAAGCGGTACCCAGGCCGTACCAAGCGGCCAGATTGATGCGCGCCTGGCTCCAGCTGAAGATCCACGGAATGGTACGCAGGTCGTCGAGCGACTTGGCACCCAAGCCGCGCTTGGCGGGACGTGAGCCGATCGGCAGCAGACCGACCTCGGTCAGCGGCGTCACGGTCGAGAACCACGGTGTAAAGTCCTCGGTGTTCAGCAGGTCCAGATAGCGCTCGTGGCTTGCGGCGTTGAGCTTCTCGGCCATATCCCAGAACTTCTGCGTGGTCTCGGTGTTGGTCTTCTCGACACTCGGGGCCGACTGCAAAAGCGTTGCGGCGGCAACGGACTCAACATGGCGCTGAGCCAGCGTGCGGTTGCCGTAACGGGCAAAGATGACCTCGCCCTGCTCGGTAAGCTTAAAGAAGCAGTTGACCGAACCCTTGGGCTGCGCCAGCACGGCCTTGTTGGCCGGGCCGCCGCCACGGCCCACGGCACCGCCGCGACCGTGCATGAGCACCAGGTCGATATCGTTCTTCTCGGCCCACTTGGCAATGCGCTCCTGCGCGGAGTGCAGCGCGAGCATGGCCGTGGTAGGACCGGCATCCTTGGAGGAGTCGGAGTAGCCCAGCATGACCTCCATGCGGCGGTTGGTCTGGGCAAGGCGCTTTTGCACCACGGGCAGCGTAAGCATCTGGTCGAGCACGTCGACGCAGCCCTCGAGGTCCTCGAGCTGCTCGAACAGCGGAATCACGTCGAGCTCGGGGACATCCTCCTCGTGTGCAAAGGACAGGTGGGCAAGCTCAAAGACGTCGGCCACATGCTGGGCGCTCTTGGTAAACGAGATGATGTAGCGGTGCGCCATCTTCTTGCCGTAGCGCTTTTGGATGGAGCCGATAGCACGGAAGGTATCGATGACTTCGCGCGTCATGGGCTGCAGGTCGCCATGGATACCGTTCTCGTGGATATCCTTGAGGGCGCGGGCATGCACCACGGAGTGCTGACGGAACTCCATCTCGACCATATGGAAGCCGAAGGACTCGACTTGCCAGATGATGGTCTGGACCGGGCCGTAGGCGGCACGGACGGCACCGCAGGCGGCCAGCGAACGCTGGACGACGCGCAGGTCATCCAGGAACTCGTCGGCGCTGTGGTACATGGTGTCGGTGATACGGCGCACGGTGGCGTTCAGACGGTCGGCCATGACGAGCATGACGGCGCGATGCGGCTCGTGCTCGGAGATCAGCTCGGCGCGGGCCGTGTACCGAGGGCTCATCTCGACCTGATGGTTCCACAGGTTAATGAGCTCGGCCGACGGCTTGCTGTAGGTGGCCTCGAGCGTCAGGTTGCGGCCGATGTGGCGGCACTTGTCCTCGAGCTTGAGCACCATGTGCGTAAAGTACTTGGCGGCGACCTCACGGCTCACCTTGGCGGTGACGTTGGGGTTACCGTCGCGGTCGGAACCGATCCAGCTGCCGGGATGGAAGAACGCCGGGCACAGCGGCGGCACAGTACCGGCCTTGTCGCCCAGCACCCAATCGTCAAAACGACGATAGATAACGGGGATAACGTCGAACAGCGTGTTATCGAAGATGTCGATGATGGTATCGGCTTCCTCGACCGGCGTGGGCTTCTTGAGCGCGATGGGGCTCGTACGCACCAGGGCGTCGATCTCCTGCAGCATATGGCGCTCGTTCTCCACCAGGTCGGAGCCGCCCAGACGCGGACGCTCCTCCAGCAGGTTGGAGATACGGCGGATCTTGCCCTCGACGGCCTTACGACGGGCCTCGGTGGGATGTGCGGTAAAGACAGGGTGGAACTCGAGCTTGTCGAGCAGCTCGTTGGCACCCTCGACACCCAGCTCATTCACCAGCTGGTGATAGGCAACGGTAAGCTCGTTGGCAGGATCGACCTCGGTATCGGTCGACGCACCGGCCTCGCGCTCGCGCAGCTGCGCCACACGGTAGTTCTCCTCCGACAGGTTTGCCAGATGGAAAAAGCTCGTAAAGGCGCGGACAATGACCTGCTGCTTATCGAGCGGCAGGCTGTCGATCAAATCGACGACCTCACGAAATGCCACGGCAGTGGGCTCGTCGGCGGTGGGCACGCCCTGCTCGTCGACGGCTTCGTCGGCAGCGCAGGTACCGGGGTTGCCGGCATTGACCACAATCTCGGCTGTCAAAATCTTGTCGAACAGGTCCGCGATCTCGGGATCATACTCGCTAAGCACACGGCGCTCCAGGCGCAAGAACAGCGCCAGATTGTCGCGCAGCTCCTCGGGGATCTCGATCTCGGCGAGACGCTCCCTGGACTCGGCATTCGAGCCGATTCGGTTAACGAGGCGGTTGACCACGGCAGCGACGCGCGCCGCGGCTTCGGGTACAGACTGGTTGCTTAGGTTCTCAGCCACGTTTCCTCCCATTCCTCCTTCTATGCACGTAACATGCGGTATTCATTATAGGCGCTTGAGAAATACTTTCGACACTGATTGCGCTTTACCACACAAAAGTATTTTCTGCATTGCAAAGGTTTTTGCCCTAAATGGTCGTATTTCTCGGTGGGCGGCATACGTAAACGGGGGCATTCCGCATAAAAGCGAAACACCCCCGTAACAATCGCTCTCCATGAGCAGGGCACGTTAGCAGGCCCGAAGCTCAAAAAGATGCGCTACAGGCGCTCGCGAACCGCCTCGACGACGTTGTCCAGATCGGCGAGCACCTCGTCATGGCTCTGCATGTCGCGCACTTTGACCTTGCCGGCGGCAAGCTCGTCGCCACCCAGGACCAAGATGAGCTTGGCGCCTACCTTATCGGCTTGCTTAAACTGGGCCTTGAGCGAACGACCCTGATAGTCGGCCTCGGTCACGATACCTGCGGCGCGAAGCTCCTGCGTAATGGCAAAGACGTTCTGACGCAGCTCCTTGCCGGCGTTGGCGACATAGACGCACGGGGCCTCATCGGCACCCAAATCGCTGCCAAAGGCCTGCAGGGCCAGCAGGGCGCGCTCAAAACCGACAGCAAAGCCGACGCCCGCCGTGGGCTTGCCACCCTCGAGCTCGACCAGGCCATCGTAGCGGCCGCCGCCGCCGATGGAGCCGACGCCGGCGCCAGGGGCCTCGACCTCAAAGACAGTACGGGTGTAGTAGTCCAGGCCGCGCACCAAGGTGGGATCCTCGACATACTCGATACCGGCGGCATCCAGATAGCGCTTGACCTGCTCGTAGTGCTCGCGGCACTCATCGCACAGGTTGTCACCCATCAGCGGAGCCTCGGCCATGATCTCGCGGCAGTGGTCGTTCTTGCAGTCGAAGGCACGCAGCGGGTTGAGCTCGGCGCGCTCGCGGCACTCATCGCACATCTCGTCGGCGTGATCGAGGATGAACTGTTTAACCCGCTCGCGATAGGCCGGACGGCATTGGGCATCGCCCATCGAGTTAATGAGCAGACGGAGCTTGGAAAGATCGAAGCCCAGGCGCTTGTAGAACTCCATGAGCATGATGATGCACTCGGCGTCTGCCGCCGGATCGGGAGCGCCGAGCCACTCGATGCCCACCTGATGGAACTGGCGCAGGCGGCCCTTCTGAGGACGCTCGCCGCGGAACATGGCCTCGGCGTAGTAAGCCTTAAACGGCGTGGAGCCCTGGGGCACCAGGTTGTTCTCCACGACGGCGCGCACCACACCGGCCGTGCCCTCGGGACGAAGCGCCAGGCGCTGCTTGGGCTTGAGCTTGGTGTCAGTGCCCTCAGTAAAGACGCGCTCCAGGTTGGCGCCGCTAAAGACGCGGAACATCTCCTTGCGCACGACGTCGGTCGACTGGCCGATGCCGTGGACAAAGACGTCCACCTGCTCGATCGCGGGCGTCTCGATAGGCTTAAAGCCAAACGGCTCGAATACGCCGGCCGCAATCTGCTGCATCTTTTGCCAAGCGCGCATCTCGGCGCCGATAAGGTCGCGGGTTCCCTCCGCCTTCTGTGCCTGCATGGGCAAACACCTTTCTTTTGTATCGCGTCATAGGTAGTGGACATTATACGGCACAAAGCAGCAACGCGGCGGCGCGTCTGACCGAACGAGGGTATGGGGACTCGTTCGGCCAGACGCGCCGCCGCTGTTTGTGATCCGTTTTCCTCCGTCTCTTTCGAATCACGTAATCTGTTGGGAACGGAGGAAAGCGGATCATTTCGTAGGCCCGTGGCCGCCTTGGAAACCGAATGATGGTACGAGCATCCATTCGGCTTCCAAGGCAGCCACGGGCAGAACGGGGCGAACGGAAAAGAGCGACGGGCGTCTACTCCCCCGCCACGCTCGCGCGCAGCTTGGCGGCGATGGGCTCGGATGCCAGCAGGAACACGAGCATGACCACGGAGCACGCCAGGCACACAATCCAGGTGCTCGCAAAGGAGCCCGTGGCATCGAACAGCACACCCGAGACGATGGCGCCGGTAGTGCCCAAGATTGCCTTGAAAGACAAGGGCATAGGCCTTATGGCCATGCCCGCAGGCTTGAAAGGCAAGATTGGGTGCTACCGGTGGTCGGCGATGTAGCCCAAAGCGACGGCGGCATAAGCCGCGGCGCCAAGGGGAAGCTCAGCATCGCTAAAACGTGCCTTGGGATGATGCTGAGCAAAATGCTCGTCCGTATCAGTCACGGCAGCGCCCACGGTAAAGTACGCACTCGGGATCTCGCTCGAAATCAACGCGAAGTCCTCGCTCGCCATGGCGTGGAACAGCGGCAGGAAGGCGGCCTTGGGCAGCGTCACACCCACATAGCCAAGCGAAGCCTGAGTCATATCGTCATCGAGTACGAGCGGGGGAACATCCGAGAGCGTCTCGATAGTCGCCGGCGTACGATAGGTCGAGGCAACGCCTTTGACGACCTCCGCGATGCGGGTCTTGAGGTGCTCCATGAGCTCGACGTCGAAGCCACGCAGCGTTCCCTCGAGCACACAAGTGTCGGGGATGACATTTGCGGCCTGACCGCCGGCGAACTTGCCAACGGTAAGCGCGACCTCCTTGGCCGCCGGCACCTCGCGGGAGATGAGCTCCTGAAGCGCCAGATGCACATGGACGCCGGCCGTGATGGGGTCGATGCAGATCTCGGGGCTCGAGCCATGGCCGCCCTTGCCCTGAAGCGTGATGCGAAAACCGTACACGCCCGAGAGCGCCGGGCTGCCGTAGAGCACCAGGCCAAGCGGCGACTGGCTATTGACATGCATGGCAAAGGCGGCCTGGGGACGCGGATTCTGCAGCAGACCGTCGGCAATGGCGGCGCGGGCGCCCTCAAAGGTTTCCTCGCCCGGCTGGAACAGCAACTTAACTGTGGCGTTGGCGTCGACAAGCTCGGACTCGC
The DNA here is from genome assembly GCA_048367555.1 of Collinsella sp. Lineage (GTDB taxonomy): Bacteria > Actinomycetota > Coriobacteriia > Coriobacteriales > Coriobacteriaceae > Collinsella. The sequence goes on from DBGCAP010000062.1 coordinate 8,802, forward strand.
GGGCCTTGAGCAGGTGGGCGGCACCAAGCAGGGCCGTCGCATGCATATCGTGGCCGCAAGCATGCATGCAGCCGTTGACAGAGGCGAAAGGCTCGCCCGACTCTTCCGCGACGGGCAGTGCGTCCATGTCGCCACGGAGCATGATGACCGTGCCGGCCTGATCGTCCGTGCACATACCGTTGCCCTGGGCCGCCACGGCCGCACCAGCACCAATAAGGCCCACAACACAGGAGCCGTCGACGAGCGTGGCAAACGGGATGCCCATCTCGGTCAGACGTGCCTGGATATACGCGGAGGTTTGCGGAAGGCGATTACCCAACTCGGGCGTCTGATGCAGGTCGTGGCGCCACGCAGCAAGTTTGTCTGCAAAAGCTTGAGCCTCGGCAACAAGACCGTCACCGATAGCGGCTTGCGCTGCCGGGGTGGCCTTGGGCGCTGATTGCGGTTGAAGATTGGACTGAGCTGGTGCCATAGATGCCCTCCAGTATTATTTGTGCAGCAAACACTTTGATGGTCTAAAGTGCAAGGTATAACTGTAAGGGCGTTACATAAAAAAACGCCGCCCCAGGAGGGCGGCGCAACAAGTTGTTTACAATTGCGCACAATTATTTCGGCGCAAAAAATCGAAATGTGTCTCGCTCAAGATGATCGACAAGAAGATGAGGACGAAGCCGGCAAGCAGACGCGAGGTGAGCGCCTCCCCCACCAGCAGCACCGAAAACAACACGCCCGAAGGGGACTCCATCGATAGGAGCAATGAGCCCGTCGAGGCCGGGACGTGTGCCAAGCCGACGTTTTGGATGAGCAGCGCCACGCACGTGCAGCCCACCGAGAGAAAGGCCATCACGCCGATAAAGCTCGGCGTCCACACGGACGCAGGAGCTTGGGTCTCGAACAACAACGACGAGATAAGGCTCAAGACGCCATTGCCCACAAACATCCAAAACGTGATGACGTTGATGTCCATCTTTCGGCCGTACTTGGCCGTCACCGACATCTGAATAGCAAAGAAAACCGCACCGCCCAGCGTGATGGCATCACCGATGTTGAACTCGACGCTATCGAGCGCCACCAAGCCAATGCCCGCCAAGCACAGCAGTGCCGCGCCCAGGTTATAGCGGGTGAGTTTTTCGCCGCTCAGAAAATAGCTCGCAAAGGGCACGATGATGCAGTATGTTCCCGTCAAAAACGCGTTCTTGCCCGCCGTGGTGTGCGCCAGACCGACTGTCTGCAGGACGTAAGCGGCCCACATAAGTGTGCCCATTCCAAGTCCGACGATAAGATTGCGGGCGTTGAGGTGCGCGATGATGCGCTTGTGGAAGATGACAAACATGACCAACGCCGCAGGCAGAAAGCGCACGTAGAGCAGTTCAAACACCGGAATGGTGTCGAGCGCGTCCTTCATAGTGGTAAAGGAGTAGCCCCAGCTGACCGCCACCAAAAGTAGCAGAACCTTCCAGAACAGTGGAGAGCGTGCGCCGGCGCCCCGGGGAATACCGCCCGCGCCCAAATCCTCACGGGCCACAGGGCTATCGGGCATGTTTTCGATTTCGTTGGCAGCGTATTGGGCCATGGAACATCCTCACACTCAAACTGGGCGTGGTGTCCGCACGCGTATGGCTGCGTGCCGCCTCATGGTCAAATAAAAACGGGACGCGCCGGACCCCCGGCACGCCCCGCTACTGTAGCAACAACCAAGCAGCCCATGCAATTCACTCAACTAAAGCGTCGAGCCGGAAGGCCTCGATGTTCCGTCAACGCCACGTTGTTGTGCTAAATCAATTTTGTTGATTCCAGCTTTTCGATAATCCAGTCGTTGACTTTGATGACCGGACGGCGGAAGACGACGCCCAGGGCCAGCGACGGAATCAGATAGCTCGCCAGAATACCCAGCTCAACCCAGTACTCCATATGGTAGGCGCCTGCCATGGCAGCATGCATGGCGTTGATGCCGTGAGTGAACGGCAGGAACGGATAGATCGCCTGGAACACAGGACCGGTCATCTCGATGGGGAACGTGCCGCCCGAACCGCCGACCTGCATGACCAGCAGCACGACGGCGAGCGCCTTGCCGATATCGCCAAACGAAACCGTAAGCGTGTAGACGATATTGGAGAACACGAGACTCGCGACCCAGCCCGCCAGCACAAACTGCAGCGGGTCGTCGCACTGGATGCCAAAGAACAGGATGTCGCCCGCACACACGAGCGTTGCCTGCAGCAGGGCCAGACCGCCAAAGAACAGGTAGCGGCCCAGGTAGATCTCGTGCAGGCGCACGGGGATGAGCTCGTTGATAAGCTCATCGTCAACCGAGACCTTCATCATGGCCGCCAGCACGATCGAGCCGACCCAGAGCGACAGAATCGTGTAGAACGGCGCCATGGCCGAGCCGTAGTTGCGGATCGGATAGACCGGCTTGCGATCGAGCGCGACGGGGCCGGAAAGCGACACGGCCAGACCCTCGGGATCGTTGCCAATCATCGTCTTGATCGTGGCGAGGTCATCCGACATCAAGGCGCCGTCGAGCTCGTCCTTAAACGCACTGATCTTGTCCGACGCCTCGCCCAGCTGATCAGAAGCCTTGTTGACCAGCTTTGCAGCCTTGGAGAGGCCCTTTGCCAGCGAACCGGATGCGTCGGTCAGGCCGCCTACGGCGCTATCCAGGTCGCCCGAGATGCCATCAAGCGAGTCCAGAATGCCCGAAACCGTCTTCTTGAGCTCCTTGGCCTTAACCGAGAACGTGGAATCGTAATCGGATTTGGCACCCGCGATGCCGGCCTTGGCATCAGCGATGGCCTGATCGACCTCGGCACGCGAGTTGTTGACCTCGGCCATGCTATCGGAGAGAGACTTCGCGGTAGCCGCCAGATCCTTGGCATTGTTGCGGTACTCAACGGCGATTCTGCCCAGCGACGTCGCGGCGGACTTGAGGCCGTCCTTCAAATTCTCATCGCTCACCTGGTCGGCAAGGCTGCGGAGCTGATCGGCCATCGCATCGATATCCTTGGCGCGCGCATTGAGGGCCGCAGCGGCATCGTTGAGTTGGGACACCGTAAGGTCGACATGCTGGTTTGCGGTGTCGAACGCCTTCGCGAGCTCGGCAGACACATTGTCGAACGAACCAGCACTTCCATCGATTGCGGCATCGATGGCATCGTTTGCCGCCTTAAGCGCTTCTTTGGAATCATCGATGCCGCTTTTGGCATGTTCCATGAGCTGCTTTGTCGACTCATCGACGGCACCGGTCTGCTTGAGCATGCCGCTCGCCGACGTCAGCGAATCGGACGTGGAGCTCAAAATGCCCGCCAGCGACGAAGCATTTGCCTGAACGTCTCGCAGGTCCTCAATCGAATCGCCGAGCGTCGAGGACAGGTTGGCGATAAAGTTGCTGACCTGGTCGGTGCTCATGTAATCGAGCAGGCTGGACACCGTCTTAAGACCGATGCTCGTAATGGTCTCGGTAAAAGTTTCGTTAACCTGGCTCTGGACGGCGCTCGAACCCTTCTCGGTCACGATCTGCGCAATGGCGTTGGCCTTCTGATTCTCGTAGAACTCGATATCGGCATGCTTCACGTCGGTCGAGAAAAGCGTCATCATGTCAGCGCTAAACGTTTTGGGGATAACGACGGCAGCATAGTACGCGCCCGACTTAACGCCCTCGATAGCCTTTTCGCGATTGTTGAGCACAACCCAATCGAAGCTCTCGTTGCCGCGTAGGGTGGCGGTCACGTTTTCGCCCACGTTAACCTCGACGGGGATCAAATCGCTCTCGTAACCCTCATCGGTGTTGACCACGGCGATCTTAAGATTGCCGGTATTGCCGTACGGATCCCAGCTGCCGGCGATGTTAAACCACGCGTACAGACACGGTACGATAATGAGGCCCATCACGACAACCAAGCCGATCACGGAGCGAGACACGTTTTGGACATCGCGCTTAAACAGATGCAGGATGTTCTTCATTTATGCCTCACCTCCTTTGGAGTGCTTGCCAAGCGCGGTGGTATCTCCATCATTTGTGGCTGTGCTGTCGCTGCCCTGAGATTTATGGTGCGAGCCGATATGCGGCAAGCGGCCCGTGGACTGATCGCCGCCCTTGGCACCACGCTCGCTGGCGTTGAGGCCAAACATGTGGCGGGCGGCAGGAATGGCGGCCGTGTGTTCGCGCATCTCGCGACGCAGGTCCTCATCCGAAAGCGCCGAGATGCGCATCTGGGTATTGAGGCTCGCTCGGATATATTCGATATTGATAAGCCAGCCGCAGATGGCAATAACCGAGATGATCCAAATGACAAGCAGGATGATCTTGCCGTTATTGTCGATATCGAGAACCGTCGACAGGACAAAGAGCAGGACCTGAACGCCCACCACGGCGGCAAAACCGCCCTTGATGTAGTACGGGTAGCGATGTTCAAAGGCGACCGCATGATCGAGCAGTTCGCGACGGTACGAATCGGAATCGAGCATGACGCGCATGGCCGTGCGCAGCGAGTAGCGCTGGCGCGGCAGGTCGTTGGACTCGCAAATCATCATACCGGTCGTGGAGAGCTGTTTATCAAAGAGCAGGTTAAGGTTGAGCAGCAGCGGACGCAGCTGCAGGCCGATAAAGAGCGCCACGATCAAGAACACGCCCAGAATGCACAGGTTAAACAGGTAGTTGAACGAATACATGCCGCCGACCGTCTCGCGCAGCAGATTGATGCCGTAGGTAAAGGGCAGCAGCGGGTGCAGCCACTGGAAGAAGCCGGGCATCATCTCGATGGGGTACATGCCCGACGAACCCGGGATCTGCACGATGACGAGAATGACGCCGATAGCCTTGCCGATATGCTTAAACGTGGTGGACAGCGCATAGATGATATTGACGTAGGTGAACGAAATGGCGATGCCGCCCAGCACGAACAGCAGCGGGCTGACGCACTGCACGCCAATCACCAGATCGCCTACCGTAACGATGATGGCCTGCAACGCGCCCAGGATCACCATGAGCAACCAGCGGCCAAAGTAGCCTTGGCGCGCCGTAAAGCTGCCAACACCTTCACGGTCGACCTCGAGCTTGTAAATGGCGATGAGCACATAGCCGCCCACCCAAAGCGCCAGATTGGTGTAGAAGGGAGCGATGCCCGAGCCAAAGCTCTTGACCGGATAGATTGACTTGGATGTCAACTCAACCGGAGACGCCATGAAATCTGCCACGTCATTGACATCGACGCCCATCAGATCGGCCAGCTCGCCCATGGACTCGGAGGTCTGCAGCGCCGCGATGTCATTGGCGGCGGTTGCAAGCTTGTCCTGGACCTTGGCAAGCGAGGAATCGGTCTGGGACAGCGTGGTCTTGGCCTGGCCGAGCGTAGCGCTAAGCTGCGCCAACGTGCCGCGCGCATTTGCAAGTGTAGGTGTCATACCCGAGACGATACCGGTCAGGTCGCCCGAAACGGCAGCAAAAGAGTCGAGCGCGCTCGAGGCCTTCGGCAGCGCGTTTTGGCCCAAGTCCGTCTGGGCTTGGCCAAGGTTGGTCGCACCGGTATGAATTGCGTTATTGATAGCGTCACTGGCACCCGAAACAGCCGCTGCGTCATTCGCCATGGCGCTCGACTGCGCGGACAGACCGTCCTTGATGCTCTGAAGCTTTTCATTCTGCTCTCGAAGCAAATCGATGGTCGATACAATGCGCGCGTCAATTTCCTCGGAACCTGTCGACGTGTCATTGGCGAGAATCTCCAAGTGCCCGATAACGGCCTTATTGTGGTCGATCGTCGCTTGAAGAGACTCGAGCGAGTTGTCGATACGGGTGGTCGTAGATGTGACCGCGCCCGTCAGCTTGCCGATGGCAGCGTTCGCAGAGGCCGACGTCTTGGTGAGCGCAAGGCTGCCTTCCGAGAGCGCCTTGGAGAGCGAGGCGATAGAGTTGCCCGCCGTGGTGCGAGCTTCGCTCAGCAGGTCGTTGCCCTGGGAGATCGCCTGCGTCAGCGACGGTACCTGGCCTTGCAAGCCGGCAAGTGCCGCATCAGCCGAGGCGATAGCGCCACTCGTCTTATCGATGGCGGCATTCATATCGCCAATCGAATCGCGCACCTCGCCCAAGGTGTCGGACGCCTCGGACACCGAACTTGCCAGCGAGTCCTGAGTCTGGGTTGCCTTGTCCTTTAAATCGACACCGGCATCCTTGGCGATACCGGCAACAGTCTTGCCTACCGTAGAGACAAATTCCGAGTTGATCTGCTCCTCGATGGTGTTTGCACCGGTATCGGTAACCTTGGGCGCAATGGCGCTCTTCTTCTCATTGACGTAGTACGTGAGCTTGGGCTGATGGTAGTTGCCGTCGAGCATCGAAACCAGGTTATCCGAGAAGTTCTTGGGAATCACGATAGCGGCATAGTACTCGCCGCTCTCGACGCCCTCCTTGGCATCGGCCGTCGAGTCGACGAACGTCCAGCCCAACTGATGATTCTCCTTGAGCTGGTCGACCACTTTGTCGCCAGCGTTGAGCTCACCCACCAAGTCGTTTTGGGTGCCTCGATCGTTGTTGGCGATAGCAATCTTGATGCCTTGGGTGTTTCCATACGGATCCCAGTTTGCCACGATGTTATACCAGGCATACAGCGAGGGAATAACGCACACGCCTAGGGTAACCACCAGGGCGACGGGGTTCACAAGCAGTCGCTTAATGTCGCGCTTAAATATCGCAAAGGACACCTTTGCATTGGATAGTTTGCTGCCGAGACTCACGCTTGGACCATCCATCCTGTCGTTAAATCGAATCGTACTATCGACAACCATTGTAGTAGGCGCTTTAACGTCTCAAAGCACAATGGTGTTGAGTTTTGCGGGTAGCAATATACTACGAAGATGAGTTAACGTACAGTTGTACAGTATCTTAAATTTCAGCAGGTCACAAAACCACAACCCGCACAAATAAATGATCCCTTGGGGACGGAGGGATCATTCAAAAGGAAACGAGAGTGGAAAATCTCTCACTTCAAGCACGCATTCGAGCCAAAAGTGGGAGATTATCCACTCTCGTTCTAATCTAGTTACGGTGCCGTATCCCCGAACTACATCAAGTTGCAAACAGCTGCTGCGAAGGCAACGGGGTCCTCGGGCAGAATGCCCTCGACCAGCAGGGCCTGGTCATAGAGCAAACCGGAGTACTGCTTGATCTTGTCGGCGTCGCCCGCCTTCTGAGCGGCGACGAGCTTGGAAAAGACCGGGTGCTTGGCGTTGAGCTCGAGCACGCGCTGGCTCTTGGGCATACCGTCGGGCGCACCCTCGGGACCCTTCTGGAGCACCTTCTCCATCTCGAGCGAAAGCGGGCCCTCGGTGGTGATGCACGCGGGAGCATCGGTCAGGCGCGCAGAGACGGCAACCTTCTCGACCTTGTCGCCGAGTGCCTCCTTTATGGCGTTAAAGAGGTCCTCGTTCTCCTTGGTGGCGTCCTCGGCCTCCTTTTTCTCGTCCTCGGTCGCCAGGTCAAGATCACCGGTTGCGACGTTCTTGAGCTCCAGGTGACGATCCTCAACCTCGGGCTCGGCACCATCGGCCACGGCCTTCTCGGCAGCCTCGCGGGCGGCATCGTCCTCGTAGATCTTGGGCATATCGGCGGCAACGTACTCACGCATAGCCTGGAACGTGAACTCATCCACATCCTGCGTCAGCAGCAGCACGTCATAGCCGCGGTCGAGCACGCCCTTTACCACGGGCATCTTGGCCAAGCGCTCGCGCGAGTCACCGGCGGCGTAGTAGATGGCCTTCTGATCCTCGGGCATGCCCTTGGCATACTCGGCCAGGGTAATCATCTTCTGTTCCTTGGCAGACCAGAACAGTAACAGGTCGGCGAGCTCATCGGCCTTCATGCCATAGCTCGAGTAGATGCCGTACTTAAGACCGCGGCCAAAGTTCTCAAAGAACTTCTCGTAGGCCTCGCGGTCGTTGTCACGCATATCCTCAAGGTCGGCGGTAATCTTCTTTTCCACACGCTTGGCGATGGCCTTGAGCTGACGGTTCTGCTGCAGCGTCTCGCGCGAGATGTTGAGCGACACGTCGGCGGAATCCACGACGCCGCGGACAAAGTTGTAGTAGTCGGGCAGCAGGTCGTCGCACTTCTCCATGATCAGGACGTTGGAGCTGTAGAGCGCCAGACCCTTCTCGTAGTCCTTGCTGTACAGATCGAACGGCGCGCGTCCCGGCACAAACAGCAGGGCGTCATACTCGAGCGTGCCCTCGGCGTGGAAGCTGATGGTGCGCGCAGGATCGTCAAAGTCGTGGAACGTGGACTTGTAGAACTCGTCGTAGTCCTTCTGCTCGACATCGGAGCTGCGCTTCTTCCAGATCGGTGTCATGGAATTGACGGTCTCGAGCTCCTGGTAGTCCTCGTACTCGGGCTTGTAATCGTCGCCGGCGTCCTCGGGCTTGGGTTTCTGGCGGCTCTTGGACACCATCATCTGAATCGGGTAGCGCACATAGTTGCTGTACTGCTGAATCAGGCTCTTGAGACCCCACTCGGTCAGGAAGCGATCGTAGGTCTCGGCCTCGCCGTCGGCATCGAGCTTCTCGTTCTCGCGCAGCGTCAGGATGACATCGGTACCGTGCTCGGCGCGCTCACCGTCCTCGATGGTGTAGCCCTCAAGACCGTCGGATTCCCACACATGGGCGACATCCTCGCCATAGGCGCGGCTGACGACCTTCACATGGCTGGCAACCATAAAGGCAGAGTAGAAGCCCACGCCAAACTGGCCGATGATGTCGACATCGGAGCCCTGCTGCTCGGCGTTCTCGGTCTTAAACTCCTCGGAGCCGGAATGGGCGATGGTGCCCAGATTGCGCTCGAGCTCCTCGGCGGTCATGCCAATGCCGTTATCCGAGATGGTAATGGTGCGGGCGTCTTTATCAAAGGAGACGCGAATGGCCAGGTCGCCCTGGTTGATCTTGACGCTCGGATCCTGCAGGCTCTTAAAGTTGAGCTTGTCGACGGCGTCGCTCGCGTTAGAGATAAGCTCGCGCAGGAAGATTTCCTTATTGGTGTAGATGGAGTTGATCATGAGGTCGAGCAGTTTTTTGCTCTCGGTCTTAAATTGACGCATGTGCAGTCCTTTCGCGCTACCCCCGTCCGCAAAAACGGCCCGGTTGCCCGAGCCGCATCGCAGACCTGCTATGTTCAGACTTAGATTTTATAACCCAATAGCGCGCATATATACATACGGAATCGAAAAACTGTATGTCCGAGCGCTCCAATGCGTCAATTGCCAAGGAGTGCCCCCAGCTGCCGGCAGAAAAGGAACGTCCCTATCTGCCATCTACGCGCTTGGCCATCCAGACATGGGGCTGGCCCTCGTCTTCGTAATCTACCGGGGCAATTTGCGTGTAGCCCGCCTTTACATAGAGCGGCAGCACGTATTCCTGCGCATGCAGCTTAATAAGCTTGGCGCCGGCATCGCGTGCACACGAAGCACTGGTCTCCACGATCGCACTCGCCAGTCCGCGACGACGCATAGCCGGCAGCACGGCGACGCGCCCCATAATGTAGGTCTCCCCCGCCGCAACGCCTTCGTCCATGTCGCATGCCGGCAACACCGGGGCCTCTGCGTCAGCCACGCGCTCAAGCTCTTCGGGAAACACGCGCGAGCAACCGGCAAGCTCGCCGTCTACATAGAGCGTCACATGAATGCAGTTTGGATCCTCGTCGATAGCGTCGAACTCATTCTCGTAGCCCTGCTCGTCCATAAAAACGACGCGGCGCACCAACGCCGCGTCATCAAAGCATCCCGTCTTAAGTTGGATATCCATGGCTGCCCTTTCATTCAATGCGAACGTTAGGGACAGATTTTAGCGAAAATGAGCTCCGCGCACGCTAAACTTCGCGCGAGCCTTCGCCAGGCAGTCGTAATGACCCACGTTATGGGCATCGCTCGCGATGAAGCTGTACAGGTTCTGATCGAACAGGCGCTGTGCCGGCTTTTTTTCGCGACCAAAGCGACCGCCGGCAATAAAGTCCGCCGAAGCCTGCAGCTTGCAGCCCATATCGACCAGGCGCTCCGCCACGCTTACATCCTTTTGAACCGCACGATAGCGCTCAGGATGAGCGATGATCACCTGGTAGCCACGGCACTGCAAATCGTAAATCGTGTTCTCGTACTCTCTAAACGCATACGCATCGGCATGCGTCGAAAGCTCGAGCAGAAACTCGTTGGTTCCATCGAAATGCAAGTGCTCCGCGGCATCGATACCAAGTTCAACGAGCTTTCGATGGTTGACCTCGAAGCCCATCTGGAGCGGAAAACCGTCAGCGTTATCACGCAGCAGTTCAAAGGCATCCCACATCTTGTCGTAATCAAAATAGGGATCACGGCAGTGAGGAGTGCAAACGATTCTGGTTACACCGGCCCGCTTGGCAGCCTCGAGCATCGCCAAGCTCTCATCGAGATCGGCGGCGCCGTCGTCTACACCCGGCAAGATATGGCAATGAATGTCACGCATAGGTCAGCCTTAATCAACTAAACGTTTGCTCGGTTGGTGAAGATGCCCTTTTTGGAAGTCCCCTGATCGTCCGAGCCCTTCTTCACCTTCTTACCGTCCTTGGTGTAGTAGGAGTAGTAGTACTCGCTGGTCTCGGTCTCGCAGTAGTTCATAACGGTACCGATGAGCTTGACCTTTTCGGACTTCTTAAGCTGGCCGATAGCGTTGAGTGCCTCCTCGCGCTTGGTGAAGTCCTCGCGCACCACGAACAGCGTACCGTCGGTCAGGCTGGCAATCTCGGCAGCATCGATGAAGGTGCCGACCGGGGGAGCATCAAAGATGACGTACTGGAACTTGGCGGACAGTGCCTTTACCAACTTGGCAAAGCGGTGAGAGACAATGATGTCGGCAGGATTGGGAATATGCGGCTCGGCATCGAGGAAGTAGAAGTTCTTCTGACCCGTCTCGACAATTGCCTGGTCAATGGAAATCTGCTCGGAAAGGACCGCATAGAGTCCGCCGCGCGAACGAACGCCGAGCATATCGGAAAGGGACCTGCGGCGCATATCGGCCTCGACCAGGAGCACGGACTTGCCGCTCGTGGCGATAGCCTGGGCAAGGTTGATGGAAACCGCAGACTTGCCCTCGTTGGGAATCGAGGACGTGACGGTAATAGTGCGAATGGGGTCGTCCACGCTCGCAAAGCGGATGTTGGCCAGAAGGGTCTTGGCGGCATTCTGTACAACGAGCTTATCGGTGTTCTTTGCCTTAGCCATGCCTATTTACCACCTTTCATAGCCGGAATTCGGCCAACAACGGGAATGCCCAGGAGCTCTTCTGCCTCTTCGGCACCGCGGATGCGGGTATTGAGCATGTCTGCCAAAACGACATAGGCAACTGCGATAAAGATACCGGCGAGGAACGCGACGGCAATATACAGCGTGCGCTTGGGGCCGCTGGGGACTTCGGGGGTCTTAGCCTCGTCGATAACGTTGATGCTCTGGGCAGCGCCGACGTTCTGAGCGACCGTACTCACCGAGCTAGCTATGGCCTTTGCGACCTTAGCCGTCTCCTTGGCATCGGTGCCGGTAACCGAAAGCGTAATGACACGCGTGGTGGTCTCGGAGGAAACAGACACCTTGTAGTCATCCAGATCGGTGAGGCCCAGTTCATTGGCGGCGCCGCTCTTAACGCTATCGCTATCCAGCAGCGTGGCGATATCGTTGGAAAGCATCTGGCTCGCCGAGAGATCGTTGTAGCTCATCTGGCCGCTATCGTCGGTCTTGGCGAGAATGTACATGCTCGTCGTCGCGGTATAGGTGTTGTCCATCGCGGCGAAGGACACGATGCCCATGGCGATCGCGCAGACCACCGGAAGGGTGATGACCAGCTTGAGGTGCTTCTTCAGCAGCTGGAACAGTTCGAGAAGGGTCATGCAGCTTGCCCTTCATTTCCCCAGTTCGGATTGACAAAACTGTCCGTATGTTATCGCATCTTTTTACCGAGACCAAACTCTATACATAAGAAACAGGCTCTCCTGTAAAAATGTCGGAAGCAATCGTAAAATTGCACAACAACGCCGCACCCGAAAGTCAAATGCGGCGTCTACATCAATACCTATGTTGTATCGCTATGCGAATGGCTCGTCCTGCTGTATGGGAAACGTCACCGTAATGGTGGTTCCCACGCCCAACTCGCTCGACAGATCGAGCGTGGCGTGATGATACAGGGCCGCATGCTTGACAATGGCAAGCCCCAGACCGGTTCCGCCGCGCGCCTTGGACCTACTCTTGTCCACGCGATAGAACCGCTCAAATACCTTGCCCTGTTCTTCAGGCGCGATACCGATTCCCGTGTCGGCGACCGCAAGGAACGGATGGCCTTCGTCGTTGGTGCCGCACTGCAGCGTAACCGTACCGCCAGGTCGATTGTAGCGGATGGCGTTGCTTGCCAGATTATAGATGAGCTCGTCAATCAAGCGCGACACGCCCTCGATGACCACAGGCTTGGTCTCATGACTTATCGTCACATTCGCCTGACGGGCGACCTGTTCAAGACGCTGCTCAACCGCGTAGATGGCACGCGAGAGCTCAATAGGCTCCGTGGACCCAATGGGCACCGCCTCGCCCTCAGTTGCACGCTCGGCCTCGTCCAAGTTAGACAGCGTAAGGATGTCGTTGACAAGCGCTGCCAAGCGGCCCGCCTCACGATAGATGCGACCGCCAAAGTTGCGCAGGTCGTCCTCGCCCTCGACCATGCCATTTGCGATGAGCTCGGCATAGCCCGAAATCGCCGTAAGCGGCGTCTTGAGCTCATGGGTGATATTCGCCGTGAACTCGCGGCGCATACGATCGTTGTCCGCCAGCACCGCCATTTGGCGCTTGAGTTCCTGGCGCTGCGACTCGATACGCTCAAGCATGGGGACCATCTCGGCATAGGCGTGCTCATAGCTACGGCGTGGGTGGTCCAAATCCACCTCTTGCAACGGCGCGATGATGGCACGGGACTCGCGGCGCGCCATAAAAAACGAGAGTACCGCGCCCGCTGCTGCGATAAGCAGCATCGGCGCCACCATCGACAGCAAAATCGCTGCAACGCCAGGCTGGGCCTGCGCCAAGCGGACAACCTGGCCGTTATCAAGGGCGATGGCGCGATACAGCATAATCTCGTCGAGCGTAGAGCTTGCGCGCTCCGCGGAACCCGAACCATTCTCAAAGGCCTCGATGACCTCGGGGCGATCGCCATGGTTGGGCAGTGTGGAAGGCGACGCCTCGTTGTCGTAGGCAACCGATCCATCCTTGTTAATCAGCGTGATGCGCAAGTCCTCGCGATCGAGGCTACGCAAGAACGGGATGGGCTCCTGCTGCTCGTCGAGGGCGGCAGCAATGAGCTCGGTTTCCTGCGCCAGATTGGCACTCGTGGCATCCGCCAAGGTGTTTTGCACAAAGAACGCACCCAGCACCGTAAACGCCACGATAACCGCCATGGCGCAGACAAAGATCGTCACAAAAACGCGGTGCGACAGCGTATGTTTTCCCTGGGGGGCGAAGACCACGGGTTACTCCTCCGATGCGGTGGCCGCGGTGACGTCACCTTCGGCACCATCACCGGCAGAAGGCTCGGCCAAGCGGTAGCCCACGCCGCGCACGGTCTCGATGGCGCTGGCATGCTCGCCCAGTTTTTGGCGAAGCGTCTGCACGTGCACGTCAACGGTGCGCGAACCGCCGTCGAAGTCCCAGCCCCACACGCTCTGCAGCAACGACTCGCGGGTAAAAACCACGCCGGGCTTGCGCATGAGGTACTCGAGCAGGTCGAACTCGCGCAGGGTGAGCTTAAGCGGCTTGCCGGCAACGGTCACCTCGCGATGGCTGGGCGAGAGCACGATGTCGCCCACGCTGAGCACATCGCTCGCCTGCTTGACCATTCCGCCGCGACGCAGCAGTGCGCGGCAGCGGCTCGCAAGCTCCATGAGCGAGAAGGGTTTAGTCAGGTAATCGTCGGCACCGCCATCGAGCGCCATCACCTTGTCGAGCTCGGTGTCCTTGGCGGTAAGCATCATGATGGGCACCGTCGCCGTCAGGCGGTCGGCGCGGAGGCGGCGCATAATCGCCAAACCATCGGTATCGGGCAGCATGATATCGAGCAGCACAGCATCGGGCACCCGTCGCGCCACGGCGGCCTTAAACTCGCCATCGCACGAAAAGCCCTCGGCCTCGATTCCCTGCTTGCGCAGCGCATAGACCGTCAAATCCCTGATGTTGTCATCGTCCTCGACGTAATAGATCATGTTGAACCCCTTTGCGGCCGGCATGACCGCATCTTAACCCTAAAGGTACCTTTACTAGATGGTATCAGCCAAAACGCCCCGTCAAATAATCCGCCGTGCGCGGATCGGTCGGATTCTTGAAGAGTTGCGCGGTGGGCGCGTGCTCCACCAGCTCACCCAGCAAAAAGAATGCGACCGAATCGGAGATACGCGCCGCCTGCTGCATATTGTGCGTAACGACCACGAGCGTGCAGGTCTCTTTGAGCTCGCAGGCCAGCTGCTCCACCACCAGCGTCGACACAGGATCGAGTGCCGAGGTCGGCTCGTCCATCAGCAGAATGTCGGGCTGCACGGCAAGTGCGCGGGCGATGCACAGGCGCTGCTGCTGGCCGCCCGAAAGACCCAGACCCGACTCTTTGAGCTTGTCCTTGGCCTCGTCCCACAGGGCGGCGCGTCGCAGGGAGTCTTCGACCAGCTCGTCGAGCACGACGCGATCGCGCACACCCATACCGCGCGGCCCATAGGCGACGTTGTCGTAGATGCTCATGGGAAACGGGTTGGGGCGCTGGAACACCATGCCCACGCGCTGGCGCAAACGGCAGATGTCGTAATCGCCCAGGATATCTTGACCATCGAGCGCAATCTTGCCCTCGATGCGGCAATCCTTGATGCCGTCGTTCATGCGGTTAAAGCAGCGCAGCAACGTGGACTTTCCGCAGCCCGAAGGCCCGATGAACGAGGTGATCTGCTTGTCGCGGATCTTGATATTCACGTCCTTGAGCGCATGATGGTCGCCATAGAACAGGTCGAGGCCCTCGACATCGATGCGCGTCGGCGAGGCGGCAAGATCCTCTGCCGTGGGGCGAGTCGCATCCCCAACCTCGCGCTCGTGCGCGGCCTCGGCCTGCGCTTTCATGAGTTCTTCAAGCTCCGTGGGCTCCACAGCCGCAGCAGCCGTCATACCGCATACCTCCACATCGATATCAATTCAGCAGTATCGATAGTAGGAATCGCGGCTCATATGCACGTGAGCGCATTGTCAAGTGTTTGTAAGGGCACACTGGCTATGCGGCGGGCAGCTCGATGGTGAATATCGTGTGTTCGGGCGTCGATTCACATGCAACGGTACCGCCGTGCGCGCATACGATCTCCTTGGCGATGGCAAGCCCCAGTCCAGCGCCGCCGCGATTGGTCGCACGCGCCGCATCCAGGCGATAGAACTTCTCAAAGATCACCTTGAGCTTTGCCTCAGGGATGGGATCGCCCTGATTGATAAAGCGCACGCGCACGCCACCGCCGTCCCGGCGTCTGGCCTCGATCGTGATGGTCGAGCCCTCATAGCTATAGGCAATAGCGTTTTTCATGATGTTGTTGAACACGCGAGCCATTTTGTCGCCATCCACGAGCACCGTCAGGTCCTCGCGAATATCAACTTGGACTTCCTTATGCTGCTCGTTGAGGATGGGATAGAACTCGTCAGTCACCTGAGCCAGCAGCAACCCCAGATCAACATAGCCGCGCGTGAGCACGATATCGTGGAAGTCAAAGCGCGTGATATCGAAGAACTCTTCGATGAGCGTATCGAGCCGGTGCGCCTTGTCGAGCGCCACGCCCGTAAAGTGCGCACGTTGCTCAACCGGCAGCTCGGGAGCCTCTTGCAGCAGCGAAAGATAGCCCACCACACTGGCAAGCGGGGTGCGTAGGTCATGTGCCAAGTACGTGACCAAATCGTCCTTGCGATGCGACTCGTCACGCAGAGCTTGCTGCACCTTGCGCTCACGGTCACGCACGCGGTTAAGGGCGCCCTCGACCTCCAAGAAGTCGCCGTCGATGTTATCCCAGGTGTCGGGGTGATCGATCAGGCGATCTTGAATACGAGCGGCCAGCACACAATCGGCATGCTGCTCGCCCTGCTCGTAGCCCTGGCAGTACAGGGCGCGGCCACACAAGAACAGCACGCACGCGGCAAGCGCCAGCACAAAGCCAAGCATGTTGAATACAAAGCCGGCATCGAACAGCACCGGCCCTTCGATGCCGCCGAGCGCCATGGCGCCAATCGCCAACGTCATGGCCCACGCGGCGCCGCCAATCACCACGCAGCGGCACACGATCTCAAATCGATCGATCAGCAAAAAGCCGACAAGCAGCACCGCCAAGATTCCGACGATGTTGTCGATGCCAATCAGCAGCAGGCTCAGCAAAAAGAGCAGCACCGTTGCAAGCGCGCGGTTGTCGACGACCGACCTCACGTATTCAAAGAGCCGATCGGGCACCTCGAACGCTTGCCTATCGTCTTTTGTCATATCAAGATCCTCACAAGCGAAAAGCGTTATTCGATGATGTAGCCGACGCCCCAGACGTTTTTGATAAAGCGCGGCTTTTGTGCGTCATCGCCGATCTTTTCGCGCAAGTGGCGAATGTGTACCATCACCGTATTGTTGGAGCCGGGCATAAAGTCCTCGTTCCACACTGCGCGGAACAGGTCCTCCACGGCCACCACGCTGCCGCGATGCTCGACCAGATACAGCAAGATTGAATACTCGGTGGGCGTGAGGCGTACCGGTGAACCGTCCACCGTCACGGAACGAGCATCGCGGTTGATCTCCAAGCCGTCGAGCTGAATGGTCGGCGACTCGGCCGCCTGCGCACGGCTACCGTAGCTGGTGTAGCGGCGAAGCTGAGCGTGCACACGCGCGATGAGCTCCAGCGGGCGGAACGGCTTGACCACGTAATCGTCCGCGCCAAGCGAAAGGCCCTCGATCTTGTCTTGCTGGGCATCGCGCGCCGTCAGCATAATCACAGGATAGGTATGGCTGGAACGGATCGTACGCAGCAGCTCAAATCCATCGATATCGGGCAGCATGACATCCAGCAGCGCCAGATCGAACTCCTGCTCCAAGATTGCCTTGGCAGCATCGGCCCCGCTATAGGCAATCTGGACATCAAAGCCCTCTTTTGTAAGGTAGATACCAACCAAGTCGGCGATGGCCTTCTCGTCATCAACTACCAGTATGCGCTCGTTCATGCGTGCTCCTCTCGCGCTCCATTATGCCCGAGGCGACGCACGCCACACACAACAAGCGTGGGTGATTAAGTCGGCCTTAAGCACCTATATGTCCGTTCGAGCGCAGACATGGGCCGCGCACGCCCGCGCACTGATTGTCCGCGCCGGCAAACGATATACTTTGAACTCTAAAGAGACCATCCCGTCGAAAGCGAAATCTGTGAAGACCCTTAGCTCTCTTGTAAAGCGCTCCGCACAACTGACCGCCGGCATTGCCTGCGCTCTCGCCCTTGCCGCCGGTGTGCCGTCTATCGCCAACGCCCAGGTGCTTACGACCGATATCGTTTGCGGTAAGACCGCCGCCGCCCGCGGCATCACGGCCGATAATCTGCCCGATATCGATGCGACCAACGCCATCGTCATGAGCAAGGACGGCTCCGTCTATTACGCCCGCAGTGCCGACGAGCAGGTCAAGATCGCCTCAATTACCAAGGTCATGACTGCAATCCTGACCATCGAGAACTGCAAGATGGACGAGAAGATCACGGTAAGCAATGCTGCCGCCACCGTAGGCAACTCGACCGCCGGCCTGCTCGAAGGCGACGAGCTCACCGTGGAGCAAAGCCTGCGCGGCCTGATGATCCCCTCGGGCAACGATGCCGCCATCGCGCTTGCCGAGCACGTGGGCAAAAAGATCGACCCCAAGACCAAGGACGCCGTGACCACCTTTGTAAAGGCCATGAACGAGCGCGCTAAAAAGCTCGGCTGCACCGGTACGGTCTTCGAGAATCCGCACGGCCTGGATTTTGACGAGTGGGCCGGCGATATGCACTCGACTGCGCACGATGTAGCCCTGATGATGCAGGAGGCAATGAAGAACGACACGTTCCGCGCGATCGTGGCGAGTAATGATTCCTGGATTGAGGTTACGGGCGCCGACGGTTCCGACCATTCGCATTCCATGGATACGCACAATGAGCTGCTGGGGCAGGACGGCAATATCGGCGGCAAGACCGGCACCACCGACGATGCCGGCTATTGCTTTGCGAGCGCCTACGATCGCGATGGCGACGAGGTATACACCGTGGTCTTGAACTCCGCCACCACCGACCAGCGCTTTGCCGATACGGTAACCCTTGCCAACTGGTACTACGGCCACAAAGTTACGGTCGCAATCGCCAATACGCAGGAGAAGACCGCCAACGGCAATCCCTTAATGGCGCGTGTTGGCCAGACCGACTGGACGGACAAGACAATCGACGCCACGCTCGCCGATCCCGCCGCGCAGACAACCGTGTTCTCACTCGCCGGTGAGGTGACCGAGAAGGTTAGCTACGATGACCTTTCGGGCACGGTACATGTGGGCGACAAGGTAGGCAGTGTGACGCTCAAGCAGGATGGCACCAAGATTGCCGTCGTGGATTTGGTTGCCGACGAGGAAGGCTCGGGGCCAAACCCCATCGAGTGGCTCCTTGTAAAGCTCGACCGCTTGAGTCGCCGCATCGACAATCGCCCGCTTACGGCAGAAAGCGAAACCGTAGCCAAGGCACCCGAGGTGTAAGGTCGAAGAACAATACGCTCGCCGAAAGGAGGCATCCGAAAGGGTGTCTCTTTTTTTGAGGGTTCGAATCCCCAGCTAACGTGGTTCAACTAAAAAAGGATCCCTTTCGGAACCCTTCTTTAAATTCGTACTGGCGGAGAGCTGGGGATGTCCGGGCATGCTGCGCACGCCCTCCGGCTTCAAAGCCTGGCGGCTTTTCGCCCACGGGCTACAAACGCTTTCGCGTTTGCTTAACGCCCGCGCCCTCTCGGGTTCGAATCCCCAGCCTCCTTTCTCCGCACCAAAAAGGGCCCCAAATGGGACCCTTCTTCAAATTCGTACTGGCGGAGAGCTGGGGATTCGAACCCCAGATGCCCTTTTGGGGCATACTCGCTTAGCAGGCGAGCACCTTCGGCCTCTCGGTCAGCTCTCCGTAACAGCCGTTCTATAGTAACCAAATAGCCGAAGTTGAGCAAGAGGGAATTTCTAATTGCCTAGCAGCCTTTCCTCCTTGCAGTTTTCGCCCCTACCCCAGCGAGCGACTGAGGGAGCCGAGCTCATCGTTGCCCATGGTGCGCCACATTTGGAAGATGCAGACGCGCGCTAGGAAAAAGAAGCCGTTATCGACCAGCTGCACGGCGGCATCCGCAAGCTGATTGGTCACCGCAGGCACAGGCGGCAATTCAAGCCCAGCCTTGCGGATGGTCTCGACGGCCTCCTCAAACGTCGGAGGCTCATTGACACCCATCTCATTCATAAGGCCCTGCATTTCCTCCAGCGCGCTGCCACCCGACTCCTCGCCGCGCGGCACGAGGCGGTAGCACGCCAACGCGAGCTCGAGCTGATCGCAGTTCCAATAGGCAAACGCCAGACGATAGAACAGATAACCGATTGCGGAACGGTCACTGGCGATGCGCAGGCCGTGGCGCGCCACCTCGATGATCTCGTCAAAGCGCTCCAGGCGCGCCAACACATTGATGAGCGCAAAATGCGACTGCATGGACGAGCGTGCCAAATCGTAAAGGCGACGCACCTCGGGTAACGCCCGTTCAAAATCCTCCTGATCGGCGTAATAACTGCAGATCTCGTGCTGAGCAAAGTAGAGCGCGTCGGGAGCGCGCAGGATGCGCACCGAGCAATCTTCCTCCATTACCGGCAGCACCATGCGTACCAGCTGGTTGTCGCAAAACTGCGTCTGGACCGGACCCGCTGCCAAAAGCTCGGCAACGGCGCACTTAGCCTCCAGCTCCTCAACAAGACGGGAGAAGCCCTCAAACGCATTTGCACGGTCAACTTTGGCCTGCTCGCGCAACTCAACGACGCGCGCCACATACGGGTCATCGTCCATCTCCATGACCTCGAGCTCATCAGCCGTATCGGCAAGCAGCAGGTCGCGCAACGCCGGCGGCAGCGAACGGTGGTCATCACGCGGGCGAGCGTGAACCTCCGCAGGCTCAATCGCATCCGGCACGTCCGACTCATATGCCTCAAGCATGCGCTTGCACGGCATATCGTCCATATCCATGCTCCCAAGATCCTTAGCGACAGGCACGCAATTGGCCAGATAGGCCGCACGTCCAAAGGAATATGTTGCAATGACGCGCTCGCCCCGCTCGCCGTCGGGAGCCGCAATCTGAACATAGCAGCGCGCAATGCAGGCACCTGCGGCAAAACACGCCGCCGCAAGCGTAAGCGCCACGCGTGCGTCGTGCTCCGCAGCCCAAATCGCACGCGCGTCCTCGTCCAACTCGCGCCAGACGTCATCCTGAGCGTCGTATTCACGTTGCGGCATGGCATCCACGACAGAGCGCCCAAACCGAACGAGCATAATCCCCTCGGCAACGTTTGCCCGATAGGTATAGTCGAGCCGTGTGACCACGTTAAGTGCCTCGACAATACGCGCGAAGCGGGTACGCACGTCCCATTCACCGCCCGGCCGGCAAGCCACCGTTCCCGGCTTTGCCCACGGGTTGTCACTCGAGGTCGTATCGAGCAGTCGGGGAACATCGTTGGTCGTCTTGGCGATATGCCACGCATCAAAGAGCGCGCAGCCCTCAAGGCTCGGCGAGGATGCCGCGGGGACCAATCCGGCCCCGATGCGCTCAAGGATGCCGGAGAGGCGATTGAGACAGCACTCGATGGCAAGCAGCATGTCAATCTCATCCTGGTCCAGCAGGCTACGATCAAAATTGAGATAGAACAGCTTTGAGCGGTCGATGCGCGCTAGGCTCATTTCGGACTTGGCAGCAATGGTGCGCAGGCGGGGCAAGTCGATCTCGCTCATAAGGGCGGCGGCATAACGCTCGATACCGCTCGGATTCTCGGCATGGTCAACACGGTAAAGCAGCGTCTCGATAGCATCGGGGAGCGGTGCCGTGTCAAAGCCCAAAAACACCTCGACCGGCTCGGGCAACTTTACGAGTTTGATCTTGTCAACAACGTTTTGCATGTCTGCATCGAGACCGTCGACGTCCGCCGTGTTCGCAAGAGCGCTTTCGGAGTTGGCAAATATCACGTAGCGCAAGAACATCGAAGCCATGAACTCGCCGTAAGGAAGGGCGCGAGTCGAATTCCATGTCTCGTGGTCGGACTGCTCGCGCATGGGGCCTTCGGGAGAGCCGGCAGTTTGCGCGCACGCGCGCATTGCACCGTTGGCTTCCCTCACCATAATCTCGCCAATACTGGAATCGGACTCGTGAAGGACCAGCTCCATGTCAGGGTCCTCGGGCAACGGTACTTCCCGAACAGGGCGGTCGACCTTATAAACCTTGCCCGACACGCTCACGTAGCCCAAGAGCGATATATGGCTTTTGCCGACGAATTCGACGACATAGCATGACTCTTTAGGATCCTCGCCAAAGACTTTCCAGACAACACCATACGAGCGCCCCGCAGGCTGCTCGAGTATCGATGGAAAACGCTTTTTGGGGTCGAGAAACCTGAGCTTGTATGTCGGACGCTCTGCCACGAAATATCACCCTGATCGGTCGTCTAGAGAAGGAGCGGTCGCGGATGGGCCGCGACACCTACTCGGAATCTTACACGAGTCGATAAGAAATAGTCCGCTTCACGCTCGCGCCTCGACCGAGGTTCGAATCCATGCATGGTTGTCAAAAAGAAAAGCCCCCGTTGCCGGAGGCTTTAAAGTCAATTGGTGCGGCGTATAGGATTCCGCGCATCCGCTTCGCGGATCCGCGCCGGCTTCGCCCGCCTGCCGGCGCGCTCGCCCGCTCGCTACGGACGCTCCGCGTCCGCTTCACGCTCGCGCCTCGACCGAGGTTCGAATCCATGGGATGCCGCCATAAAAGAAAAGCCCCCGTTGCCGGAGGCTTCAAGTTCAAATGGTGCGGCGTATAGGATTCGAACCTATGACGTTCTGATTCGTAGTCAGACCCTCTATCCAGCTGAGGTAACGCCGCGACTTGTTGATTATTATGCACATCGACTGAATAGTGGTCAAGCGTATTTTCAAAAAAAGTTATTGAATTTGATTTTTACTCATTTGGAGCGCTTGGCGCGATCTTCGACGCGTCGCGATATAAGAAAAGCCCCCGTTGCCGGGAGCTTCAAGATCAATTGGTGCGGCGTATAGGATTCCGCGCATCCGCTGCGCGGATCCGCGCCGGCTTCGCCCGCCTGCCGGCGCGCTCGCCCGCTCGCTGAAAACGCTCCGCGTTTTCTTGACGCTCGCGCCTCGACCGAGGTTCGAATCTCCGCAATGCTCCCATATAAGAAAAGCCCCCGTTGCCGGGAGCTTCAAGATCAATTGGTGCGGCGTATAGGATTCGAACCTATGACGTTCTGATTCGTAGTCAGACCCTCTATCCAGCTGAGGTAACGCCGCAACGCACGGATTATTATGCACGCGAGCCCCCGATGGGTCAAGCAACAATTTGAAAAAATTTTACGGAATGGTGATTAGGCTGTTCACACCTCGACCGAGGTTCGAATCCATGGGATGCCGCCATAAAAGAAAAGCCCCCGTTGCCGGAGGCTTCAAGTTCAATTGGTGCGGCGTATAGGATTCGAACCTATGACGTTCTGATTCGTAGTCAGACCCTCTATCCAGCTGAGGTAACGCCGCAGCGCAAGACATATAAAACCACTTTAGTTAGTTGGAGTCAAGCACAATCTCAAACTTTTTTGAGAATATGTTCCTCACGCAGCTCAGCATGCGCCAGCGTCCCCCATGCGATCAATCGGTTTTTCAACTACATCGAACCCAGCACCGAGTTCCCTCAAAAGCGAGCGCACCCGCTGGGCACAGTCATAATCGGCAAACGAGATACTCAGCATGCGCGCCACCTGGTTAGAAGCCCCAACTCCATAGAACTGCTCAAGCGTCACAAGCCCCTCGTGCGTCACAAAGGTCTCGACCACATGTGGCGACTCCTCAAAGCACCATTGGGTCAACGGACCCTCGCTCGTCTGCCGTACCACCAAACCACCCATACCGGATGGTTCACACGTAACTAGTAGGTGCTCCCCACCTTCATCGCTCTCAAATAAAACTACCCGTTCATCAAACAGCTCCATCGCATTCCCTTCCTCTCGCTTCTATTTAACAAAAGCATAGCAGGTAGATGGCTGTATACAGAACGTTTGTTCGTGTGTTTTCTATTGAGCTGTCCGCACGATATGGTAAGGCTCTGTGCACAAAAAGGGCGCCCCAGAAAGGAGCGCCCTCGCAAATCGCTTATGCAGCAAACCTACGCGACCGGCTCGATCTTCTCGAGGCCGCCCATGTAGGGACGCAGAACCTCGGGGATCGTGATGGTGCCGTCGGCGTTCTGGTAGTTCTCCAGGATGGCGGCCATGGTGCGGCCAGCCGGCAGGCCGGAACCGTTAAGGGTGTGCAGGTAGCGCGAGCCCTTGAAGTTCTCGGGGTCGCGATACTTGATGTTGGCGCGACGGGCCTGGAAGTCGCCGCAGTTGGAGCAGGAGCTGATCTCCTTGTAGGCGTTGTAGCTCGGCAGCCAGACCTCGATGTCGTAGGTCTGACGGGCAGAGAAGCCCAGGTCGCCGGTGCACAGGCTAATCACGCGATACGGAAGGCCCAGCTGCTGCAGCAGGTACTCGGCCTCGGCGGTCATGCTCTCGAGCTCCTCGTCGGACTCTTCCGGCTTGGCAAACTTGACCATCTCGACCTTGTCGAACTCGTGCTGGCGGATGATGCCGCGGGTGTCGCGACCAGCGGAGCCGGCCTCCTCGCGGAAGCAGGGGGTGAAGGCGGTGTAGCGGCGCGGCAAGGTGTCGGCGTCGAGAACCTCGCCGGCGTGCAGGTTGGTAAGCACGACCTCGGCGGTGGGAATCAGGAAGTTATCACCCGAGACGTGATAGGCGTCGTCCTCGAACTTGGGCAGCTGACCCGTGCCAAACATGGTCTGACGCTTGACGACGATGGGCGGCCACCACTCCTTAAAGCCACGGCTGGTGTGCGTGTCCAGGAAGAAGTTGATGAGGGCGCGCTCAAGACGGGCGCCGGCGCCACCGAGAACGGTGAAGCGGCTGCCGGAGAGCTTGTTGCCACGCTCGAAGTCGAGGATGTCCAGATCGGTGCCCAGATCCCAGTGCGGCTTAAAGTCGAAGTCGAACTCGCGCGGAGTGCCCCAGCGGCGACGCTCGATGTTCTCGTCCTCGTCCTTACCGTACGGGGTAGCCTCGCACGGAATGTTGGGCAGGTGAGACATGAAGTCGTACTGCTCCTGCTCAAGAGCGGTACGGCGCTCGGCCAGACCGTCAATCTTCTCGTTGACGGCACGCACGGCCTCCTTGGCGGCCTCGGCCTCGTCCTTCTTGCCCTCCTTCATCAGGGCGCCAATCTTCTTGGACTCGGCGTTACGCGTGGCCTGGAGCTCCTCGACCTCGGTGATGACGGCACGGCGCTCGTCGTCGAGTTCAAAGAACTTCTCGCGATCCCAAGACGTCTGGCGATTTGCCATGGCGGTATCGATGGCATCGGGGTTCTCGCGAACAAACTTGATATCAAGCATTAGATCCTCCGGCGATATACATTCCATTTAGGTTGCAACCTTGTACATGTATGGGCAAGTATATACTTATGAGCGTTTACGACCCAACCCAACTACGCAAGAAGGCACCCAATGGACGCAGTTTTTTCCTTTTTGTTTGGCACCCGCACCGGTTTTGCCATCCTTTTCGCCGGCGGCATCCTACTGTTTGCGATTCTTGCCTTTGTAATGGAGAAGCGCACCCATAAGATGTATGTCGACCGTGGCCCCAAGTCCGAGGACGAAGAAGACGGCTTCTGGGACTAGCCTGCCAAAAAGAGACAGGCTTATTTTGGTCGGTTTTATCTGGGCAAACGCAAGCGCCCCGCAACTGGAATTGAGCCAGTTGCGGGGCGCTTTTCGTACATGCAACAAAACCGCAGGAAAAACCTGCCAAAATAAACCTGTCCCTAAATGGCGGGTTTTACTGGAGGGTGGCGTCGATGGCCTTGACCAGGGCGCTGCGCATGCCGGCGTCCTCGAGCGCGACGACGCCCTTGATGGTGGCACCACCGGGCGAGCATACGGCATCCTTCATCGCCGCAGGATGCTGCCCCGTTGCAAGCTGCAGCTTTGCCGTGCCCAGCACCATCTGGCTCACAATGCGATAGGCATCGGCGCGCGGGATACCGTGCTTGACGGCCGCGTCGCCCAGGGCCTCGATCGCCATGGCGACAAATGCCGGTGCGCAACCGCCCACGGTACCGCCCACAAACAGCAGGCTCGTGTCGAGCTCGACGACAGTGCCAAGCTTACCGAGCAGGTCGAGCACCACGGCACGCTGCTCGCCGTTGAGCGTAGAGGACTTCTCGCAGGCGATGACGCCCTCGCCCACCGAAACCGGCGTGTTGGGCACCGTCGAGATATGCGCGACACCCGGCAGGACCTGCTCCCACTTGGCGCTATCCCAAGTCCAGGCGACCGAAAGGACAACCTTGTCGGCTAGAGCGTCCTTGAGCGGAGCGAAGACCTTCTCGATCATGTACGGCTTGACCGCAGCAACCACGATATCGGATGCAGCGACAACCTCCGCCGCATCACGACAGGCAACCATCCCACGCGTCTCACAACGCTCAACCAAGGCGTCGTAGTGGCCCGCGCAGGCGCACATATCGCTCGCAGCCACACCGGCAGCGATCCAGCCATCGGCCATAGCGCTCGCCATATTGCCAAAACCGACAAATCCAATCTTCATATCTCATAGTCCTCTCAGACACGCTCTTCAAAACGAAGGCTATTGTCCCACGGCATTGTTTCGTATTGCCGACCTATTTGTGATACGGCTCGCCACGGCTAATCTTGCAGGCGCGGTAAATTTGCTCCAGCAGCACCACGCGCGCCAAGTTATGCGGCAAGGTAATGCGTCCAAAGCTGAGCATCTCGTCGGCTCGTGCGCGCACGTCATCGCTCACGCCGTCCGATCCGCCAATCACAAAGGCGATGTCGCTGTTACCACGCAGCATAAGATCATCGAGCCGCGCCGAAAGCTCCTCGCTCGAGCGCTCTTTGCCCTCAATGGCAAGCAGGATCACATGCGCTCGAGGCGGCAGGGCTGCAAGTATCGCCGCCCCCTCCTTGTCGCGCGCGGCATCCACGCCGCCCGCCTTAGCCGGGTCGATATCAGCCACCTCGCGGACATCCACCTTGGCATAGGCGCCCAGGCGCTTGGTGTACTCGGCGCACGCGTCCTTCCAAAAGCGCTCCTTGAGCTTACCGACGCAAACGACGGTGTACTTCACGCGCACCTACTCCTTCGAATCGTTTTGAACTTTGCCGGCGGTCAGCATCTGCTCGAACATCGAGGCCGACTGCGAGAAATCGCTCGGCAGCACGACCGTCGAGGTTTTACCCGTGCGAGCGAACTCCGTCATCATCTCGGACCACTGCGTAAACATGAACAGCTGGTTGGCCTCGTCGTTGCCGACACCCGTCTCCTGGATGATCTCGAGTGAATCCTTGATGCCCAGCGCGATGGCCTTGCGCTGGTTGGCGATGCCTTCGCCCGCCTTTTCCATAGCCTCGGCCTCGGCGGTCGCCTCGGTGACGCGCTTGATGCGGTCGGCCTCGGCGAGCTCCTGCGCAGCAGCGCGCTTGCGCTGGGCGGCGTTGATGTCGTTCATGGAGTTCTCGACCTCGGTCGGCAGTGCGATTTTGGTGATGAGCGTCGACACGAGGGTGAAGCCGTAGGCGGCCATCTGCTCGGAAACGGTAGCGTTGACATCCTTGGCGATGTCATCCTTCTTGGCAAAGACCTCATCGAGTGTGTAGACGGGGATCGAAGAGCGCAGGGCGTCGGTGATGAAGTCACGCATCTGGTCGACGGGCTCCTGCAGCATGTAGTAGCTCTTGTAGATACCCGAATCTGCCGGGCCGGCGCCCATGTCATAGCTCACGTGGTACTGAGCAGAGACCTCAAGGCCGATGGTCACGTTGTCCTGGGTCTTAACGTCGATGCCAAAACCGTTTTTCATGGTGCGCAGACTCACCGTGGCGGCCTTGCGGTCGATCACGGGCACCTTCATGTGGAAGCCCGCGTTGACGATGCGGTTAAACTTGCCCAGACGCTCGATGATCACGGCATGCTGTTGTTCAACGACATAGCAGGCGTTGGGAAGCAGTAACAACAAAATGATGATGGGAATCAAAAGGCTGGTAAGGGCGGCGATGATACCGGACAACAGCATGGTCTCTCCTCTGATAGGCATACGTTGGCACTAGGATACCCGCACGAAGCAGCAACGTGACATCAACAAGAGGCCCATAACAAAAAAGCTCCCATTGCTGGGAGCTCTTTCAATCAATGGTGCGGGCAAAAGGACGTCCGCGTATCCGCTTCGCGGATTCGCACCGGCTTCGGCCGCCTGCCGGCGTCCTCGCCAGCTCGCTAAAAACGCTCCGCGTTTTCTTGGCGCTCGCTCCTTCGCAGGTTCAAGTCCCCGCGATGGGCCCAAAACAAAAAAGCCCCCATTGCTGGGAGCTTTTCAATCAATGGTGCGGGCGAAAGGACTTGAACCTTCATGGGGTTGCCCCCATACGGACCTGAACCGTACGCGTCTGCCAATTCCGCCACGCCCGCGTGCAGGAATTAGAATAACGGAGCGCCACCGCGAACGCAAGAACTATTTTTGAAAAAGTTTGCAGGCATTTTCCCAAGCGGCTTGCGCGATTGTTTCGGCGTCCTCACCTGTGCGATCGACACGGTCGTTAACCAGCGCGTTTGCCGTAATGGAGATCATTGCGGACTCGCATTCAAGACCGCGGATGGGCTCCGGAGCCATATACGGGCAATCCGTCTCGAACAAAATTCGATCGAGTGGGGTTGCCGCAAATGCCTCGCGCACGTCGTCGTTGCGCTTAAAGGTGGCCGCGCCACCATAGGCGATATAGCAGCCCAAACCCACAAAGCGCTCCATCGTGGCTCGATCCTCGCCAAAGCAGTGCAGCACGCAACCGGCCTGAGGCACACCTACCTCGCGCAGCACGTTGTACGCATCAACGTGCGAAGTGCGCTCCCCATCCGAGTCCTCGTGCCGCAGGTGCAGCTCCACCGGCACATTGCGGCGTACGGCGACCTCGAGTTGGCGCGCCATACAGTCGATCTGCACGTCGTGGGGCGCCGGCGCGATATCGTCGTCATAGTCCATGTGGTAGTCCAGACCGATTTCGCCAATACCGGCGCATAAGGGATCATCGAGTGCGGCAACGACCTGTGCGTGAACGTCGTCGGTATAGTCCGGCGCGCCATACGGATGCACGCCGGCAAGATACTTGATCTGCGGGATATCCCGCATCGGCAGGATCTCGCGAACCAGCCAGTCGCTATAGTCCGCCACGCTGCGCTTATCGGCAATGGGGTCGAAGACCGTCACCAGCAGGTCGACGCCCGCGGCTTTAGCGCGCGCAAGCGTCTCGGGCACTTCCTTGCTCCAAAATGAGAGCAGGTGCGCATGCGTATCGGCAAGCGGCGCCAGCGGCACCGGGCAGGCCACCGTTTTCTTCTTTTTGGTAAACGTCACGCGTTCGACATTAGGCGTCATGGGAAAGCTCCTGAGCCAAGCGGACAAAGGCGGCAACGTCGAGCGTCTCGGCGCGCGTGGTAGGTGCGATACCGCAGGCCTCAAAGGCGGCGTCGAGCGCGTCCTTGGCAAAGCCGTTGGCGCTCATGGAGTTGCGGATCGTCTTGCGACGCTGAGCAAATGCAGCGTCGATCACGCGGGCCACAAACTCGCGGTCGATGCCCTCGGGTACCACGCCGTCAACGCGATCGATGCGCACTACGGCAGAATCCACATGCGGCGCCGGCATAAAGCAGCGCGGCGGCACCTCAAAGCGCCCCGTCACCTGCGCATACAGGCCGAGCTTTGCCGTGTAGCCGCCATAGGTCTTGTTGCCCGGCGTTGCGGCAATACGATCCGCAACTTCCTTTTGCACCATGACGACAGCGCGCTTAAGCGCGGGCATCGTCTGGAAGAACTGAAGGATGATCGTCGCCGCCACGTTATAGGGCAGATTCGCGACAAACAACGTAGGTTCACCACCGGCGGCCCGCTCAATCTGCTCCGGGCACACCTTGAGCGCGTCGCCCATGATAAAGCGGAAGTTGGCATAGTCGGCGGCGTGGGCGTCAAGCACCGGCTCAAGCTCGGGATCGGCCTCGATCGACGTGACGCACGCCGCCTCCTGCAGTAGCGCAAGCGTGAGCGTACCAACGCCCGGGCCAACCTCGAGCACACGTTCATCGCCCGCAAGCTCGGAAAGCTCGCAAATGCGCTCAATTACATGGTTGTCGATCAAGAAGTTCTGCCCCAGGCGATGCTTGGTCGCAAGGCCAAACTCCTCCAGCAGTTCCCTTGTTGCCGTGGGGTTTGCCAAAGGCGAAGTTGTCATAGTTGCCTCCTTAGCATGGTGGCGGCGTCTTGAAACAAAAGGGCATGGACCGTTGCGGCCATGCCCTTACATCTAAACAGCAAATTGCCGATATGGCGCGCGGCGTCTTAGCCCAGACGCGGGAACAGCGGCTCGCCCTTCTCGACGGGCTGACCACCGGCAAGCAGGCCCCAAGCGCAAATGCCCTTGAGGTCGTCGCTCGTGGCCTCGTCCTCGCAGGACAGGCGGCGCAGGGCCTCGGCAGAGGTCTGGGGCATGAGCGGCATCAGCAGGTGAGCGGCAATGCGGATGGCCTCGAGCAGGTTGTAGATCACAAATGCCAGCTCGTCAGCCTTGGCCTCGTCCTTGGCAAGCGCCCAGGGCTCAGAGTCCTCGATGTAGTGGTTGGCGGCGTGGATGAGCTCCATGACCTCGTCCTTAGCTCCACCGTAATCGAGCACGTCCATCTTGGCCATGTAGCGCTCGACCAGGCCATCGGCGATCTTTGCCAGCGGGTTGTCGAACGCATCGAACGACGCGGGCTTGGCGGGCGCGCAACCGTCAAAGTACTTGCCGCTCATGTTGAGCGAACGCGAGATCAGGTTGCCCCAGCTGTTGGCCAGGTCGGCGTTGTAGACCTGCTCCATGCGATCGAAGCTGATGGCACCGTCGGTACCGGGGACGACGTCGGTCATAAAGTAGTAGCGATAGCCCTCGACGCCCAACATGTCGATAACGTCCTGCGGAGCGATGGCATTGCCGCGGCTCTTGGACATCTTCTCGGCCTTGCCGGTCTCGGCATTGCGCACGGTCAGGAAGCCGTGGGCAAAGACATGCTCGGGCAGAGCCTCGCCGATGGCCATGAGCATGGCGGGCCAAATGACGCAGTGGAAGCGGATGATGTCCTTACCCACGATGTGGAACTGCGCAGGCCAGCGATAGGCCAGCTCGGCACGCGCCTCGTCGGTGTCGACACCGTAGCCGACGGCCGTCATATAGTTGAGCAGCGCATCGAACCACACGTAGGTCACGTGACCCTCGTCAAACGGGACCTGAATGCCCCAGTCAAAGCTCGTGCGGCTCACGGAAAGGTCGTTAAGGCCGCCCTCGACAAAGCTGCGCACCTCGTTCATGCGGAACGCAGGCTCGACAAAGTCGGGGTGCTCGTCATAGAGCTTGAGCAGCTTGTCCTGGAAAGCGGAAAGCTTAAAGAAGTAGGACTCCTCCTGCACGCGCTCAAGCGGACGGTGGCAGTCGGGGCACAGGTGCTGGCCGACGCTGCCGTACTCCTCGTCGCCCTTCTGGACCTGCGTATCGGTGAAGTAGGTCTCGTCAGGCACGCAATACCAGCCGTCGTAGCTGCCCTTATACAGGTAACCGGACTCCTTCATGCGCTCCCACAGGTACTGCACGGCATGATGCTGGCGCGGCTCGGTGGTACGGATGAAGTCGTCGTTGGAAATCTCGAGCTTGCTCCAAAGCTCCTTGAAGTGCGGGGCCTGGCTGTCGGTCCACTCCTGCGGCGTCATGCCATGCTTGGCTGCGGCCTCGGCGACCTTCTCGCCGTGCTCGTCCATGCCGGTCAGGAACTTGACGTTATAGCCGGCGGAGCGGCGATAGCGAGCCTGAACATCGGCGATGATGGTGGAATAAGCCGTGCCCAGGTGCGGATCGGCGTTGACGTAGTAGATGGGCGTCGTGATAAAGAACGAAGGCTTGCTTTGATCCATGGGGTTTGTCCTCCAGAAAAACGTTGCATACAGGGGATGATTCTAGCGCAAGGGCTGGATATCCTCCATCTATTGCATATCGAGCACCATGGCATAGACATCGCGCTTGCGGCGCGAATGCTTCTGAGACAGGCGCTTGGCCACAGCAGAGGCGGGCTCCCCCTCCTCGAGCGCGGCGCGGATATCCTCGCGCAGGGCCTCGTCGGGATCCGCTGCCGCGGCGCCAACCGGCACGATGCCGTCCCCCTCGTCCTCGCTCGGCGGCGCGATGACCAGCGCAATCTCGCCCTTTACCTCGCCGCGGGCACGCAGCTCCTCGGCGAGCTGGGCAGCGGGCCCGCGCAAGACCTCCTCGTGCAGCTTGGTGAGTTCGCGGCAGACGGCAACCTCACGCTGGGGAAAGACCTCCGCCACGGCCTCGAGCGTCGCCACGATGCGATGTGGAGACTCGTAGAAGATGAGCGCGCCGGGCACTACGGCAAGGCGCTGCAAACGGCGCACGCGGTCGCCGTGCTTGCGGCCCAAAAAGCCCTCGAAGAAAAAATGCTCGCAGGGAATGCCGGACGAAACGAGCGCCGTGACGCAAGCAGAGGGCCCGGGAATAACTTCGACGGGCACATCGGCCTCACGTGCCGCCTCGACCAGCGCCTGGCCGGGATCGGACACGCTCGGCATGCCGGCGTCCGAGGCAAAGGCGAGGGTCTCCCCCGCCAGCAGACGGTCGACCAGGCCGGCGGCGCGGCCGGCGATCACATTCTCGTCGCAACGGACAAGCGGCTTGGAAATGCCCAGGTGCATCAGCAGCTTCGACGTCACACGCGTGTCTTCGCAGCAAATGGCATCGGCGGCGGCAAAGGCCTCGCCAACGCGCGGGGACAGGTCACCCAAGTTGCCGATGGGCGTGCCGACCACATAGAGTTTGCCCATATGGGCGCTGTTTTGCGTCATATCAACCTATTCAATCATGCCGCGCTCGAGCGTACCGAGCGCCGCGCGGGCGTCCCATGCTGCAATGCGCTTCTCGGTCTTCCACGTTTGGAAGAACCAACCGGCAGCTGGCGCAAACGAAGCCAGCTGGTTGGCGATAAACACGCGCTCGTAGGCATTACGTCCCTCGGGCGTAACCGACGAGTTGGCAAAGATCGCCGCGCCCGACCATTCGCCCACCAGCACGGGGAACCCAGTCGAGATCGCTTCTTTAAGCTCGCGCTTGTTACGCGAAATCGCCGTCGTCAGCCCGCGGGGGCTCGTGATGTCGAGCGCATACTCGTCGCGGTAATGGTACAGGTGAAGGTCCATGTAGACGTTCTTATACTTGGCGCCGCGCATAAAATGCTTCCACTCGCTGGGATGACCCGACGACGAGAAGACGACGATCTTATCCTCGGGCATATACGAACGGACGAGCTCATAGGCATCGCGATAGAAGTTGCGCAGGTAGTGGGCAGGAATGCCGTCCGTCATGGTAAAGAGGCTCTTGCGGACGCTCATCTGCGGCGTGTCCAGCAGCTCAATGCCCAGCAGACTCTCGGCCTCGCCGTAGCGATCGGCCAAGCGCTCGAGCACGTCGAGTGCGACATGACGGCCATTGGTGGACGAATGCCACTCGGCAACAGCCTCCGGCGTAGTGGGCGAATCATTGGAATCGCCCTGGCCACCGGGCACCGTCGCCAGATCGAGCAGCACGCGGATGTCGTACTTGGCAGCCCACTCAATCGCACGGTCGATGTAGTCGACAACCGAGATGTAGGACGCATCGGACTCTTGCGAACCAAAGGCATACCAGGGCACCGGCAGACGTACGGCATTGAGACCGATCTGCGCCATGCGGCGAAAATCGTCCTCACTCACAAACGTCTCGTAATGACGGCGCATGCGCTCGTTATAGGCGGCGGTGCCCATGGCCTCCTGCAGCTCGGCCGCATTGGATGCGCCGGTCGCCGCGTATAGCGACGGGGTCACCCAAGGCTCGGGAATAAACCAGCCAGAGAGATTAACGCCGAGTATCCTCTCCATCACTGCCCCCTTCGGATCGTGCAGGCCGAGCCTGCATCGTATTGCATAGGAAAAGTATCGTTTTGAGTATACCCGCGCGCGCGGACAGACGACCGAACGGTCTGTAAAGTGGCGCAAAAGCGGGAGGAATGTCTGGGGCGGGCGGATACGAGCTGGTGCGCCGAGATGTGCACACACGTCGGAAGTAAGCGCCGGAAAGCGCATCCCGCTTTCTCGTTCAATAACGGAATGCATTTTCCGCGGGTCCAGATAAAAGAAAAGGACCCCTTTGCAGAGGTCCTCGTCAATTCAAGGTGGCGGGGAAGGGAATCGCGTCCGCGCGCTGCGCGGACGGACCGCTGCGGCACTTGCGCGCCTTGCGAGCTACGCTGGCAAACGCTATCGCGTTTCCTCAGCTCCGCGCCCTCACGGGGTTCGATTCCGTGCATGGGCTACATAAAAGAAAAGGACCCCTTTGCAGAGGTCCTCGTCAATTCAAGGTGGCGGGGAAGGGAATCGAACCCCTGACACGAGGATTTTCAGTCCTCTGCTCTACCAACTGAGCTACCCAGCCATTTGAGGTGTGCCTTGTTTCAAGGCTTGATTAGTATAACCAAGGACGAGCTCCGGTCAACCGAGAATTTGAAAAAAGTTTTTGAGCACGGCGCCAGCCATAAGTCCGACCCTATAGAACAGCACGTTAGAAACATCAACCCGCCGCAAGAAGTTTTTCGCTCAGGGCCTTCAAGCCGGCACTCGTTGCAAGACGGTGGGCGATACAAGAATTGAAGGACACTCCAGTGCTGCCCAGGCGCCCGGATGGGAACACATGCGCCAGGGGCGGACGTTTTCGTAGCGCGCGAGGACGTTGCCGTTACGGTCGATAAAGGCAATGTCGATGGGATAGGCCATAAAGCAGGTGTGGACCGAAGAGCAGCGCGAGAACGCCATGACGAGCGGCAACCCGTTTGCGGCAATCGGCGACCGCCCCAGCATGCCGCGCAGACGCACGGCAAACGACTCCGCCACCACAAACTCGGCAGGCGTCCAACCCAGCCTTTCGAGCGCCCGCGCGTAGGCAATATAGGATGAGACCGCGGTCACGTGACCACCCCCGGACGCCACGGATCGACCGTCACCGCGCGCTTGTGCGACAGCTGTGCCGGTGCCCCCAGCGAAACGCCGGCGATGCTGAACGAGCTCGGCCACGGCTCGTAGCGCATGGTGCAGGTATAGGTCCTAAACGTGCCGGAAAACGAAAGCAGACCGCCATCCGATATCGTCGTACCCTGCTCGCTCGAGACCTCAATCTGCAAGTCATAGCCTTCCATGGCATGTTGAATCTGAGCCTGAACGGTCGCGGAAGCATCGATGGAGCTGTCGTCGCCCTCCCCGCTCGGCGCCACGGCGTGCGCCAGCACGATATCGGGTACCACGCGGTCGAAGCGCGCGACCGCGCCGGCAAAGACCATGACGTTGTACACGATAAGCGCCAGAACCAGCAGGATGGGCGTGACCACGGCCATCTCGACCGTCGCCTGGGCGCGCTCCTCGCGCAGGCGCTTGCGGATACCCATTACGACCCACCGCCCAGGGCACCCACCAGCGTGGCAACATCGACGGTAAGCGGGATGGAGCCGCCGCCGGGCAGCGGAATCTCCGCAAGCGTAAACACCGTGCCGCTGATGGTGCGCTCGACTTGATATTCCAGCGCTTCGCAAAGCGCCTTGGGGTCGGTCACGCCCAGCGGGATACTTCGCAGCTTGTCTTGCACTTTAGAGAGACCTGTAATGTCAGACCCCGGACTCTTGATGACGTTGGCGGTGTCGGTCAGCACCGGCTTTCGCAGACGCAGGTCGCACGGCTCTAAGCCCAAGGCTGCCACGGATGCCGAAACGGTATCGCCGAGCCACGAGGCGATGGAACCCAACGCGCCGCTGCCCCCTCCTAGGCCTTTGATCATCTCGTCCATAAGTTCGTCGGCCGAGCCCTGGATATCCCCGTATCCCACAAGCAGCCGTCCCCAAACATCCATGACGCCATCGAGTACGCCGGCAACGCCGCTCGAGCGTTCCTCCAGCGTCGAGAAAAACCGCGAGAGAACGTTGTTCTGCGCCGTCGCATCATCGGGCGCCAGCACTGCAGCAGAAATTGCACCGCGATCGCCAAGCCTGACAGCCGTGTTAAACGAGGAGTTGAGTTCATCGGGACTAGAGATGGCACCCGAAACCGCAAAGGCGACCACGCCGTTGCGACCGGGCGGAGCGATACGCGGGCGCTCGCCCGAAAGTGCCTTGATAGCTTGGTCAAACGCGTTGCCCGCGCGATCGGCCTCGTCCTCGGTCTGACGCTCGAGCTCGAGCTCTTTGTTGCGGCAGTCGACATAGTCTTCCATGGCGTCTTTGAACTTGTCGAAGTGATACTCAAAGCCGTTTTCGATAGAAGTCGAAGGAGCCGCAACGGCGCCGAGCGACGAAACACCAAAATGGCATCTGTCGCATTTGTCCTGCCCGTCATAAGCAGCGACCGAGGCTAGCCCGCCTGGCGCCCCCTTCTTATAGTTGGGGCAACTCGTTCCGTAATGCAGATACGTCTTGCCATCGTTGGCACTGGTTGGCCACACCGCATCGGTATAGAGTTCCGTCGCTCGCACCTCGTCGGTGTTGCGCGGCAACAGCGGGATATAGGAAGTGACTTTGTCCCCATCTTCAGTTATATATGCGCGATTGACCTCTGTGCTCGCATAGGTGTAAAACGCCTTACGCGCGGCGGACTCCGCCTTCATCTCGACACTTGAACCCTGAGGCGCCTCACTTGCAAGACGCGAGCGGTAGTAAGCCTTCGCGCGATCGAGTGCCACTTGCGGCTCCCAAGTGACGCTCGAGGCATAGTGCAGATTCTCAATATCTGAAAGCTTTGCCAAACTTTTCGCGCGTTCCCACATACACGAACAGCTGCCGACCGAACCTTTATCCGAGCCACCGCAGTCAGCAAGCCAGGCACGGTCTTTGGCCTTCGCCGTCTCTTTCGAAGCTTTCTGCAGCTCCTCGGCTGCGCGCTCCAAATCTTCCGATGTGTCTTTAATCGCATCGGTCGAGATTTCTGACCCCTCGAGCGCAACGAAATCCGACTCGGACGTCCTGGGCACGGCAAGCGCTGTACCGGTATAGGTCACACCCTCGGTATCCTGCGCCGACACGGCCTGCGTAGCTCGCGCGGCAACCAGATACGGTAGAGCCGTCTCAATTTTCTGCAGGCCCTCAGATGCACTCTTGGCAAACTTATTGCGCGTTTTAATGATCTCAATTCCTGTGTCGACCATATCGCCCGCGGCAAGCTCGGCGCCTGGAATAAGGATGGCGACCAAGCCGGTGCCGATCGTGGCAAACCCCGCCAGGCCCAAACTCAAAATGCTCGCATCCACCACCGTCGCAGCCGTATGGTAGGACGACACCACATTGGCGCCTGCCAGCGCGCCGCTATCGGCAGCCACCTGGGTGTCCCCCGCGCGCGACATGCTCCATATCGCCGCCGTCGACGAAAACAGCAGCGTGAGCACCACCAAGATGACCACCGCAGAGGAGAGCGTGGTATAGGCACCGTCTTCGATAAACAGGTCGATCCCGGCTCGACCCATAAAGCCGCCTCGCTTGCAGCGAGCACGCGGTCGGCAACGGCACGCAAGCCCCCTCGTCACCTTCAACAGGCAGCGCTTAATCCCATGCAGCAATCCATGAATCATAATCTCCCTCCAGCCACTCGGGACGCGATCGATACGAGACGTCGACCTTAAGCTCGACATAGCCGTTTTGGCCTGCGCTACCCATAGCCTGCGCAAACGCGCCAATCACAGGCAGCGGTTTAACCTCGCCGGTAACGGAAACGGACGAGACGCCGCCCGCATCGGCCCGACCAAGCTCGATATCCCACGACAGGGGCCCGCCGGCATGAAAAATCGAAACGTCGGGAACCGCGGCAAGACGGCGGCGGGCGAACTCCTTAAGGTCCTCGTCATCCCCCACCGTCGTCGTGGTCATGAGCCGCGCGGTCTCGGCGGCGGCAGACTCCATGACCGCGCGTGTATAGAGCAGGCACACCGGCTGCAGCGCCAACAGGACGAGCGTCAGAAACGTCGGCAGCAGGAATGCCGCCTCGACCGTAGACTGCGCCCGGTCCTCGCGCGCGACATCAATACAGCGCGATGTCCTTAGCACCCGCAGCAGCGTCGACAACCGATGTCGAAGTGACGCCGTGAGACGCCGCCCGCTCGACCAGCGCCGCCAAGCGCCCGTCGGCACCGGCACGCCAAAGCCCCGCGATCGCCAGCACGATGCAAAGCAGCGCCACCGTGACGATGGCGTATTCGAACGTCGCCTGGGCAGATTCCTCGCGCAGGACATCATGCATTTCACGACCCCTCCTTTGAGTTCGATGCCTGCGGGCTCAGGCGGACCACGCGCAGGCGACACGAAGTATCACCAGCATCCGCGGCAACCGTCACCATATCGACCCAGCCGCGTCCGTCACGCACGATGGCGCCCCACACGTTGCCCTTGATGTCGAGATAGCCGCTCAGAGCAAGTTGCGCCGTGGGCACCTCGCGATAGGCACGCAGCATATCCGCCGCCGCTTCGGTCATCGGTCGGCACTCGGACCATGCGAGACGAACAGCAACGGCATTGTTTGCAGATGAACCCGTTGCAGCGCCCGCTCGCTTGTCGAGTGTCTGCAAGAACGTTTGCGCCGTGACGGCGGCATTCGTATCGTCCGCGTCTCGCGCGTCGTCTTTTTGAGACGTCGCAGCCGAACCCGAACCCACATCCGCGGCAACCTCCAAACGTTGTTGCCGTGCCGCGTTAAGTCCCCAAACCGCCACTGCCACCGCCACGACCGCACAGGCGAGCACCAGCAACGCGCCGACGGGACGGGCGCCCACTACAGGCTGTTGATGCCCTCGCTGATAGCGCTCCATAGATCTTGGACCTTGCCCTTAAATGCGACGATGGCAATGATGGCGATCACCACGAGCACACCGACCAGGATGGCGTACTCGGTGGTGCCCTGCGCACTCTCCTCCCGCAGCAGTTCCTCGGCACGCTGGCGAGCGTGAATTGACTGGCAAAACGCCCAGCTCCAGACCTTGCCAGCAACGTCAGTCATCGTATTCATGTATTCCTCCCTACATCATCCCGCCTGTTCCCAGCAGCGGGCCCAATATGGACAGAAGCAACGCCGGCAAGATGAGCGTGCCGGTGGGAATCAGCAGCTTGACCGGCGCGCGCTCGATCTCGCGCTCGACTGCAGCGCGATGGGCCGCGCGAATCTCACGACTTTGAGCCGCCAGCGTCTCGGCAAGCGGGGCACCGAGGGCAAGCGCCTGCCCCGCTGTGATGGCAAAGGTCTCGAGCGCCCGCACATCCAGGTCGCGCGCGGCCGCCAGGAGCTCGTCCTCGCGCGTCCCCACGCCCACCTGCCACGCCATGCAGGCTCGCTCAAGGCGGAGCGCCAACGTCGATCGGCGATTGGCGCAAAAAACCTCAAGTGCCGCATCGAACGAAAGGCCAGCCGAAAGCCCCAGACGCACCACATCGATCATCTCGGACACCTCGCCGAGCGACACCTGCGCCGTACCACCCGTGCCGAGCATGCCTTTCAACCGTGCTGCCAGGGCATCGGTCACCGATTGGGCGGCCGCAACAACCAGCAGCGCCTCGTGTTTGCAGGCCTGAACAATCTTGTGTGCGTCCGCACGATTGAGCCCCGTCGCGACAAACACGCTGAGTGAGCACAGGCACGCCGCGACCCCGACCAGGGCACTCATAGCTCCACCCGCATAATGCGCCGGATAACCACCAGCGCGACGGCGTTGAGGGCAAGTCCCAGCACCACGGCACCGGCACCCGCCGGCGTTGCAAGGCCGCGGCGAAAGTCGGCCGAAAGCAGCGCCAGCACCGCACACATACCCGCCGGCATCGCCGAGACCATGTGTGCCGACATACGAGCCTGCGATGTCTTGACGTCCAAGCGGCGCTTGAGCTCAATGCGCTCCCCCACCATGCTCGACGCCTCGGATAACAGGTCGGCAAGCGGGGCACCGGTTCGCTGCGACACCTTGAGCGCCAAAGTGACAAGCGAAAGGCCGGGGGCATCGATGCGAGCGAGTAGGTCATCCAGCGCATCAGTCGCCGAGACGCCGCAGTCGATCGCCGCCGCCACGCGCAAAAACTCGGTATGCACCGGCTCTTGCGCGTGAGCTCCCACAAACCTCATGCCCTGAGCCAGCGAATGGCCCGAGGCGAGCGACATGGAGAGCGCCGTAAAGGCCTCGGGCATGACTTCTTCCACATCGTGTTGCTCGCGGCGACGGTCGAAAGTGTCGCGAGCGGCGCCTACGCCAAACGGCGCGAGCAGTCCCGGGACAAAGCCGATAGGCGACAGCGATACGACAGTCAGGGCAATGCCGCAGACGCCACTCGACAGCAGCAAGCATGCCAGACGCGCCTCGTCGTCCTCGATGACAAGGCCAAGGCGATGTGCTGGAACCAGCGCCGCCCAGGAGCGGGCGATCTTTCTTAGCAGGTCATTATCTACCAGCTCGCGCGGCAGCTTCTCGGCAACCGACTCAAGCGTATGGCTGACCAGCTCCGCCGGCGGCACGCGCGGCGCACGAGACTCCGCCCCGCACGCCACCGCGGCAGAAAGCCCTGTCAATCCCCCTACGACGAGGGGCACAACGATCTCCACTCGTCCACCTCCTCTTGCGTGAGCGTTCCCGAGCGCAGGCCCTCTGCGATAAACGGAGGCTCGCGATCGAGCGTCCAGGCACGCGTGGCGGCATCGAACGTCACGTAGCGCTCAAGCTCCACGCCGCCCGACGCGCCGCGTCGCACCCCCGAATAGGAGGACACGAAACGTCTGCCGTCCGCATGGCGCTCGGACATCACGATGCCGTCGAGCGCCATGGCAATCTGCTCCTCGATAAGCTCGCTCGGCAGGTCGATGCCATAGCGCGCAAGCAGCGTCAAACGCACCACGGTCTCCTGCTCGGTACCCGCATGAAGCGTGGTGAGCGACCCATCGTGCCCGGTGTTCATGGCCTGTAGCATGTCGCAACATTCCGCACCGCGCACCTCGCCCACCACAATACGGTCGGGACGCATACGCAGAGCGTTGGTCACCAGGTCGCGGATTGTCACCGCGCCCTCGCCCTCAATTGAAGCCTCGCGTGCCTCCAGGCGA
This sequence comes from Collinsella sp., assembly GCA_048367555.1. GTDB lineage: Bacteria > Actinomycetota > Coriobacteriia > Coriobacteriales > Coriobacteriaceae > Collinsella. Next base: position 49,405 of record DBGCAP010000062.1, read on the forward strand.
ACCACATGCGGGTGATGTGCAAACTTGAGCTCGGCGGAGTCCTCGATCGTCACGATGCGCTCGCCGGTGGATATCTCGCACGACAGCGCGTTGAGCAGCGTGGTCTTGCCCGATCCCGTGCCACCTGCAACCGCCAGATCTTGACGCAGCGATACCGCGCACGACAGCAGCTGCGCATACCAAAGCGGTAGCGACCCCAGGCCCACAAGCTCGTCCAATGAACAGATGCGGTCTGAAAACTTACGGATGGTGAGGATCGGCCCGTCGATCGCCACGGGCGGAATCACCGCGTTGACGCGATAGCCCGTCTTGAGGCGTGCGTTGACGATGGGGCTGCGCTCGTCGATGCGCCTGCCCAGCGGCGAGATGATGCGGTCGATGAGCACGCGGATCTGCTCGTCATCCTCAAACGCATGCTCGATGGGATATAAGACGCCGCCTCGTTCAAAGAAAGCCGATCGGCAGCCGTTGACCATGATCTCGGTGACGGTGTCGTCCTCGATGAGCGGCTGCAGTGGGCCCAGGCCCACAACGTCATCCAAGATCTCGTCGATGATGGTCTCGCGCTCGGGCGTCGCTAGGTCGGTCGCCTCCTCCACGTTGAGTGCTGCCTCCACCGCAGGACGCAATTCCGAGCGGGCGCGCGCCGGATCGATATATGCGCTGATACGCGCCACCTCGTCATAGCCCATGCGGTCCATCACGGCGCGTTTGGTGCGGCGCTTGACGGCACGGTGGCGCCCCGCGTCAACAGGCGCTGCCGCCGCGACCGCGCCGGCCACCTTAATCCTTGTTTGCAAACTCATCGCGAATCACCCTCACGCGACCAGGGAAGACGGATGCGCGGACGCTCGGTGCGCGTCGCGCGGTCGGTGACCATGTCGTTCCAGGGACCGACGGCGCAGCCCAACTCCACGAGCATCTCGCGCGTGGCTTCGCGCACGCTGGTGGCAAAAGCGCTGGTCTGGCCCACTGCCTCGTCAGCACGGCCGAATGCCATGAGCGCTGCCAAGTCCTGCCCGCCGTCGGCGATGCGGATCTTGGAGCTCAACGCGCAGGTAATCTCAAAGCGCATGGCGACATCCTCGTCGGCGCCGCGCGCGCCAAACCGGTTGAATACGGCGCTCATGCGCGTACGCGGCACGCCCACACGGCTCGCCAGCTCGATAACGCGTGCCGCGGACGTCGCAGACGACACCGACGGATCGCCCACGACCAGGCAGCGGTCGCTTGCCGCCACCGCGGCCGCCACGGCGTCGCCCCAAAAGACCGAGGTGTCGACAAGCACCACGTCGGATTCGCGGCGCAAGACATCGAGCAGCAGCTCCACCGGACGCGCCATGAGCTCGGCCTGTTCGGGCGCGGCAACCGGGCCCCAAAGCGTGACGCCCGGGGCCACGCGCATCGAGGCGGCCACGATGTCCGATTCGGCGAGTGCACCCGCAGCCGATGGCTCGATAAGCGTCGCCATGTCGTGCGGGGCATCGGCACCCAACAGGTCGTAGAGGTTTCCAAACATCAGGTCCAAGTCGAGCACGGCAGCACGCAGGCTCAGCAGCGACGCCGCATGCGCCATGGTGGCGACGATCGTCGACTTGCCGCAACCGCCCGAACCCGAGACGACGCAGACAACCGGGGCTCGATGCGACGGGACGACGGCATCTGACGGCGGCGCGGGAGCAGGCGGTGCCGACACGGGCGGCAACGTCCCCGTCTCCCCTGCAGCGCTCATATGCTGCGCCCAAGCCGGCACGGCAGGCTGCTCGGCTTGCGGGACCGAGTCTGGGGACTTCACGGCCGCATCGACACGAGCATTGTCGTTCCCGGCAAGTCCCTCAACCTCGTCGAGCTCATCGACCAGGCTCACGCCATGCACGTATCCCATATCTACAGCCAGAAGCTCCTCGCCATACGGCACCGGCTCTCCGACTTCATCGTATGCAAGGGGGTCCCGGGGACACCGACCATGCTCGGCTTCCGCTTTTCCACAATCATCAACACGCGGGCCTCTTGTAGCGCGAGGTGCCCCGGGTTCCCTATCAACAAAAGCATTGGGCTCAATCGTCAGACACCGGTCGTAATCAACCGTTCCCTCGCCCGCGCGCCCGTTGCCGCATATGCTGCGCGCAGCGATAACCTCGGTCGCCCCTGCGCGAAACAGCCCCTCGATATCCGAAGGATCGAGCGTCTCTATCAGTACGACCACGCGGCTCACGCGGCCCTCTGCCGTCAGACGCGCAACGGTCTTTCGCACGTCTTCGGCATCGAACAGGGCTGCCGCGATAATCGCCGCCCCGCGACGCGACGGAAACGCCCGCGCCATGGACACCAGCCCATCCAGGTCGCCTACGCGAAGCACCTGCGCGCCCGCATCGCGGCCCTCGACTTCCCGCTGCAGCAATCCGTAATCACCGCACGCGCAGCATGCAAGCCAGATCGCCTTCATCACTCGTCGCCTCCGCTCTTTTTGCCGCGCACCGTGGCGGGGATCGTCAAACTGACCGTCCCCTTACCCGAGGCCCCCAGCAATTCCTTAACGTCTTCGGGGTCGGCCGCCAGAGTCACCCATTCGATCTTGCCTTCGCGCGTGGTGCCGGCCACTTCGCTGGTATCGATCACGCGCGCGCCGCACAGCCGATCGGTCACGCCATCTTTTTGCACGTACACGTCCACATAGCTGCCCACGCCCGTGGCGCCGCCGACCGAGTGCTCGGCATCGACCGACACCGAAACGGCAACCTTGCCTTTGGGCACCTCGAGCTTGTGGCTTTCGGCCTTGGTGTAGACATCGCAAATCACGGCATTTTTAGGGATGCGCGAGGTCGTCACGTCGCCGCGCACCTGGCGCAGCTCGGTCGCCGCATCGCGCGGCAGCAGGCTCGCCAGCCATTCCTGGGTTATGACATTGGTCTCGTCGAGGGTCTCGCCCGCATCGATATCGCGCGCCGCGACGCACACCTCGACGCGATCGCCGCCGTACTTGGCCAGTGTCTCGGCCTGGGCCTGTTCAGCCTGCGAGCGAATCGATGACGCGTAAACCATACAGAGCAGCGCGGCGAGCACGCCCGCGATCAGACTGATGGCAATGCGCTTGCTCTTGTTCACGGCCGCTCCTCTCAAGGTAGCACCGGGCGGATGCCCGTACCACCATTGTCCAAGCGGGCAAGCAGCAAAACAGTGCGATCGCGATCTTGGTTTTGAGTGTCAAACCAATTGCCGACCAAAAGCTGACCGGCCCGTCAAGTTCGTGGCAAGGTTTTGGTCAGCACGTCGGCAAAATGCACGTTTAGGGGCGCATCGGCAATAAAAAACCGCCTCCCGTACCATTGGGAGACGGCTGTCATAGATAGATTCAATTACAGATGAACATCGGGATCGAGCATCTGAGCACTCACGCGCATGGATGACGCCAAGTTTTGGAACGTCTCCAAACGCAGGCTGTCGATCCGCCCGGCACCCTCGGCCTCGCGAACGGCACAGCCCGGTTCGTGAGTATGTGTGCAGTCGGCAAACCGGCACGCACGCGACGCCTCGACGATCTCGGGAAACGCGCACGCCAAGCCTCGCTCATGCCCCACGAGCGGCAGACTGCGTAGGCCCGGCGCGTCGGCAATAACGCCGGCTTCGCCCGGCAGCGCCACCATCACGCGCGCGACCGTGGTGTGGCGACCCTGGTCATCGCGCTCACGCACGCCGCCGGTCGCCAACGTATCGTGGCCCAGCAGCGCGTTGAGCAGCGTCGATTTGCCGGCTCCCGACTCGCCCAGGATCATGGCGCAGCTCCCGGCGGGAACGCAGGCGCGCACCTCGTCCAGGCCACGGCCCTTGGCAGAAGATGTCACGATTACGCGCACGTCCGGACCCACCAGGCGGTGCACGCGATCCAGATCGCGCTCGAGCTCGTCGGCGTCGCAGCGGTCGGCCTTGGTAAGTACCACCACCGGCTCGGCGTCGCAGTCGAGCGCCAACACCAGCGAGCGCGCCACGCGGTCGAGCAGCACTTCGCCGGCGCCGAGCGCCTGCACGATCAGCACGCTATCCACGTTGGAGCAAAGCACCTGACGCTCGCCGCGAGCGCGACCGCGCCAACGCTCAAAGCTCGTGCGGCGCGGCAGCACGCACTCAATCACGCCCATGTCGTGCCCGGGCGCACGGCGTACCGCCACGCGGTCGCCCACGGCAGGCAGCAGAACCTCGTCCTCGCCACGCGACTTGGCAAACCCCACGGCATGCTCGGCACGAAAGGTGTCGTCGGCAGTCGCCACCAGCGGAAACCCGCGATCCAGGCGCACCACGGCACCAAGTTGCATCTGCTCGGGCTCCTCAGCCTGAGCACAAAAGTCGTCAAATGCCGCCTGCTGAGCCTCATCGATCGGCAGGTCGTCGAACGCCGGAACATCCTGCAGCGCGTCGAGTCCCGGCACGCTTGCCAGCAGCTCCTCGGCAGATGCGGGGGCTTCGGTCGCAAGCTTCCGACGACGATCGCGCTTAGCCCGCGCCCCCGTCGTCTTTTTCTTCGCCTTAGCCTTCGCCTTGCCCACAAGCGCCTCCCAGCACCACAAATCACAACTGAGCAGGTATTTTAAATCAAAAAGAGCTGGCCGGGCAAAGCCCGACCAGCTCACAAACTTTCCCTCAGCCCTTTATCATCCGCGCGGAAGAAAAGCCAGCAAGGATACCGCAGGGCCCGCCCCGGAAGCCCTTTCTCCCGAACGATCCCGCAGCGCAAAGCGCGAGGACCAGTGAGGGAGAAAGGGCGTGGGGCGGGCCCGGACGAGAGCGTTACTCTTTTTCCACAGCGCGCATGATCGCCTTGTAGATCTCCATCAGCGGAATAATCAGGAAGGCAAGACCCAGCGCGGCGATAACACCCTTGATCTCAAGCGTCACGGGGCCAAAAAACATCTCGGCAAGCGTCGGCTGCACGGTCACAATCACCGTCAGCACCAGCGCCAGCGCGGCAGAGGCCCACAGCCACTTGTTCTGCTTCTTCATGGTGAACAGCGACGCACGACGGCTGCGCATATTGAAGCAGTGGAAAATCTCGACCATGTTGAGCGTGATGAACGCCATCATCACGCCTTCCTCGTCCGCATTGCCGGCGATCATATCGGCGATGTGGATGTAGCCCATGTCAAAGTACACGCCCACAAAGAAGCTCGCCAGCACCAGCACGGTGATGATCAAGCCCTGGACCACACAGTCCAGGCCCATATTACCGGCAAAGACGCCGTCCTTGGCATTGCGCGGCTTACGCTTCATGATGTCGCCCTCGGCATCCTCCATGCCCAGCGCGAGCGCGGGGAAGCAGTCGGTGACCAGGTTCACCCACAGCAGCTGCACCGGCTGGAAGATGGTAAAGCCGATGAGCGTGGCGATAAACACCGAGAATACCTCGGCAAGGTTGGCCGAAAGCAGGAACTGGATGACCTTGCGGATGTTGTCGTAGATGCGGCGACCCTCTTCGCAAGCACCGATGATGGTGGCGAAGTTGTCGTCGGCAAGCACCATGTCGGCGACGTTCTTGGTGACGTCGGTACCGGTGATGCCCATGCCCACGCCGATGTCGGCACGCTTGATGGACGGGGCGTCGTTGACGCCGTCGCCCGTCATGGCCACGATCTGGTCGCGCGACTTCCAGGCTTCGACGATGCGGGTCTTGTGTTCGGGCTGGACGCGGGCGTACACGCCGTAGTCCTCGATGTGCGCGTCGAGCTCCTCGTCGCTCATGCGATCGAGGTCGGCACCGGTGATGGCATGGCTGCGATCGGTGACGATTCCCAGCTGCTTGGCAATGGCCACGGCGGTGTCGATATGGTCGCCCGTGATCATGACGGTGCGAATGCCGGCGTCGTGCGCCTCGCGGATAGCGTCGGCCACCTCGGGGCGGACAGGGTCAATCATGCCGGACAGGCCGCAGAAGACCAGGTCGTGCTCGAGCGCAGCGGGGCTGCAGTCGCTCGGGACCTCGGTGTAGGTGCGGCTTGCCAGCGCCAACACGCGCAGGGCCTCGTCGGCCATGGCCTTGTTGGCGGCCACGAGCTCGGCGCGACGCTCCTCGGTCAGCGGGACGACCTTTTCGCCCTCGTAGATATGGGTGCACAGGCCGATCACCACGTCGGGCGCGCCCTTGGTGTACTGCTCGTACTCGCCGTCCAGGGTCTCGACGACCACGGACATCATCTTACGGCCCGAGTCAAACGGGGCCTCGCCCACGCGCGGATGCTCGGCAGTCAGGCCAGTGAGGCCCGCCTTGCCGGCATCGTTGACGAGCGCGCACTCGGTCGGCTCGCCCACGGCCTCGCCCAGCTCCTCGTCCCACTGGGCATCGGAGCACAGCGCCATACCGGCCAGGAACTTCTCCTTAGGCGCGGCGAGCTCGTGCTTGACGACGGTCATCTTGTTTTGGGTAAGGGTACCGGTCTTGTCGGAGCAGATGGTCTGCGTGCAGCCGAGAGTCTCGACGGCAGAGAGCTTGCGGATAATCGCCTGGCGCTTGGCCATCTTGGTCACGCCAAGCGACAGCACGATGGTCACGACGGCGACCAGGCCCTCGGGGATGGCAGCGACGGCGAGCGAGACGGCGACCATAAAGGTGTCGAGCAAGGCAGTCGGATCGGTAAGGACGTTGCCTACGCCGTGGCGGAGGATATCGACGCCAAAGATCACGACGCAGATGACGATCACCATGATGGTAAGGATGCGGCTGAGCTCGGCAAGCTTCACCTGCAGCGGCGTAAGCTCTTCCTTGGCCTCGGCCAGGGCGCCGGCAATCTTGCCCATCTCGGTATCCATGCCGGTACCGACTACGACGGCGCGGCCGCGACCGTACACCACGGTGGAGCCCATGTAGCACATGTTCTTGCGATCGCCGAGCGGCACGTCATCGGTGCCCGCGGCAAGCTCGATCACGTTGGCGTGCTTCTCTACGGGCACGGACTCGCCGGTGAGTGCGGCCTCTTCGATCTTCATCGTGGCGCTCTCGAGCACGCGGCAGTCGGCCGGAACGGAGTCGCCCGCCTCGAGCATGATCACATCGCCGGGCACGAGCTCGGCGCTCGGCAGGTGCACGAGTTTGCCGTCGCGCAGCACCTTGGACTGCGCCGCGCTCATCTCCTGCAGGGCCTCGAGGGCCTCCTCGCTCTTGGCTTCCTGGACCACGCCCAGCACCGAGTTGACGATAACGACGAACATGATGATGACGACATCGGCAAAGTCGGGCTCGCCCTTGACCATGCCCGTGAGCGCACTGATAACCGCGGCCGCGATCAGCATGATGACCATGGGGTCTGCCATCTGCTCAAAGAAGCGCTTCCACAGCGGCGTCTTCTTGGCTTCCTCGAGCTTGTTAGGGCCTGTCTTGGCGAGACGCGACGACGCCTCGCCAGTGCTCAGGCCGAGGTTCTCATCGACGCCCTGGTCGCTGAGCACCTCCGCCGCGGCGGACAGGTATTCCTTTTGCATATAGAGTCCCCTCCTGGGATTCGGGCCACTCAGCAGATTGATGCCCGATCATAATTCCCAGGAGAAGGGCAAGGGCTCATCAAGGCTGCCGTGCTGAGCGGCAGTTGATAGTGGAGCTATGGTACCCCAAAGCAACGCATCTAGCCAAAACAATCCATTTGGAAATACGGTCCATAAGCAACGGTGCAGACCGTGTGATGCTCAACATTGATAAAACGTTTTTTCTTCGGCGCATCATCGAACTAAAATATCGCCCAGATAGCAGCGGTTAGAACGGTTGGTAAAGTTTTTGCATATACCGTTTTTCCGCAAATAATGAACTTCTAATTCGGCATACGGTCGATTTTTTGGGGTATTCGGTCGTCATTTCGTTATAATCATCTCAGTTTTATTTCTTATGGTTTATCTATCAGCGCAAGACGATGTCAGATGGAGGTCTGAATGTACAAGCGCACTAAGATTGTATGCACCATGGGTCCCGCCTGCGATAGCGACGAGACCATCCGCGAGATGATCAAGGCGGGCATGAACGTCGCCCGTTTTAACTTCTCGCACGGCTCCTACGACGAGCACCACGGTCGCATCGAGCGCGTCCGTCGTATTTCCAAGGAGCTCGGTATGCCCGTCGGCATCCTGCTCGACACCAAGGGCCCCGAGGTCCGCACCGGCCTTCTGGTCGATGGCAAGAAGGTTGCCGTCAAGACCGGCGACAAGATCGTCGTCACCGCTCAGCCCACGTCCGAGGATTTCCACGGCACCGCTGAGCATATCTCCCTCGACTACCTGGCTCTGCCCTCCGAGGTCGAGAAGGGCTCCCTCATCCTGATCGATGACGGCCTGGTTGCCCTCGAGGTCGAGTCCGTCGACGGCCAGGACATGACCTGCGTCGTCAAGAACGACGGCCTGATTGGCGAGCGCAAGGGCGTCAACATGCCCAACGTCAACATCTCGCTGCCCGCCATCACCGAGCGCGATCGTCAGGACATCCTCTTTGGCCTGACCGAGAACATCGACTACATCGCCGCTTCCTTCATCCGTGACGGCGAGTCCGTCCGCGGCATCCGCGAGCTTTGCCGCGAGAACGGCGGCGAGCACGTGACGATCTTCCCGAAGATCGAGTGCGCCCTGGGCGTCGAGAACTTCGACGAGATCCTCGAGGCTTCCGACGGCATCATGGTTGCCCGTGGCGACCTGGGCATCGAGATCAAGCCCGAGCTCGTTCCCCACATCCAGAAGGAGATCATCGCCAAGTGCAACGCGGCCTATAAGCCCGTTATCACCGCTACGCAGATGCTCGACTCCATGCAGCAGAACCCGCGCCCGACGCGCGCCGAGGTTGCCGACGTTGCTAACGCCATTTACGACGGCACCGACGCCGTCATGCTGTCCGGCGAGTCCGCTGCCGGTAAGTACCCGGTTGAGGCCGTCAAGATGCAGGCCAGCATTGCTCTCGAGACCGAGAAGTACCTCCCGGCTCACGCTCCGCTCGAGGTTCCGGCTGACGCTCACGGCACCCGCGTCGTCAACAACGTTGTGGGTATGTCCGCTGTGAACATGGCCACCACCGTTGGCGCCAAGTGCATCACCGTGCCGACGACCACCGGTCGTACCGCTCGCCTGATCTCGCACTTCCGTCCCAACATGCCGATCTGCGCGTTCTCCCGCCACGAGTGGGCCGTCCAGCAGATGATCATGTACTGGGGCGTTATCCCGCACCAGGCCGAGATTACCCAGGGCACCGTCAACGGCACGATCGTCAAGGCGATCGAGACCGCTAAGGAGCTCGGTTACGTCGAGACCGGCGATCTGACCGTCGCCACCGCCGGCGATCCCCGCATGAGCGTCCAGCTCGAGGACAAGGTCTCCTCGACCAACGTCGCTTACGTCGCTCAGGTGCGCTAAATCGCACTTGCAAGCACACTTGCATTGCAAAGGGCCCGGAGGGCTTTGCCTTCCGGGCCCTTTTTCTGTGCCAATGCCGGTGCACGGCAAAACACGCACTCATTTCTTTACCAAAAGTACGAAATCCGCCCTTCGAGGCAAAAAAACAAAGCCTCAAGCGCTAAAAGTGTTCGCCCGGTGGCAAAACCACACCTTACGCGATGCTGCTAAATCGTTTTAGCAAGGTCCAAACCAACCACGTTTTCGGAAGTGCGGGGAAAAATCACTTACCCCCAAGCACAAGCCCTTTTATTTCGACAAAACCCCTGATAAAGTTGGCTCAAATACCGCTTGTGCTTAGCCTGTTTCTCTTTTTCCCCGCACTTTCGAAACCGATAGCTTTTCTAGCCTAATCAACGCTCAAACGATCGGATTGCTATGTCATTTCTCGCTTGCGGACCCACGGCTTTCCAGTACCATCGCATCCCGCCTCAGATACTAGGGCTCTATCCGGCAATCCTACCGCCGGATCATGATCATCGTCTGGTGCATTACTCCCAACAGCCAGTATTTGAAGACCTGCTCGGCAAACCGGTTTGGAGATTCGTAAACACCAGGGGCAGTCGCTTTAACGGAAAGCTATTTCATAGCCGCCTGCTGACCCAAGAGCCGCCTCCGGGGTCGTTTAGGCAGACCGAGCATGGGTTTGATGTCACATCGCCCGAGTTCACGCTGCTCAACCTCGCTACACAGGTCTCACGTAACCAGCTGCTCATGGCATGCTATGAAATGTGCGGTTCCTTCGCGGTGTTCACGCCTTGCAAACGCGCGCAACAACAGCTCGATGAGGCAATATCCCTTAAACTCATCCCGCCCGACTGCGGTTGGGAACGCGTTATCGACACCAAGGGCAACGACACCAACCTATGGAAACGCCCGCCGCTCCTCAGCGCGGCGGATATCGCCGCGTTCGCCAAGCAGGCCGCAGGCCTGCGCGGCGTCAAGCAGCTTCGCTGGGCCACCGAACGCATGACGGGACAAACCGCTTCGCCCTTTGAGGTTCAGACCTCCATGCTCGTCTCGCTCCCCCGCGACGAAGGCGGCCTGGACATCTCTATCGCAAACAACGTCCGCATCCCGCTCAGCGAAGCCGCACGCTCGTTGTATGACAAAACCTGCTGCTATGCCGACATCCTCATCGAGAGCAGCACCGACAGCATGGGCGTCATCCTGGAATGCCAAGGCCGCTCCGCCCATGACAGCGAAGCCGCAAGCCTCTCGGACGCCAAACGCACCACCGCCCTCGCAAGCATGGGCTACGACGTTATCCAAATTACCTACGACCAGATCAAGGATAAGAAGAGCTTTGACAGCCTCGCCGAGCTCATCCATAAAAAGGCGGGGCTTACCTACGTCCCAAAGACCAAACAGGAGCGCGCCGCCGAAGACGCCCTCCGGCAGGAGCTGCTGGTTGATTGGGACGAGCTGTTTGCCGTCAAGCCGGCCGGCTAGCAGCTGGCGATCAGGGGCTCCGCCGGCACATCGGGCGATGCGACGCGGACGGCAAAGCCTGCCTCGGTTAGCTCGACGACCTCGGTAAACGTTGCATCGAAAAACTCCTCGGTTAGCAAGCGATACGGCGGATGATCGGGCTCGCCGGGGTTTTCGCGTACAATCTCGTGCATAACGCCAATGGTCTTGAGCACATACTCCTTATGGATGGGATACTGACCAAAACGCGTCGCAGCGGTATACAGACGATCGGTTGCGCGCGGGATGGAAACAATGCCGAGCGTCTTGCCAAACCAGTCAAAGTCGCCTTGCTTTTTAATGCGGAATTCCTCGCACGGCTTGCCGCCGTGCGCCTCCAGGTACTGGTTCACGCGGGTGTTCCACACGGTATCGGCCACGAGGTGAGACCAAACGCCCAGCGTTAAATCGAGCAGCGACTGCGCCACATCTTCGGACGCAAGCGAGAACTCACAGGCGCCGGGACCGGCAACCGGCTCGGCATCCTTGTAACGTTGGGGATAATGCACCCGATTGAGTCGCTCGCGCTCCTCGACAATCGAGGTCGCGGCAGCCGGCGTACCAACAGGCGCCCCTTTGAGCAGCGGCGGCACATAGGTGTCCCAAAACTCATGCTCGCGCGGCTTGGGGATAGGCTCAGGCTTGGCAAAATGCGTAATGCGATACGGGATGGGGTCGGCGATGCCGGGAACCATATAGCCCACAAAAATGTCCGGAACCACGCTGCCAAACAAAAAGGCATTGCGGTCGCGCACGTTATCGGCAAGCGTGCCAGCACGCGCCAGCAGTCGTTCCGTCTGAGCGATATGAATATTCCAACTTGGCATAGCCACCCCCGTAAAACCCGGATAACTATACCATTCACAGCAAGCCGAGCGCGGCCGCAGCCCTACTACGCAGCAACTATTCCGCAGCGCCGCTCTCGGTACCATACGACGACACAGGCGCCTCGACCACATGATGATATCGATCGATATAGATGGCGCGGGCACCCAGGCGCCGCACCAAATCCTGATGATGCGTGCTCATCAAGACCGTCTTACCGGCAGCAACATAGGCCAGTAGAAAGTTGACCACGATGTCGCACGAGTCCTCGTCAAGTCCGTTGGTAGGCTCGTCGAGCACCAGGATATCGGGGTTCATCGACACGATGGCAGCCAGCGCAACGCGCTTCTTTTGCCCGCCCGAAAGCTGATAAGGCGAGGCATCGACCAGATCGGCAACCTGGAACAGCTCCATGGCATCGCGGACGCGGCGCTCGAGCTCGTCTGCCGGCAGCCCCATTTGAGCCGGGCCAAACGCGACCTCCTCGCCCACCGTGGCACAGAACAGCTGAGCATCGGCATTTTGAAACACAAAACCTACGCGCTGGTGGAAGCGCTGAGCGGCTTCGGAATCCCTTAGATATGCTGCGTTAACCACGCGTCCATCAAACAGATACATGCCAGCATCCGCGAGCTCAAGGCCATTGATGAGCCGCATGATCGTGGTCTTGCCGCAACCGTTGGGGCCGAGCAGCGCAACGAGCTCCCCACGGTCCACCTGCAGCGAAACGCCATCGACCACCGTATGACCCGCATAGGAAAACACCACGTCGCGAAACTCGATGAGCGGAGTGACCTCAGCGCCGGCAGCACCGCTCGCACCCATCGCGTTATTCGTATCGTTTGCCAAAACGTCGCCCTTCCCTACTCACATCGACGGTTCGACCGTCCGCGCTACAACACCGCGCACAACACGGCGAGCAACGCCACAACGGCCGCGTAAGCGGCATCGCGCCAGCCAAAGCCGCTCCGTGCAGGCGCCGGATACACGCCGGCAAAGCCGCGGCACAGCATAGCCTCGTCCATCGCGCGGCTGCATTCCATCGCCTTGATAAAGGTCATGCCCATGATACCCGCCACCGAGTCGGTGCGCGAAAACCCCGCAGGCGCACGGCCGACGCTGCGCAGCATGACCGATTCGCACAGATTGTGCGCCGTGCGACCCAGCACCTCGATGTGCTTGAGCGCCATATCAAACGTAAAGATGACTTCGTCGGGTAGATGCAGCATCTTGAGCGCCGCCGACATGCGACTCCATGTGAGGGTCCACGAAACGCCCAGCACCAGCGACACGTTAATGAACGTTTTGAGCGCAATCTTGAGCATGGCACCCGTGGCAGAAGTGCCCAGCAGCAGAGCAGGCAGCGCCAGGACCACGGCAAACCCCGCAGCAGCCAACGCCGGCATAAAGGTAGCGCGCAGCCCGCGTACGGGGCGCACCGCGACCAGCACCAACGCGATCGCCGCCATCAGCATCAGATACAGCGGGCTCTGCGTCAGACACACGCACAGGACGCAGACGAGTATCCCCACCAAACGCACCGGCGCCGAAACGGAAGAAAGGGCGCGGTCGATCATCGACCCGCCCTCGTGTGCGCCGCCGCCCAGGCGAACCCGCTCAAGCAGGCTCGCCAGGTGTAGGACGTTCTGTTGCATTACGCGATGCCGAGCGCCCGTGGGCTCGTAACGCTGCTCGACCGCAAGCCAGCTAGGCAGCTCGACCGTCGCCATGAGCCCCGCTTTCCTTAACCGTCAGCGATATCAAACGAAATGCGATGGTGAGCACCGCCACACCAATTACGCCCGAGAGGATATACATGGCAGCCTGGCCGGCAAAGCCAAGACCCTGCTCCTCGGAATAGGCCTGCAGATAATCGCCCGTGGGCAGCGCGTCGGCAAAGGTCGGGGCATCGAGACCGACCGAAGCCTGCAGGCTGTCGTCACCAGCCTCCTGAACGGCGGTCGCGGCGCCCTCAGCGTCCCACTCGCCCCAGGCGTCACCCGTGGCCAGCAGGCCCAGCGGCGTGGCAACGACAAGCACGGCGACCAGGATGAGCGTGGGGACCAGCGAGGTCTTCTTGGCGGCTGCGTCCTCAGCGCCCAGCAGACCGTCGGAAGCCTCGGGGCCAACGATAACGCCCGGCGCCGTCTTCTTAATGAAACCGTAAATCGCGGCCGTCGCCACGCCCTCGACCACGCCGGCAACCAACATATGCGGAATCATCATGGCAGGGATAGCAATGGACAGCGGGAAGGGGCAGTACAGCGGAGCGCCCGAAGCATTCGTGAAGAGCATCGGCTGAATACCAAACTCGATTGCTGCGCACAGGGCCGCCAGGCACAGGCCGACCCAGCCGCTTACGATGGCAGAAACCGAGGTGCCCCAGCTCTTGTCGTGCAGACGGCTGTTGAGCGCACGGAACACGATAGCAGCAGCAAACGGCAGCACGAAGGCCATGTTAAAGCAGTTGGCGCCAAACGACAGGATGCCGCCGTCGCCAAACAGTAGCGCCTGCAGCGCCAGCGCGACCGAGACAGCGATGGCCGCGGCCTCCGGGCCCAGCAGCAGTGCGATGAGCGCGCCGCCGACGGCGTGACCCGTGGTACCGCCGGGCAGCGGCACGTTGAACATCATGAGCAAAAAGGAGAATGCGGCGCAGATGCCCAGGAAAGCCATATGCTCGCGATCGAGCGTGGCGCGCACCTTCTTGATGCAGTGAACCCAAACGGGCACCATCGCCACCGCCAGCACGGCATCCGTCTGCGGGGACAGATAATTATCTGGAATGTGCATGTACGCCTCCCGGTTATCGGCGCACGGAATTGCAACGCCGCTTAAATCACCTTGCCAGTGTTACGTATTGTTGGATTCGTAACACGCCGCGGGCTATCATAGCAAAACGGCGCGCTGCCGACAAAGCAGCACGCCGTTATGTAATGCGCGTGTCATATATGCAGGCTCAGCGGTGCCTTATGTCGAGCACCGCGGTCACGCAGGGTCCCACAGCAACTGTGGAGGGGTCCCGTGCTCCCAATGCAGGACCTAGCCGCGGACCTCGCCGTTTACGCCCTTGCACACCTTGGTGACGATCTTCTGGTGCGCTTTTTCGACCTCTTCGCTGGTGAGCGTGTGGTCATCGGAGCGATACGTAAGCGCAAAGGCCATGGACTTCTTGCCCGCTCCGATGCGGATGGGATCGCGATAGACGTCGAACAGACGCACGCGCTCGAGCAGCTTGCCGCCGGCGCTGGTAATGCGGCGCTCAAGATCCTCGCAGGTCACGGAGTTATCGACCACGATAGCCAGATCGTGCTCAACAGCCGGATACTGCGAGAACTCGCGGTAGTTCTCCTGGTTGCGGGCGCCCTTGATCAGCTTGTCCAGATCGAGCTCAAAGGCAACGACGACCTCATCGATGCCCATCGCCTCGCGCGCCTCGGGGTGGATCTCGCCGACCCAGCCCAGCACGGTGCCGCCGGACAGAACCTCGGCCGCACGACCCGGCTGCAAGAAAGCGTAGCCCTCGCCCTCGACGGGACGGAAGCGGACCTTCTCGATGCGCAACTGGGCGAGCAGCTCCTCGACAATGCCCTTGCCAAAGAAGAAGCGCAGCTTGCGGTACTTCATGTTCCAGGACTGCTCGCTCCACTGGCCCGAAAGCACACCCGCCACGGACTTGGTCTCCTTGGGCAGGCTGGCGTTCTCGCGGCCGTGGAACAAGCTGCCGACCTCGTACAGGTGCACGTTGGGCGTGCCGTGGGCCTCGTTATAGGCCACAGACTGCAGCAGGCCCGGCAGCAGCGAACGACGCATCTCGGTCTGCTCGGCTACCAGCGGGTTCATGAGCACCACGGGGCAGCCGCGGCCCTCGGTGGACATGCCAATCTTCTCCAGGTCGCCCGGAGCGGCAAAGCCAAAGGTCGTGGTCTCGTTGAGGCCGCAGGCGCGCAGGATCTCGCCGACCTTGCGGGTGAGCTTCTGCTCGCGGGTCAGGCCGCCGATGTGGTTCTTGGCAGCCGGAATGGTCGCCGTCACGCGGCCCATGCCCCACAGGCGCAGGACCTCCTCGATCAGATCGATCTCGCGCGGCAGGTCGGGACGGAAGCTCGGCGGGGTGACCATAAAGTCCTCGCCGTCACGCTCGACGGTGCAGCCCAGGCGGGTGAGCGAGCGCTCGATAAAGTCGGGCTCGATGTCGGCGCCGCAGATGGCATGCACGCGGGCCAAGCGCAGCTTGATGCTATCGATGGTCTTGGGCGCGGGGAACACATCCACGTAGCCGGGAGCGACCTCGCCGCCGGCGATCTCCTCGATCAGCGCGCAGGTAACGTTGGCGACATCCACGCAACCGGTCTCATCGACCTGACGCTCAAAGCGAATGGAGGCATCGGAGATTAGCGACAGGTCGCGGCTGGTGTGCGAGGTGCGACCGGCGTTGAAGCAGGCGCTCTCGACCATCACATCGACGGTATCGTCCTCGATCTCGGAATCCATGCCGCCCATAACGCCAGCCAACGCCACGGGGCGCTCGCCGTCAGTGATAAGGCCCATGCCGGCGTCGAGCGTGCGCTCCTCGCCGTCGAGCGTCGTGAACTTCTCATCCTGCTGGGCGGCGCGAACCACCACGCGGCGGTGGCCATCGCGCTCGGCAAAGGTGTCCAGGTCAAAGGCATGCAGCGGCTGACCGGTGAGCATCATCACGTAGTTGGTGATGTCGACGATGTTGTTGTGCGGGCGCACGCCCAGGGCGTTGAGGCGCTTGACCATCCAGTCGGGCGAGGGACCGACCTTCACGTTGCGCACGATGCGGGCGACGTAGCGGTCGCACAGGCCTTCGTCGGCAATCTCGACCGAAAGCTCGTCGTCGGTCGCACGACCGGTCTCGGCCTTGATGGCAGGCAGCTCAACGTGGAAATCGCGGTCGAAGATGGCGCCGGTCTCGCGGGCCATGCCGATCATGGACAGGCAGTCGGGACGATTGGGCGTGATCTCGCAGTCGAGCACGGTGTCGCTCGAGCCCACGTACTCGGCAAACGGCATGCCGCAGGGCGTGTCCTCGGGCAGAATCATGATGCCGGAGTGGTCGCCGCCCAGGCCGAGCTCGCGCGCGGAGCAGTTCATACCCATGGATACGACGCCGCGAAGCTTGCTCTTCTTGATCTTGACGTCGCCGGGCAGGACGGCGCCAATCATGGCCGTGACGATGTGGTCGCCGGCCTCAAAGTTCTGCGCGCCGCAGACGATCTGCAGCGGAGCGGGGTTGCCGTCGGCGTCGAGATTCTTGTCGCCCACATCGACCGAGCACACATACATGTGGTCGCTATCGGGGTGCGGGGTCTTGGTGAG
Source organism: Collinsella sp. (assembly GCA_048367555.1). Lineage (GTDB taxonomy): Bacteria > Actinomycetota > Coriobacteriia > Coriobacteriales > Coriobacteriaceae > Collinsella. Next base: position 66,451 of record DBGCAP010000062.1, read on the forward strand.
CACCTTGGCGGTCACCACGTGGTCGAAGGACTCGCCCACGGTGTCGATCGCCTCGACCTCGGTGCCGGTACGGATATATTCGTCCGAAAGGGTCTTGGGATCCTCCGGAATATCGATCATGGTCTTGAGCCAGTCGTAAGAAACGCGCATCTAACTGGTCTCCTTTCATCTGTAACGTCTGCAATAAACAGACGGAAAACTCCAGCTACGGGGACGGGTTTCCGAGGTGCCGCAGATTGCCTTGAAAGAGGAGGGCCGCGTACTTAGGTACGCAACCGACGATTGAAAGGCAAGGTGCGGTGGCTCGGGAAGCCGCCGGGACAGGTCAACTTAAAATTGGTTCAAGAAGCGCATATCGCCAGTCATGAGCGTTCTGAGGTCGGGCAGGTCGTAGCGCAGGGCCGCGACGCGCTCGGCGCCAATGCCAAAGGCGAAGCCGGTGTACTTCTCGGGGTCGATGCCGCAGTTGATCAGGACGTTGGGGTCGACCATGCCGCAGCCCAG
>DBGCAP010000063.1:0-46037 GCA_048367555.1 Collinsella sp.
ACGGCGGGTTGCCTGCGTTTGCTTCATAGCGCTACCCCCTACTCGGTACGGGCAACCTGGTCGATGCGGTAACCCTCGATCTGGTCGCCGGGCTTGATGTCCTGGAAGTTCTCCAGGCCAATGCCGCCCTCGGAACCGCTCTTGAGGCTCTTGGCCTCGTCCTTGTAGTGGCGCATCGAGGCAATCTTGCCGTTGAAGACCACAATGCCGTCACGCACCAGGCGCACAGAATCGGTCGCGGCGATCTCGCCCTCCTCGACGCGGACACCGGCGGCGATGCCGACTTTGGGCACCTTGAAGGTGTCCAGGACAGTCGCGGTACCCGTGGAGACCTCGACCTCGGTGGGCTTGAGCATGCCGATGCGGGCAGCGTCGAGCTCCTCGAGGCACTTGTAGATAACGTCGTAGCAACGGATCTCGACGCCCTCGCGCTCGGCGGCGGAGCGGGCCTTGCCGTCGGGACGCACGCCAAAGCCGATGATGATGGCGTTGGAGGCGTCGGCCAGGACGACGTCGGTCTCGTTGATGGCACCGACGGCGGAGTGGATCGTGTTGATGCGGACCTCGGACTGATCCATCTTGTCGAGCGAGTCCTGAAGGGCCTCGATGGAACCCTGGACGTCGGCCTTGATGATCAGGTTGAGTTCCTTGACCTCGGCGTCGGCGATCGTCTCGAAGAGGTTCTCGAGCGTGACGTGCTTCACGCGGCTCTGCTCCTCGATACGGGCCTTGAGCGAGCGCTCGTCAGCCAGGGCGCGAGCCTCGCGCTCGTCCTCGAACACGCGGAACTCGTCGCCGGCGTTGGGCACGGACTGCAGGCCCAAGATCTCGACGGCGTCGGAGGGACCGGCCTCGGTGACGGCGTTGCCCTTGGGATCGAGCATGGCACGAACGCGACCATAGGTAAGGCCAGCGACCAGCGTATCGCCCACGTGCAGGGTACCGCGGGTCACAAGCACGGTAGCGACCGAGCCGCGGCCCTTGTCGAGCTTGGCCTCGAGGACGTTACCGGAGGCAAAGGTATCCGGGTTGGCCTTGAGCTCGAGCACGTCGGCCTGAAGCAGCACGGTCTCGAGCAGGTCGTCGATACCGATCTTCTGCTTGGCCGAGATGTTGACGAACATGTTCTGTCCGCCCCACTCCTCGGGGATGATGCCGTACTCGGTGAGCTCCTGGCGCACGCGGTCGGGGTTAGCGCCCGGCTTATCGATCTTGTTGACGGCGACGACGATGGGTACGCCGGCGGCCTTGGCGTGGTTGATCGACTCGATGGTCTGAGGCATGACGCCGTCGTCGGCGGCCACGATCAGAATGACGATGTCGGTCACCTTGGCGCCGCGGGCACGCATGGCCGTAAAGGTGGCGTGGCCCGGGGTATCGATGAAGGTGATCTTGCGGTCGTTGATCATGACCTGCGAAGCGCCGATGGCCTGGGTAATGCCGCCCGCCTCGCCGGCAGCGACGCCGGTGTGACGGATGGCGTCGAGCAGGCTCGTCTTGCCGTGGTCGACGTGACCCATGACGGTGACGACCGGGGCGCGGGGCTTAAGGTCGGCGGGATCGTCGTAGAACGAGAAGGTATTCTCCTCCTCGGGGGTGATGATCTTGATCTGACGGCCAAGGTCGTCGGCAACGAGCTCGACAAGGTCGTCGGACATGGACTGCGTCATGGTGAGCGGCGTGCCCAGCAGGAACAGGCGCTTGATGATGTCATTGGCCGGAACGTCGAGCGCCTCGGCGAGCTCCTGGACGGTAACGCCCTGGGAGACCTTGATGGCGTCGAGCTCCTCGGGGTTCACGCCCTGGGCCAGCGCCTCCTCAATCTTGCGCTCCTCCTGAGCCTTAGCAGCCTCGCGCTCGCGCTTCTCCTTGCGCTTCTTACGGCGACCGGTCGACTCGCGAGAGGCCTCCTCGACGGCGGCGCGAGCCTCCTCGAGCACCTTCTCGCGGCTGTACTCCTCGGCCTCACGAGCCATGCGGCTGTAGTGGTCCTCATCGTTGCCGTGACCGCCCTTGCGCTTCTTGCCCTTACCCTGCTTATCGGGGTTGGGGAAGTCCATGCCGGCAGCGACGTTGTTGCTGGCGTTGGTGCGATGGCTGTGCGGACGGCTCTCGGAGGCATTGCGATCGGAGTTGTTGTCGGAGGCGTTGCGATCGTTACGACGGCCACCGCGACGGTCGTTGTTGCCGCCACGACGGTTGCCGCGCTCGGAGGCGCGCTCAGCCTTGGCCTTCTCCTCGGCGTCCTTCTTCTCCTTGAGCACGGTCTCCTGTGCGGCGATCTGGTCGAGCAGCGAACGGAAGCGCGAACCGGAGTCGGACGCGGGAACGGCGCGGCGCTGGGCCTCGCGGGCAGCCTCCTCCTTCTCGCGGGCAAGGCGCTCCTGCTCGGCCTTCTTCTTGGCCTCGGCCTCGGCGCGGGCGGCCTCCTCGGCAGCCTGGGCCGCGGCGAACTGGCGGCGCTCCTCCTCGCGTGCCTTCTCGGCGGCGATGCGCTCGCGCTCGGCCTCGGCAGCACGCGCTGCTTCCTCGGCGGCGGCTGCCTCCTCCTCGGCCTGCTTGGCGGCCTCGACTTCCTTGGCGCGAGCCTCGATCACCGAGGCGAGCTGCTTGCGGACCATGGCGACGTAGGCGTCCTCCAGGGCGGAGGAAGCGGACTTAGCGGGAATCTTCATTTCGGCGAGATGACCCATCAGTTCCTTGGAGGTCATGCCGAACTCTTTGGCCAGGGTGGACACACGGACTTTTGCCATATGACTTCACCTACCCTTTCTGGCACCTTGGGTGCCTAGAGACTGAACGAGCGTGGGAAATGCGCCGGGACCCGCCCGACGCGACCGCGCGCTAGATCAGGTCCTCCGCATCATCGAAGGCATCGGTGTCGTGGACACCGCAGAAACGGGAGCCGGGGCGAGCCTGGTTGCGGCACTGGACGCCGTCCTCGGACACGTACTCGCAGCGACGGACACCATCGTCCTCCTCGTCACCGATCAGGTCGGCAGCGGGCTCCTCGTGAACGGGGACGTTCTTGAGGATGTCGGCGGCAAGGGTCTCGGACTTAATGTCGATGTGCCAACCGGTCAGGCGAGCGGCGAGGCGGGCGTTCTGGCCCTCCTTGCCGATGGCGAGCGAAAGCTGGTCGTCGGGCACGATGACGCCGGCGTAGGCCTTCTCCTCGTCGATGAGGACGCGGGTGACCTTGGCAGGCGACAGGGCGTTGGCGACGTAGACGGCCGGATCGGCATCCCACAGGATGACGTCGACGCGCTCGCCGCGGAGCTCGCCCACGACGGCGCGGACGCGGCTGCCCTTGGGGCCGACGCAGGCGCCCACGGGATCCAGGCGGTCGTCGAGCGAGTGTACAGCGACCTTGGAGCGCTGGCCGGGCTCGCGGGCGATCGACTTGATCTGGACGGTGCCCTCATAGATCTCGGGCACCTCCTGCTCAAACAGACGACGCATGAGCTCGGGGTGGGTGCGGGAGATGACAATCGGCGGACGGCTGTGCTCGCCGCGAACCGGCTGCAGGTTGGAGTTGGGATCGCGCACGTCGATAATCACGGCCTTGATGTGCTGGTTGTGCAGGTAGCGCTCGCCCATCGGACGCTCGTTGCGCTCGTTCTCGTAACGGCGCTGGTCAAAGTGCGGCAGCTCGGCTTCGACGCCATCGCGGATCTTGACGATCGTAAAGTCGGGCGTGGACTGCAGCACGGTACCGCTGATGAGGTCACCGATTCGGCCGGAAAACTCCTCATAGATCTGCTCACGAGCGGAGTTGCGCACGATGGCGTTGATCTCGGCCTTGGCGTGCTGGGCGGCGATGCGGCTCGTGTTCTTGGGGGTGACGTCGATCTCCTCGAACTCGGTGAAGTTGCCCTCCTCATCCATGGAATCGTCGATCGGCTCCAGGCGGTAGACGTAAATCTTGCCGGTGGTGCGGTCGATGGTCACCTTGGCGCCCCAATCAAGATGCAGGATCTCAGCGTAGCTCTTGGCGAGCGACTGCTCCAGGCGGTCGATCAGGTAGAGCTGGTCGATGTGCCTCTCCTGGCAAAGCTCCATCAGGGCGGACATCATGTCGGATGCTGCCATGTTAGTTTCCTTCCTTCGCGGGCTTGAAGTCATAGGTGGGCTTCAACTTGCACTTTTTAACATCACAGAAATCGAGGGTGACGGACTCGCCGTCCTCGAGCTCGAGGGTCACGTTCGTCTCGGTCGCGGCGGCAATCTTGCCGGAGTACTTGCGACGGCCCTCGGTGGCGGTGGAGGTGAGCTCGCAGTCCTCGCCCACAAAGCGGGCAAAGTCGCGCGGGCGGCGCAGCGGGCGCGCCATACCCGGGCTCGACACCTCGAGCGTGTAGCTCGAAGAAATGGGGTCGAGCTCCTCGATCACGTCGCCGACCCACTTGGTATTGGCCGTGACGTCGTTGAGCGACAGGCTCTGACCCTCGGCACCCTCGATACGCACACGCACGCAGGGGGCCTTGGTGGCGCCCACGAGCTCAACGTCGACAATATCGACATCGTGCTGGGGAGCGACGGCCTCGAGCGCGTCGATGATCGCCTGCTCGGTCTTGGTCTTGACCATTGCGGCACCTCCATCCATACAAAAAAGAAGCGGGGCCGAAACCCCACTTCTTTCAATTACAACTTCATTTGCAAGCAAACTATACCAATACCTGCGAAAACGTGCAAGCGTCAAAGAAATTCGCAGGTCAGCGCGCCCACAGGTTCTCCACAAGAATAGGACAATTAGGCGAGGACGCCTGTGTGGTGCTCCCCAAAAGCCCCAAAACGGGCCATGCGTCCCAGCGCGCCGACCGAATCGGGCCCTATGGGCATTCCATCCCTGGGCACACATCGGCCAGACTAGAGCTAAGAGGCATTCTGTAGCGAGAAAGCCTGCCGCACGCATCGACCGCACAACCTTCCAGATCCTCTACGGCAAGGAGGCACCATGAAACGCCTAGGCACCCTCTGCGCGACCGCGCTCGTCGCCGCCGCCTGCTCGTTAGCGCTGGCGGGCTGCAGCAACGTCGATGGTAAAACCGGACCATGCGAGCCGGATCTCGGTAGCACCAAGGCCATCGAGAAAACGACGCCTTCGGATCGTTTCGACAAAATAGACGAAGATATCGTCGATCCCCAGGGTTTAGGTCCCGACCCTCAAGAACAGTTCCCCATCGACCTTGAGGCAGACGAGAACGTCCATGTTACCTGCGTGGGCAAGGACACGGATGGCTACGGCGACGCCGTGCTGGTCTTTGCGATAACAAACAACACCGATGTCGACATGATGTTTGGCGATGTCGATGCTTATGCCTACGTCAACGGTATCGTCCGCGACGTGCGCATGCGCCAGCCCGTCGCCGCAGGCGAAGAAACGACCGCAATGCTCACCTTTGTAGGCACCTTCGACGATCCGGACTTTGACGTGAACAACGACCTCAACGATATCTACCTCAACATCTGGATGTTCGAGGAGCAGACGGGCAACGTCTACTTTAGGGACCTGGTACACATTCCGTAGAGGATGACGCTCGGCACAAGTCAAGCAGGGCATATAACGCAAAACGAGGGACGACCCAATCGGATCGCCCCTCGTCTTTAGCACGTCAACAATGCACGTGGCGTTTACTTGACCACCAGGTTGACCAGCTTGCCGGGCACGCAGATGGCCTTGACGACCGTCTTGCCCTCGGTCCACTTGGCGACAGCAGCCTCGGCGGCAGCCTGCATTTCCTCGTTGGAGGCATCGCGGGCCACGTCAATGCGGCCACGGACCTTGCCGAGCACCTGGACGACGATCTGCACCGTGTCCTCGATGGACTCGGCCAGGTCGAACTCGGGCCAGGCGGCGGTGTAGGCGTTGCCCTCGCAGCCGAGCGCCTCGTGCCACAGCTCGTCGGCCCAGAACGGGCAGATGGGCGCCAGGACGCTCACGATGTCCTTGGCCACGCCGTAGCACAGGGCCTTGTCGCGGTCAGTGCCCTCGGTGGCGTTGAGGTAGGCGCTCGCCGCGTTGACGAGCTCCATGACGGCCGAGATCGCGGTGTTGAACTGGCCGCGATCGAAGTCCTCGGTGCACTTGGCGATGGTGCGGTGACGCTCGCGATAGAGCTTCATCGCAGCCTCGTCGAGCACGGACTTGTCGAAGGCCACGCTGGCGTCACCCGACTGGACGAGCTGCCACACGATACGCCAGGCGCGCTTGATAAAGCGGTTGGCGCCCTCGACGGCCTTGGGATCCCAGTCGAAGTCCTTCTCGGGCGGGGCGATAAACAGGATCGCCAGACGCATGGTGTCGGCGCCGTAGGGCTCGATAACCGAGCTCGGGGGCACGACGTTGCCCTTGGACTTGGACATGGTGTCGCCGTTCTCGTCCTTGACCATGCCCTGGCACAGCAGGTTGGTGAAGGGCTCGTCAACGCTCAGCAGGCCCAGGTCGCGCAGCGCCTTGGTAAAGAAGCGGCTGTAGAGCAGATGCAGAATGGCGTGCTCGATGCCGCCGATGTAGTTATCGACGGGCATCCAACGGTCAGCCGCCTCGCGGGAGAAGGGCAGCTCGGTGTTGTGCGGATCGGTATAGCGCAGGTAATACCAGCTGGAGCAGGTGAAGGTGTCCATGGTATCGGTCTCGCGCTTGGCCGGGCGACCGCAGACCGGGCAGGTGGTCTCGTAGAAGTCCTTGCACTCGGCAAGGGTCTCGCCGGCGCCCAGGTCCAGGTTCTCCGGCAGCGTCACCGGCAGCTGATCCTCGGGCACGGGCACAATACCGCAGTGCTCGCAGTGGATGGCCGGGATGGGGTTGCCCCAATAGCGCTGACGGCTGATGAGCCAGTCGCGCAGGCGGAACTCGACCTTGCGACGACCGCAGCCCATGGCCTCGAGGTCGGCCACGATGGCAGCCTCGCCCTCGGAGTGCTTACCGCCGCGCATGCCGGTGTACTTGCCGGACTGGACGAGCGTGCCCTCGGCAGCGTGGGCGCAATCCCAGTCGACGGTCTCGGCATGGAAGGTATCGATGGTCTCGCCACTGGCCTCGACGGCAGCGCGATCGTCATCGTCCAAGATGATCGGCACGATCGGCAGGTCGTACTTACGGGCAAACTCAAAGTCGCGCTGGTCGCCGCAGGGAACGGCCATGACGGCGCCGGTGCCGTAGTCGGCAACAACAAAATCGGCAACCCACACGGGAACCTTCTCGCCGTTGACGGGGTTCACCACGTAGCGGCCCGTAAAGGCACCGTGCTTCTCGAGGGTGCCCTGGGCACGCTCGACGGCAGAGATATGCTTGGAGTCCTCGATGATCTTAGTGACGGCCTCCTCGTACTCCGTGCCCTCGACGAGCTCGTGCAGACGAGCGTACTCGGGAGCCAAGACAAAGAAGGAGACGCCAAAGAGGGTGTCGGCACGCGTGGTGAAGACGGTGATCTTGCCCTCGTCGCCCTCGATGGGCTCGCCATCCTGGTCGCACAGGGTAAAGTCGACCTCGGCGCCCTCGGAGCGGCCGATCCAGTTGGCCTGCATCTGCTTGACGCGCTCGGGCCAGCCGGGGAGCTTCTCCAGGTCGTCGAGCAGCTCCTGAGAGTACTCAGTAATCTTGTAGTACCACTGCTCAAGGTCGCGCTTCTCGGGCTCGGTGCCGCAGCGCCAGCACTTACCCTCGGTGACCTGCTCGTTGGCCAGAACGGTCTTGCAGTTGGGGCACCAGTTGACCGGGTTCTTCTTGCGGTAGACCAGGCCCTTTTCCCACATCTTCTCAAAGATCCACTGACCCCAGCGGTAGTAGTCGGGGCTGCAGGTCTTGACCATGCGATCCAGATCGTAGGAGAAGCCCATGCGCTTCATCGTGGCGAGCGCCTGGTCCATGTTCTTATACGTCCAGGCGGCAGCCTGCGTATTGTGCTTGATGGCGGCGTTCTCGGCAGGCAGGCCAAAGGCGTCAAAGCCGATGGGGTGCAGCACGTCAAAGCCGCGCATGCGGGCCTGACGGGCCATGGCATCGCCGATGGTATAGTTGCGCGCGTGGCCCATGTGCAGGTCGCCCGACGGATACGGGAACATCTCGAGCACATACTTTTTGGGCTTGCTGTCGTCGGTGTCGACGGCAAAGAGGTTGGAGTCCTCCCAGGCCTTCATCCACTTGGACTCAATGGCCTGCGCGTCGTAGGCAGGGATCTCGTCCTTATGATCTGTGCAATCGCACATATCAGCTCCTTTAATCTTAGCTGGGGTCGGTCGGCTTAGCTTTATTCGCTACTGCGGACAGTCCTGCGCAAGACGAAGAGCACATTTAGTGCTCTTCTTTGCGTGCGGAACTTGTAGCGAACAAAGCTAAGCCGCCCGACCCTAAGGTTGACTCGACTGATAATAGCAAATACAACAAGCGAGATGCCTGCGACTTGCAGGCATCTCGCTTTATCTAAATAACGTGGTTGATGCTCAACCTTTGATATGCTGCTCTTACCTTATCGATAGGAAACACTCTGCTGGGAGTCTTTCACGACAACGTCGTGAGCGCCGCCTTCGACGATGGAGGTGGAGCTGACCAGCGTTAGGCGTGCCTTTTCCTGGAGCTCGGGGATCGAGAGGGCACCGCAGTTGCACATCGTGGACTTGACCTTGTAGAGCGTGCCGCCCACGCCGTCCTTGAGGGAACCGGCGTAGGGAACATAGGAGTCGACGCCCTCGACGAAGCTGAGCTTCGCGGCGCCGCCCAGGTCGTAGCGCTGCCAGTTGCGGGCACGCGCAGAACCCTCGCCCCAGTACTCCTTCATGTACTGACCATTGACGTTGACGCGCTCGGTCGGGCTCTCGTCGAAGCGAGCGAAGTAGCGGCCCAGCATCATAAAGTCGGCGCCCATGGCAAGGGCGAGCGTCATGTGATAGTCGTAGACGATGCCGCCGTCGGAGCACACGGGCACGTAGACGCCGGTCTCCTCGTAGTACTCGTCGCGAGCGCGGCAGACGTCGATCAGCGCGGTGGCCTGGCCACGACCGATACCCTTGGTCTCGCGGGTGATGCAGATGGAACCGCCGCCGATACCGACCTTGATGAAGTCGGCACCGCAGTCGGCCAAGAAGCGGAAGCCCTCGGCGTCGACGACGTTACCGGCACCGACCTTGACGTCCTCGCCATAGTTGGCGCGGATCCACTCGATGGTGCGCTTCTGCCACTCGCTGAAGCCCTCGGAAGAGTCGATGCACAGGACATCGGCGCCGGCCTCGATAAGCAGCGGCACGCGCTCGGCATAGTCGCGGGTGTTGATACCGGCGCCGACCATGTAGCGCTTGTCGTTATCGAGCAGCTCATTGGGGTTGGTCTTGTGGCTGTCGTAGTCCTTGCGGAAGACAATGCCCATGAGGTGATCGTTGTCGTCGACGATGGGCAGAGCGTTGAGCTTGTTGTCCCAGATGACGTCGTTGGCAACCTTGAGGCTGATGTTCTTGTCGCCCACGATGAGCTGCTCACGCGGGGTCATGAACTCGGAGACCTTCGTCTGGTGGTCATCGCGACTGGGGCGATAGTCACGGCTGGTGACGATACCCAGGAGCTTGCCCTTGGGGGTGCCGTCGTCGGTAACCGGCATAGTGGAGTGACCGGTCTTCTCCTTGAGCTCGATGACCTGCTCCATGGTCATGTCGGGGGTCAGCGTGGAATCGGACTGAACGAAGCCGGCCTTGTGATCCTTGACGGCCTTAACCATAGCGGCCTCGGACTCGGCGCTCTGGGAACCGTAAATGAAGGACAGGCCACCCTCGGTAGCGAGCGCGACACCCATGTCGACGCCCGAGACGGACTGCATGATGGCGGAAACCATGGGGATGTTCAGGGTGATTGCCGGCTTCTCACCGCGCTTAAAGCGGGTCAGCGGCGTCTTAAGAGAGACGTTGTTGGGGATGCACTGCGAGGACGAGTAACCAGGGACCAGCAGATACTCCGAAAACGTGTGGGACTCACCGGGAAAGAACGTAGCCATGTTTCTCCTTTTTCCATGCGACCGGTCGGCTGCAGGCCTCGTAGGACCCAGCCCAACCTTGGGCGCCCAATACTGGGGAAGTATCTTAACGCACTTTGACTGCTACAATGCATGATTTAAGAAGAGCACACGAGGGTTTGACGCAGGCTTTGCGTTTGCCCAGCAAACACTTTAGCGGGGAGACGCGGAGCACATGGAGTACAAGACGACGGCAAAGTTGGTCATTCAAGCGTGCGACAAGGATTTGCCGGGCGTCTTCGGCCACGGCTGCGTCTTGCTGCTGCAAGGTATCGCCCGCGAGCACTCGCTCAACCGTGCCGCAAAGAGCATGGGCATGGCATATTCCAAGGCCTGGCGCATTGTAAACGAGGCCGAAGGCCAGCTGGGCTGCAAGCTCATCGAGCGAGACGGCGCCCGCGGATCCACGCTCACCCCCGCCGGCGAGCGAGCCATAGCAGTCTACGAGGAGCTGCAGGCCGACATCAACAACGTCATCGCCACCAAAGCAAACGACCTCATCGCCAGCATCAAAGAGTAGCCAATTTGGGGCTTTTAGCTACACAACCCTTTCTCCTAAGTTGCGGTGAAATAGGGACTGTTTATGCGGTTAAAGCCGTAAATCAATCCATATTTCACCGCAACTTATGGAGTTGAGGATGATTTAGCTAGTTGCGGAGGGCATTATCTAGGGTGGCGGCCACGATCAAGGGATCGTCGGTGCCGGCGAAGAGGCGGATGGTGCTCCCCTGCCTGCCGCGTGGGACCGAAAGACGCGTCGCTGCGCCGCCGGCAGGCGATGTGCGAAACACCCCCGGCAAAGCGTCGAACAGCTCGCCCGCGCTACGCTCGATAAGGTCAAATTCAACTGCCGGACCAAAGCCGTGCTCGAGGATTCCCGTTGCAACCGCATGGTCGGGATGCGAGCTCAGCCCGGGATAGCGCACGTTGCGTACCATCTCGTTAGCCGCCAGATACTCGGCCAGCGCACGGGCGCGGTCGAAATGCGCCTGCATGCGGGCGTTAAGCGAGGAAAGCCCGCGCCCAAGCACGTCGGTCTCCTCGGCAGAAAGGTCGAGTGCCAAAACACCGCAGTCCGCAAACAGCGCATGCGCGCACTCGGAAGCGGCATCCACACGATGGCGCTTGAGCTGCGAGCGCGCGACCGATACGGCAACGAGCTTGCGAGGAGCCTTACCGGCGCACACACGGTCGAGTGCCTCAAGCGACAGGACGGCACCCAAACGCAGCGGATCGCACCCAAAGAGTCCAGCCACGGTGTTGTCCACCACCAGCAGCGCATGGGCCTCACGCGCCGCCCGACCCAGCGCACGTAGATCGGGCACACGCAGGCCAAAGCCACCGATTGAGTTCACAAACCACCACAGGTGCGAGCCCGCAGCGTCAAACGAAACACCAAAGCCCTCGGACGCGGCGGCAAACGCTGCAGCCGACGGCTCCTCCACCATAGCCACGTCACAGCCATCAAAGCCGCGCGCAAACGCTTCGGTAAAGTCATCCGCAAAGACCACCAGGCGGTCACCAGGACGCACAATACCCAGCAGCGAAAGCGCTGCCGGCACGTGCCGGGCAGCAAAAAGATGCACCTCACGCGCGCCGGTCCTCAAAGCCCAGGCCTCTTCTAGCTGCTGCACGCCCATACGGCACCGTCCCTTCAAAACAAAAACCCACGATGCGGGTGTTCCCCGCATCGTGGGCAACGGCTGCAGTATAGCGCCGATAGACGACCAATCGCCTAGATGTTGAGCGTGTGATAGGTCACGTTCGCGCCCGGAGCGTCAACGGTAACGCCATAGGCCTCGGGATAGATGCGCGTCGAGAACACGAGCGCGCCATCGTTCACAAACACCTCGACCGACGAAACATCGCCAACAATGCGCACGTTACGAACCTCGTCGACGGGCTCCCAACGCACGGTGCGACCGCAGCCGGCAGAAGCGCGACTCTCATCGGTAAATTGCATCTCAAAGCGCGCGGGCAGCTCGCCCTCAGTGGGCACAAACGCCAGCTTCAGCTCGCCATCAACGGTCGCGGTAAACGCGCCGTCGACACCGTCGACAACAACGTCAAAGCAGGTATCGTCGGCAACCTCCAACGAGCCCTCCCCCACACGCACCGAAGCATAACGGCGCTCGATCTCGCGCGCCGGCTGCTGCAGCACCACGCCGCCGTCACCGGCTGTAAGCTCACGCGGCACCGTCATGCAGTGCTGCCAGCCCGCCACCAACGTCGGCGCGTTGCCATAGGTCGGCTCGTCGGGCATGCCCATCCAGCCAATCAGAATGTGGCGACCGTCCTCGGCCGTGAACTCCTGCGGCGCATAGAAGTCAAAACCGGCGTCCCACAGGCGGAACTCGCCCAGCTCATAAGCGTCCTTGCCACCCGTAATGTCGCCCGATACAGGCATGTAGCCAGCGGCATACACATTGCCGCGATCCCAACGACCGCCCTCAAGGCCCTGAGGCGAGAACGACAAAAATGCAGCGGTATCGCCATTCGCATCGAGCTCAATATAGCCAGGGCATTCCCACATAAAGCCAAAACGCTCGGGCGTAGACACACGGCTCTCGAGCTCCCAGCTCAGCATATCGGCCGAGCCATACACCAGGATCTCGCCCACATCGCGCCCGGCACCCTCACCGTGCATGGCGCAAAATCGACTATCGACATGCGGACCATCCACGCGACGACGCGCGCCCAGCACCATGTGATAACGCCCGTCCGAGTCACGCCACACCTTGGGGTCGCGCACGTGACAGGTCAAATCCTCGGGATAATCCTCGGAAGCCAGCACCACACGCTTTTGGCTGAACTCCCGACCGGCAAGGCCATCAACGCTCTCAACATAAACAGTATCGGCTCGTCGACCGGTATTGACGTAGTCGTACGTACCGTCCGCATCGGAAAGCTTAACGTTCCCCGTATAAAGTACGCGAATGCGGCCGTCCTCGGCAAGCGCGGAGCCCGAATACACACCGTGGCAATCGAACGGCTCATCGGGCAGCAGCGGGGCGCCAACGTAGTCCCACGTCATAAGATCGCGACTCGTCGCATGACCCCAGGCCTTAACGCCACCCTCGACATCAAACGGCGCATATTGAAAATAAGCGTGAAATACGCCGCCCGCCTGGCAAAGACCGTTGGGGTCGTTGAGCCAGCCCGCCGGCGGCATAATATGAAAGCGCTGGCCATACGCGCCATGACCGCACTCAGAGGCGGCAGCGTCAACAGCGGCAACCAGCTTTGCAAGGTCGCGACCAAGTGCATTAGACATATCAAAGTCCTAACGGATCGAAAGTAACAAGGCGCCAGAGATCGACACCAGATACGGGAAACGCCCGCGAGCATACAACCCGCGGGAGTTTCCCTCAATCAAAAGCTCTTAGGCCTGCTCGGAAGCCTTGGGCTCGTCCTTGTACAGGACAAACGAGACGCCAAAGGAAACCAGCGCGGCGACCGCAAACATGATCGCGTACTGCACGGGCTGGGCCAGGCACAGCAGGATACCGAAGATACCCGTAACGCCCGTACCGGAAGCGGCAAGCGAGGTGAGCGCGCAGACCAGGGCGCCGCAACCGCCACCGATGCAGCCGGCGATGAAGGGCTTAAAGAAGCGCAGGTTCACACCAAAGATGGCAGGCTCGGTAATACCCATGAAGGCGGACAGAGCCGAAGGAAGCGCCAGGCCCTTAATCTTGGCATCGCGAGTCTTAAAGGCAACGGCGAGTGCGGCGCCACCCTGGGCGATGTTGGCGGCACTGGCGATGGGCAGCCAATAGGTCACGCCGTACTGGGCGAGCTGGCCCAGGTCGATGGCGGTGTACATCTGGTGGATACCGGTAACGACCGTGGGGGCATAGAACAGGCCGACGATAAAGGAACCGATGCCGAAGGGCAGGGTCAGCAGGACCTGGATCAGACCGAGGATGGCGTTTTCGGCCCACACGAAGATGGGGCCGACGGCAACGAGCGTCACGAGCACGGTCACGAACACCGAGACGAGCGGGGTCACAAAGAGGTCGAACATCTCGGGAACGATCTTGTGCAGGCGCTTCTCGAGGAAGGCCAGAATGGCGCAGGCGATAACGATGGGGATCACGTGGCCCTGATAGCCGACCCACTCAAAGCTGTACACGCCGGGAATAACGGTGACCATGGTCTGCACGCCCTCGGAGGCAACCGCGTAGGCGCTCTGCAGCGAGGAGTTGATGAACGCACCGCCGACGACGGCGCCCAGATACGGGTTGGCGCCAAAGGCCTTGGCGGCGGAGTAGCCGATCAGGATCTGCAGAATGCCAAAGGACGTGCCCGAGACCAGGTCGGCGATCTTGTAGATAAAGTTATTGGTGTCGAGCGCGATAAAGCCGTTAGAGGCCATAAAGTTGAGGGCGCTCATAATGCCCAGCAGCAGGCCCGAAGCCACGATGGCGGGGATGATGGGGACAAAGACGTCGCCGAGCACCTTAATGGCACGCATAAAGATGTTCTGCTGCTGCGCCGCGGCCTCCTTGACCTCGGCCTTGGTAGCAGCCTCGACGCCACTGAGCGCGATGAACTCCTCGTAGACCTTGTTGACGGTGCCGGTGCCAAAAATAATCTGCAGCTGGCCCTGGGCCTCAAAGACGCCCTTAGCGCCGTCGATATTCTCGAGGGCTTCCTTGTCGACCTTGGCGTTGTCGGCAATCACCAGGCGCAGACGCGTGGCGCAGTGCGCGGCAGAGACGACGTTGTCGGCGCCACCGATGTTGTCGAGCACCTCTTGGGCTGATTTGCGGTAGTCCATGACTTCCCTTTCCTCCAACGGGCGCATTTACACCCGACCAGCTTTGACACTTACACTGTAATCGTTTTCAGTTTCATATGTCTGTAATCGTTTTCACAGAAGGGTGAACGGTAGGAAATAGCCGGCGAATGGTAGTTTTACGGCAAAACCAGACGACTCAGAGACAGGCAGACGTGCCCAAAACCTAGACATTCATAAGCTGATGGCCGAGCTTGAGCGTCTTGAGACCGCGCTCCCCCTCCTCGCCGTCGAGCGTGTTGAGCAACATATTGGTCGCCTCGACGCCACTGGTCAGGTAACCATAATGCACGGTGGGAATGCCTCCCGTCAGCGCGCGCAAAAACGCGTTGTCGCCAAAACCGCTCACGCGGTGCATGCCCTCGCCCATGCCGCGAACCTCATCGATAGCACGCAGCGCGCCCGCCGCCATGGTGTCGGTCGCGCACGCGATAAACGAAACATCGGGGTCGACGGAAAGCAGTTCACGCGCCGCACCATAGCCCGAGTCGAGCGTAAAGGACCCCTGGCGAATCAGGCTCGGATCAAGTGACACGCCCGCGGCGCGCAAGCCGGCCTCAAAACCGCGACGGCGGTCATAACCGGCGGCGCGGTCCTCCTCGGTAACTCCAATGTAGGCAATCTTGCCGTCCACGCGACCCGCAAGCGCACGGCCCAGCTCAAAGGCGGCCTCGTAATCGTCATGATAGACGCACGCCGCGCCCTCGACATTCTGGCCGATCAGCACAATGGGCACACGGCACGACTCGATCGCCCGACGATGCTCGTCGGTGATCATGGTTGCCACCAGCACAATGCCATCGACCGGGTGGTTTTGGAATAAATCGAGGTATTCGAGCTCGCGATCGGGGGCATTGTCGGTATTGGCAAGCAGCATCTGGTAGCCACGACGACCGAGCACCTGGCCAATGCCGGCAGTAATGCGGCTCACGGATTCCGAGTTGATCTTGGGCACGATGACGCCGATGAGCTTGGTGGAACCGGTGCGCAGCGCGCGAGCCTGGCTGGACCGCACGTATCCTGTCAGCTCAATCGCCTGCTTAATGCGCTCGGCCTTGTCCGTCGATATGTAGCCACCGTTGAGGTAGCGCGAGACGGCGGCGCTCGAAACGCCGGCCAGCTCGGCCACATCTTTCATCTTTACCACGAGCACCCCAGTCGTTGAAATCGCTTTCACCATAATACCCGTGAAGACGGCATGCGAACCAAATAGGCCCACTCAGGTCGAGCAAACGTCAGCGAGCGGGCAGCTGTCGTGGCGAGGTGCCGCGAAAGAGGAGCGAAGCGTACTTTATGTACGCGAGCGACGGTTTGAGCGGCAGATCGCCCGGCAGATGCCCGCGCAGCGTCGAGCGGTCCGGCGTTCGTTAGAACGCCGGAACAAAGTTAGCCGTGGTACTCGCCGTTGTACTGGATGAGCGTCAGGTCCTCCACGCCGTCGAGCGCGCGAATGGCGTCGGCATACGGCATATCAACGCCATCCGAGAACACCTCGACGGCCATCTCGACCTTGTCGCCGCGCATGGTCTTGGACTTGACGGTGAACTTGGTGCGCCCAAATGCACGCACGATATCGTCGCCAGTAGTCTGACCCGTGTAGTGGATGACCATCATGTACACGCGCGCCTTGTCCTGGTGGCTCGCAAAACCGGCGATCATCACCACGATCACCACTGCCGTGAGCCCCACGAGCGCGTACATGCCGGCACCTGCCGTAATGCCTGTGGTAATGGCCCAAAACAGATACAGCAGGTCGAGCGGGTCCTTGACCGCCGTACGATAGCGGACGATAGACAGAGCACCGACCATACCGAGCGAGATAACCACGTTGGTCGAGATCGCGAGCGTGACCATGCAGGTGAGCACGCACATGCCCACGAGCGTCACGGCAAAGCTACGCGAATACACCACGCCGGTAAAAAAGCGCTTGTACACGTAATAGATCAGGATGCCCATGGCGAGCGCCACGAGCAGCGACAGGCCGATCTTGGCAGGGTCGACCTGGCCAAACGCCTCCAAGACGGAGTTCTTAAAAAAGTCCCTGGTGCTCATGGTCTAAATATCCCCTCGGTTCTCAAAATCCGATCCCCAGTAATTAAATCCGCGCAAGTAGGCGGTCTTTTCGTAACACAGGCAGTACTTGGAGACCGCCGTGAGCTCGGCCGCGCCCGGCGGCACCATATCGCGCACCAGCTGCGGGCAAAACTCCGTAAACTTGACCTCCATCACCAGCTTGCCGGGCTCCAGGACCGGCAGCGCGGGCAGCGTCGCGTCAAAGATATCGTAGCTTCCCACCGCGGCACGCACGTTCATGTCAAACGTGATGCGCACGGTACCCTCATCCATCACCCACGGCTCGCGCTCGTAGTCCACGATGGTCCGTGGGCGCATCACGTTGCAGATGCACTCGATGTAGAACTCGCGGCAGAGCGGATAGGGGCTCCTCAGCAAAAAGTCGTAGTCGCCAGCCAGAATCTGCTCAAACTCGCCACGCGTGAGCGGTGCGTCCTCCTTGTAGATCCAGCTACCGTACTTCTTTTTGCGCTCGAGCTTAATCACTTTGTCGCCGCCGTTATAGATGCGCACGCGATACTTTTTGCGCATGAGAATACCGGCGTCTTTTTCCTCGTAGGCCGAGTTGCAGTAGTCGTCAAAGTACAGGCTGCGAATGGTGTAACCGCCCGCCTGCGCATGCTTGTCCAGCTTAAACACCGGCGCCATGCGACAGGCAAGCGCAGTGTGCTCACCCTCGTTAACGAGATATTTGAGCTCGTGGCGGTAACGCTCCTGCGTGGTACGCGCAGGAGGTGCCGCCAGGCGCTCAAGCAGCGCGCTAGCCCTCCTCATACGTATCCTCCACGACCTTACCGCCGTCCTGCACGTAAAAACACTTCATGCCGTACTGCTTGCCGTCGTCGGTAACGTAATAGTCAAACGCATCTTGCGTATAGCCGTCGGAGTTAGTGGCACGCACGCGCACAAAGTACTGGCCGGAATCGGGCGCATCGCAGGTCACCACGGGAAGCAGCACGTCCTCTGCCTTAAAAAGCACGTCGCTTATGGCATAGTCGCGCGCAAGCTCGACGGTATAGCGAATATCGCGCGCCTCAAAGTCGTACGCGGCATCCCAGTTCAAGCGCAGCTTACCGTTATCGATCTGCGGCACACCAATGTAGAACGGCATGGGCTTTTTATAGCTCTCGCAATAGCTCTTATAGTTCTCCTCGATCTCAGAAGGAATCGCCGTAGCGATTTGCTCGTATTGATCCTTGGTGACAGGCAGATTGTCGATATCGGGCGAAGCAAAGACCAGCGATTCAGTAACCTCGCGGTAGTGCTTGATCATCTTGCTCAGGCGCGCCTCGGTCAAATACGAGCGGAGGTCCTTGACAGCACGGTCGAGTTCGCTGCGGAACGACTTGCTGCGCAACGCGCGGTTGAACAGCACGTTGCCCCAGTAGTTGCTTACGCCGCGCTCCCAGCTCGCGTAGTCCGAGAACCCCTTCAGGCTCAGCTCAAGCTTACGCAGCATGCCGTCGTTATCCCAATCTAAAAAGTACCAGGTATTTGAGTTGAGCGGGCTGTACAGATAGCAGTTACGGTTCTGCGTATCGCAGTTGCCCGTCAGGATCTGAAACGCCAGCCAATAGACCAGATTCTCGGTATCAAAGTAGGTGTCGAGCACGTCATCGATCTTTTGCGATTCGTCGTTGAGCGCATCGAGCATCTCGATGAGCTTGGTGTGGTCCGAGTCGCCCTTAATCTCGAGCATGCCCTCAAAGGTAGCCTGGTTGTAGTCGGGATCGTCGGCAAGCTTAATAGTTTCCTCGTAGCGATAGAAATCGAAGCTGTTCACCTTGTACAAATGCCCGTTCTTATCCAAGCCGTGCGCCTTAAGCGCCGTTTTATTGAGCTGCTCAACCTGCGTAAACAAGCCGTAGTCCTCAAAGGTATCGTTGGACTTTTCGGTCTGGTCGCACACCCACAAATGCACAAACTGCGTGCGCAGGCCCATCATCTGGGGAATCCCGCGGATAAGGTCGTAGGCCATCTTGTTGCGAAAACGCATGCCCTCGCCCATGTGCTTGTTAAGCGCAATCGCGCGCTGTTGGCGCCAGGTACCCTTGCCCTTTTTGAGCTCTACCTTGTAATTCTTCTGCGTATAACCGCTCGACGTCTGGCCGCGCACCTGCACGGTAGCATTGGGCGCTTCCTCGCCATAGCCAACCTCGCCGGCCACCGGGCCGTCTTCGTCGCCCGCCTGCAGCAGGCCCATAACCTGATAGCGCGCCACGCCCATGTCGGCGTAGTCGTAGACCGAGTACGTATTGATCTCGGCCCAGCTATGATCGGTGTTCTCGGAGCTGTTGCCGCGCGAGACCGTCAGGTACATGGTCACAATGCCCGAGTCATCATAGACCTCGTAGAGCTCGTCCTTGTCGCGGAGGTGCTTGGTACCGTCCGAGGACTCGGCCTTTTTAATCTTGTCCTGCTTTTTGACCTTTTTGGTCGAGGAGTCTTCCTGCACCGAGCAGCCCGAAAGCAACAGCGCACCGGCAGCCGCCTCAATCAGGCGACGGCGAGACATCATCCTATCGGTCATCAGAACCTCCCCAATGGTTGCGATACACACGGACCACCGTACGCTCAAACCAACCATGCGGCTCACCCTTATGGCGGCCTTCCTCATAGCGCTGCTCGGCACGGTCGAGCAAGCGGCCCAGTTGTGTAAAGCGACCCGTCTTGTCGGTCGCCACCATGGGCTGTTGACTCAGGATACGATACGGCAAGTTGGCGGTATAGGTATCGAGCCGGAGCAGCGCCACGATAAAAAACACCGCCGCACCCAACAAAAAGCCAAAGCCGTAAAACTGCTGCGGTAAAAGCAACGACACGGCGGTCGCCAGCCCTGCCACACCGGCAAACAGTCCCGAGGCCAGCACGGCTCCCTTGTAGTCGGTAAAGTACAGCAAGATGAGCATCACCGTATTGCCCACGGCATACAGACCATAGCCCACGCATAGCGTGCGAAAATACCCGTGCATAAGGCTGTTAAAGCCCAGCGGCAGGGCCGAGAGCACCGTGGTCTCGAGCGAGATGACCGCCGCGGTCACAAACAGCTGCTTGAGCGCGCAAAACCACAGCTCCCGGTTGAGCGTGGCGAGCATTTCCTCCTCGGCAACCACAATATCGCCCACTACGCCGCCGTCGTTAAACAGGCTGTAGTAGTCGCGGTAGCGCGGATAGAAGTTGACCTCGACCGAGACAACAAAGTTGACGGTCGTGACCAGTATCGTCAAAAACGCGATGAGCGCAGGCACATCGTGGTAGGGCGCACCATAAAACAAGCCCTTGACCTGCACACCAATGGGACCGGTCCAAATAATCACCAGGTGCGCAAAGAGCCCCAGGTTGGTAAACAGGCCCGTGAGCGCCAGCGGCATAAACTGATCGAGCCACTGCAAAAAGAGCCAGGGGCTGCGGTCGCTCTGAGGAAAATACCGGTACAGCAGCACCACATCCCAGGCGAGCATGACGCCGTAGCCCAGGGCGATTGACGCCAACAGGCCCTCGACCGGCGGCAGCCCCAGCGCGAGCGTGGCCAGGGCGCACACGCACGCCACGCCAATGGCGGCCGCAAAGCTGCACAGGATACCGCGGTAATCCTTGATGGCCGTGAGATAGCTCATACCGTTCCAGTTGACGATCATAATGTTGAACAGCCACAGGCACAGCAGCCCCTGCAGCAGCGTGGCGCCCGAGAACAGCAAAAATACGCCGTAGAGCACCGTGCCAGCAACCAGCATGATGGCGTTGGAGCCCCAAAACGAGGGCCAGACCTCCTCTTCGCGCTCGGCAAAGAGCATGTCGGCCAAAAAGCGGGTGACCGGCATGGAGAAAAAGCCCGTGAGCGTAAGCGACGCCAGCAGCGTATAGGTCACCATACACACCAGCAAATCCTGGTTGGCACGGCCCACACCCCACAGACCGCACAGCACCAAAATACCCACCTGGAGCAGCACGCCCAGCAGCATGGGGCCCGTGCACACAATGCCGGCGTAGCCATAGGCGCGCATCGTGGCAAACAGACCCTTGCGCCTAAACAGGCGCTTGAGCTCAAAACCGATTCCAGCCACTGGCTACTCCCCCTCTCTGGGCAGGTCAAACGCACGCGCCGTCTCGTCGTACAGCGCGCGATAGTTGGCGAGCATCTGCTCGTGCAAAAAGAACGTGGCAACACGACGCTGGCCGCGCTCCCCCATCTCAATGCGACGGGCGCGGCTTGTGCACATGCGCTCCATGGCATCGGCCAGGCCCTTGCGATACATGGGCGGCGTCACAAAACCCGCCACGCCAAAGTCGTCGCCCGGAGCGCCCTCGAGCAGCTCGCGGCAGCAGCCGACCTCGGTCGTCACGCAGGGACGACGCGCCGCAAGCGACTCCAGCACGCTAAGCGGCTGGCCCTCGGAGATGCTCGTCAAAATGGTAAAGTCGAGCTTTTCCATGTACTCGACCACGTTGACGCGGCCGGTAAAGATCAGATCACGCACGCCCAGGGTGTCGACGAGTGCATGGCACTCGGCGCCGTATTCCTCGTCGTCCACGCCGCCCATGATGTGCAGGCGCACCTTGGGCAGGCGCTCGTGCAGCTCAAAGAACGCATAGATCATGGTCTTGACGTCCTTGATGGGTGCCAGGCGCACCACCGCGCCGATGTCCACCCAACCGTCATCGGGCTTTAAGGGAATGTCCTTAAAGCGATCGAACTGGATGCCATTGGGAATGACCAGGCATTTGTCCGCATCGCAGCCCATATCAATCTGCGTCTTGCGGGCGTTATGAAACAGGCTCGTCACGCGAAAGGCGCGACGGTAGATCTCCTCCGAAAGCAGGTAGAAAAAGCGGATCCAGCGATCCTTAAACGACGGCACAACCCAGTCGGCGCGAATGATCTCTTCCTCGCGTTCGCGGGTATAGATGCCATGCTCGGTGAGCAGCACCGGCGCATGGTGAACGCTCGAACCCAGGCAGGCGAGCAGGCCGCCGTAGCCAGTCGAGATGGCGTGGTACACATCGGCCACCGGCACCTCGCTGCCCAGCAGGTAGAGCACAGGCAGCAGCATGGAGCGCATGGTATGGAATGCGTCGGCAAAGGGCGTGTAGGGATACTCGGCCAGGCACACGTCGCGAAAGATATCCATAAAGGCGCGGCTCTGCAAAAACGAGAGCGGATGCACGCGGCGGCGCTGGAAGATATCGAACAGCACGTCCCAATCCGGATTAGAGAGCGACACCAGGCGGCGCAGCGCCTCGCGCTCGCGGTCGTTATAGTCTGCCTCTTCCTGCTCGCCAGAAAGGCGCAGGGCGTCGTCCAGGAACACCTCGTGCACCTCGACCACGTTTTTGGGCAGCTCGTAGACAAACTTGCCGCGGTCGGCAGCATGCGCGCCAATCACCCACAGCACAAACTCGTGCTCGGGCATGGCCTGGATATAGCCGTGCATCCAGGTGGACACGCCGCCGTGCACATAGGGGTAGCAACCCTCGAGCACCAAGCAGATTCTCATTTATCGCCACCCTCCTTGCGCGCAATGGTCACCGTCTTGTCCGTGGCTTTGACCAGGTACAGGTCGCCCGTCAGATGCGTAATCTCGCCACCCGTGACCGCACCCGGCTCGCCGTTGTTGGCGCGGAACATGAGCCACGCCTCATCGTGGAAATTACCCAGGTTGAGCGACCAGGCATCCGCGCTGGTATCCACACTCACCGTCACCGACGAAAAGCGCTGGATGGCACCCGAGCATTCCGAGCCGGTCTGGCGGCGCAGATCGGGCGCAGACTTGGAAAGCCAGTCCAGGTAGTCGGTCAAGCCGCCCTTGTAGACCTCCCAGCCCTCCGTAGCGCCGCGATCGGGATCGAGCAGATCGTCCGGGTGCATAAAATGCGTGCTCACGTAGTGCATGTTGAGCTCGGACACTGCGGCCAGGCGCATATAGGAATCGCCGACCATGCCGCCCGAGACAATACGCGGCTGCTCCACGATGCCATCGCTCGCCACGCCAAACTCCTGCACGTACGGCAGGTCGGTGCCATCCTCAAAATACGTACTGGCAACGGTCTTAATGCGCGGAACATCGGTGCCGACAATCTTGCGGGCGCGGGCCGAAAGGATATTCGACGGCGGCACGTAGACCGAGCCGTGCGCGTTGGGCAGCACCTCGTCCTGAAAGGCGATAAGCTCGTCGATCGATGCGACGAGCGTCTCCTTGTTCTTCCACGTCTTGTAGTCGTACAGCGTGCCATAGTCAGTGTCCCAGAGCGCCAGCGGCTGATGGTTGTAACCGTGAAAGCCCAGCTCTCCGCCCATCTGCAGCAGCATGCCGCCAAAGTAGCGGAACTGCGTAGTATCGGCCTGGCGCGCGGGCTCGGTCTGGTTGACCGCGTCCTCGTAGTTTTCAATCATCACGCCGGTATAGCGAATGTCGTATTTTTGCGCGAGCTTTTGCAGATCGGGCCACCAGACCTTGGCATAAAAGTCGGCGATGGAAAGCCCGTAGTCGCGCTTGATGTAGGTGCCGTCGCCCGAGGGCACGGGGCTGGGAAAGTCGTCCAAATAGAACACGGCGCTGTTGATGACCGGATAGGCCGTGGCATCGCCCAGCAGGCTGATCGCCGCGGCGTAAAACCCGCGCATGACCTTGTCGTAGACACCGATATTGCACACCACGGTGCGCCCGCTACCGCAATCATTCGACCAAATGAGCGGGGCGCCCGCATCGCCGGTCTTAGCTCGCTCACGCGCCGTCTCGCGCAGCGAAACCGAAAGCGACGAATCAAAGGGGTCCGAGAGCTCGTAGCGCTCTCCCCCGCCGAGCATAAAGTCCTCGCTCGGCACAATGCTTTCGGCTTTTACATAGTCATATCCGGCCGATTCAATGCCAAGCTTGGGGGCAATCACTTGCAGATAGCTCGAGTTGTCCGGCGGCATGGCGAGCATAAGCGAACCGCCGGCACTCACCCAACTCATAATGTCGGTCAGGTGCGTACCGAGCCTATCGAGCGACGGCATGAGCAAAATAACGCGATCGTAGGAGGCCAGCGAGGGAATGGCATCCGCGCCATCCAGGGCAAGGTCCACGTCGCGGTGCGCGATCTTCATGTCGAGCAGGATCTGGTCAAACTGCTCCTTTACGTCCTCGACGCCGGCTTGATCGGAATCGGTAATGACCAGGCATCTGGGCTTTTGGCCAAATATCGCCGAGGAGGCCGGCACCGCATCGTTGGCGGCAAGCATCCCCAGCTTATGTTGGCCCGCACTGTACTGCACGCCGGCGCGCTCCACCAGCAGCACGGCGGCCATGGCAATAAAGACCGCCCACACCACGAGCAGTCCCATCCAGCGAAAATGGCCCGCACGGTCGCGGATATGCTGCACCACGCTCATCGGGCCTCCTCTCCGTTGCGCCAAAAAGCCAGCTCCTCGCGGTTGGCGGCGCTCAAGTACACATGCTGTTTATCAATCGCATCGATCACACGCTGAACCTCGTCACCATCGCGGCGCATCACCGCCAGGCGCAGGCAAAGCATCCAAACCTCCTGCTCCTCGGGCACGTCGAGCACCAGCTGGTCGGTCACGGCCTGCGCCTCGTCGATCTGGTCGATATCGGCCAGCGCCGCGGCATACCGAATACGCAGCTCAACGGAGTTCTCGCGCTCGCAGCGGCGCGCAAGCAAGCGCGCGTACTGTTGGCGCTGAATCTGAGCCACGCGCCCCTCGGCCAAGCCCGAGTCCAAGTATTCACCAAGAAAATCGCAGTATTCATTAAGATTATGCGCGCTCGGGTCGGTCTTAAAGGCGTGCTCCAGCTGCTGCAGTTTAAGGTCGGACTCCTTGGAGATCTGCGCCACCGCCGTCGCGGCATAGTGCGCCACCTCAACGTCGTCGTTCAGCTTAGCCGCCTGCAGCTGCGCCAGATACGCATCGGGCTCCTCGGTAAGCATGGAGAGCATTAGGCGGCGCCGGTCTGCCGGGACGTTGACGATGAGCGCCTCCTCGAGAGGAATCACGCCTGCATCGGTTTCGCGGTCGTGCACCAAAATGCTGCGATGCAGCTCGTCGTTAATGCGCAGCGACTCTAGCGTGGCATCCTTAAGATCCGCGCCAAGCACGGCGCTGCGCGCGATAAGCAGCACCACCAGCAGCGGGCCCCACAACGGCACGAGTACCATCACGGCCAGCATATGCCCGCGCACCGGCAGCAGGCCCAACTTCATAAGCGTCCACAGCACCAGGCAAACCAGCGCATGAATCAATAGCAAGACGGCAGCAACGACAAGCGAGATCAAGCGACATCCCCCTCGCCATTACCGGTGTCGGCAATGTGCTGCAGCAGCGCCACAATGTCCTCGCCGTCGACGGGCTCCACCGCAATCTGCTTCGCGCTCAGGCGCTCGCGGATAATGGGCAAATCGCACGCCTTTGCCTGGCGCATAAGCAGGTAAAGCACGTCACCATCGACCAAGCCCGCCGCATCGCTCTCGCGGATTGCCGACCCAATTGCACCCACCAGCTCGCCGACAGGCTCCATGCCCGGCACCACGCGCAGGAGCAAAAAGCTGCCCATCTTGCCATCTGCCAGCGCCTGCTCGGCCGCGAGCTCTTGGCCAAAGGCCGCCTGCTTGAGCACGCACGTGCCGTCAACGCAGCGTTTATCCTGCGCCACCGCCTCATAGTCAAAGGCACGCCCCAGCGCGCTTTCGACCAGGCCGCACAAGATACGGAACAGGTTTTGAAAATAGAGAGTCATTTGGTTCTCGGCCGCACGTCGCACAAAGATCAACACGGCGGGTGCCCCGTCGCGCTCAATCGTGTATCCAAACATGGGAAGCCCCGACGTCAGCTCGCGATTCACCCACAGGCTCGAACGACCCTCGCCGCCCAAAAGGGGCGCAAGCTGATCAAGCGAGATCGAGCGCGGGGCATCTTCGGCAATCACGGGACTCGCCGCCACCAGACGTGCAAACGCCCCGCCCGAAACGTGGTAGATCGTCACCGAATCGTTTTCGAGAATCTCACCCATGAGCTCGCAGCACTTGCGGTAGATGTCACGCGGGTTGAGCACGTCGAGCTCTTGCGTCACGGCAAAGATCTTGCCGAAGCTATCATGGCGTCCCACAATCTGGCGCTTGTATATGCGCTTGTCCTCGGTTGCATCGTGGTAGAGCTGTGTGAGGAACGTATTACGATTGCGCACGAGCTCGTTTCGGTCGCGCTCCACCTTAATGGCCTCGCTGTTGCGCAGCTGCACGTAGCCGCATACGGCACCCACCACAAAGTACGCGATAAACGGCAGCCAGTTGGACGGCTCGTAGAACAGGCCCTGGAAGGTATAGCCATACTGGGTAAAGTAGCTCACAGCCAAACCCACCGATGCCAGCAGCGCCGCAACCAGACCAAAGTCCAGACCATACAGCGTGCCGATGAGCACGACGTAGAGCAGGCGATAATCGAGCACGTTGAGCTGCGCCGATTGGGAGAATAGATGATCCAGAACCTCGAACAGGATCCAGGCAACGCCCGTCTCCAGGCATTTAATAGGCAGCGTGTGCATCTGCATGCGGTCGATGGCGGCGCGCAAGGGGTTGACCTTCCCTGCGCGGCCAGCATCCCAGCGAGCCTGAATGGTCGAGAGGTCGCGCAGCAGATCGTAGCGCTGAAACCAGCCGTAGCGAACGCGAATGATGTCGCTGACGGGCAGGGCATAGCCGGCAGAATCGCCATAGGCAACTGAGAGCCCTGGGAACAGCGCCTTGAGGGCCTCGCCCACCTCACCTGAGGTGTGATGGAAGGTATCGGCAACGTCGAGCGTCTCAAAGGAGGCGTCCCAGCTGTCAAAGATGCGGCGCACCAGCACCGCGAGCTCCTCGGCGCACAGCAGGGGAAACGGCGCGTCCTCCGCGCCCTGCAAAGCGACCGATCCGGTTAAGCACGCGTCGAACAGCGGCACCAAAAACGGATCATCCAGCGCGGAAGAGGCAGTATACAGGAAAGGCGCGCGCAGAATCTTTGCCTGAACGCCTTCGTGCGCAGCGTAATGGCGGCACAGGTCATTGGCCGCGCGGGCAATAATCCCCTTGCCCGTTCGCCCCGCGGCGTCGGAGGCACCCTCGGCACCCGCGGGCCCCGCTACATACAGCAGCTGGACCCGGCGACCCATGCACGCACGAAAGACCGAGCGCAGCAGCTCGATATCGCCCACGGTATCGGTATGCGGGGTAAGGAAATTAGACAGGTAGACCACGCGGTCGAACTCGTAGGCCTGCTCCAAGTGCTGGAGGAGCTCATTCCAGGAGGCATAAGGCGACGACTCATCGCGGCGTGCTTCCGCGGCAGCGACGACCTTAACGTGTTCCCCGGGAACGCCTTGGCACAAAAGTCATCGTCAACATATGCGGTGTTGCCTACAACCAGCACTTCCATGGCGCACTCCTCCCCGTAATTCCACATTTGTCATAGTCAAACATGCGTATTGTACGCTGTCAACGCGAGCAGGAACGCCTTTAAGACTGTTTTAAGAACATTTTCAGAGGATGTGGGAGTGACAACTCATTCGGCTTAGATTCATCGAGGAAATGCTATTCGCCCTGAAAAGGTACGTCGCAATCTGCTGACAGCTCTGCAGGGAGAATGGCAGGCGATGTACATTGCTCTCGCACGGAATCATTGGACGAAGAAAACGGCAGCTCTTTGGAATGGCTGACAATAACCTGCGGAACGATCTTAATGCCTAGAGCAAGTTCGAACTTTGCAATTGTCTTCAGCGTCATATTGGGCTGAGAATTCAACAGCTTCGAAAGCGACTGAAGGCTCACGCCCATACGCTTTGCCAAATCGCTTTTGCTTAAACCCAAATGTATCATCTCGCGATGAACAATAAACTCGATATCTAGCGCATGTTCATAAGCACGTGTTTCGCTGGTTTCTGTTTCGGCGTAAAAATCAGATAAATCTACTTTATTCATTGTGTTCTCCGTTTCGAAAGCCAAGTATAAAAGTCAACGCTCAGATTCCAGAAGCTGACGCGCTATTTCGGCTAATCGCTTGGCCCGCTCGATTTCTTTACTGATATTTCCTGATCCCTGATGTCCTTTAAACCAAAACAATAGAACAATTTTGTCTACGCCCTGACATATGGCATAAATCATCTCTCGATTTGCCCCGTCAAACCCTTTTAGTTCATAGAGACCAATCTTAGAATCGATACATCGCAGCTTTGAGGTCCCGCTCGCAACCTTTAAACCGTAATCGTAGATTTTTGAAATCTGGTCGATCATTTTACGAGCAACATATTTCCGTTTAGGGTCTGACATCATCTTCTGAAATTGAGAGTTGTCAGGAGAAGTCGTCAACTCCCAAAACGATCGGCCCTTGGGGTCTCTATATTCGACAAGTTCATATCCTTCTGCCAAGGGCCACCTCCCTTTCTAGATACACTTAACTTATAAGTTAAGTGTATCTATTTATTAAATACAAATAACAAGGTATAAGCTAGATTCCACAGCTTCAATCGATAAACAGCCCCGTCGAGCCTGCGCTAAATCCGGAAGTATGCGGCAAATTCCCGACATGACGACCGCACTGGATAGTGGCAACGCTTCTACCTGCTGCTTCTTTACTTGAAAAGGCGGTGTGCTCGGGGATTCCGGAATTTGCCGCATACTTCTGGCAGGCGCTTTCGGAAGTGCGGGGTAAAACCGAGATCGGCCGACCAGACCCCTGTTTTAGACTTCCGCGACCTGCGGTTTTGTTGCAAATAATCGGGTTGTGCTCGGAGGTTTTCGATTTTTCCCAGCACTTCCGGAATACGCGATAAAACCAAGCGCCTTAAGGCCGAAAGCGCAATAAGGAACCACCTCAATAAATAACCCTTAAACGCAAAAACCGCCTTTCGGCGGCTTCCACGGACCAAGCCGGACGTACCGTCGTAAGGTCTCACCACAATTCACACTCCAAGGAAATACACAGCCCCGGTCAATCCTCGGCCAAGAATCCGTTGCAAATTAGGACCAGGGAATTGAGTGTCAGTAAAGTTACATGCGAGCAGAAAATCACACGCAATTTCGCCTTTTCTCAATTGAGATATAAGTTTTGCACGCCATACCTAACGACGACATCGACTACCTACTG
The DNA here is from genome assembly GCA_048367555.1 of Collinsella sp. Lineage (GTDB taxonomy): Bacteria > Actinomycetota > Coriobacteriia > Coriobacteriales > Coriobacteriaceae > Collinsella. The sequence continues at coordinate 28,991 of DBGCAP010000063.1, forward strand.
AAGTTCGCACCCCAAGAAGTGTATATCGACGACCTGACGAGCGGATGTCTCTATATGAACGCAACCAAGTACCCGACCAAGCCAACGCTACCCATTACACGCCTTGGCCAGAAGAACAAGCCTCTTAGCGGCATCATCGAAAGATCCCACAGCGTAATATCCGTCTTTATCCTTACCAATGCACCCAACAAAAGGTGAGGACAAGAACTCGAGCATTTCCCCGACCTCACTGATCGACAAGTCTTCAATTGAGGACGTTCCGTTTTTCATGAACCAGTAAACATCCCGCTTAGACATCAAGCCGCCAAATTCTTTATCTTCGTTTTGAGAAAGCAACGCCCTGAGCACCAAATCGAGCAGTTTGGTCGTTCGCCTAAAGCGAGCGATAGCGGGATCCAATAGACCAAGATCGATAGACCCCGAATTCTCGAAGAGAATTTTATAGTCTTGAGAGACGAGAGGAATCTCCTCTTGAAGCTTAAGAAGCTTTTCCAACTCGCTAATTCCAAATAACGCGACGTCATGTTCCTTAGCCCTATCGCAGATCCGTTTTTCAGAAAAACTTGAACCCACAACGGCGATGAACGACGCATCGTGCTTACGACGATGCAGCTCAAGGGTATCAAAATCGACTTGTGAGGCAGAGACCCCGCCATTAGAGGTTGATTTGGCATCAATTACCACGGAATACGAAAATCTCGAAGCAGCATTCGCGACAGCTAAAACATCTGTGTCACCAGAGCCGCCCAACAAAGTCGTTCTAAACCCAAGGCGACTAAAGCACCGCTCCACAGCTCGTTCCAGACGATCGGGATGACCGGAATCGCGCGAGGCATCCCAAAGCTCTCCAATCAGTTTGTCGACATCGGTAGCCACGGGCTGCTCAGGTCCCGCCCCCTGTTTGCCAATGGAATCGACGGTGAAATTAAAGCCATATCCACTCAAAAAAGAATCACAGTGCTCAGTTGCCTGATAACTCATCTGGCTTCTCTTTTTTAGTAAGCCAGCTTTCAGCAACACATTTAGACGCTTTCTTAGCGCATCATGGGAGATGTTGACGTTAAAACGTTCGAACAGAAGCAGCTGGATTGACCTAACATCAAACGCACTGTGACCAACAAGCGGCAAAAGCTCAAATACCCAAGAGAACGCCGCATGAAAACAGCAAGCATAATTAATTGCAGATTTTTCAGACAGCCAAGCGTCGCCAATTGCAGTTAACTCGTACGTCGTAAGTGATGACCGCTGCACAAAGCCCAATTTTGAAAGTGCAGAAATCGCCGCTCTGGTTGAGCTTTCGGAAAGTTTATAGGACAAGTTAGAAAACTGAACGATTGCAGACTCATCACCACCGTTTTTAACGATGGAAAGAAGCTCGGTTGTGGCATCAATAAAACCGGATGCTCCACCAGCGAAAAATCCAATAGAATCCGAACGATCAGATTGTTTAGCATGTAAAGCAAGGTCGACGGCCCAATTTGAAGGCTCGTCCCAGTTTAAGGAAGCAGATTCCTCCAACACACCCTTGGGTTCCACTTCAATCTGAGAAACCCATTGATCACCTAGAGGTGTCCGTACATATCGACATCCTTCGAATTCTCGGTATTCAACAAGGCCGAGCTCGCGAGCCCATTTTAAACGGCGTTGAACCTCACTCTTCTTGGTCCAGCTCATTCCGTACTCGGCATTAGCCATCAAACGCAGCTCACCCGAAGTCTTTGGCGTGCCCAGCACGTCAATCATGCCGCTAAAGAATTTGCAACGACTTGCCAGGCACGCAGCCAGATAGGAGTTATCTCCCGTGTCAATCCAACGGTCCGCTTCCGCAGAAGGAGTGTATCCCTCAGCAGTCTTAACAACCAATCCGCACGGGCTCAGGGCAAGACAAGCTTCGCCAAGAGAGAGCTTGGCTGTTGAGCCCTCAATTGAAATGACATCGTCTAGGGATTGGCCGTGCTTTAAGACATCCAGAATCGTTCTTAGAGTCTCAATCATCCCCGCACTCCCAACAGGAATATTAGGAGAAGACTGGGCATGGGATGAATAATCGGAAAACTTTGGATATTCCATCGGATTGATCTGGACCATAGGGCATCTCCGATAAAGGTCGGCAAATAGAACGCTATGGTCATGATATCAATGGAAGAGTTTGCGAATCGCACAAGGTCCTGATCATTATCGTGCAAAAGCACAGCAACGTCTCGAAGCGACTTTTCCATTTGTCAAATTAGAACTTGGCAATCGGTGCAAACTAGGTCAATTTCCATTGGTGACAAACGCACCCCCCTCAACCTAATTCTAATTCCCTAAAACTCATCGTGACACCAACAGCAAGTGAAATAGTCTGAGCTAAAGCAAGGAGACAAAAACGGATGACACAACATTTTGGTCAAGAGTCAACTTTTGAAATCTATGAGAAAGAGAGGCCGATAATTCGGACAACTTCAAAGTCGCCTTTCAACTAGAACGCCACGTCAATGACTCCAAATAGAACTATCGAATTAAGTTCATGTGCACCATATGGAGCTCTCCTAAAACTAACTAATACACTGACCTGCAAAAACGCAACATGTTGTGACAGCCTCCAGAAATGAATTCAACTTCTAGTAGTGATAATGAGGTAGTCTGATATTTAAACGATCGAGATGCAAAAGACCTGCCGAAAGGCGCCCTACAGCATCATCAAAGTTGCCGCCCTTCGTCATCGAATCCAATCATTAAGCGAGTCCAAATGAAAGGACATTACCCATGGAAGACCAGCAAACCATCAGCTCATTCAGTGCTTATCTCCAAACGTATTGGACTTACTACCTTTCGCTTGAAGGTAGGCTTTCGAAGACAGAGAACTATTGCGCTTTTTCCCAAAAGAACTCAACGGCATTTTCCATAGAGTACCTAACGCTTCTATTGGCAGTTTGTGGAGAGATCGATTCGCTGGCAAAGGCCATCGGAATGTATCATTTTCCCGAGGCAGACCTTACGAAGAGTCAGATCAGCAAATGGGGCTATTACCTAAATGAGGCCTTTCCTGACCTAAAAAATTATGTTCTAGAATTCAAAAATGGGTATCAATTTAGACCCTTTGGTGGATGGAAGCTGACAACAAAGCAGAATAAGAGAGGGCAGCAGATTTATCTAAACACCGAAAACTCGAAAAATCCGACCTGGTGGACCGACTACAACAAGGTCAAGCACTCAAGAACGTCGATAGACTCCAGCCGTGGCCTTGTAAACTACGAAAAGGCAAATCAAATTAATGTAATTCAATCAATGGGTGCCTTGTTCATACTTAATCGCCTCATGATGAAAGAGCTCAACGAAGACGCATATCAGACAATAGATCGCTCCAGGCTGTTTAAACTGTGCGATTCTATGGACGAAACCGAAACATCAATCCACTACGGTAGCAGCGGCTTCCCATTACAATCAATACGTGAGGCACCCCATGCGCGGATATAACAAGGGTCCGAAAGCTGCTCGAGGCCCTTGGATTCGTTGGGCGAATTAACGACGATTCTGAGCTCAACGGATGCCTTGAGGCGTTACGTTATTTACCCGAAGCCAAGATATTGTCGATTAGATTTCCTGAAAGGGGGCAATATGAACAACCTTCGGTTCAACATCTCGATACCTTCCGATGAAGACGGCTGCGTTCTTTTCCAATGTCCGAACTGCGGAGAGCTATTCAAAGTCGCCGTTGATGAGTATGAGAGTGATTCCGTCCTAGATATCCACTGCCCTCTGTGTGGCCTTATCTCGGATAGCTTCTTCACACCGGACGTCATCGACCTGGCCTTGTCAAAAACAGCGAATGTGGTCGTGCCGGAGCTAGAAGAATTGCTTAAGAAGGAGATTGGCGAAATAGGCAATGATCTCATCTCTTTCAGCGCGAAATCATACAATGAAAAGGAACCCGAGATTCCCATCCGGCAAGCAGTCGAAGCCCTTCAGATGGTAACCTGCAAGGACTGCAAGCGCATATCAAAAGTGTCCCCTGCACTTTCGATGTCTTTATACGCATGCCCCTACTGCGGAATAGGACAATTCAATGGATTCTGAGAAGATTGAGCTGCGGAAACTACTCTTCAAACATAGTGCCGAAGCCAGCAATCTTTTGAGGTCAGACTACAATGGCCTCAACACAGCCCTTACTCGCTACCTCAATTTTATTGATGGGCAGCCTGTAACGCGAACGTTCATTGAGGATTGTTTGGCAAACCATTTACCTAGCGGGTTCGACGAAAACGCCGAAATCGATGAAGTGATTTCGGATCCCTATACCATATTTGACTTCCCGCCTAGCTGCGAGGGCGAAAGCGCTGTAACGTATCTCGTACTCAAAGCCATAGTCGACAGAAACCTATGCCAGTCATTTCATCTCCTCCTAGGCTACGCGCACGGCTCAAATAAATTTGACGATATGGCTGAAGGCTTCCTGAATGACGTAGCAAGACGCCTAGTAAACGGAGTCAATCAGGCCATCACGCTAAAGGGCATCGAACTAGGATTGGATGAATCCATGACACAGGTTAACAATTTCGGCAACTCGGGAGCCGCCATCGCTTCCCAGACAACGAACGGGTCAAGTACAACCATCAATCAGTCAAACGGCATAGACGTTAACGCGCTCAACGACATAATCGGAGAACTGGAAAGCTCCCTCCACGAGCTTTCCAGAGAGAACAGGACAATTGCTGCAGATGCAATTGCCGCAATGAAAGACGTTCTTGAGGCTCCACAACCTAAACAGTCAATACTAAAGTCGTTATGGAACACCCTAAAAGGCATCAACGAGGGGGCTACGTTTATTGAGAACGTAACGAAGCTGGGCGCACTCATCGCCCCCATCCTTCCTGGAATTACCGGATAGACCTAGAATGACGGTCTCTCGCCCCATTGTGCAACACCATGCCAACATGCGACTGCGCCGAGGTGCTAACCATTAGCAACAAAGGGGCACCGGGACCCATATCGACCCCGGTGCCCAAGCCAATTAACAGCGGTGCTGTTTCGCGATATTCGCCGGTACCAAAACGAGCAAATACTCAAGCATGCTCCCGATAGCCAGCGCACTGTAAACCGCCGTATCAGTCTGCTACTTAGTTTGCGGACGGAGGGTAGCAAATAACATAAGAAAGCACTCCAAATAGCGCCATAAGACCAATTGAAACTAATTCACAAAGGACAATAACCGAAGTCCGACAAAACTGTTCGCCCTCCTCGGAGGGTCCGTGGACGAGGCGATAAACAAACGAGAATGCCGCATATAGCGTATTGAACAGGAAGAATCCCACGACTGAGACAATGAAAGCAATCTGAAATATATTCGTATTGGAAGTTGTCGCGCCAATCGAAGATGTGGTAAACGATACGCCTGCGTTGAACGCAAGTGTAATGGCCGAAAAGACTCCAAGGATGCCGATTAGCTCGGTCTGCATTCTTTTGGCTTTATTCTCGGCTTTAATTGCAGCCCGTTCAGCCGATTTAAGCGCATCTTTTGTTTTAGCGAGTTCCTTCTTGGACTGTTTAAGGCTCTTATTGGCTCGCCCAATCTCGCCAACGACCATCCTCATTCTGCCGCTACCGCTGCCTGCGCGTTTTGCCTCAAGTGCAACATGATCGTATAGCTTTTCAAGCCTTCTATCTTGTTGAAGAGCAAGGATATCGGCATCATTTTCGAGCGCATTTTCGTCATCATGGTCGTAAACAAGGAACTGCCTTAGATTGGACGCAAGACAAGTCGCCCTAGCCTGCTCCTGCTCAATCTCGGCATTAAATTTATTGATCCGCTCACGAGCTTCACCTTCATCAATCGTAGGGTGTTCGTAGCTCTCAATAGCCTCAACAATGCTCGAGTAACGATGACGAAATTCTCGATCCGAATAAACCTCAGCCAAAACTCTAGCGCAAGAGACAATCTCTTCCTCGTTTTCGAACTCATGATCAGCCATAGTGCGCAGGCATTCATCAAGCTGCCGTTGCGTTGCCGCCTTCTGGTCGCGCCAAGCTTTAGAGCCGTAGAGGGCTTCAGCGGCCATAGGTCGCCTTAATAATCTCGTCCGTTATCACATCGCCGTAACCAGAAGCCTCCTTCTCGTCACGGTTATAGACACAGTCCCAAGCCTTACCTTTTTCATGCGACTCGGCCACAAGAGCCCAGGCAGGCTTATCAACCCACTCTGCATAGACGGATTCGAGCGAGGCTCTCATATCGATAGAATGCTGTTCACGGTCGTGTTTAAATGATTCGATATCAAACTTGGCATCATCTGGAGATAGCTCTGGCCTCAAGATAGGACTACCGCCATATCGAGAGTAGGCATTATAAACATACGGAATGACTGGGCCGTACTGCCAAGCATGGATTTCGTCATCGAACAGCTTGTTCCAATCATGCTTTTGCATGTAGTCCACTTGAGCGAAAAAGAGCATCTTTTGGAGCTGAAGGTTGCTGATGAGTTTATTATTCTCACATGCATGGCTAACTAGAAACGCAGCGCACTGTATAGCCTTCATATCGATGCCTCACCCTTTCTGTAAGAAATAGTGAGCGAGTATTATACCCTCGGACACATCACCAATCAAGCTTTAATTCTATCGGAATTGAAAGGCACGCAAAAGTGTGCCAATGGACTGTCCCTAATCATATATGGAGCAATGCCAATTCCGTAGCATCACCTTGTAAGCATCGATCAGACCGCACTCACGGTAACCGTTTCGGCTGTTCGCCCCGCCACCGCACAGCTGGTCGGCCTCGGCGTCCATCACTGCGTTCACGACCTGCACGGCGAGGCGCCTAAGCAGCTCCTACATGTCGATGGCGCCGTCGTCGAACCGAGGCATGACGAGCAAGTCCGGCGTGGGGTCTGATAAGATTTCTATAGAGGTCTTCGTCCTTTCCCAGAACCTGTTGTTGTGGTGATTTCAGATTCCAGGACGAAGGCCGTTTTTCATTAAACGGGCGCTAGGGTGTCATCCTTACACCAACATTTTCGACGCGATCGGGCACACTTCATACCGCCACAAATCACCCCTCCCCGTCCATGACCGTCCAACCCACAGGCTCAATGCCCGGAAGAGACGTTAGGCAAGAGGGGCAGGCAACCTGATAGTTCCCGTAATTTGTTCTGCGCTGCATCGAAGCGGAGACGTATACCGCTTTGCGGGCGCGAGTGACGCCGACGTACAGCAGGCCTATTTCCTCAATAAGCCCATCTGGCATTTTCTTCGCATCAGCAATCTGGCAACCTCGCGCAGAACGTAAGCATATACCAGCATTTTCGCAACGAGAGCAAATCCCTCCAGGCCAATCGAAACGCGTAACGCCCGGAATGAATACAGTGTCCCACTCGAGTCCCTTAGCGGAGTGAATGGTCATGATCGAGATCTCTGCATCAAGGTAATCAGAGAAACGCCGCAGGGAGCCCTCGGAAAAGATGCTAACGATATAGTCGAAGCGCTCAGACGGATCCATCGCGACGCAGTCATTTTTAAGGTGTTTCCGCAGAGCTCCAAGAAGCATGGCATAAGACCGCCTATACTCGAATCTCCTGGAGCCAGTCGGCAGTTCATCAGAGATTGAGTCGATTATTTTGTCCGCTGCAGACCGGCTGACGCCCTTTTCTCCAGACGCTGCATCGGTAGTCCTGGATAAAGCAAACGCATTGAATTCAACGAACTCTGGGTCTGTATCCGAGAAAAGCCCGTTGAAGTATGACATCTCCTCTTTAGTCAGCTCGTCAGTGATGAGATTGGCCAGGGCACCGCGCTTACGGACAAGAATCGCAATCCTCCCACCACCGCCTTGGGCGAGCGCCGCAACTTTGGAAACGACGGCAACCGCTTCATCTTGTTGCGTAGCGCCAACAAATATGGGAAGTCGGGGCGTACCGCTGGCAATGACACTCTTCATGTTGGAGCGAATCGCAGCACCGAGCTCCCCGACAATAGATCCCCCAGAAAACCTATGATTATGTTCGAGCTCCAGCTGCGATAGACACAGGTCGGTAGTGGCCCTTGTCTTCAAGCCTTCCATCGCGCCAATAAAACCATAGACACGCTGAATGGGGTCACCGAACATACAGATTCCCGACTCATCGGAAAGCAGGCCATTTAGAAAGATGTAACACAGGGCATTCGTGTCCTGTGCTTCGTCAACAAGTACGACAGGAAACGCCGTCGACAGATAGGACCTCAACTTTGAGAAATCGGCAAGCAATTCAATTGCAAGGGAAATCATTCCTGAATATGGCAAGAGACCGTTCGGTGCGAATCTATCCTTAATGATCCTATTAAAAGAACGCACACCGCGTCTCAAGTCGTCGTCTTGGCCGTTCCTCATGGAGCGGAGGAAGTTGTCAACGACCTTCTTTTCATCCCAGATTAGCCTGCCGCCTCGCGAACTTAGCTCGTTAACGGCGCTGCTGTCATCGACCATAGATAGCTCGTCAACGTTTACTGGTAGCGAGAGCAATCTCCAGTACCTGCGCAGCAGAGTCCATGCAAATCCGTGAAAGTTGGTTGCCATGACTCTGTTCTCAAAGCGCTTGACCAAAGGGCCGGGAAGCGCCGACATAGTGGCGCCCAAATCCGCGCGCATTCTCCGCGCGGCGGCGACGCTGAAGGTTAGGGCCAAAATCCTTTTTGGCGACCGGACTTCGCCAGATGCCAGCAGCCAGCAAGCCCGCCCAGTCATCACCGTTGTCTTCCCGTAACCCGCCGGTGCCTCCACAAAGATTCTCTTCGATGGCGCAAAAATCGCAGAGCACTGCGATTCATCTCCGCCACAGCGCATCTCAATCGCAGCTCTAACACTTTCCCGCAAGTCGGTCTGGCTCATCAGCATTCGAGCCCCACGGCCTTGCGAATAATGTTCTCGTAACATGCGGGAACGCCATCGGCACCAAGGGCCTCCGCGAGAGCGACGCCAGACGCAACACCCTTGTTCGACGAAAGCCATGCATACATAAGCGCACGCGATTCGAGCGTGTCGGCGAATTCCCCATCAAACCGCGACCCCTGAAAATCGTACTCAGAGTCCGGCAAACTAACGCCGAAGATAGTGCGGGCGCTTTTTAATGCATTGCTATTGCCCTTAATGGAAGTTGCCCTTTGAGCACCCGTCGACTCAAGAAACGCAATAAACGCACTCTGGTTATCATTGACGAAGAATGAGTTAACAACCTCAGCTTCAAAATCCCGTTCAGTTGTCGTTATGTGGTCTCCAGAAGTTTCTAGCGAATCGTTATCCCTATCGACAATGGAATAATTTGGAATCTCAAACTTGTCCAGAAGTTCGCAAAGCGGCTCGACGTTCTTTTTCCCGCCAGCCCTGATAGGCACAACTCCATAATCATCCAGATCCATCCCAAGGTTGCGTGCAAAGACCGGAATGGCCCCAGACTCCGTCTGCCCCTCAAAAGCCAAAACCGACCGCGCGAAAAAAGCCTCTCGTATTGACTCAAAGTTCAGCATAAGATGCTTTTCAACCTTGTCAGACAGGTCAATATCCTTGCCGCACATGACCCTTGGAGAATCTTCGCCCTGCCCAAATCGCACGATGTTCTTATAGCCGCGAGCCAGAATGTTTGGCGAATGCGTCACCATGATCAGCTGAGCTTTGATTGAATCGATCCCGAAATACTCCTTTAGAAGGGCGTTGAACTTGGCATCCTTCCCTTCGCAAATCCTATGCAAGCTCTTCGAGAGACGCCTCTGCATATACGGGTGAAGGTGAGCTTCGGGTTCGTCATAAGCCAGCACAGCGTGCAGCACGCACTTGCCATCGTCATCCGAGCAGAGGCTCTCTTGAAGGCGTTTAGGCGAAAGACGCATAATGCTCTCGATTATCGAGAGCGAGGCAATGGCAAGGTACCGCAAGCCTACCCCTGCCTTATTAAAATGAACGCCCCTCTTGTCAAGCAAGGTAACCAAACTTCCGAGCGTTCCGCCATCCGATGAATCGACGCCTGTTCTCACACCATATGATGACAGGATGGGAACGTCACTAACGATTGCATCGAGATCAGCAACCAGACGTTCGAGCTCACCCCCATCCAGAAAGTCAGAGACCACTTTACCCTCCTTATCCAGGTAAAGGGCGATTCGTTTGGAGAGAACTTTGCCGACACCTCGGGTACCATCAAACGCCAGGTCTCCCCTATTAAAGGATGCAGTAGAGTACCTGAACATGTGAACGGATCGCATCAGAGAGGGTGAAATACTTTCTCCGCTCCCTTCGACCTTAAATTCAATTCGAGAATCCGGGTCGTCAGCAAAGGCGCAGATGGTAATAGTGTTTCCGGTCGCAGGATCAATGTTGAGCCCCGTTATTCCGATCTCGTCCTCGTCCAACTTTAAAGTTACCAGAGCCCCTGAGCGCTTTTCATTGTTGGCGAAATCCTCTTCGCCAATCATCGCTTGATTGAAGATAGTATTGAGCAAGTCGAGCACATTCGTTTTGCCGAGGTTGTTCTCGCCGACAATATAGGTCACGTCCTCGTCAAAACTAATCGTAACGCCATCGAGATTCCGATAGTTCTCAATCCTCAGTTTAGAGATCCTCATGCAGCCTCCCGACCGTTAAGTTTTTATGGCTTCCAACAGTTAAATATGCCAAGCGCTGTGCTGTGGCGATACCGACAGATTCTGATTATCCATTGTCATACAGCCCCGTCACGGGAGACCGGTTTTCTAGTAAAACTTACGATGCTCCTTCTACTTATCTCAAATTCACGACAACGTTGGACGGCTGTGACATTGCCAGAATTAGCCACAATGGCCCCATTGTATTAAGCATCACGGGCTGTAGCGCCCCAAGCACATCTCGAAATAAATAGAGGTCGCTAGCCTATCGGCAACGAACGCTCTTAAAAAAATAGTCTATTTCATTGTCTACTCATGAAAACCGTTGCATTCACATAGACAACGCTGCATTCCATAGCGTTAAAGGAATAAGGACGTCACATCTTTTGATATGGCGCAACCATATCAAAATCAATTGGAAGACCAAGTTCATAGTAGTTAAACGGCGATACATCAAGCTCGTCTAGAGCGCCATCTCCCCGACGGACCCAGGATTTTCCCTTTGCACATACAAAGGCAATCTCGACCAGTGGATGTCGATGCATTCCGTAGAAGCCGCCCATATCGATAGCTACCGAATGAAGTCCCGGAGGAATCAAATCGAGTATCTTCCTGTATTGATATGAGAATTCCGAATCCTCACCCTTGCAATATCCTGCTCCATTGGTAACAACAATTGTCGCAACCACCTCATATACGGGAAGATCGCTATCGTTGCGAATCACGATGCGCGACTCACCAGTGGGATCTCTTTCGAGCCATGCAGCAATTGAAGATGGCTGCGCTAATTTCTCAGCCATTTTCTGACGCTCGTCTTGTTCATTCATATGCCTTGTGTCGCGCAAAACAACATATAACGTCAGACAAAACGAAGCGAAAGCGCAAAATGCCTGAACGTCTGTATAGAAAGCAGTCATAGGCTACGACCTTCTCTCGGCACAACATTAAACCAGAAAACAACAATCTAACACCCTCATATAATAGTGTTCATTAGATCAAAATGAGGTTCGCTCTATTAGACCAACGTGATCTAGAAGGGAGCAGCATCTTATTATTTTTTCCGTTGAATGGTAACCTGAAAACTGAACCGCAGAGAACGGCCCAGACACGTCCAAGCAGTGCGCCAAGCAGATGACATGTGCCCTCACACAGAGAGCGATGTCGCCGTCAGGACGACGAAAATCCGATTAGGCTCGACGGCTATCACAGTACATGCAGTCTTCCCGACGAGCCCGCGATCTACCCGGCACTAAACAAACAATTAAAGAGACGATTCCATAAAGGGCAATCGGAGTAAAGGCGAAAACGACACCAAAAACGATCAAACGACGACATGCCTTTTCGACCCGCCCCGAGATGTGAGAAAAGATTCCCAGCGGCTTATAGTGCTCCTGGCCGAGCACTATAAAGAGATGCTGACGCAGTTATTCAAAATTCATGCATAAGTCCTAACTGACAGAGTTATAGACACGAAAATCGATAAAGTCCTTCGAGCTATGGTTCGAGAGCTTTTTTGCAGGAACCCCCCCCCAAGTTGTATTTGGCTCCAAAATGTCCTTCACTACGACAGCATTTGCAGCAATTGAAACACCATCGGCAACAGTAATGCCGCCGATAAGCTTGGCCCCAGTCCCAATGAACACATTGTTGCCGACTATTGGTGAAAGACTATTGCCCCCGGTCGCCCCGAGATTCACACACTCCTGAATTCGGCAGTTTTGACCAACCTTCGAATGATCGTTGACGACAATCGTTCCGTAATGAGCAATCGACAGCCCTTTATCAAATACATTAATTGGAATAGTAAAACCGAGTTTAAGAGCACGCTTGGAAAGAAGGCACTTACTGATTAGATATCTTACGGCGTTAAAGGGATTCCCAGACGCTTCCCCGAGTACCAATACCATTCAGTTTTTCGCAAGCGAATCTGATATTTCCAAACATCGTCGCCAAACGATCTTGGGTGAGACCTCGTTTGATGCAAAGCAAGCCTATCGCGCTCGAGAAACTCATTTAATTCTTGTTTAGATGTAATCATTATTTTTCATCCCAAAAAAATCCTGCTTGCAACAACCGACTCGTCCGATAAAACAATCCATTTCGCGCTCTGAAAACCGCATAGATAAGCAACGTGACAAGGAATTGCCTATGTGGCAGTAATTGACCATAGAACTCTCCTATTCAAGCTCAGCTAGTTTCTTCTTCACGATTCGCACCTTGGATTGGATAGTAGATTCATCAAGAACGGCGCTTTGCCCCCGGAGTGCAAGCGGAGGAAAGAGAGTCGTAATCCCAGGGAAAGTGGCTAAGGGGAATACATGCCATGCCCAATAAGCGTAGAAACTCAATGTTTGAGTTACGATTCGTGGCAGATCTTCGTTTTCCTGATGCTGCTATCACACTTCCCATCTATTCCTCACATACCTTCCAGGGTTATTAAAGTTGACGACCTTGGCGTAGTTACCGACCGCCGTGGCATTAGCTGGAATATCTTTCGTGACAACGCTCCCAGCACCTATGGTGACGTTGTCTCCGATATGAACATTCTCGACTAGGCTGCAGGCGGGACCGATATAGACGTTATCCCCGATAACCGCAGCATCACCATCAATAGCTCCGATAGTCGTGAACTGGGATAAATTAACATTGTTGCCCAGGATAGCAGTGGGGTTTACGACAACGGGACCGTTGTGTCCAATATATAAGCCGTAACCCACGGTGGCTCTACGATGAATCTGAATGTTCTGACGGTTGCGATTGATCTTCCAGAGAAACGCACCGATTAGCTTTTCGATACCAGTAGAGTTCACAAGCCTGAATGCAACCTGCCAACGAAACGTCTTGTTTCTAAGATATTCGGAAGCGACTCCTCGAAAGGTTGGAACGACGCCATACCTCACAGCGTCACTTTTGACGTATTCATTCACGAGAAAGACCCTCCACTTGAAGAAATCGATTCATAGATGCGAAGCAATGTAGAGAGGTTGGCGTCCCTATCATGAGTCTTGGATGAACGTTCACGCGAAGCATGGGAGAATTCCATAGCCAAAGAATCATCGTCAAACAGTCGTTTGACGTACCAGGCAAGCATATACGGGGCGCTCGATTGGTAGAGGAAACCTTCCTTGCCATGATCGAGCAGATCGGAAACCCCACCAACGTTCGACGAGACAACTGGGCAGCCGAGCAGCATCGCCTCTCCAACAGAATTAGGCGAATTCTCAATAGTCGAGGGCGACACAAAGACATGCGTGCGTAGGTAGCGATCACGCATCGCAGGTGCGTCGAGCGGCCCGAGGAACCTAACGTTGTCTCGAAGCCCAAGCTCGTCTATAAGGCGCGCGATGTACAGCTGATAGGAGTTGCGCCCCAGGTTGCGCTTGAGACTGTCACGAAAGACCGTCTCGCCCGTGGTGTAAAGGACGACGTCTGGATAGTCAGCCTTGAGCATGGAAAGTGCCTGCAGCGCGTAGTGGAAGCCTTTTACGGGATATGAGCACTGGCTGACAAAAAGGCTATGTCTCTCAACGGTATCCAAATTCCAGTCGCCGGCGTAGAACTCGTCGCGCAGCGATTCGTTGCAGTGATGATATTTGGCATTCGGGTTCACTTGGCAAACGCAAGCTTTGTCCCACTCGGTGCGTCCGATAACGTGCTTGGCAAGCCTGAGACATTCCCTTTCGGCTTCGCCACGGCGGATGAAGGCCAGGCGCGCCTTTTCCAGCGACGTGCGGCGAATGAAGTCCCCAAAGCTCGGGTGGCGCATCACGGGTTCGGGGACGCCCTCGGCGTAGTGATATCGGCCGTATATCGACACAAGGCCCTGAATCGAGACCACAGTTGAATCATCGATCCCCAACTTGCATGCAGCTTCGACGACCCTGAGAGAGTGTGGGGCCTCGGTCCCCCATACATGCACCACATCAGGCTTGAAGGCCTCCAGCCTATCAGCGAACCACGATGGCTGGACATCCGCGGGAAACGAGCAGAAGGACAGGGCACCAGCATGTCCAGACACTTCCTCCCCGCCAAGGAAAAGGACGAGCAGTTCCGTGCCATCCATGCCCAAGAGGCTCGACGCGGTCGAGTCGAGCCATCCGCCGAATACACCGCCGTCAATCCCGGCGGCTCGCGAAACCGGCAAAGGGGCCTTGTTGCAAACCCAGGCTAAGCGCATTCTTAAAATCCTTTCTCACCAAACAGGAAGCAGGCCAATTGGTTGGAATATGCGCGGTAGTCAAGCAATCGCCTTGCAGTCGAAACCGATTCCCCGCACATGCGTGCACGCTCGGCAGGTGAAAGCGCGATGGCACGCCTCAGGGCGTTGGCGCACGCGCTCGCGGAGTAGCCATCGACCACGACGGTGTTCGCGCTCTCCGAAAGGAACTCGCCAAGGTCGGACGTTAGATTCGAAATCACGGGGACGCCGCTGCCGAGACTTTCCGTCACCTTGGTTGGCATGCCCGCCTGGGCGAAGGTCTTCGAGGGGTCGCGCATCAAGATGGTAAAGTCGCTGCAATGCAGCGCCTCGATGACCTCGGAGCGCGGAACGCGTCCGTGAGCACGAACGCACTCCGGCAAAGGCCCACCGTCACGCATAAGTCCGCGCGCCTGACCATCGGTCACACCGTACAGGTCAAGTCGCAGGCGCCCCCTCTCCTCCGCGGACAGCTCGCTTATCGCCGCGAGCACGATGTGGAGTGCGTCCTTCTTTGCGGGCGATCCCGCGTACATCAAGCGCACCTCGCCCTTCGGCCGGACTGAAATATCGCGCGGCGCAAGTTCCCCAATATCGAGGACGGCGGGGACACGCAGAACGCTGCAGCCCATCGCCTCAAAATGGCGCTGGAGATAACTGCTGATGGCTATGACCTTGACAGCAGGGTCAACAGCCTTCGTGAGAAGTCTGATGTGATCGAGGTACCCACCATCCCGCTCGCCCTTCGGGAACTGCTCGGGTTCAAACCATTCGGTGAAATCCCCGGCAAAGACCACCCCGCGGCTTCGGCACGCCGCCTTCATCGCCTCTACCGACCTTGCAGGAAGAAAAGAGAAAACGATAGCATCGTACTCATCGACGTGTGCGCGCACGAAGGAAGCAGCCCTTTGGCCCACCAGTCTCCACATTGCCCAGTTGAGAAACTTGTTATCGGGATAAGGGTTGAGCGAATAGCATTTAAAGCCGTCGAACACCGACTCGTCACCCATGCCGCAGAGTTCAACGTCGCATCCCTGCATCCGAAGAGCGCGAGCCAGCATAAGAAGCCGGGTGGCTCCGGCATCGCCCTCGGGGAATTGAAAGGACGATATGAATAGGACCCTCTTTGACACGCCTTACCTCCCAGCCTTCCTCCACACCATCTTGTCAACGACGCCGGTGTAGCTCTGGATGATCTTGACCACCTTGGTGGACACGGTCTCGTCGGCGTAGTCGGGCACGGGCGCCTCGGGCAGCGACCCCTCCGCGTCGAGCTCGACGGCGGTGCGGACGGCCTGCAGCAGACCGCGCTCGCTGATGCCGGCGAGCGTGAAGCAGGCCTTGTCCAGCGCCTCGGGGCGCTCGGTGGAGGTGCGGATGCACACCGCCGGGAACGGGCGGCCGACGCTCGCGAAGAAGCTCGACTCCTCGGGCAGCGTGCCGGAATCGGACACCACCGCGAAGGCGTTCATCTGCAGGCAGTTGTAGTCGTGGAAGCCCATGGGCTCGTGCATGCGCACGCGCGGGTCGAGCTCGAAGCCGGTGGCCTCCAGGCGCTTGCGGGAGCGCGGGTGGCAGGAGTACAGGATCGGCATGTCGTATTTCTCCGCGAGAGCGTTGATTGCGGAGAACAGGCTCGTGAAGTTCGCCTCGGTGTCGATGTTCTCCTCGCGGTGGGCGGACAGCAGCATATACTTCTTCGGCTCCAGGCCGAGCTCGGAGAGGATATCGGACGCCACGATCTTGTCCAGGTTGGCGCGCAGGACCTCGGCCATGGGCGAGCCCGTGACGTAGGTGCGCTCGGGGGCGCAGCCGGTGTCCTTGAGGTAGCGGCGGGCGTGCTCGGAGTAGGCCAGGTTGACGTCGGAGATCACGTCGACGATGCGGCGGTTGGTCTCCTCGGGCAGGCACTCGTCCTTGCAGCGGTTGCCCGCCTCCATGTGGAAGATGGGGATGTGCAGGCGCTTGGCCGCGATGGCGGACAGGCAGCTGTTGGTGTCGCCCAGGATCAGCAGCGCGTCGGGCTTGACCTCGACCATGAGCCTGTAGCTCGCGGCGATGATGTTGCCCACGGTCTCGCCCAGGTCGGCGCCCACGGCGTCCAGGTAGACGTCGGGGTCGTCCAGCGACAGGTCGCGGAAGAAGATGCCGTTGAGCGTGTAGTCGTAGTTCTGCCCGGTGTGGGCCAGCAGGCAGTCGAAGTGGCGGCGGCACTTCTTGATGACCTCGGACAGGCGGATGACCTCGGGGCGCGTGCCCACGATG
>DBGCAP010000064.1:0-12075 GCA_048367555.1 Collinsella sp.
CCGACGGTGCCCCACTTGGCCCAGCCGCCCTTCTCCCAGACGAACTTGTACTTGAGGCCGTCGGTGTCGCCGGAGACCCTGGCCTGGAGCTTGAGCGGCTTGCCGGAGCGCGCCTCGCCGGAGACGTCGAGGCCCTCGACGGACCAATTGACTACTTTATATTTAGAAGTGCTCGATATATAACCATTGGAGTCGACAACATCGGCATAAATTTCGTATTCACCAGCTTGCGGCAAAGTCCAAGTAACAGACGGGCTGGTCAAATCTTGACCAATTACACCCCAATTTGAGCTGTTCCAATCGGCTCCAACTTTATGCCAAACAAATTTGTACTTAAGACCATCGGTCTTACCGGTAACATTCACGCCAATCTTAATGGAAGATCCAGCACGCCCTAATTCTTCAGAGAATGTAATTCCATCAATGGAATAAGGGTGCGGGAACTGCGCAATAATAGCAGCGGCATCAGCCTCGCCAAGACGACGACAGCCGTCATCGGAAAAGTAATTAGCGACATCGCCGGAATTCGAAATAAAGCCATGCTCAATTAAGATGCCAGGGATCCCCTGCTCGCGGGCGCATCGGATTACCGCAAACTCATCTCCCACTTGCATCTGGAAAACGCCGCGGTACGTAAGACCCATAGCAGCAAGGTTATTCATAACCTTATTGGCAAGCTCAACAGAAACCTGCGTATAGTCTGATCCATTTGCGGTGGGAGCGTAAACCTCAGCGCCATGAGCGGCGGAAGGACCGGAATTGATATGAAAGCTCACGAATGCTTGCGCGCCCTGATCAATGCAGCGCTGGACGCGATATAGAAAATCATTACCGGAATAATTGCCGTATTGTTCACGAGCAAGAACGACCTTAAAGCCATATGCCTCAAGCTTATTCTTGCATGCCGTCACAATCTTCCAGGTAAGATCGGCCTCGCTTTTGCCATTGCCCTGTGCACCGGGGTCAGATCCACCGTGACCAGCATCGAGAGCGATTACGCTAACGTTGCGAGCAGAGCGAGCGGCATAAGTAGAAACACCATCCGGAGAATCGGCGCACTCCAACGCCTGCTGAATTGACTGGGCCTCAACAGCATTTCCGTCCCCATCTGCATAATAAACAGATGTGCCCTCGGAGTTCATAGAGCTATCTGCGACGGTGAATGAATAATCTCGATCAGAAAGATCGATCTTATGCTCAGTCCCATCTCCCTCTAGATAATACGAAATCGATGTGAGGAAATAAATATTAGCTTCGAGTTTTGCGCCAAAGGTAAAGGCGGCAGAATTATCAGCCGTAGAAGACGCGTCGACAGAGCCCTTTACGCCGTTGGCACTCACATAGCCAAGCGTAGCAGAGGAAAGAACTTCGCCGTCATTAGGGGTAGCAAAAGCAATGACCTGATCAGCTCCAGAGGGAAGGCTTGGGTAGGCCAGGTAAACGTATTGGAAGGTCGACTCGACCGAATCGACCTGTTGATCGGTCTTGACATCGCTTTCAGTTGCGCCTTGGCTCAACGAGTCGATAGCCTCACTATCCCCTTCAACCGGAGATTGGTCGACGGTGGCCTCGCTGCCTTCAACATCGTCACCGCGTGAAGTTACTCCGTCATCACCTGCAGAAGCCACATCCGTCACAGCTTCAGCGGGCTTCGCCTCGTTCAACCCGTAAGCAGCAACTACAGGACTCATCAATGACGAAAATGTCAGAAGAGCAGCCAGAGAAAAACTGGTTGTGACACGTAAAACCTTTTTCATATTGAATCCCCAGTCAAAATGAATATCCATGTTGCAACATTATCCAACAATTATCTCTTCTTTTGAACGATTGTCATTGAAAGGAATCGTGTTGAATCAAGATGGCACGAAACGGAGATCCCGATTCGTTTGGCCATCTGCTAACTTGGCAACCCTTACCGTTGCTTTCACCCAAACGCAACGAAAACCGTTGCATTCGCAATTAGGTATAATTCTTTCAAATCGCCTAGAGAAAGTGTTTGAATGCTGACCGTAATCGTGCCTACTTACAATGCCGAGCCGTATCTTTCTCAGGCTATAGGCAGCCTATTAAACGAAAAGAATATCGAACTGGAAATCCTCGCCATTAACGACGGATCCACCGACAACTCACTCGCCATTATGGAAGATTTCGCCGCGCGCGACTCACGCGTTCGAGTGATCGATAAGGCAAACCAGGGTTACGGCGCAACCTGCAATCTGGGCATTCGCGAGGCAAAGGGCGACTGGATTGCCATCCTCGAGCCCGATGATTGGATCGAGCCCGGAATGTACTCCGACATGCTTGCCTTTGCCAAACGCGAATTTGGCGATCCGAACAAGCTCGATATTATTGAGACCCCGTATTGGATCATTCGCAACCCCGATACTCCCCAAGAGGTCAAACTACACTGCGCATATCGCGGTCGCATTAAACCGCCTCGGCAACCATTCACCATTCACGACGCTCCACACCTGCTGGCCCATCATCCGTCCATTTGGTCGGCAATCTATCGTCGCGACTTCCTGTTGCAAAACAATATCTGGTTTAAGGAAATCCCCGGTGCGGGCTGGGCCGATAATCCATTCCTTGTCGAAACGCTATGCCAGGCAAAGGCGATCGCTTACTGGCCCAAGCCGTATTACTGCTACCGCGAGGAAACGCCCGAAAAGGCGGCTGCTCTGGCCAAGCGTGACCCCTTGATGCCGTTTAATCGCTGGAACGATATGGTCGATATTCTTGAGCGGCTCAACGTCACCGACCCCGCCGTTTGGACACCCCAAATCACACGTGGCTTCACCTATATGGGCATCATGATTGAGCACACCGGAATTGAAGGCAACCCCGAAATCGAGCGGGCGATCCACAGGATGTTCGAACGCATGCCGCAAGAGCTGGTATTTGCCAATCCTCGCGTTACTCCCGCGGCCAAAAAGCTCTATGCCGAGTATATGGGCATCGCCGACCCTAAAATCAGCTACTGCGCATACGCCAAGGACCTCGTGGGCGAGGGCTTGTATAACGTATGGAACAAGGGCCCCAAGCAGACTCTAAAAATGATCACATCGCACTTTGGTTCATACAACGCACGCGCTGGAAAATAGTCTGATGGGCAGCAAAGCAAGCAGAAATACCTCCATCGAGGCGCTGCGCTTGGTCGCGGTCGCCGGGATTGCGATATTCCACACGTTTCAGTGGACCTTTCAAGCCGTCTGCGCCGGTCTACCGGAATATGCGCCGCTCGCCGTCTCCCCTTACTCCGGCGCGCTCGGCCTCATCAACCTGCTGGGCTGCTGGGCCAACGAGGTCTTCTTTATGATCTCGGGATACTTCCTTATTCCCTCGGCGGTACGCGCCCTCCAAAACGGTTCATCCGCGCAGGGCCTCACGCTCAAATCGCTTGATCGCCTCAAAAAGATCGTCTTGCCCACGCTCTTTTATTGCGCCACCTGCCTGTTTGTTTCGATGTACGTCTATCCCCTACCAGAAATCTCGCTGCATGAGATTGGCTGGCTTACGCTGGGCATCGAGTTTATCTGGGTCTACGCGGCATCAGTATTGCTCGTCCCAGTGATTGCGGTGATGCGGCAGCGAATCGGCAGCAAAAGAGCCCCGTTTGTCGTAGCACTTCTTGTGCTCGCAACATTTGGAATCAACTGCTACATCGCGGCGACGGCAAACGAAGCGGCCGGTATCATTTTGTGGCGCAAACTCATGAGCGCCGTTACCTACCTGGTCGCGTTTATTGCAGCTGGAGAAATGCGCTTAGTCCTCGAATGCCACGGCAACGCATCCGGCGCTCAAAAATCCAAGATCGTACTCATCGGACTCGTTGCCGCCACCATCGCGCTCGAGCTTCTGCTATCGGCAAACAGCCAGTACAACACGCTCTGGAAGCTCTCCTACAAGTCCACTTCCGTCATATCCTTTATCTTGGCCGCCGCATCCGTTGCCGCCGCAGCACTCCATCAGCCGCGCCACAAAGTCACAGCTGCAGACAAGACAATCATATCTCTCGCCGCAGGAACGCTCGCTTTCTACGCCGTGCAGTCGTTTACCTGCAACGTCTGGCGACCCATCTTCGACAATGCAATCTACACCATGGCAACAGGCATCCAAACGGGAGAGCCCCGTCCAGCCGCCGCCATTTTGCTCGGAATCCTTATGAGCCTTTGCCTCGCGCTTTCCCTGCTCCTCGTGGATATCGTGCGCAGGGCCGTAGTCGAGTCCATCAAGGCTCGTATGAACGGCTAAGCGACCTTCTGACTCCTCAGACCACGAAGCGCGCTTACACCCGAAACAAATAAAATCGCAAAGACAATCGCCCAATTCTTGCAGCCAAATACCGGAATATGAACGATCGCATGGTCATGCATAACAACGAAATAACCCAGAACAACAACCAAGGGCAGCGCCATGAGCAGCGACTGGATCAACACCTTTCGACGACGACCGTCTTGTGCGCCGCCCCGTATCGAGCAAACGAGCATGGCAATCCAGATCACCAATACGACGGCAAACGAAACAAGACAAACGACGTTCGAGATCATCGCATAACCAGCTGTTGAGCAAATGGCGAACAGCTGCGGGCTCATGTAATAAAACGCCTTCATAATCTGAGGCCAGTCAGCCTGGGGCAACAGTGACGAAGTCCCATGCGCAGACCAAAGGCCCATCTCGCCCAGAACGTTCGAAAAGACCTCGTCCCAGCCCAGCACAAATGCCGCGACAACCCATTTCATCGCCCAGGTAAACACAAACGAAAGCCCAAACCCAAAGAGCGCTTGCAGCATCGTGACGACGCAACGCTTGGGGCGCTCACCCTTGGGGAGCGCAATGAAGGCGAAAAAGCAATGCAGGGCGACAACTGCGGCAGGAATCGTTAAAAAGTCAAGAAACGAAAACACGGCGCCCGTCGCTATCGACCAAAGGACAAGGCGGCTTGTGAAAACCCGTGCGTTCGGGGCCGAGCCCAAACGAAGACTCATGCAAGACATCATGATGAGCGCCACAAAGAACGAGACGCACAGCAGCAGATCGCCGATAAAATTGAAAAACAGATTGGTCGAGAACAACAGGATTGCAAGGAACCACAACGTCAATGGCTTTGAAAATCGCTTACGCAAGGCAACGTAAGCGCAAGCGGAGCCGGCAATCGCCAGAGCGGCCGCAGGCACCACGACAACGTCGATACCACCAATTAACAGGCAGACATTCGTAAGTAGCTGCCATCCATGCCAATACCGGTAGTACTGCTGATGCGTAATCCCGCCGGCTTTCGTAACGTCATCAATCTCGGCAACAGTCATCGTCTTAAACGGAGAACCTTGGTCCTTTTGCTGTGCGACTTCAATGATAAAGCGATTGTTATCAAAGCAAACTGGACCAGCTGCAACACGGTGGTCGTAGACATACATGTCAGACAACAGGGCAGAGGACTCCGAACCCTGCGCATGTGACTCGATAACGGGCCTCGGCAGACAATTCGCCGCGGTATTGCTCAGGATAAATACGACCTGAAGAACCAAAAACAGCAACATGACCTTGACGGGAAGGCTATCGGCAAAGGAAGCTAAACGAGTTTTATTCACAGGGCATCCAAACAGAAAGATCGCGTCCACAGGAATCGGTACCTATGTAATACCACAATGCGCGCTTGAATCTCGCCACACGTCAACCAGGCTTGTAGCAAACGTTCTTGGTGATTAGCGGAACATTACTCGTGGGCGCCCCCCCTACGCTTACAATAGTCGTGTCCCATGGGACACGTTGTTTATTCCGCAGGGCCGATGTACTGCCCACGCGAAAGGATATTCTGGTTCATGACTTCCACCCTTCCCGCTCCCATCGATAAGCTCGCCATCGTTGTCGTTACGTACAAGCGCCAGGAGCTCTTGGCCAACCTGTTCGACTCCATGACCGAGCTCACGGCAACGCCTTGGCGTATCGTGATCGTCGACAATGAGAATTCGCGCGAGACCGAAGCCATGTGCGTCGCATTCAACGAGCGCCTCGCCAACCTGTGGGGCATCGACACCGACCAGCCCGACGCAAAGGGTGGCACCGACCGCGTTATCTACGCGCCGCAGCTTGAAAACGGTGGCGGCGCGGGTGGCTTCTCCGCCGGCACCAAGTGCGCCTACGACTTGGGCGCCCAGTGGTTCTGGGTCATGGACGACGACGTGCTCGTCATCCCGGAGGGCATTGAGCGCCTGGCCAAGTGGACGGACCGCTACGACGTCATCCAGGGTTCGCGCCTGGACTTCGACGGCGGTGCCTTCTTTTGGCAGTACCAGCTCATCCTTTCGCTCGGTATCCCCAACCCCATCGCTAAGTGGGACCTGGGCCCCGAGGGCTACCGCGCCATGAACCAGCTGTGCTTTGAAGGCGGCCTGTTCTCGCGTCGCGTAGTCGACAAGATCGGCCTGCCCGATGCGCGCTTTTTCATCTACGGCGACGATGCATGCTACGGCTATGTTGCGAGTCAGCACTTCCCCGCCGCCGTGGTTGCCGACGTGGTGCTCAAGCGCGCCCGCGCCGTCTCTAGCTGGGACATCGCCGGCAAACGCCAGCTCAACTCCACGAGCGACACCAACCGCTACTACATCATGCGCAATCGCGGCTTTTTGGCCCGCTACATGCAGATCTACGGTGACTACCACCCCATACTGTTCCGTCTGGGCAATGCCGCGACCTTTTGCAAGGAGTTCATTCGTCTGGCAGCGGTCGACAAGTGCTTTAAGACCGGCATCCCGGCGCTGTGCCGTGGCATGAAAGACGCCCGCAAGATTATCAAGGACCCCGACTGGGAGCCCATGCCGCCCATGAAGGACGCGGAGTAGCGGGCACCCCCGCAGCATCGCCTGCCCCTACAACCGCTGGCACACCGCAGCCACGTGCCGCCCATCAAACCCAAATCCCCAGCGCAAACGGCCCACGCCGGGTCGCGGTACGCGAATCTTGTCGATACCGTCGCGCTCTATGTCGAGCAGCGCCTGAACGGCCAGCAGCTCCAGGCCGAGCGCGTCCACGCCGGGGTCATACATCATGTTGACCGTTATCAGCGGACGCTCGTCGAGCATGCCGATCGTGTCTGCCACGTCAAACACAGAGCCCGTAGGAAAAACCTGAATGTCCCAGCGATTCGCGCCACGCTTTCGCCTCGAGGCAGGATTGGCATAGCCCGGCAAGCCAAAGCAGAGCCCCTGCAAGAGCAGGTGATATGGCAGCGGCGCATCTGGATCGGTCGCACCGATTCCTGCATCCCCCAGGATGCGGTCCAGCGCCTGCTTCACCGCATTCTCGTCCCCGCGGCACAACCCATCGCGAAACGCATCGACGTCTCGAATGTCTTCGGCAGCGCTCTCAAACCACTCGATAATCACCAGACGCATGGCCTGGCGAAGCTCATTATTGGGCAACCGCAGAGCACGGAGACGACCACCATGTTCCGGCTCCTCAGTCATATCTGTCGTCAGGAAACCGGACAGATACAGCGCCGTCCACAGACCATCATCAGACGAGGTCTCTGGCCCCGCAGCGCCCAAACAAAGCGGGACCTCAATGTATCCATGGGCCTCGAGCAAATTGAACAGAGCCGAAAGGCAGTCAAGATTCCAGTCACAAACTACCCTACTTAGGCAATCGGCATACCCATACAGGTCGGCACGCACAGGCGCCGTGCAGCCTCGGTCCAGAAAACCGATCACACGCGCCGGACTCGAGCAATAGGTCCTGCCAAACCGATATCCCTCGAGCCATTCACGCGCCTCATCCAGGTATTCCTCGCGTCCGGCATGACTCAACAGAGCCTCGACCTCGGCATCCGAAAAGCCGAACCAACGGTCGCACCACGTCGAAAGGGGCGTCGAAAGACGATACGAGCAGCTGCGCGAAGAAAGCGCCTCCTCGGCAGGACCGGGACGCTCCCCCATCAGACACGTCAACCGTAGCGAATGGCCCGCGGTGGCAATGGCGTCGAACAGCACGCGATCGAGCAGCTCCGCCGGACCGGCGCCGGAAGCGTCCCTCGCGCTCGCACTGGGCGACCACGCCGCGTCGTACCCATCAACGAGCAATACAACCTGCTCATCGCAGGCCATTTCCAGCAGCTCAATGAGTACACCGAGCACCGAGTCAACCTCGTCCGCGCTCGCCACGCCACGCGCAACGCGCTCGATGTGACGCACCTTATCTCGAGCTAAATCCGGGGCTTCCAAGAGTGCCAGCAGGCGAGCGCACTCGCCCGAAAGAGCATCGCGCACGACGTCGGCAACAGCGGTGCCACGTCTCGCAGCGTCAGAAAAGTCCAGCGATATCACCGGATAGCAAGCGTACTCGTCCCGATAGCGCCCGCCGTCCGCATCCCAAATCTGAGCACCGGCAAACGAGATCCGACCGGCGCGACCGACCACGGGACGCTCCAGAAAAGCCTTGAGCATCGACAAGTTCATGCTTTTACCAAAACCCTCGGGTCGGCAGCACACCATAACGGACGCATCGCAATCCAGCATATCGGCAATAAACATGGTCTTGTCGACCAGTGCGCAGCAACCAAGAGCCCCCACATAGTCGTGCATGCCAATGGGCAAAACCGCATCGTCGGCACAGCCAATCAGACGCACACCAAAGTCGGCAGCACGACCATTATTCGCCTGTTCAGACATCGCAACGTTCCCCTTAAATCGCAGCACGATGCCAATTGTAATGACCGCCTCGCACGTACGGATGTCGGTGCGCAAACAGATCGGGCAACGGTAGCTACACGAGGCGTGAGGGGTCCCAACTAATCGTTGCACAACAAAACGGGGCCCGATGCATTCGCACCGGACCCCGTCCCGACTCTTTAGCTATCTGACAACCGAGAGGCTACTCCTCAGAACCGTCCTCACCAGCAGTCTTATTCTGCTGATCGAGCTTATGCTTGCCACTCACAATAGACGTGGCACCCAGCGTGGCCAAGCTTGCGCTGGCAAGGCTCGCCATCACGATGAGGTCGCCCGTCTTGGGCATGTTACCGCCCGAGGACTTGGTCGTCGTGGTCGTGGTCGTGGTGGTCACCGTTTTGGAGCCATTTTGCTCCTGGTTCTGGTCGTCGGCGTTGTCCTTACCGCCGTCCTCGCCCTGCTGCTTTCCGTCGTCGGTCTTACCCTTGCTCTCGTCCTTCTCCTTGGATTCATCCCTCGCGACCGCGGTCTGCGTCGTAGAAGCCTGATCAGAATTGTTCTTGTCAGGAGACGAGCTGCTTACGCCAGCCATCAGCGAGGAACCAAACGTGCAGCCAAGCTGCACAACGAAAGAGGGCTTCTTGTCCGTCGAAGTAGCGGGCGCGTCCGGCGCCTTATTCGAGTCGTCCTTGGAAGCACCGGAATCAGAAGCGGCGTCAGAGTTAGAGTCATTGCTAGAATCAGTATCGGCGGAAGAGTCGCTCGAGCCAGTGGAAGAGTCAGAGGAACCAGCGTAGGTCGAACCGGAGGCGGCGCCGTCCGTATTGCCGGCAGAGCTTGAAGACGAATCGCCCGCAGCAGAGCCGTTAGAATCGGAGCCGCTCGAGGTAGAGCCGTCGTTGGCAACGCCACCAGCAGAGCCATCGCCGCCGGCATCGGTCGAGGGCGCATCCATCCTGCCATCGTTGGCATCGTCGCTCGAGTCGTCATTCGAATCAGGCGTCGGCGAAGGTGCCGGCGTGGGCTCGGGCTCCACAGGCGTTGCCGCGGCAGCCTCGTCCTCGGCGATATAGACCAGACAATCCTTGAGCTCATTGCGGTAGCGGTTCTTCCAGCCCTCATGATACTGGGGCTGGCTTGCATACTTGGTCGCCACGTTATTGACCACGCTGTTGGAAAGCGCCGTCACAAACTCGCGGTCCGTCATGCTGTTGGAAAGGTTTGCCCAGCGGAAGAAGTCTCTGCAGCCACCGGTGCCGCACATGTTG
Organism: Collinsella sp.; assembly: GCA_048367555.1. GTDB lineage: Bacteria > Actinomycetota > Coriobacteriia > Coriobacteriales > Coriobacteriaceae > Collinsella. Next base: position 9,932 of record DBGCAP010000064.1, read on the forward strand.
GTAATACTCCACACCATGCCCTTGACACAGTCGGCGCGGCCGGAGACATCAATGCCGAGAGCACTCTTGAGCCACGCCTCGGTCACCGCATAGTACGAGTTATACGCATAGGCATCCTGCAGCGCCGAGAACTCAGCAGGGTCGGTGTTATAAGCACCCTGGAAGGCCTCCTGCGCAATACGACCCAGCTCGGTGAGCTGGCCGTTCGCATACATGGGGTTGTTCGCGTTGGAAATCTCACCGCCGTGATCGATCGCGGCCTTAAGCATGCCGTACTTAGCAGAATCGTAGTTGTAGACCTGTTTCATAAACGGAACAAGCGACCAACGGCGGTCGAACTGGTAATAGCCTAGTGCGTTATAGCCATCGCCATACGAAAAGCCCTGGTTATAGTTGCCATGGCTCTCGTATTTGGTGAAGTACTTCATCTCGGCAGTCACGTTGACAAACGAGACCCCCTGAACCGACCTCAGCACGCCCGAAAAAGACTGCTGGGTGTAAAGGCCCTTATCGATATCGGTGGCATCCGAGGCAACACCCGGCGCGGGCTCCTCGGCAACAGCAGTCACAGGCGCGGCAACGGCGCCAAACGAAAGCGCCAGCGTCAGGCCCGCCACAATCGCGGAATGCTTGGGCTGCATAAGATCCTCCCTGCATTGGTGTAGTTAAAGTGCAGTTTGCAAAGATGAATCTAAGTATCCCAGCTCGCCCGTTGTTGCACAACAACCCCTCGGTAAACGGCAACAACCCTCCGCGAAATCTTAAGGAATTAAACAAACTGGTCGTCAGGCGCCAACAGAAGCTCGCCGTAACGCTCCATCAGCCCGTCCCTCAACTGGCAGAAAGCAGGGATATAGACGTCCAAGATGCGCTGAATCAAATCTTGAGCGAGCTTGTTGTCGTAGATATGGACGTTCGTATTGCGGTCTCTGAGCATATCTAGCCAGGCTGCCTCATCAATAAAGTCGTAGAATCGGTAGGACTCCTTCAAGATGGCACGAGGAGACCCCGACGCGGCAAGCGTGGCACCCTCATACTCGAGCAGACGCTTAAGGAGCTTCCAGCTCAGTTCAAATTGAAGATTGAACTTATTAATCAATCCACTCTGAACAAAATCATTGTTGAGATCCTGATTGGGCGCATCCTCAAGATTCGCCAAGGCGCTGGCAAAGTTCTCATATTTTTTCATACAGAATCACACCATCCCTGGCAATTTCATCGAGCAATTGCTGCGATAAGGACTCATCGAGATTGACGACATCTACATCTAAAAGAGTATCAAGACGCTCCTCGATCAAATATGAGAAACGGCCGAAATCCCGGCAACCTGCTACGGCGATGTCAATATCGCTCTTAGGCAAGTTGTTGCCTCGAGCGCGAGACCCAAACAGCACAACTTTCTCGGCGTCACATTCCCGAGCAAAAACTTCAATTTGCTTATATACCTTGTCGAGAGATGCCATTTGCGGCCCTACAGCTTAATGTCAAAGTTGATCTCGGGGACGGCGGCCAGATCTGCCAGGGTCACGCCGTCGACGTACTTTTCGATCACATCGTCCAGACCGCGCCAGAACTTGACGGTCGAGCAAAGGTCGCTGCGGGTACAGCTATTGTCAATGCCATCGCACGCCACCGGGGCCGTGCTGCCCTCGACGGCACGCAGGATGTCGCCGGCGCGCACCTCGGCCGGGTCCTTGGCCATCATGTAACCGCCGCCCTTACCGCGTACGCTTTTAAGCAGGCCCGCCTTCATAAGCGGACGGACCAGCTGCTCCAAATACTTTTGCGAGATATGCTCGCGGTCGGCGACCTCGCGCAGGGCAATCTTGCCCTCGACGTCACCAAGCGCTGCGATATAGATCATCAGCCGGAGGGCATAGCGGCCCTTAGAAGAAATGAGCATACCTACCCTCCCGTTGTTCCTGGGACAAAAACCCAGGAGTGTTTGTCCCAAATCTAATGCACGCGGGGCAAACAAGCCTGATTATTATGTCCTGCATCTAAAAAGTCGAGTGGATTAGTCGGGTTTTCCCTTGACTAACGCCGAACCCATAGTAACTTTATTCCGAGAAGATTCCTAGGGTTTAGTACACCTATGAGTACACCATATACAGAGAGGGACAGCATGAGCGCAAATCCGCTGC
>DBGCAP010000065.1:0-120208 GCA_048367555.1 Collinsella sp.
GGGGTGGGGAAAGGTGTTGAAATATGGGGCGGTTCCCCATATTATTAATGACGTCGACAGGCGGGGTGGTTCCCCGCGTACGTGCCATCTGAGTAACCGAGGGGAGGGCGCACATGGGAATGACTGGTGCATACGAGCGCAATCTCGATGCAAAAGGTCGTCTGTCCCTGCCTGCACCCCTTCGCGAGGAACTTGGAGAGCACGTTCGCGTGTTCAAAGCCCTGGATGTCGATGCTCTGTACGTGTTCTCTGCCGAGGCCTTCGATAAGTGGGTCGAAGGACTCTTCGCGGGTCGTGAGGGCCACGAGGGTTTTAACCCGCGTGACATCAACGACCAGAAGCTCATGAGGGCGATCAACAAGCGCACCACGTCGATGGATGTGGATAGCGCCGGTCGTATCGGTCTTTCTGAGTCTCTCCGCAAGCAGGCGAACCTCGACCGCGAGGTCACGGTTGTGGGTAACTATGACCACCTTGAGGTTTGGGACCGCGCCGCGGCCGATGAGGACGATGACGACGAGGCTCTGCTTGACCTCTTCTTCTCGTAAGGGCAAGGCACGAGTAACGGATGGAGCGTGGGATCTTGACACAAGAATATCGGCATGAACCTGTCATGCTCGGCGAAGTGCTTGAGTCGCTGCAGCTAAAGAGTGGCTCCGTTGTCTGCGATTGCACCCTTGGCGGTGCCGGTCATTCGGTAAAGATGGCCGCGCAGGTGGGGGAGACGGGCCTTTTGCTCGGCGTCGATCAGGATGACATGGCCCTCGAGGCCGCTGGCGCCCGTCTGGACCGCGAGGTTCCCGGCGTCCCGCACCAGCTGCTGAAGGGCAACTTCGGCGACTTGGACGAGCTGCTTTGCTCGGCCGAGGTGCCCGGGGTCGATGGCTTTCTGTTTGACTTGGGCGTTTCGTCACCGCAACTCGATATCCCTGGCAGGGGCTTTTCGTATAACGAGGATGCCCCATTGGACATGCGGATGGATCCGGGTAATAACACCTTAAACGCAGCGGAGGTCATCAACACCTATAACGAACACGACCTCGCCCGGATTCTACGCGTCTATGGCGAAGAGAAGTTCGCCTCGCAGATTGCACGCGAAATCGTGCATCGCCGCGAGACCGAACCGATCGAAACCACCGGTCAGTTTGTCGAGATCATCAAGGCGGGAATACCTGCTGCCGCTCGTCGGCATGGTGGGCACCCTGCCAAGAAAAGTTTCCAGGCCATTCGCATCGAGGTCAATCACGAGCTCGATGTGCTCGAGAGGGGGCTTGACGCCGCCACCAGGTGGCTCAACCCGGGCGGACGTATTTGCGTCATCTCGTATCACTCGCTCGAGGACCGTATCGTAAAGAACCACTTTAAGGAGATGAGCCAGGGGTGCACGTGCCCGCCGGAGATTCCGGTGTGCGTGTGCGGCAACGTGCCGATACTCAAGGTCATCACCCGCAAACCCTTGGTTGCCCAACCCGATGAGGTTGCGCGCAACCCTCGGGCGAGATCAGCCAAGATCCGCGTGGCGCAGCGTCTGTAGGCGCGACCGCGCGAAATTGGACCTCCCGCTCGCACCATAAACGAAGCTTAAACACACTACCAACGTACTCGGGATGGGAGGCGGCATATCATGGGCTATAACACCTCAAACGCAGCACTTGCCTATGATATGAACGCCATGCCCGCCTACCGCGAGGCACCGCAGGCGCCCGTTGCCCCTCGTGAGCAGCGTACGCCGCGTTTTGATGTCTACACGGGCGCGGGCCGTCAGGCAAACCAGGCGGTAAGCCCGGTTTTCATGAGCGTTCTTAAAACGGTTTGCATCATTGCGGCTATCTTCATGACGATCGGTGTCGCCCGCGTGGCACTTGCCGGTGTCACGGCCCAGGTGCTTAACGGCAACGCAGAGCTTACCAGCACGCTCGAGAAGGCGACCGACGAGAGTTCTAACCTTGAGGTCATGCATTCGGTCTATGGTGCCGACACGCGTATTCGCGATCTTGCGGGCGCCTATGGCATGGTGGAGCCCAGCGAGAGCGTTACGCTTGACTTTTCGCAGGATGCAGCCGCGGGCGCTAGCTCGACTGCGGCCGCTCAGTAAATAAGACGGTAGCTGAGTATGACAAATGACTATCGCCGCGGTTCCGACGGGAGCCACGGGTCTGGACGTCCCTCCTCGCGGGGACGTTCTGGTTATCAAGGAACGGGTCGGCCATCTTACAACGCGGGGTCGTCCTATGGCAACGACCCTGCGTCGCGTCTTCGTGGCTCGGGCGGACCTCGGGTGCGCAATACGGGCGCGCGCAAGGGGTCGTCGTCTGAATGGGTTACGGGAACGCCGCTGCCTCGCCGCGATGTCGTTATGGGCTGTATTGGGGTTGGCCTTGCCGCGGGTGTCTTCCGTCTTGCCGAATACCAGATCGTGAATGCTGACAAGCTGCGCAAGCGTGCGGACGCGCGTCGCCTGCTCTCACAGACGCTCTATGCCAAACGTGGCACTATCTACGACCGCAACGGCAACGTGCTGACGTCGTCGGTCGAATGCCGCAATGTCGCCGTGAACCCTCAGCTTGTCGAGGACGTCGACAAGACGGTCTCGGCGCTGGTCAAGGCCACCGGTATCGATAAAAAGACCTGTCGCAAGCTGGTGCTGTCTGATGGTTCCTGGGTGTATATCAAGCGCCAGGTCGACGAGGATGACGCTGCCGCCCTGGAAAAGAAGAATCTACCCGGCGTGCTCTTTGAGCAGGCGATGAAGCGGGTTTACCCGTATGGAAACCTGGCTTCTCAGGTGCTGGGCGTCGTGAACGTGGACAACGCTGGCCTGACGGGACTCGAAAAACAATACGATGAGCTTCTGACCGGAACGAATGGCTCTCTTGTGCGCGAGCGCGCAAGAGATGGCGGCTATATCGCGGGCGGTGCCTATAAAAAGGTTGCCGCGATCGATGGCGTGGATATCGTGACGACGATCGACGTCAACATTCAGCGCGCCGCGGAAGATGCCTTGGCCGAGGCGGTCGAGAAGACGAAGGCCAAAAACGGGTCGGCCCTGGTGACCGACCCGACGACTGGAGAGATCCTGGCAGCCTGCTCGTATCCGACCTACGATCAGACCAATTTGGAAAACGCCAAGACCGAGGACATGAACCTTCGTCTGGTGACGGATGCCTACGAGCCCGGCTCGGTCTTTAAGACGCTGGTTGCGGGCGCCGGATTTGATTTGGGCGTTGTGCGCCCGAGCACATCGTTTGAGGTTCCCGCGAGTATCAAGGTGGGTGACGATACCGTTACCGATGCCGACAAGCGTGACTACACCATGACAATGGACGTACGCGAGATGATGCGCCGTTCGTCCAATGTCGGTTTTGTCCTGGTGGGGCGCAAGATCGGTGCCGATGATTTTGCCACCTATGTGGACAAGTGGGGTATCGGTCATAGCTCCGGTGTCGATTTTCCGGGTGAGAGTCTGGGCATCGTCAAGGAGCGCGACCAGTACGATGGTGCCACCTTGGGTGCTATGAGCTTTGGCCAGGCGCTGTCCGTCTCGCCGATTGAGGTCGCACGTGCCGTGGGCGGCATCGCGAACGGCGGCGTGATGATGACTCCGCACTTCTATAAGTCGAGCAAGGGCGATGAAAAGGATTGGGGCGAGGGGGATCGCGCGATTTCCGAGGAGGCCGCCTCGCAGGTGACATCGTGTATGCAGACGGTCGTTGCCGAGGGAACGGGCGTTGGCGGCGCGGTGGACGGCTACGACGTGGCGGGCAAGACTGGTACGGCCGAGCGCGCCGATGAGAACGGCGGCTACCTCAAAGAGAACTACATGTCGTCTTTTATGGGGTTTGCCCCGGCGCAGTCGCCCAAGGTCCTGTGCTATATCACCCTTGACGGAACCCCGTCAGGCTCCGATGCCGCCGCAGTGCCGTTCCAGTCCATTATGGCCAGTGCGCTTGACGTGTTGGGTGTCCCGCGCACCAAGTAGGGGGTTACTATCTATGAAATGGCCAGTCGGTTAATCCGGGTTGTTCACACGCCCTGCACCACGCGTAGGCGGCGCTGGGATACAATACGCCGATAGCATTATTAGGTTTACAGGGGAGCTGCAATGATAGAGATCGCCGTCAACAATCTCGCGGCCGCAACAGGGGCCCGAACCGTGACGGGAGAAGCCGATCGGGTATGCCGCGGTTGCGTTATCGACTCGCGCCAGGTTGAGGAGGGCACGATATTCGTCGCCTTCCCGGGTGAAAAGGTCGACGGCAACGACTTTGCTTCCCGTGCCATCGAGTCGGGTGCCGGCGCCGTAGTGATGACGCGCGAGCCCGATGCCGAGCTGCTTTCGCTGGCCCATGAGAAGGGCTGCGCCATCCTGCATACCGATGACCCCGAGGAGTTTTTGCTGCGCCTGGCTCACGCTTATCGTTTGGAGCTTGGCTGCCTGGTAATTGGCATTACCGGCTCTATCGGCAAGACGACGACCAAGGACGTGCTCGCCGCGGTGCTCGCCAAGCGCTATCGCGTTTGGGCAACCAAGGGTAACTACAACAACCTTATCGGTATGCCGCTCACGGTGCTGGCGGCCCCTGCCGACACCGAGGTTCTGGTGCTCGAGATGGGCATGAACCATTTCCACGAGATTGAGCGCATGTCTCAGTCCGCCAATCCCAACCTTGCCATTGTGACCAAGATCGGCACCTCCCATATCGGTATTCTGGGCAGTCGCGAGAATATCGCTCGTGCCAAATCCGAGATTGTTGGCGGCATGTGCGCCGCCGGAGACCTTCTCCCGTTGCTGGTTTTGGGTGGCGAGGATGACTTTACCCCGTTCATCCGTGATACCTTCGCCGGGCCTGCGGGCATTGACGTGATGCTTGCGGGCGTCTCGGACGACGACGAGGTCCGCGCGCGCGACATTCGCATTGACGACGAGGGGCGCCCGGTCTTTACGCTCGATTTTGGCTTGGGTGAGACCATCGACACCCTGCTTGCCATTCCCGGCGTGCAGTCCGTCCCCAATGCCGTCAAGGCCGCGGCGGTTGCCCACCGTCTTGGCGTGACGCCCGAGCAGATCGATGCCGCCTTTAGGGGTCTTACGATTACCGGGCATCGCCAGGAAATCAAGCGCGCCAAGAGCGGCGCTCGTGTCATCGACGACTCATATAACGCCAGTGCCGAATCGATGGCGGCGGGCCTCGACCTGCTGTGCTCGCTTTCGTGCACGGGTTCGCGCATGGCCGTTCTAGGAGAGATGGGCGAGATGGGCGACGAGGCCCCTCGCATGCATGAGCTGGTAGGCGCCTATGCGGCGGCCAAGAAGCTCGATATGCTCGCATGTGTCGGCGGTGAGCTTGCCCAGCGTATGGCCGAGGCCGCGCGCATGATGGGTATGGATGAGGACCGCATCCAGGTGTTCTCCGACTATCAGCAGGTGCTCGACCGTATGGGCGGCGCACTTGAGAAGCATGATGTCGTGCTGGTCAAGGGCTCCCGCTTCGTTGAGCTCGATCGCTTTGTGGAAGGTGTGTGCTAGCCCATGTTCGGCAATCCTTCGTATCCTACGTACCAGGCCTTTTTGGGATTGGGTATCGCCGCTATCATCGCGATGCTGCTTATGCCGTGGTGGATTAAGCTCCTGAAGGTCGAGGGCATCGGCCAGCAGGTTCGCGCCGATGGCCCCAAGCGCCACCTGATTAAGCAGGGCACGCCCACCATGGGTGGCGTCATCATCTTGGTCGCCGTTTCGCTGACGTGCCTTCTGATGGGCAAGCTCACCACCGAGCTCGTGCTTGTGCTGCTCGCCACGCTGGCAACCGGCGTTCTTGGTCTTATCGACGACCTGACTTCTGTCACGCACGGCCGCTCGCTCGGCCTGACGCCTCACGCCAAGATGATCGGCCTTACTCTCATCTGCGTTACCTTTACCGTGCTTGCCGTCAACTGGTGTGGTGTTGCCCCCGAGATTCGTTTCCCCGGTGGTTTGTCGATCGACCTCGGCGTGCTTTCGACCACCATTTGCGGCCTATCTTTCCCGTGGCTCTACCTTGTCTTTTGCTGGCTGATGATCGCGGGCCTTTCCAACGCCGTAAACCTCACCGATGGCTTGGACGGCCTTGCCGGTGGTACCTCCATGATCGCTATGCTGGCCATGGCTGCCATGGCGTTTTTGCACGGCGATGTGAACCTGTCCATCTTCTGCACGGCGTGTGCCGGTGCCTGCCTGGGCTTTTTGTGGTTCAACTGCTATCCGGCGAGCATTTTTATGGGTGATACCGGCTCACTGGCGCTGGGCGCCGCTTTTGCCTGCACCTCCATCATCACCAATACCGAGGTCGTTTCCCTCATCATCGGCGGTCTGTTTATCGTCGAGACCTTGTCGGTCATGATCCAGGTCGTCTACTTCCACTTTACACACAAGCGCGTCTTTCTCATGGCGCCCATTCATCATCATTTCGAAAAGAAGGGCTGGGCCGAGACCAAGGTCGTCATCCGTTTTTGGATTGTCGCCGCGGCCTTCGGAGCCCTGGGCCTCGCTTTGTTCTTCCAGTTGGGATAGTGGTCTTTCATGCCTCTTGCTGATGTCTTTAGCCTGCTCGTTTTGGGCCAGGGCAAGTCCGGTCTTGATGTCGCTCGCTGGGCGCTTGCGCATCCCGAGCGCGTGAGTGCCGTTACCGTTTACGGTGGCGGCACGTCCGAGCCCAACGATGCCACGCGCTCGCTCGAGGCGCACGGGGCATCGTTTGTCTACGGAACCGAGCAGGTCGAGGGCGCGTTTGATGTATGCGTGACGTGTCCGGGCATCTCGGAGTTCTCGGCATTCTTTAAGGCTGGCCGCGATCACGCTGCCCAGATTATGGGTGAGCCCGAGTTTGCCTACCGCTTGTCTCCTCAAAATTGGATTGCCATTACGGGCACCAACGGCAAGACGACTACCACGTCGTTGACCGACTACCTGCTTAAGGCGGCGGGCGAGGCGAGCGTTGCTGTCGGCAATATCGGTGAGCCTCCGGTGAACGAGATCGATGGCCGCGCGCATAACGAGTGGTTTGTGGCGGAGCTTTCGAGCTATCAGATCGCAACGAGCCAGGAGCTTCACCCCCGTGTGGCGGTGCTGCTCAACATTACCCCCGACCATCTGGGCTGGCATAAGAGCCATAAGAACTATGCACTCGCCAAGATTAAGCTCTTCGAGAATATGGTCGACGATGACCTGGTGATTGTCGATGTCGAGGATGCCGGCATTCACGAGTTCGACGAGTATATCTATGTTCCGGGCCGTCGTGTCTGCAAGGTTGCTTTTGACGAGCCTGCGGGCGAGGACGCCGCATTTGTGCGCCATGGCAAGATGGTCGTTCGCTTGAAGGGCGTCGAGACCCCGCTCGTCGATACGTCCGAGCTTAAGATTTCGGGCCATCACAATGTAATCAATGCCCTGTGTGCTGCCACGGCGGCGCTGGCGGTCGGCGCCGATGTCGACGGCGTGCGTCGCGGCCTGGCCTCGTTCCAGCCACTGGAGCACCGCGTTGAGCCCTGTGGTGAGATCGATGGCGTGCGCTACGTCAACGATTCCAAGGCAACGAACACCGATGCGGTCGAAAAAGCCCTGACGGCGTTCCCCGATGACGATGTGATCTTGCTGCTCGGCGGTCACGATAAGGGTACGCCGCTCGAGTCCTTTGCCCGCGTTGTGATGGACAACGTTCGCTCGGTGGTCTGCTTTGGCGACGCGCGCGAGCGCTTTACCGCCGCTATGGACGAAGCGGATGTCGACGGTGATGTCGATATCGCCCAGGCCGACGACCTACGCGATGCCGTGGATGTCGCCCGTTCGCTCTCGAGTCGCGGCGATGTGATCTTACTGTCGCCCGCCTGCTCTTCGTTTGATGAGTTCTCGGGCTACGAGGAGCGCGGCCGCGTGTTTAAGGACTATGTGGCCCAGCTTGCCGCTGCGTCCAATACACAAATGGAATAGGGGTTGCCGGTGAGAGAGGAGAGCCCCCGACAGAACATGAGGAGGCCCGACTCGGACCGTGCTTCCTCGCAGCGCAGTACGCCGCGTGCCGGTCGTGGCACGCAGGGCATCGGTGAGCGTTATATCGCCGGCGTCCCCGCGCGCATCATGCGACCCCGCTTGGTCTTTTTGACCTGTCTGTTCTCGCTGGTCTGTTTTGGCCTGCTTATGGTGTACTCGGCTTCTTCAGTCGAGGCACTTCATGAGAACGGCTCCGCGACCTACTTTTTGTTTCGACAGTTTATGTTCACTGTCGTCGGTGTTGCCGCCCTCGAGTTCATCGCGCGCGTAGCACCTGATAGCTGGTTTGGCGAAGGGGCGCTTAAACTTGCTCTTATCGCTATGATGATCTTGCTGCTTGCGGTGTTCCTTGTTGGTAGCGGTAGCCGTGGCGCTACGCGTTGGCTGAGCATTGCCGGCATTCAGTTTCAGCCATCGGAGTTTCTCAAGCCGTTTGCCATTGCCTATTCTGCCATCATGCTCGATCGCGTGTTTTCGCCCGGCGGTAACATCAATGAGTTCCTTAAGGGCATGGGCTTATATTTGGGCATATCGCTCGTCTTGATTTTTATTCAGCCCGACTTTGGCACCATCCTGATTATTCTGTTGACGATCATGTGCATGGCGCTCTTTGCCGGCCTTGACCCAAAATTCATTATCGGTGCGATTCTGGCTGGCGCCGTCATCATCGTGATCGCTCTTGTCGTCGAGCCGTACCGTATGGTGCGCATTCAGGTTCTCTTGAACCCTTGGGCAGATGAATATGGAGACGGGTATCAGGCAACGCTCGCCATTATGGCGTTTGCTTCGGGCGGACTGTTCGGCCGCGGTATCGGCAACTCAACCATGAAGTACTCGTATTTGCCCGAGGCACACAACGACTACATCCTGGCCATCATTGGCGAGGAGGTTGGCTTTTTGGGGACGCTGCTGTTTTTCTTGGTGTTTGCGATGCTGATCTACTCGGCGTTTCGAATTGCCGAGCAGGCTGCCAATCGTCGCGGGGCGCTCATGGCTTCGGGCTCTGCGGTTATCCTCGCGGTGCAGTTTTTGATCAACGCGCTGGGTATTCTCAACGTGTTTCCTATGACGGGTAAGCCGCTGCCGTTCATCAGTTACGGCGGCTCGTCGATTATCGTGTCGCTCATGCTCGCCGGGCTTATTTTGCGCGTCTCGCACGAGAGCGCTCGACGCGATGAATACGATCGTCGTCGCGATAGCTTTGCCGTTATGGACGAGAGCACTGCCGGTGTTCCCCATACACGTGGGGAGCGCTCGTCGCGTGGCGGTTTTACCGTCTTGAACGGTTTTGCTTCGGAGTCGGATGCCCGTCCGCGACCGGCGCCGCAGAGTCGCCCGCAACGACCTACGCCGCGCAATACGGGTGGCGGATATAATCGGATCGACTTGAATTCGGACCCGTCGGCGCGCTTGCGCACCGACGACCAGGGGCCGCGCGTACGAAGGGACTACCATGACCGATAAGATGACCGTTGCTATCGCAGCCGGCGGCACGGCGGGACATATCAACCCCGCACTCGCCTTGGCCGAGGAGCTACGTGACCGTGGCCACCACGTTGTGTTTGTGGGTCAGTCGCATAAGCTCGAGGGTCGTCTGGTTCCCGAGGCAGGGTTCGATTTTGTGCCGATTACGGTTACGGGCTTCGACCGCTCTCGCCCTTGGACGGCATTGAGCTCGCTGTGGCGTGTCTATAAGGCGAAGCGCACGCTCGGCAGCCATTTTTCTAAAGCCTGCAGGCCCGATGTCGCTATAGGTTTTGGCGCCTATGTCGAGGTCCCGCTTTTGGGCTGGTGTAAGGACGCGGGCATTCCGTATCTGCTGCACGAACAGAACTCCGTCCCGGGCCTTGCTAACAAGATGATGAGTTCGCATGCCGCCCGCGTTTGCATCTCGGTGCCGGCAGCGCGTTCCGTGTTTGAGCGCGAGGGCGATCCTGACCATGTGCTCATGACCGGCAACCCCGTGCGCCGTTCTGTGATCGAGGGGGATCGGGTTCGCGGTCGCAGGGCTCTCGACGTGCCCGAGGACGCCACGCTCCTGCTGGTGTTTGGCGGCTCACTTGGTGCTCAACATCTTAATGAGCGCGTTGCTTCGCTTAAAAACGAGTTGCTCTCGCGCGAGAATCTTTATGTTTTGCATTCGACGGGTGCCGATGACTTTGAGGATACCGAGCGCGCTCTTGCCCTGACGCCCGAGGAGGCGAAGCGGTATCGCGTCCAGCCCTACATCGACAATATGGGCGATATGCTGGCTGCGGCCGATTTGGTCCTCTCGCGCTCGGGCGCTTCGAGCGTTGCCGAGATTGCCGCCCTTGCCACACCTTCGGTGCTGGTGCCGTATCCGCATGCGACGGCCGATCATCAGACCACCAATGCCCGCTATCTGGTCGATGCCGGTGCCGGCGTGCTCTGCGCCGACTCTGATATCGATACCCAGGCGTTTGCCGATGAGTTGCTGCATCTTATCGATGATGCGCAGGCGCGCGATGCCATGCGTCAGGCGGCTCGCGGTTTGGCCCAGGACCGCGCTGCCGTCCTTTTGGCAGACGCGGTAGAAGGATTGCGTTAGTTAGACGGGATATCGCGGGTCGCCCTCGCGCGGATGCGGTAGGTGCGGTACAGTAGACAGGTTACAGGCAGTGTTTACGCAAGGAGTACACGAGCACATGGCTGATTCCCAGACTGCAACCTCCGCGCCCGATTTCAAGAGCGCCCATTTTATCGGTATCGGTGGCGCCGGCATGAGCGGCATCGCCCTCGTCCTTCACGAGCGCGGCTATGTCGTTACCGGCTCCGACCTTAAGACGTCACGCTATATTCGTCAGCTTACCCGCGCCGGCGTGAAGGTGCATGTGGGCCATGAGGCCGCCACCATCGACGAGGTGAAGCCCGACGTCGTCGTGGTCTCTACCGCTATTCCCGAGTCCAACCCCGAGCTCGTCCGTGCGCGCGAGCTGGGTATTCCCGTGTGGCCTCGCGCCAAGATGCTCTCGGCTCTGGGCCACGGCTACACCACCGTCGCCGTCGCCGGTACTCACGGCAAGACCACGACCTCTTCGATGTGCGCCACCATGCTCGACCGCATGGGTCTGGACCCCAGCTTCCTGATCGGTGGCATTGTCGAGGGCTACGATACCAACGGCAAGAACGGCTCGGGCGACTATTTTGTCGCCGAGGCGGATGAGTCCGACAGCTCCTTCCTGTTCCTTAACCCCAATGTGGTCATCGTGACCAACGTCGAGGCCGACCATCTCGATCATTACTCGGGTATCGAGGAGATCGAGGCCACCTTCGCCAAGTTTATGAGTCTGGTGGGCGAGGACGGCACGGTCATCGTCTGTGGCGAGGACCCGCATCTGGTCGAGCTTGCCAAGTCGACGGGCCGTCATGTGCTTTCCTATGGCTTTGCCGAGACCAACGACATCGTCTGCGTGCATCCGGATGTCAAGGGCATCCAGAGCGACTTTATCGTTCGCCTTGAGGACGGCACCGAGCACGCTGTCGAGATTAAGAGCAACCCCGGTCGTCACAACATGCTCAACGCCACGGCCGTCTTGACCGTCGCCCATGTCCTAGGCCTCGATATCGACGCCGCCGCTAAGGCACTTTCGAGTTTTGAAGGCGTCCGCCGTCGCTTTACCCACGTGGGCGATATCGACGGCATCACGGTGGTTGACGATTACGGCCATCATCCCACCGAGATCAAGGCAACGCTCGCTGCTGCCTCTTCGCTGGGCTACAAACATGTCGACGTCGTGTTCCAGCCGCACCGCTATTCGCGCCTGCAGGCTCTGTGCGATGACTTTGCCGATGCATTCGCCAATGCCGACAAGCTGCTGTTGATTGACGTGTTCTCTGCCGGCGAGATGCCCATCCCGGGCGTCACGTCCAAGATGCTTGCCGATACCGTGCGCGCTAAGCATCCCGGTAAGGAGGTCGTGTACTGCTCGAGCCGTCTTGAGCTCAATGAGGAGCTCGAGAAGATGGTGGGCGAGGGCGATTTGCTGCTTACCATGGGCGCCGGCGACGTCACGACGGTCGGCCCCGAGTTCATCGAGTATCTGACTGCCAAGAAAGACGCTTAAACCCCATGGGTCTGTTTAACGCCGTCATGGCGCTTTCGGGCATGATCGATACGGACGTAATTGAGGATGAACGCCTCGCGCGCCATACGAGCTATCGTATCGGCGGCAAGGCGGACCTCTTTGTGACGTGTCACAGCTATCATGCCTTGCGTCGCGCCGTGGCGGTGCTCGATCGTGAGCAGGTGCCGTGGGTCATTATCGGCAAGGGATCTAATCTGCTTGTTGCCGATGCAGGCTATCGCGGCGCCGTCATTTCGTTGGGGCGTGAGTTCCAGCGTACGGTTGTCGCCGAAGACGGTTGTACGCTGACGGTCGGTGCGGGCGTGATATTCGCTCGCCTAGTCAACGACGCGCTGTCGCGCAGCCTTTCGGGCCTTGAGTTTGCGGTCGGTATTCCCGGCTCCGTTGGCGGCGCCGTGTCCATGAATGCCGGCACGCGAACCGAGTGGATTGGCTCGCTGGTCGAAGATGTCGTTACGTTTGACCCGGGCTCCGGCATCAAGCATTATGCGGGCTCGGAGATCGCTTGGGGCTACCGTGAATGCAGCCTGCCGCGTAACGAGATCATTCTGGAATGCGTGCTCAAGCTCAAACCTGCGCCCAAGGCCGATATCCGTGAACGTATGGAGCGGTACCTGACGCGGCGTAAGCGCACACAGCCCATGGGCTGTGCATCCTGCGGGTCGGTATTTCGCAACCCGCCCGATGCGAGCGTGGGAAAGCTCATCGAGGATTGTGGATTAAAGGGTTTTTCGGTTGGCGGCGCGGAAGTTTCGCCCGTACACGCTAATTTTATCGTTAATAACGGAACCGCCTCGGCCGATGACGTGGCCGCGGTTATCAGACATGTGCACGGAAAGGTGAGGGAGGCGTATGGCATCGAGCTCAGACCGGAAGTTAAATTCCTCGGCTTCTAGAGCATCGAAACCAACCTTCCGCCGCGCCGGAGGGCGTTCCGGCGCACCGTCTCAGCCTCAACGTAAATCCGTTATGCCTTCTAAGCCTGCTGGGTCCGTGCGGCCTGCCAAGCGTTCGACTGCCGGTTCGCAGCTTGGCGGACGCCCCGCGGCCAAAAAGGTTGCTCGTCCGGTGGCACGTCCCTCGGTGACGCCCAAACCGGCGATGGGCGCCAAACCTTCTCGCCCCATAGCGTCGCCCAAGCCCTCGTTGGGGGCAAAGGTGACGCGTCCCGGTCGCGCGCTGGGTGCAACTAAGCCACGTATGCTGACGTCGATGTCGGCCTCCGCAAAACCGCAATCGGGCAAAAAGGGCTCTAATCCGCTGTCATCGATCGGCGCCCTGGCAAATCATGCGGCGGGTGCCGCTTCTGCCGTTAAGGGCAAGGGCAAAATCGTGGGTGGCATTCTTGCCGCTTTGGCAGTGCTTGCGGTCGTTGCCGTCGTCGTCATTAACTCTGGCCTGTTCGCCGCTACCGATATTCAGATTCAGGGTAGCGAGCATGTAACCAAGCACGATGCCATCCAGCTGATCGATCTGCCCGAGGACACGTCGCTGTTCAATGTGAATCCCGACCAGATCACCGAGGGCCTCAAGCAAAATCCGTGGGTCTCGGGCGTGGATGTTCAGCGTCAATTTCCCCATACGCTCATCATCACGCCGACGGAACGCAAGGTTATCGCAATTGCCTACATTAGCTCCGATGATCTTGCATGGGCGATCGGGGACGATGACACATGGATTGCACCGCTGTCTACCTCGGTCGATGTTGACGACCAGGGCAATGTCATCACAACGGGGGAGGGCGCCAACACCCTAAACGGCATCGATGCCGCCCTGGCACTCGCCAAACATTACGGTGCAGTGCTTCTGACCGATGTCTCGGCCGATGTCGCACCGGTTTCGGGGCAAGCCGTAAACTCCAAGGCCGTCAAGGCCGGCCTGGATTACGTCCGCGGTTTCTCGAGCGAGTTCCTGGGCCAGGTCAAGGATATTTCCACGCCCTCGGTCGAGGCCATCTCGGCGAATCTCGATAACGGTATCGAGGTGTCGCTCGGAGATTCGGACGACATTGCCAAAAAGGAGCGTATCGTTACCAAGCTGCTTTCGCAGGTGGAGGGCGTGACGTATATCAACGTTCGATCTCCTGGCAACTATACGTTTAGGAACGCGCCGACCTCGTAGCGTCTTCTGGCCTTTGTTGACGGGGCATACCGCGCCGTTTATCTGGTTTGTTTGGTTTTCACCGCCAATTATTTGACTGATACGTTCATAATGTGCAAACATAATACGGTTTACCTTTGCATTTACTTTCAACTTGAAGGTTAATGTGCGCAGGGGTCAACCCATGCTATGGCAATAACCTTTGTTCGGAGGACCGACATGCACGAGACAGAGATCAACAACTACCTTGCCGTCATTAAGGTGGTCGGCGTCGGCGGCGGCGGTACCAACGCGGTCAATCGAATGATCGAAGAGGGCATCCGCGGCGTCGAGTTTGTTGCCATCAACACCGATGCTCAGGCACTCGCGATCTCTGATGCCGATATCAAGGTGCACATCGGCACCGACCTGACCCGCGGCCTGGGCGCTGGCGCCAACCCTGAGGTCGGCCGTAAGGCTGCCGATGAGTCCCGCGACGACATCGCCGAGGCGCTCGCTGGCGCCGACATGGTGTTCATCACCTGCGGCGAGGGCGGCGGCACCGGTACCGGCGCTGCTCCCATCGTTGCCGATATTGCGATGAACGAGGTCGGCGCGCTGACCGTCGCCGTCGTGACCAAGCCCTTTACCTTTGAGGGTCGCAAGCGCAAGAAGAGCGCCGAAGAAGGCATTAAGACGCTTTCCGACTGCGTCGACACCATGATCGTTATCCCTAACGACAAGCTGCTCGACATCGCCGAGAAGAAGACCACCATGCTTGAGGCTTTCGCAATCGCCGATGGCGTCCTTTCCCAGGGTACCCAGGGCATCACCGACCTCATCACCGTCCCCGGTATCATCAACCTGGACTTTGCCGATGTTAAGACCATCATGAAGCAGGCCGGTACCGCTATGATGGGCATCGGTACCGCTTCTGGGGACACCCGTGCCGTCGACGCCGCCCAGCAGGCTATTTCTAGCCCGCTGCTCGAGAGCTCCATCGATGGTGCCACTCGCGTCCTGCTTTCCATTGCCGGTTCCAAGGACCTGGGCATCCAGGAGATCAGCGACGCCGCCGATGTTGTCGCCAACGCCGTCGACCCCGAGGCCAACATCATCTTCGGTACCGTTGTGGACGAGTCCCTGGGCGATCAGGTGCGTATCACCGTTATCGCTACGGGCTTCTCCGACTCCAACGTCAACCGTCAGGACGAGCTCTTCGCTGCTCAGCAGTCCCAGAGCAAGGCCGCTGCTTCTACCGAGCCGCAGCGCACCGCTCCTGCCACGAGCCCGGCTCAGGCTGCCCCGACTCGCAACGTCGGTGGTACCGAGCTCCCGAACTTTGGTAACGACCAGTTTGAGCTTCCCGACTTCCTCAAGCGCGGCAGCTTCTAGTTCGTCTTTTTAAACGACCTGCATGGGGTGCGTCCGATTGGGCGCACCCTTTTTTGTTGTGTTTCGCCTTTGTAAATGAAAGCCTCCAATCTCCTTACGTTCCCTTTACGTTTGGTCCCTACCGCTGCGGGTATCCTTTTGATGAAGTATGGCAGCCGTATGGCACGGACTGCAGCGGCGTCGCCGCGATACTTGTGTTATTAGGAGGCTTTAGTATGGCAGCACGTGCGGACAACGTTTCGCGTGTCGACCATGATGGAGTTACGTTCGTAGAGGGCGCGACGCGCGATGTTCGTTTTGCCTTTACCGAGCGCACCGGTGGTGTTTCCGAAGATGCGTACTCCTCACTCAATCTGGGCTCGCATGTTGGCGATGACCCCTTTGCCGTTCAAGAAAATCGTCGCCGCGCACTCGAGGCCATAGGGGCCGCCGGGTGCGAGCACAACCTGCTTGTTCCCAATCAAGTACACGGTGACCATGTCGTTACGGTGGCCTCGAACGGTGCCGATGATCTCGAGAACATTCGCGAGCAGATCGCCGAGGGCTGCGATGCCATCGTCTGCACGGCCCGTGAGGTACCCGTGATGCTCTGCTTTGCCGATTGCGTTCCCGTGGTGCTGGTGGCTCCCGGCGGCTTTGCCGTGGTGCACTCTGGCTGGAAGGGCACGATTGCGCGCATTTCCGCCAAGGCGTGCCAAGCGCTCTGTGAGGCGGCTGGCTGCAAGCCGGACGACATCTCTGCCTACATTGGGCCCCATATCCTGGGCGACGAGTACGAGGTATCCCAAGAACTTATGGACCGCTTTGCCGCCGAGTTCGCGTGCATTGATGCTACCGCTTCTCGTATGCTCGATCTTTCCGCCGCCATTTGCGAGGCGCTGATGGACGCCGGCGTCGAAGCGAGCGGTATTGTGGACACCAAGCTTTCCACCGTTCGCCAGAACGACCGTTTTTATTCCTACCGTAACGAGGTCGGCACCTGCGGGCGCCATGCAGCGATCGGCGTGATGCTATGAGAAAGATCGCATCGGTCCTGAGCGCGGCAGTGCTCACGCTCACGCTGTGTGCTTGCTCTTCGGGATCTTCTACGTCTTCTATTACCGTGGCCGGCTCGACCACCTGCCTTCCCATTGCCGAGATCGCGGCTGAAGGCTTTAAGGAAGAGACCGGCACCGACGTGCTGGTTTCTGGTCTGGGCTCATCTGCTGGCATCGAAGCTGTTAGCGCCGGCACCGCCGATATCGCCAGCTCCTCTCGTGGCCTCAACGCCGATGAGCAAGACCTTGGCCTGACCCCGATCGTAATCGCGCACGACGGCATCGCAGTCATCGTGAACGACGACAACCCGGTCGACAATCTCTCGACCGAGCAGCTCCGCGATATTTATGCCGGCAAGATCACCAACTGGAAAGAAGTCGGCGGAGAGGACCTGAAGATTCAGGTTATCAACCGCGACGAGGCGTCCGGTACGCGCGAGGCCTTCCGTACCATCGTGATGGACGGCACGCCGTTCGATCGTCGCTCGGCTGTTCTTTCGGGTACGGGCCAGGTGCGCGATGTCGTGTCCCGCTCGCGTGGCGCCATTGGCTACATCTCGCTGGGTTTTGTCGAGAGCCTCAATGCTAAGACCTCGGTCAAGGCCGTTTCGGTCAACTATGTCGAGGCATCCGAGAAGACGGTCGCAAGTGGCGGCTATCCCATCTCGCGTGACCTCTACTTCTTTGTGAAGGGAACGCCTTCGCAGCAAGCGCAGGATTACATCGACTACGTGACGTCCGAAAAGATGGACAAGCAGATTCGCGAGGCGGGCTTTATTCCCGTCACCAACGACGGAAAGGGGAGTGAGTAGCGTGGAAGCACAGGAAACCCCCCAGATTGAGCAGGAGACTCAGGCGCCCAAAAAGCGTGAGTTGGCGTTGGTGTCGCGCAGCACCTATCTTAAGGAGAAGGCGCTGCAGTGGATCTTCTTTGCCTGCGCGTTCTTGGCGGTCGTCACTGTCATCCTGATTTTTGTCTTCACCACGTACTCGGCGCTGCCGGTCTTTACCGACATCGGCCTGGCGGACTTCTTTAGCTTTACGTGGGCGCCCTCTGAGGGTCACTACGGCATTATGTCGCTGCTGGCGGGTTCTGGTCTGGTGACCGTCGGTGCCCTTGCCATGGGCGTGCCGTTGGGTGTGGGTACTGCCGTGTATCTGGTCGAGATCGCTAGCAAGCGCGTGCGCAGGCTCATCAGCCCCGCTGTCGACCTGCTGGCGGGCATTCCCTCCATCATCTACGGCTTCTTTGGCATGGTCATCATCCGTCCGTTTATCGCGCAGCTGACCGGCGGTCTTGGCTTTGGCGCGCTGACGGCGTGGTTCGTGCTCGCCATCATGATCGTTCCCACCATCACCACGCTCACCATCGATGCCCTCAATTCCATTCCCATGGGCATTCGCGAGGCGTCCTATGCCATGGGTGCCACCAAGTGGCAGACCATTTACAAGGTCGTGCTTCCTGCAGCCAAGCTGGGCATCGTCGATGCAATTGTCTTGGGTATGGGGCGTGCCATCGGTGAGACCATGGCCGTGCTGATGGTCGTGGGCAACGCCCCGGTCATTCCGGATAGCATCGCGAGTCCCATCTCGACGCTCACGAGCCAGATTGCACTCGACATGAGCTATTCTTCGGGCCTTCACCGCTCGGCTCTGTTCGGTATGGGCGTGGTCCTGTTTATCATCTCCGCTGCACTGGTGGGCATCGTTCGTCTGATTTCCAAGAAGAGGGGGTAGGCTATGTCCGATTTCGTTGACACGACGGTCGGTACGACCTCGTCGCGCGAGCGCATCAAGCGTGCCCTTTCCCACGGCAAGAAGGGCCGCATCAACAAGGACCTGTCCAACAAGATCATGCTCGGCGTGTTTCGCGCCGCAGCCTATATCACCACGCTGGTGCTGGTTGCCATCATCGCCTACGTGGTCATCAACGGCCTGCCGCATATCTCGCTCGACTTTATCTTTGGTTGGCCGCAGGGCGTCAACGCCGAGGGCGGCATTTGGCCCACGATCGTCTCGACCATCTACGTGACGGCGCTCGCTATGCTCATCTGCACGCCGGTCGCCGTCTTGGCTGCGGTCTATCTGGCTGAGTATGCCAAGCAGGGTAAGATTGTCGACATCATTCGCTATGCTGCCGATGCCCTGGCCTCGGTGCCTTCCATTGTTATGGGTCTCTTTGGCTATGCCTTGTTTGTCGAGGCTATGGGCCTGGGCCTTTCGATGGTCTCGGCCGCCCTGGCGCTGGCGCTTCTGATGCTGCCCATCGTCATGCGCACCACCGAGGAGGCAATCCGCGCTGTTCCGCGCTATATCCGTTGGGGCGCATATGGCCTGGGCGCCACCAAATGGCAGGTCGTCTCCAAGATCGTGCTTCCTTCGGCCTTTGGCCGCATCGCCACCGGCATCGTGCTTGCCATCGGCCGCGCCATCGGCGAGACCGCGGTGGTGCTCTACACCATGGGTCAGGCCATCAACCTGCCTATATCGCCGCTCGATTCCGGTCGCCCCATGACCGTTCACCTCTATTTGCTTGCCAACGACGGCATCAACATGAACGCAGCCTACGGTACTGCGCTTTTGTTGATGGCGATTATTCTGGCCTTCAACCTGTTTGCGCGTTATCTGTCGCGCAAGCGCCGCTAGTTAAGGAGTCCCATGTCCGTCTATCAGTCCGCTCCCACGCCGGAGCAAGCGGCCATCACGGCCAAGGATTTCAACTTTTGGTACGGTGACTTTCATGCGCTGACGGGGCTCGACCTCAACATCGCCAAAAACGCCATCACCTCGTTTATCGGCCCTTCGGGCTGCGGTAAATCGACGTTTCTGCGCTGCATCAACCGTATGAATGACCTTATCGAGGGCACTCGTGTCGAGGGCGTCATGACGCTCGACGGCAACGATATCTATGCCGAGGGCGTCGACCCGGTCGATCTTCGTCGCCGCGTGGGCATGATTTTTCAGCAGCCCAACCCGTTTCCCAAATCCATCTACGAGAATGTCGCTTTTGGCCCTCGTCTGCAGGGCGTGACTAGCAAGAGCGACCTCGACGACATCGTGGAAGAATCGCTCAAGCGCGCCAACCTCTGGAAAGAGGTATCCAATCAGCTCAACAAGGATGGTTTGGCACTCTCGGGCGGTCAGCAGCAGCGTCTGTGCATCGCGCGCGTGCTTGCGGTGCAGCCCGATGTCCTTCTGATGGACGAGCCCTGCTCCGCCATCGACCCCACGTCCGTCTCTAAGGTCGAGGATCTGATGGCCGAGCTTGCGCCCGAGATGACGATTATCATCGTCACGCATTCTATGCAGCAGGCGGCTCGTATCAGCGACTACACCGCATTTTTCTTACAGGAAGTTGCCGGTGAGCCCGCCACGCTCATCGAGTATGGTCAAACCGACGCAATCTTCACCAGTCCGGTGGATTCGCGGACGGAAGACTATATCACCGGCCGCTTTGGCTGATCGGTGCGACTAGTCCCTAGCCGATCGGACCTGGTCCGGTGCGTATTCACTGTGCGGGCGGCATGACCGCACCCAACTGATTGGAGTGAACCATGCGCAAACTGTTTTCCCGTCAGCTCATCGAGGCCCGTCACGAGATGCTGAGTATCTTCGAGGCCGTCGATCTAGCCCTTCACGACGCCGTGAAGGCCTATGTGACCGACGACCGCAAGCTCGCCACCAAGACCAAGAAGCGCACGCTTTCGATCGATGCTCGCTGCGCCAACTTGGAGGCCGTGTGCTACAACCTGATCGCCACGCAGTCGCCGGTCGCCTCCGACTTCCGTTTGCTGCAGACGATTATCTACGTCGACTTTAACCTGCAGCGCATGACCGATAAGGTTCGCCAGGTCTGCCGCGCCACGCGTCACATGGTCAAGGCCGACATTTCGCTGCCTCAGGAGCTCGTCGTTACAGTCGAGGCCGAGGCTGAAGCCGTTTACCAGGTGCTGGGTTCGTCGCTTTCCGCGCTCGTCACCAACGACATGTCCATCATCTGCAACCTGGCCGTCGAGGACGAGCCGGTGCATGCGGCGTACGAGAAGTTCTTCCGCACCTTTAACCGCATGGACACGGGCGATTTTATGGACGACGACAGCAACTATGACGACCTGCGCCGCGCCATCATGGTTTCGCGCTACCTCGATCGCATTGCCTCGATTTCCATCGATGCCGCCTGCCGTCTGACCTTCCTTTTGACCGGCCAACGTATGACTGTCGGCGATATCGCCCGTACGGACGAGGACGAGCTCGAGAGCATGCGTGTGCCTTCGGGCGAGGGCGTCATCATGAGGCCCGCCGTCGATGCACGCTATGTTGCCAAGGTGCCCGCTAACGAGGTGAGCGAGGGTCTTCGCTACTTGTTGGATCATCTTGAGGACGAGGATGATGGTGAGGACGACGAGGAGTAGGGTAGCCTCGTTCGTCAAAAGATTGTAAATACCTGAGGGAGCGCGGCCTCGCGGATGCGGGGTCGCGCTCTTGCGTTAGCATGGGACTACTTGTTGTGATGTTAGCGGAGGCGATTGGCAATGGATAACTATTTGGATGTAATGCGCGCTCGCCGCGAGCAGATACTCGAGCGTTTCTATGCCGCGCTCGATCGCGCTGGGAGGCCCCACGATGCCGCGCGTTTGATCGCCGTGTCCAAGACCGTCGGCGTCGATGAGACCATCGCGGCCATCCAGGTGGGATACCGCCATTTTGCCGAGAACCGCCCGCAAGAGCTCGTCCGCAAGCTCACGGGTCTGGCGGAGCATCCGGAGCTGCCCGAGGTGCGCTTCGATATGATTGGCAACCTTCAGACCAATAAGATTAACGCGGTGTTGGGCTCGGCTGAGCTGATTCATTCGGTTGGTTCGCTTCATTTGGCGCAGGCGATTTCGAGCCGTGCCGTTCGCAAGATCGAAGCGGGCGAGCTTTCTGCTCCCCAGCAGGTGCTAATCGAGGTTAACGTAAGCGGCGAGGAGTCCAAGGGTGGCTTTTCGCCCGATGAGATTCGTGGCGCCGCCGGCGAGCTCACGGAGCTTGAGGGAATTTGTGTGCAGGGCCTTATGACCATGGCCCCTCGGGGGAACAAGGATGTGGCGCGTCGCACCTTTGCCGGGCTGCGAGAGCTGAGGGACGAGCTGGAAGTGGCGCATCCCGATCTGAGCCTGCCCGAGCTTTCTTGTGGCATGAGCGAGGACTTTGAGCCTGCTCTTGAGGAGGGCTCTACGCTCGTTCGCCTGGGCAGGGTAGTATTTAGCCCGGAGTTTGCAGTAAAATAGGGCTCTGAAGTGCGCACTGGTTTGCAGAGCGCCTGCACTAAACCGTGAGAGGACACAACCATGGGCTTCCTTGACGAGATTAAAAATAAGATGCACCTTGGCGGCCAGCAGGGTTACGACCAGGGCTATGGCCAGGATGACGACTACGGCTACGATGACGGCTACGACGATGGCTATCAGAACAACGGCTACAGCGGTGCCTCGGGCGAGGGCTTCTATACCCAGGACGAGCCGAGTAACGGCCTGCTGGGCCAGACGCGCCGCGGTGAGGCCGAGTCTGTAGCGGTGTACACGCGCTCCGGCCAGCTGGTCGGCGATGACTCCCGTCATGCAACAACGTACAATCCGCCGTCGCGTTCTCAGGATAGTGTCGCGGGCGGCTATCGTCCCGGCGCTTACGACACGCCGTCGAGCTATGCCGAGAGCGCTCGCGCTCGCGCCGCGGCACCTGCGCCCGCTCCTGCGCCGAGCGACGCCTCGGCCTATGCGAGCAACATCATTAACGCCACGCCGCAGCTGCCTGCCTATGTTCTGCGTCCCGAGAGCTATGACGATGTCGAGACCGTTGTCCGCCGTGTGCGCACCAAGCAGCCCGTTGCGCTGATTTTTGTTGGCGTTCGCACCGAGGTCGCCAAGCGTGTCCTGGACTTTAGCTATGGCTTTGCCTGCGGCCTGGGCGCTACGGTCAAAGAGGTGGGCGATCGCGTGTTTATGGTGCTGCCCGCCGGCTGCGAGGTCAAGGATTCGGACCTCAAGAAGCTGCGCGCCGACGGCTACCTTAAGTAAACCCAAGACGAGGAGATTCCCATCAACATCTACACCATTGTCCAGTTGGTCAACACACTGTTCAACTTCTACTCCACGCTCATCGTGGTCTATTGCTTTATGACGTGGATTCCCATGAAGCAGGGCGGCCTGCTGCAGGATATCGCCGCGGTGCTCGATAGCGTCTGCGGTCCGTGGCTCAACCTGTTTCGTCGGTTTATTCCGCCGATGGGTGGCGTTGATTTTTCGCCGGTCGTTGCAATTATTGCGTTGCAGTTGGTGCAGAGGCTGATTCTGCAGCTTCTTATAGGTATACTCGTATAGAACTGGCTCAGTAACTCATGTCGGGCGCCCAGCGCCGAGGCGATGAAAAAGGAGAACTTGTTATGGCTATTACCCCTGCTGACATCCAGGCTCAGACTTTCTCTGAGGCCAAGCGCGGCTATGATCCCGCCGAGGTCGACGTCTTTTTGGAGACGCTGTCCTCCGAGGTTGACGCTATGCTTGCCAAGATTGTCGATCTTAAGGGTCGTCTGACTGCCACCGAGCAGCAGCTTGCTGACACGCAGGCTCAGCTTGCCCAGGCTCAGGACGCTGCCGCTCAGGCCGTTCCCGCCGCTCCTGTGGCCGCTCCCGCACCCGACTTCTCCGCTCAGGAGCGCCAGATCTCCGCTGCGCTGATCGCTGCCCAGCAGACCGCCGAGGGCATCGTCAACGACGCCAACGAGAACGCTGAGCGTATCCGCAACGAAGCCGACGCCAAGGCCCGCGAGGTCATCCGTCAGGCCCTGACCGAGAAGCAGGCCGAGCTCGAGGAGATCGACCGTCTGAAGGCTTCCCGTGAGGAGTTCAAGGCCGAGTACCTCAAGCTCATCCAGCACTTCATGGACGATGCCCAGAATTCCTTCCCCGCTGATCTTATGGCCTCCACGCCGGTCGGTTCTGCGGCTTCTCCTGCAGTGACCGTTCCCGCCGCCGAGCCGCTGCCTGTCGCTGATCCGGTTGTCCCCGTGGCTGACCCCTTCGCCCCGATCGACAACTTTGCCGCCGACGACCTGGACTAGCGCCAGAGCTACAATCTAGTGCCCTTAAGAGGAGCTCGCACCTGCGGGCTCCTTTTTTGTGGCTGCATACGGGTTGGGAAACAAAACGCCGAGCTCTGCGTGTGATAGGGCAGAACTCGGCAAAGGGCGCGTGGTAAAAAGTAGATTTTAGGGCATGTGCCAAAAACTACTTGAGGAGGAAGTCGGAGAGGGGAATGGTGCGGGCATCGCGATGCTCGGGATCGGCGATGTGGTCGGCAGGATAGCCGCAGACGAGCATGTGATAGGGATAGACGCCCTCGGGCAGGTTGAACCGCTCTCGGGCTAGCTCGGGCTTAAAATGGCATACCCAACACGTTCCCAGGCCTTGCTCCTCGGCCTCCATCATCATTTGATCGCAAACAATCGAGGTGTCGATAGCGCTGGAGTTCATCTGGTCATAGGGGCGAACCCAAGCGTCGTCGGTAACGCTGCAAATGAGGAAGATGAGCGGAGCGCCAAAGATGGACCCATCACGAGCAAACCGAGGCTGACAAGCAGCCGCCTTCTCCAAAAGCTCGGGTGTATCCAACACCATCACACGGGTTGGATGATTATTACAAGCAGAAGGAGCAATGCGTCCAGCCTCAACAATGGCATCCACCACAGCCTGCTCCACAGCCCGAGCCTCAAATTCACGACAAGAATACCGACCCCGAGCCAGATCCAAATACCCCATAACCAAACCCTCCAAAGCTAATAAAACAACCCAAAACTAAGCAAAAGGGTACCCAAAGCCCCATCCAGCCAAACGTTTAAGGCGGTCCCAAAGTTTCCAATCGGGCCCCAAGGTCCTGCCAACAAAAGCCTCATCGCTTTCAAAGTATCAGCCAAAGTTTCCAATGGTGGTACGTAAGGGAGCGGGCCCGACCACTAATAACCTTTTGAACGACTCTGCTTGCAGCCGGAGTGAAAAAGGTTATTAGTGGTCGGGCCCGCGACCGCCGGGACACGTACCCCCAATTAACTGTTCTTCATGACAATCGAATCCACGACATCGGCCACATTCTCGCAGCAGTCGGCACAGTACTCCAAGAAGGCGTACACGTCACGCCAAGCGATGACCTCAAGCGGATCCTTGCCATTGACGTGCAGGTTGCGCATGGCGTTGATATAGAGCTCGTCGGCCTCGGACTCGATGGTGTTGATCTGGATGACCAGCTCGCGCAGGGTCTTGGACTTGCGGTAATTAGGCAGCTCGACCATAAGGTCCTTCATGGCGCGGCAGGCGTCGGTCACCTTGTGGGCGATGACAATGGCATCGGGGTGGATGCTCTGGATGTTGGTGAAGTAGACGCGCTGCACGACGCCCTCGATACGGTCAAGCACAGTGTCGAGCGAGCAACTCATCAGGTCCAGATCCTCGCGCTCAAGCGGGGTGATAAAGGCAGTGAGCAGGGCATCCTCGAGCTCATGGTGCTTCTTGTCGGCCGCATGCTCAATCGCATGCATCTCCTCGAGCATGTCGTGGATCTGCGCGGGATCAAAGTTCTCAAAAATCTTGATGAGCAACTCTGCGGCCTGGACAGCAAGGTCGGCGCAGGCGACGTAGTTGTCAAAGTAGAACGAATCGGGTTTCTTTGCCATGAGTGGGTCCTTTCGAAGCGAAGACGGGTGGGCGAGGTATTGCGGTCCGGATGGACGTTCGGTTTGACTAGATGAACATCATGAACAGCTTGGCCATGACAAAGCTGATAAGTCCGCAGGCGGGGAAGGTGAAGAACCAGGTGAACATCATGTCCTTGACGACACCGAAGTTGATCGCCGAGAGGCGCTTGACGGCACCGACACCCATAATGGCGCAGGTCTTGATGTGCGTGGAGGACACGGGGATGCCGGTGAGCGTGGCAAGCAGCAGGTTTGCGGCGCCCGCCAGGTCGGCGGAGAAGCCCTGGTACTTTTCGAGCTTGACCATGCTCTGGCCGACAGACTTGATGATGCGCTCACCGCCCACGCTGGTGCCGATGCCCATGGTGGCCGAGCACAGCAGCATAATCCAGATGGGGATGCCTGCATCGCCGACGCTCGTCTGGCCGCTGGCAAAGGCCACGCCTAAAAAGAGCACGCCGATGAACTTCTGTCCATCCTGCGCGCCGTGCATAAAGCTCATGGCCGCAGCGCTCGCGATCTGAGCGTATTTAAAGAAGACATTGGCACGTCGCCTGTTGGCGGCGGCGAAAAGAATCGAGACGAGCTTGCACAGGACCCAGCCCATGACAAAGCCCAGGCCGATGGAGAGCGCCAGGCCGTAGATGACCTTCATCCACTCGTGGACGTTGACGCTGCTCGCACCGCCGAGGGCGATGGCGGCACCGGTCAGGCCGGCGATAAGGCTGTGGCTTTGCGAGGTGGGGATGCCAAAACGCGACGCTGTGGCGCCGTAGACGACGATGGAGAACAGCGCCGCGCATAGGCAGGCGAGCGCCATGGTGCTGTTTCCGCCAAAGTCGACGATATGTGAGATGGTGTTGGCGACGCTCGCGTTAAAGTGCGTCATGATGAGCACGCCGAGGAAGTTGAATGCGGCGCTCATGAGAATGGCGGCGCGGGCGGGCATGCAACGCGTAGTGACGCAGGTCGCGATGGCGTTGGGCGCGTCGGTCCATCCATTGACGAAGATGGCGCCCAACGCGAGGATCACGGTGACGGCAAGGACTGGGTTCGACACAATTTGGCCGAGGAAGGTTGAGAACGTTACGTCCATATATGGGCTTTCTCGAAGTTTGCAGACACGTTACAAAAACATGATAAATCGTATCACCTCCTGCGGGTCTCTTTACCGAGTTCTGATGGGAGAAGTGAACTTTTTGGCACTAAAATTGAATATTAGCCCTGTTGACCGCGGGTGTTCTTTTTGCTAACACGCCATGCGGACACGTGCGATTACTACGACACTTCAAAACCACAGTCTGTTCGCTTTACAACATGCAAACATGCGTTCGATAATAGGAGGCATGGAATATCGACAGACAGACGGCAAAACTCGGCGCGTACACAAGCAGTATGTGGACGTCGTGGCTCGCATCCTCGCGGGCGGACAAGTCGTGCCGGTCACCGTCTGCTGGGTCGACGGACGTTGTTTTACGATTGACGAGATTGTCTCGTCCACCGGTTTTGGCCTGACGGTCCACGGCATCCGTACGGCGACTTATAAGGTTCGTTTTGGCGGGCATGCGACCGAACTGTATCTGGAAGAACAGGCGCGCGAGCGACCGGATGGCTCGCAGGCTCATCTGATGCGTTGGTGGGTGTGGGCATTCGACCGTACACTCGAGAGTGAACGCCGCAGGTAAGAGTGCGCGGCATTCGGGTACAATGGCAGGAATCTTGTCATCTGCTGTGCCGTCTTTCACGGCACTTTTTGAAAGGACGAAGTATGAACGATATCCAGGGCTATCAGAACGGCCCCATCGAAACCGGCGCAAGCCGTGCCAAGGAGATGTCGCCGCGCGCGTACAACCTTGTCATGTCTGCCCTGATCTTTTTGGGCTTTTGCGCCATGGGCGCCGGTGCTTACTTTACGAGCACCATGTCGTTTGCGCGCATGATGATGAGCGGCGCCGCTTTGCCGCTGGTCTTTGGCTCATTTATTTTGACCATCGTCGGCATGGTCATGATGTCGGCCGCTGCCAGCAAACAGTCCGTGGGCCTGTCACTCGTGGGCTACGTGGTCTTTGCGAGCACCTTTGGCCTGACGGCGTCGTTTGGTCTTGCCAACTACGACTTGCCTACCATTAACACCGCCTTTATCGCCACCGCTGCCATCACCTTTGTCTTTGGCGCGCTGGGCGTGACCTTCCCCAAGTTCTTCCAGCGTGTGTATGGCATCGGTTTTGGCATCCTGCTTGCCACGATTCTGGTCGAGATCGTGCTGATGTTTATGGGCGTCTCGCAGACCATCACCGACCTGATCGTGATCGTGGTGTTCGCCGGCTTTATTGGCTACGACACCTATGTGGCCACGACGGTGCCGCCCACGCTGCCCAACGCCGTGCTCATGGCATCCAACCTGTTCGTGGACATCATCAACGTGTTCCTGCGCATTCTGAACATCCTCGGTCGTCGCGATTAGTGCCAAATTGCAGCGGTGCTTGCCGCGCGCGCAAATCGATACGAAAGGCGGTCCTTCGGGGCCGTCTTTTTTGTACACGGCGGGGTATCATGGATGGGAAAAGCCGATAGCGGCAGAGACCGAGAAAGGTGACCACTTATGGCAGACGTCGACAACAGGAACCGTAATCGCAGGCCCAATCGCGCAGGGCAGCCCAACCCCAAGCGCGAGGCCCGTGCCAAGGCCGCCGAGCGTCACGTGGCGACTGTGTCCGAAGCGTGCGCCAAGGATATTGAGCGTTCGCTTGCCGGTGTGTGCGAGTTCGATGGCATGCCTGCTGGATTTGTCGCGGCGATGAAGGCTAAGGCCCAGGCGGCCGACGCTGCCGAGGAGCAGGTTGCCGAGGAGTCTGAGGCCGCTGAGGTCGAGGCCGCGGCCGAGCCTGAACCCGCAGAGGAGGCCGCAGAGGCCGAGTCCGCGCTTGCCGTCGAGGAACCCGCTCCGGTCCTGCCCGAGGTCACCGTGCTCGACGCTTCTGCCACGCAGGTCATTCTGGATAACGGCCGAGGCTACGCGCAGTTCTGCGACATGGCCGTGCTCGCTTTTGCCTCGTTCACCAATCCGGGCGGTGGCTACATCCAGGGCTATCTGGGTCAGGAGTCCACGCTCTGTGCCGATTCGTACCTGTACAACGTGCTCGATACGCAGCGTAAATGGTACGGCGAGAACCGTCGCCGCAACATCAATTGCGAGCTTTACCGCAACCGTGCGCTGGTGGTGCCTGCGGTACGCTTCGATCGCAACCACGTACATGCGTATGCCGACGTGATCGTTGCCGCCGCGCCCAACGCCAAGCGCGCTCGCCAGGAGTATCGCGTGGGTGACGATGCCTTGCTGGATGCCCTGCGCGATCGCATCCGCTTTGTGCTTGCCATCTGCGACGAGCTGGGTCGCGAGAAGCTCGTGCTGGGTGCTTGGGGCTGCGACAACAACGGCTTTGACGCAGAGGCCGTGGCCGAGCTCTTCCGCAAAGAGCTCGCGTCGGGCGACTTTAAGGTCAAGCAGGTCATCTTTGCCGTACCCTCTACACGCTGGGACGAGGACTTTGCCAAGTTCGAGCACGTGCTGGCAAACTTCCCCGAGCGCAACGAGGAGTCCTATGCCCAGGTTGCCGCACGCGCTGCGGCTGCTCGCGCCGCCGAGCAAGCCCAGGCTGCCGCCGAGGACGATGAAGACGATGACGATTGGCGCAAGTACTTGTAAACGGTGCGCGTGATGCGACATGCCGAGCCGACGGGGCTGCTCCCGTCGGCTTTTTATTGAGTGGGGAGCTTACGATGAAAAACGTTCTGTGCTTTGGCGACAGCAATACCTATGGCTATGATCCGGCGGGCATGCGCGACGGCACCGCGGTGCGCTATGCGCACGATGTGCGCTGGTGCGGCGTGGCCCAGCGCGACCTGGGCGAGGGCTGGCACGTGATTGAGGAAGGCCTAAACGGCCGCACGACGGTGCGCGACGACATGTGCCATCTGGACACCAATCTCAACGGCATCCGCGCGTTGCCGATGCTGCTCGAGTCTCATAAGCCGCTGGATGCGATCGTGATTATGCTGGGCACCAACGACTGCAAGACGGTCTTTAGCGTGGGGGCAGCCGATATCGCTGACGGTGCCATGGCGCTGATTCGCACCGTCCGCGCGTTTCCCTGGACCGAAGCCGCGCCCTGCCCGCGTATTCTGCTGATGGCGCCTATCAAGATTAAACCGCAGATCGCCGATGTATATATGACCGACTTTGACGAGCACTCCGTCGAGGCCTCGGAGCATTTTGCCGAATACTATAAGTATGTTGCCGAACAGTTTGGCTGCGACTTTTTGAATGCCGCCGATTTTGCCGAGCCGGGCGATATCGATTATCTGCACATGATGCCCGAAAGCCACGAGAGCCTGGGCCACGCCGTGGCAGCCAAGCTCAAAGAGATGCTCGGAGAGTAGCGCAGCCCAAAGCGCTACAAAAGTTCCCCTTGCGGCGGCTTGTTTCGTTGGTTTGTCTTGATCTGTAACAGTTGTAAGGCCGAAAACGGGCTAGATGTTACAGATCGAAATTATTTAGGTCGATATCGGTCGTTTGTCTCGATCTGTAACATCTAGGGTCGATTTTGCCGAGTTACTGTTACAGATCGAGATTATCGTCTCAGCGGAATTTGAATGTCTCAATCTGTAACAGGTGGGCCGAAAAATGGACTCTAACTGTTACAGATCGAGATGTTTGTGGGAACCGCCACAAAAGCGCCTGTCCCCTTTGTGGCGGTTTTTGAGCTGCGAATCTTAATATTGCCACATGTGATTGACGGGGCCGGAGCCTTTGCCCATGTCAAAGCCGGCGGCGAGAGCGCCCGTTAGGTAGGCCTTGCCGGCGTTGACGGCATCGGCAAGATCCATGCCCTGGGCCAGCGCGCAGGCGATGGCGGACGAGAGCGTGCAGCCAGTAGCGTGCGTGTTGCCGGTCTCGATACGCTTGTGGCGGAACCACGTGGTGAGCGGATCGCCCAGATGGTTGCCCTCGTCATCGAGCGGCGCGGGCTCTGCTAGCACATCGTTGGCTTCGTTGACAAAATGCCCGCCCTTAACGAGGGACGCGCAGCCAAAGCGGCGGGTGAGGAGCATGGCGGCATTTTGCTGCGTGCGCTCGGAATCGACCTCGTAATCGAGCAGCGCCATGGCCTCGGGAATATTGGGCGTGATGACGGTCGCCAGTGGGAACAGGCGGCGCGTAAGCGCTTCGGCGGCGTCCTCTGCGATCAGGCGAGCGCCCGAGGTGGCGACCATGACGGGGTCGACGACGATATTTTGTGCGTCCCAGGCACTCAGACGGTCGGCGATAACCTCGATAATCTCTGCAGAGGAGACCATGCCGATCTTGACGGCGCTGGGTCGAATATCGTCAAAAACGGCATCGATCTGCGCCGCGACAATGTCCGGGGAGATATTCTGCACGGCGGTGACGCCGAGCGTGTTTTGTGCGGTGATGGCCGTGATGGCCGTCTCGGCATACAGGCGGTGCGCCGTGATGGTCTTGATGTCGGCCTGAATGCCGGCACCACCGCTGGAATCGGATCCTGCGATGGATAGAACGGCGGGTACCTTACTGCGATCCATGTTCGCTCCCTTGATCGGTCGGATTCAAATGGGTCTTCTGTCTGCATTATAAAGTTGCCCGGGCCGGCTGTATGCCGATCCCGGGCGGGCGGTGCAATCTTTACGTAAATGTAAGAAAATGTTCACATGGCAACAATTGACGAACACCTTGTGGCCGTTTGTGGCTCCGGTGACGAGTTAGTCCTCCATGCCGAGGTCGATCGTCGTGCCTTCGAACACCTTGTTAACGGTGCGGACGGCGCACATCTTGCCACACATAGTGCAAGTGCCCTCGGTGGCGGCGGGGGACTCCTCGTAGCGTTTCTTGCCCGTAACCGGGTCGAGCGCGCACTTCCACATGGCGTCCCAGTCGAGCTTGCGGCGTGCCTGGCCCATCTTGTCGTCCATGTCGCGGGCGTGGGGCACCTTCTTGGCGATATCGGCGGCGTGTGCGGCGATCTTGGTGGCCATGAGTCCATCGAGCACGTCTTGGGCGTTGGGGAGGCACAGGTGCTCGGCCGGCGTCACGTAGCACAGGAAGTCGGCGCCGGAGCTGGCGGAGATGGCACCACCGATGGCGGCGGTGATGTGGTCATAGCCCACGCCGATATCGGTCACCAGCGGCCCGAGCACATAGAACGGGGCGTTGTGGCACAGGCGCTTCTGCAGCTTCATGTTGGCGGCGATCTCGTCGAGTGCCATGTGACCCGGGCCCTCGACCATGACCTGGACGCCAGCGGCCCAAGCACGCTTGCACAGCTTGCCCAGCTCGATCATCTCGGCGGTCTCGGTGGCATCGTTGGAGTCGTAGAGGCAGCCCGGGCGGCAGGAGTCGCCGAGCGAGATCGTCACGTCGTACTCGTGGCAGATCTCGAGCACCTCGTCGTAGAACTCGTAGAAGGGGTTCTCATTGCCGGTGACCTCCATCCAACCAAACAGCAGCGAGCCGCCGCGGCTGACGATGTTCATGAGACGGCCGGTCTCCTTAAAGGTCTTAATGACCGACTTGTTGATGCCGCAGTGGATGGTCATAAAGTCCACGCCGTCTTCGGCGTGCGCGCGAACGACCTCGAGCAGGTCGTCCTTGGTGAGCTTGACCAGCGGCTTTTCCATGTAGCCGATGGCGTCGTACATGGGGACGGTGCCCACCATGAGCGGCGTCTCATCGATGAGTTGCTGGCGGAACTGGCGCGTCTTGCCCGAGTTGGAGAGGTCCATGATGGCGTCGGCGCCAAAGTCCTCGGCGATCTTGACCTTCTTCCATTCCTCGGCGGCATCGGCCTTGTCGCCCGAGATGCCCAGGTTGACGTTGACCTTGGTGGACAGGCCCTCGCCGACACCAAAGGCGCGCATGCCCTTTTTGATATGCACGATGTTGGCGGGAATGGCGATGCGGCCGTCGGCCACGCGCTCGCGGATGTACTCGGGGTCGCGATGCTCGCGCTCGGCGACTTCTTTCATCTGAGGTGTAATCTGCCCAGCGCGGGCGAAGTCGATTTGCGTGACGAGCTTGGGCTCGGTCTGTGTGCTCATTGGCACGGCTCCCTTCGTTGGCATTACCCATATCAGGTTTGCGGGTCAGGGCGGGCGCGCCCAGTCTCAGCCTGCCGTCTTGTCCTGCAAGCTCCCCGTTTATGTGGTGGGCTCAAGTATAGCTCGAATGGGTACGATTGACGCGATGAGCATGCCCGCGAGGAGGCGAACATGAAAGACAAGCATCTATATCGAGAGGCGCGGTGGGATGTGTCGGCCGAGGAGGGCCGCGCCCATCATGGACTGGTCGCAATTGGTTTTGCGATTCTTGTCGTGATGGTGATTGCCTGCTGTATCTGGACGTTTGGCGGGCGTGGGGGAGCTGCCTGGACGTTTGGGGCAGACGATAACCTGCCGATTATGACGGTGAAGGTCGCAGGCGGCAATACCGTTGCCGCGCCGGGCGACTATTGGTACCCGCGCGATGAGTTTGTGCAGTTGCAGCTGAGTGGTGGGTCCATTCCAGGCGAAGAAATCGAACGCGTGACGTTTGACGCGACGCTCAAAACGCTCACGGTGAAGCTCAAAGATCAAGGAGATGTGCCCACGACCATGGATATCGCCCTGACGGAATGGCGCCTTGAGCCTCCGTCGGGTGTTGCGGCGTCCGAGGTGGAGCACGTTAAGGTTACCTACCAAGATGGCTCAACGAGCGAGATTGCAAAGGCCGACGGTCTAGCAGAATAGGTGTCGCGCCTAGCCAGTCAATTCATAAAAGTTGCGGTGGAATAGTTCCCGATTGTGCGATAAAAAGCTCAAATAGGAACTATTCCACCGCAAGTTATATAGAGATTGCTGAGCGGGTCGGTGTTGGGTGCCGGCTCTAGAGCATCTGTTCGTTGATGAACACGAGAGTGTCTGGGTTTGAGAGCTCGGGGGCGTGGCGATAGCCGATGTTAAACTCGGTGAGACGGCCGGCGTCCTCGAGTTCGTTTTCTGCCATCCAGCGTACCATGGAGCCGCGCGCCTTTTTGCTGGCGGTCGAGCGCTGGATGGGCTTGCCGTTGCGGACACCTTCGCCAAAGA
This sequence comes from Collinsella sp., assembly GCA_048367555.1. GTDB lineage: Bacteria > Actinomycetota > Coriobacteriia > Coriobacteriales > Coriobacteriaceae > Collinsella. The sequence continues at coordinate 33,511 of DBGCAP010000065.1, forward strand.
GGCACGTGACGGTTGTGGCGTCGCCTGCGAGATGGGGCAGAACGGCCTTGGCGTACTCCGCGCTGGCAAGGTTGACGACCGTGGTGTTGGAGCCGGTCGGCGCAATGGCGCATGCAAGTTTGTCGCCCCAAAACGCATAGAGGTCACGGGCGTTGTCGACGGCGAGCTTGGCTCCCATCTCGAGCCGATAGGGCTCAACGCCATGGAAAGGCCGCACACATCCGTAAAGGCCCGAGAGAATCCAAAGATGGTTCTGCAGCCATGCGAGCTGTGCGGCATCCATGACCTCGGGCGCCATGCTTTGGTATTGGATGCCGTGGTAGGACATGACGGCGGGGGAGATTCGACGCGCGATATCGGGGTCGGCGAGGTCGGCATCGCTCAGGACGGGCATAAATTCGTGAAGCGTATCCAGGCACGTTGTAAGCAGCCTGTCGCTCACGTTCCAAAGGGCCTGAAGACCTGCCGCGCCATCCTCGCGTTCGATGCCCAACAGTGCCTGATGGAGCCGGGCCGTTTGATGCGCAAAAGGCGGTATGCCTTGAACGCTAAAGGCGTCTTGGGCAACCCGCATCTGTTTGGCGGGCGATATGAGGACCTGCATCATGGGATCGTTTCCTCTTAAAAAGTTGCGGTGGAATACGGTCTGTTTGGGCCATTGAAAGACCAAATCAATCCGTATTCCACCGCAAATTATGGGTGGGTTGGTTAGGCGCGCTCGATGAAGGCCTTGTAGCCGCGATATGCCTCGTAGATGTCGGCCTTGTTGGCGACCTCCCACAGGGCATGCATGGACAGGACGGCAACGCCGGAGTCGATGACGTTCATGCCATACTTTGCCATGATGTAGGCGATGGTGCCGCCGCCGCCCGCGTTGACGCGACCGAGCTCACAGGTCTGGAAGTCCACGCCGGCCTCGTCCATGATGTCGCGGATGAGGGCCACATACTCGGCGTCGGCGTCGTTGGAACCACCCTTGCCGCGGCTGCCCGTGTACTTGTTAAAGCACAGACCGCGACCCATGAAGGCTGCGTTCTTGGTCTCGAACTTCCCGGCGTAGCCCGGGTCGAAGCCGGCGGACACGTCAGAGGAGAGCATACGGCTGTGGGCGAGTGCACGGCGCAGGGCAAGCGGGCTATCCTCGCCGGCGAGCGTCATGATCTCGGCGACGGTGTTCTCGAAGAAGCGGCTCGTCATGCCGGTGGCACCCACGGAGCCGATCTCCTCCTTGTCGACGATGAGCGTGATGCTCGTGCGCTCCACGTTGGCCACATTGATCTGAGCGAGCATGGACGGATAGGCGCAGACACGGTCGTCGTGGCCATAGCCCAAAATCATGGAGCGGTCGAGGCCCATGTCGCGGGCCGGGCCGGCGGGCACGACCTCGATCTCGGCGGAGAGGAAGTCCTCCTCCTCGACGTCATACTGCTCCTTGAGGATGTCCAGGAACATTTGCTTGACGGGCTCCTTGGGGGCGTCCTCGTCGTCCTCGTCAAACTTGACGGGGCGGCCACCCACGATCACGTCGAGGATCTCGGCGTCGACGGCGTCCTTGGCGGGCTTGGCCATCTGCTCGCTCGAGAGGTGGATCAGCAGGTCGGAGATGGTAAAGACCGGGTCGTCTGCCTTGTCGCCGATGTTGATGTCGACGGTGGTGCCGTCCTTTTTGCAGATGACGCCTACGAGTGCGAGCGGGGAAGCGACCCAGTGGTAGCTCTTGACGCCGCCGTAGTAGTGCGTGTCGAGATAGGCCATGTCGCCGGCCTCGAAGGCGGGGTTTTGTTTGAGGTCCAGGCGCGGCGAGTCCACGTGGGCGCCCAGGATGTTAAAGCCCTGCTCGAGCGGGGCGGTGCCCAGGTTGACGAGCATGAGGTCCTTGCCGTGGTTGGCGGCGTACACCTTGTCGCCTGCCTTGAGCGCGCGGCCCTCGGCGATCACGGTCTCCAGATTGACGTAGCCCGCCTCCTCGGCCATCTTGATACCGGTCTTGACGCACAGGCGCTCGGTCTTGTTCTCGCTCAAAAACTGCTTATAGCCGCGGCAAAGCTCCTCGAGCTCCTCGATCTGCTGTGGCGTGTACTTTTTCCATGCGCAGGGACGCTCCATGACGCAGGCTCCTTTCGGATCGATCGTGCTGGTTGATGTACCGTGAGCCATCGTATCACGCGCGGGCCCGCGGCGGCAGGGGAGCCTGATGTGCGGTGGTCGCGGGGCGGGGAGCGTGTAAACTGGAGTGAGCAAACCGTGCCCAGCCCAAAGCGAGGTATTCAATATGTCTGACAAGCGCCGCACCTTTGCCGTTATCGACGGCAACTCGCTCATGCATCGCGCCTTCCACGCCGTGCCGCCGACCATGAACGCGCCGGACGGTCGCCCCACCAATGCGATCTTTGGCTTTCTGAACATGTTTCTCAAGATGATCGACGCCTTTAACCCCGACGGTGTGGTCGTGGCGTTTGATAAGGGCAAGCCGCGCGTGCGCATGGAGATGCTGCCGCAGTATAAGGCGCAGCGCCCGCCCATGGACCCCGATCTGCACGCGCAGTTTCCGATGATCAAGGAGCTGCTCGGCGCGCTCAACGTGCCGATTCTGCAGTCCGAGGGCTGGGAAGGCGACGATATCCTGGGAACCATGGCGCGCCTGGGCGAGCAGGCCGGCTGTGACATGCTGCTGGTGACCGGTGATCGCGATATGTATCAGCTCGTGACCGAGCACGTCAACGTGGTCTCGACCCGCAAGGGCCTGTCCGACGTGGCGATCATGACGCCCGAGAGCGTGGACGATCTATATCACGGCATCACGCCGGCGCTCGTGCCCGATTTTTATGGTCTGAAGGGCGATACGTCCGATAACATCCCCGGCGTACCGGGCATCGGCCCCAAAAAGGCGAGCGCGCTCATTGCGCAGTACGGTAGCCTGGACGAGGTCATCGCACACGCCGACGAGGTCAAGGGCAAGATGGGCGAAAACCTGCGCGCACACATCGACGACGCGCTGCTGAGCCGTAAGGTGGCGACCATCCGCACCGATGCGCCCGTTGAGCTCGATTTTGAGGCGACGTCCTTCCCGGCGTTTTCTGCCGATGAGGTGTCCGCGGCACTGGGTACGCTTGGTATCACCGCCATGCAGAACCGTTTCTTGGCGCTGATCGGCGGCGAGGGCGGGGCTGCGGCCACTGCCAGCACATTTGAGATTCCCCACGTTATGCGCGCTGCCGCCGGCGATGCCGAGGCGCTCGCTGCCGCTGCCGCAGAGGTTTCGCGTGCGATCAAGGCAGGCGAGTGGGTTGCCGCCGTGGTGGACGATGACAAGGAGGAGGGCGCGCTTTTTGGCCTGACACGCACGCTGTGGCTGGCGACGCCCAAAGGACTGCTTGCACTTGAGGAGGGCGATGGCGGTGCGCCTGCCGTGGTCGATGGCTTCAACTTCGCTCACGGCGTGATTGCCGCCGTGCTTGCGCGCCTGTTTATGGAGGGCCGCGTGGCGAGCCCGGATATGAAAGCGCTGCTGCATGAGCTTTCGCCCATCGATTCCTCCGAGCCCGAGCTCATGGATCCGCTGGCAGTTGATTCCACGCGCATCTTCGATACCGTGGTTGCCGCCTACCTGTTGGATTCCGATCGCTCCGAGTTTGACGAGGCATATCTGGCCGATACCTATCTGCAGATGGCGCTGCCTGCGGCGCGCGGTGCAGAGGGTGCCGGTGAGGACGCTCCTGCGCCCGCCGCTCGCACGGCGGCCTTGACGCTGGCGCTGGTCGCACCGTTGCGCGACCGCATGGCCCGCGAGAACGCCGCCAACGTGTTCGATGGCATCGAGATGCCGCTTGTGCCGGTGCTTGCCAAGATGGAGCGCGCGGGCATGCTCGTGGACCCCGACCGTCTGCACAGTCTGTCCGAGGGTCTGGCGACCCAGATTACCGAGGTTGAGCGCAGTATTCGCGACCTGGCGGGTGACGAGACCTTTAACATCGGCAGCCCCATGCAGCTCTCGCATGTGCTGTTTGACGTCATGGGGCTTCCGGCCAAGGGTCTCAAAAAGACCAAGCGCGGCTACTATTCGACCAACGCCAAGGTGCTGAGCGACCTTGCCCGCGACCACGAAATCGTGCGTCTGATTTTGGACTGGCGTGAGAAGTCCAAGATCAAGTCCACCTATCTGGACACACTGGGCCCGCTACGCCGTGGTGACGGTCGCGTACACACTACGTACAACCAGACCATCACCGCGACGGGGCGTCTGTCCTCGAGCGACCCGAACCTGCAGAACATCCCGACGCGCTCGGAGCTGGGTCGTACCGTCAAGACGGCGTTTTCGGCAGGCGAGGGAAGTGTCTTTTTGGCGGTGGACTACTCGCAGATCGAGCTGCGTCTGCTGGCGCATCTCTCGGGCGATGAGCACCTGGTGCGCGCCTTTAACGAGGGCGAGGACTTCCACGCCGAGACCGCCGCGCGCGTGTTTGGTGTGCCGGTGTCCGAGGTGACGCCCGACTTGCGCAGCCGCGCCAAGGCCGTGAACTTCGGCATCGTGTACGGTCAGCAGGCCTACGGCCTGTCGCAGTCGCTGCACATCCCGATGGCCGAGGCGCGCGACATGATCGACCGCTACTACGAGGCCTACCCGGGCGTGCGCACGTTCCTCGACAACGTGGTGGCACGTGCCAAGCAGACGGGCTACGCCGAGACCATGTATGGCCGCAGACGCCATATTCCCGAGCTCAAGGCCAAAAACCCACAGCTCCGTGGCTTTGGTGAGCGCACGGCCATGAACCACCCCATGCAGGGCACTGCCGCCGACATCATCAAGATCGCGATGGCCCGCGTAAGCCGACGTCTGGAAGAAGAAGGCTTTGCCGCCCACATGATCCTGCAGGTACACGACGAACTGGACTTTGAGTGCCCCATCGACGAAGTCGAGCGCCTCACCGCCATGGTCCGCGACGTCATGGAGCACGTAGTAGACCTCCGCGTGCCGTTGATCGCCGAAGCCAGCACCGGCATAACCTGGGCCGACGCCAAATAAAGACGCACCAACAACCCCAAAGTAACCAAAACCAGAAGGGGGCTCCTTGCCAACAAGGAGCCCCCTTCATTCCAAAAAATCAGCCAAGTATCTAGATGCCAAGATGCCATCCAGGCGGCAAGCAAGTCACCCTAGGACCTGGCCGGGCGAGGCGGGTAAGTTTTTCGTAGATTCCGCACGAGCCGGAAAGCACTTAATGTGCTTTCCGAGCGAGCCCAGGACCTGACCGAACGAAAAACTTACCCGCCTCGCCCGGTCAGGTCCGACAAGTTGCGTTAACGAGCCGCCAAGATGGCGTCGATGAGCGTCAGTACGCCCCCGTCGTTGTTGCTCGGAATGCGCCACTTAGCATGCGCGTTCATATGCTCCTCGGCATTGTCCACGATAAAGCTGTGTCCGACGCGCTCCAGCATGGGGATATCGTTGTACGTATCGCCCACGGCAGCGGCGTCGGCGATATCGATCCCGAGTTGCTCGCACAGGTGCGCGACGCCAGCGCCCTTGTCGACACCCAGGTTCATAAAGTCGATCCACTCGCGGCCCGCATTGGTGACGTAGAGCTTGTCCGAGAACTCGGGGCTGTAGGTCTCGCGGAATGCGGGCTCGGCATCGTAGGCAGGGAAAAAGACCGAGATCTTATTGGACTCGATATCAAGGCCCTCAAAGGTGTCGACATAGTTGATCGTGTTGTAGTACACGCTGATTTCGTCGTGGTACTGATGGTCGCGGGCGAGCACATAGAACTCGTCGTAGCAGCACAGGACGGGAACGGCGCGCGAATCCTCCGAGGCGCGGCTCAAGACCTGCTGATACAGTTCAACGTTGATATTGCTCTTATAGATATAGCTGCCGCGATAGATCACGCACGCTCCGTTGTCGGGACAAAAGGCGAGGCGGTTCTTGATGCCCTCGAACATCTCCTCGAGCTTGGGGGCGGGACGTCCGCTGGCGGGGCAGAATACGATGCCGGCTTCGGCGAGCTTGTCCAGGCGTTCGTCAAGGCCTTGTGGCAGCACGCGCTCGTCGGTCAGAAGCGTCTTGTCCATGTCGACGGCGAGAATCTTAATGTTTCCGATATTGGCGTCCGATTCGTAAGTTTGCATAAAAGCGAGCCTTTCGTTTCGAGATTGTTTCAGACGTTATAACCATTAACTCGTGCTCGGGCGTATTTTCGCAGGATTGGCGAGCGTTTGCATCACCATTCACAAAGTAATGAAAAAACTTTTCAGAAATTTGAAGTTGTCGCTTGTGCCGCGGGCACTTTAGCGTAATATAGCGACCATCGAAAACGGAGACGGAAAAACAACCGCTTACCGAGGAAAAGGTACCGTTTACGATATTAGAATTGCGCCCGGCGATAGGTGAAAGGAGAGGCAGATGCAGTTCGTAAAGATTATCACTACTGCAGACAATGCCATCCGACGCCAGCGCGCAATTTCCCGACGACGATAACAATCGTCTCTGTCCGCATGGGGCGAATTGCCTCAACAGAGTCATTTTGAGGTCGTTGGGTTTTAGCACGACATTGCTGCATGTTTCTAGGGCATGTATGTGCTGATTATTGCTATTTAACCTGATATTGCACGGTATTCGTCCTTGAAATGACTTGCAACTGACCGATGTTCTAATTAGCTACCAAGGGCGAAAGGAAACAGCCATGAGCAAGGAAAAAGTCGTTCTCGCATATTCCGGTGGTCTTGATACATCCGTATGTGTCAAGTGGCTCCAGGACGAGAAGAATCTCGATGTCGTTTGCGTCTGCGGCAACGTGGGCCAGGAGGAGACCGGCCTGGATGCCAAGAAACAGAAGGCGCTCGACCTGGGCGTTCTTGATTGCCAGGTGCTCGACCTGCGCGACGAGTTCTCTGATGAGTTCCTGACCAAGGCCATCGCCGCAAACTCCATGTACGAGAACAAGTACCCGCTGCTCTCCGCCCTGTCTCGCCCGCTGCTCGCCAAGAAGCTTGTCGAGGTCGCTCATGAGTTTGGTGCGACCCACGTCGCCCACGGCTGCACCGGCAAGGGTAACGACCAGGTCCGCTTCGAGGCTGCCGTCAAGGCCCTCGACCCCGAGCTTAAGGTTATCGCCCCGGTTCGCGAGTGGGATCTGAAGTGCCGTCCCGATGAGGTCGCCTATGCTCACGCCCACAACGTGCCGGTTCCCGAGGGTGCCAACGACAACCCCTATTCCATCGACGACAACCTGTGGGGTCGTGCCATTGAGTGCGGCCACCTGGAGGATCCCTGGAACGAGCCGCTCGACGACGCCTGGGTTATGACCAAGAATCCCGAGGACACGCCGGACACCCCGACCTACACCGAGATTGAGTTTGAGGCCGGCAAGCCCGTCGCCGTCGACGGCAAGAAGATGAAGCTCTCCGAGATCGTCATCGCCCTCAACAAGATTTCGGGCGACAACGGCTTTGGCCGTCTCGACCTGGTTGAGGATCGTCTGGTGGGCCTCAAGAGCCGCGAGTGCTATGAGGTTCCCGGCGCCCTGACGCTCATCACCGCCCACAAGGCGCTCGAGGACATTTGCGTCGAGGGTGATCTGCTCAAGACCAAGATTAAGCTTGAGCAGGATTGGGCCACCGCCGTGTACAACGGCCAGTGGTACAGCCCGCTCAAAAACGCGCTCGACGCCTTTATGGCCGACACCCAGAAGTTCGTGACCGGCACCGTCCGTCTTAAGTTCTTTAAGGGCAACTGCCATGTCGTTGGCCGCAAGAGTCCCTTCAGCCTCTACGACTACGGTCTGGCCACCTACGACCGCGACACCACGTTTGACGAGAAGGCCAGCGCCGGCTTTATCGAGATCGATACGCTGTCGCTCAAGACGTGGGCTAAGGTCCAGGGTCCCAGCTCTGCTGCTGCCCAGGCTTAAGTCTTCCTTTCCTTGGTATCCGCGCGGCCCATCCGCGTGATACACAACGGGCGCACGGGGTCCCTACCTTTCGTTATGCTTGCTGACACTTCTTAACATCGGTGGCCCCTACGTTCCGCCCGCATATATGATGCCGCGTCTGCGGTTGAGTCCGAGCCCCGCCGGGGTTGTCCGGCGGGGCTCCTTCTATCAATTTGGCGGCTTTGCGCCTATATATATGAGGAGTATCCATTATGTTCAATGCTATCGCGCACGCCTTACTCGCACTCGCGCCCGAGATTGATGCTGCAAAGGTCGAGGACGTCCCTATGAGCCTGAAGGCCTGGGTCGATGGTTCGCAGGGCAACATCCGGAGGGAGACGTTGGGCGCCAAGTGCCTGGCGCGTCACTTCTTTGCAAATTAGCTACATGGCTCCGCACGCGGTGAGGAATGTGTAAAACTAGCGGTTGAAAAATCGCTTTAGCGACAGGGCGCATTGCTTTGGGCGCATGTTTTGGTATTTGATGAAAGGGGACGGTTCCATGGCTCTTTGGGGCGGTCGTTTTGAGGCGGGCGTGGCCGAGGTCACGCAGGAGTTTGGCGCGTCGCTGCCGGTCGACAAACATCTCTATAAGCAGGATATCGCCGGATCTAAGGCACATGCCAAGATGCTGGCGGCCCAGGGCATTATCAGCGCCGAGGACGAGCAGGCGATTGCCGAGGGCCTGACCGGAATCGAACAGGATATCGATGCCGGCAACTTCACCTTCGACATCAACGACGAGGACATTCATATGTCCATCGAGAGCGAGCTGACGCGTCGCATCGGCGAGGCGGGCAAGCGCCTGCATACCGGGCGTTCGCGCAACGACCAGGTGGCGACCGATACGCGCCTGGGCGTCAAGGCGCTGGCCAAGGAGCTTATGGAGGCCAATCTTGAGCTGCGTCACGTGCTGGTGGATGCGGCCAAGAAGTACGACAAGGTGATTCTGCCGGGCTACACGCACATGCAGCACGCTCAGCCCGTGCTGCTGTCGCACCATCTGCTGGCGTATTCCTGGATGTTCGCGCGCGACTTTACACGCCTGCAGGCCGCCTTTGATGCCGCCGACAACTGCCCGCTGGGCGCTGCCGCGCTTGCCGGTACGAGCTATCCGCTCGATCGCCAGATGACGGCTGCCGAACTTGGCTTTGCGGGCGTGATTCCCAACTCGCTCGATGCCGTTTCTGACCGTGATTTCCTCCTCGACCTGCATTACGCCGGCTCCGTCATGGCCATGCACCTGTCGCGTCTTTCCGAGGAGATCGTGCTGTGGTCGAGCTCCGAATTTGGCTTTATCACGCTTTCCGACTCCTACTCCACGGGCTCGTCCATCATGCCGCAGAAGAAGAACCCCGACTTTGCCGAGCTTATCCGCGGCAAGAGCGGCCGAGTCTATGGCAACCTGGTGCAGCTGCTCGTGACCATGAAGGGCCTGCCGCTCGCTTATAACAAGGACTTGCAGGAAGACAAGGAGGGCGTGCTCGATACCGCCCATACGCTCATGCAGTGCCTGTCCGTTATGTCCGGCATGATTTCGACCTGGACCGTCAACGAGGATGCCATGGCGCGCGAGTGCGGCGTGGGGCACCTTGCCGCTACTGATGTTGCCGATTACCTGGCCAAGCGTGGTCTGCCGTTCCGCGAGGCACATGCCGTGGTGGGCCATCTGGTCCTGATGTGCGAGAAGCGCGGCTGCAATCTTGAGGACCTGCCGTTTGAGGTGTTCCATGAGGCAAGCCCGCTCTTTGAGCACGATATTACCGAGGCGCTCGACATCCCGTCGATTGTCGCTGCGCGCACGACCGAGGGCGGCACTGCTCCTGCTGCCGTTGCCGTACAGCTGCAGCGCGCCGAGGCGCAACTCGTTGCCGACGAAGGTGTGTTTGGATCGCTGACTAAGGTCGTCGAGATGGGCCACGGGGCAAAGTAAGGGTTTGGCTGAAGCGTTTTGGCCATGTATTGATAAATCGTTGTTACTTTTACGGGCGTCTGCTGCTGCGGACGTCCGTATTTTGTTGCAATGGGGAAAGGGCTTGTCGAGAACTTCTGTAGGACCTTTGGGCAGGTTGTGAAGGGGGTACGTTCACGGGAGGCAATCGACCGTCCGCTCGGTTCGATGCGGTTGATGCGCGGTCGGATGGTACTCTAATCGGGTTTCGAAACAGAAGTGACACATATGGAACGTTTTAATAAATTGTAGCGTTTCAAAAAACAGCTTTTTGTTTAACTGCAGCTAAAACTCTGTTACGATGCAGTCCAGGCGGGTGCCGGAATGGGACTTGGGCACGCGCGAACCTACTTGAAAGGCTACCTTATGGCTATCGAGAAGACCTTCATCATGATTAAGCCCGACGCCGTGCGCGATCGCAAGATCGGCGAGATCGTTGCTCGCATTGAGCGTAGCGGCCTTGTCATCGAGCGCATGGAGATGACCACGCTCGAGCGCGCTACCGTCGAGGAGCACTACGCCCATCTGGCCGATAAGCCCTTCTTTGGCGGTCTCTGTGACTTTATGACGAGCGGTCCGGTCGTCAAGATGGTCGTTTCCGGTCTCTCCGCTGTCTCCAAGATGCGCACCCTTATGGGCGCTACCAACCCGCTTGATGCTGCCCCCGGCACCATTCGTGGCGACTTCGCTGTCGATGTCAACGCCAACGTGATTCATGGCTCCGACTGCCTGGAGAACGCCGAGATCGAGATCAAGCGCTTCTTTGGCTAAACCAGCTTTGACTCCTTAAAGCTGTTAGCGTGTGGCTTTGGCGCCGCGGAACTCCATCCGCGGCGCCCTTTTTATTCCAGTAGATTTTTGGTAAACGCCTAGAAATCTACTAAAGAGCCCCCGTCCGGATGTGTGTTCCGGACGGGGGCTGGCGTTAGCGTATGGCTTTGTAGGTCTTTAGGCCTCGTCGACGACCTTGAGTCCGCGCGTGTGGTCGATCTCGTTGAGGAGATTGACGCGACGCTCGTGGCGGCCGCCCTCAAACTCGGCGTCGAGCCACTCGTCGACGATCATCTTGGCGAGCTCAGAGCCCACGACGCGGGCACCAAAGGCGAGCACGTTGGTGTTGTTGTGCATTCGCGAGAGCTTGGCGCTGAAGGGCTCGGAGCACACGACGGCGCGAACGCCCTCGACCTTGTTGGCAGCCAGGCTAATTCCGACACCGGTGCCGCAGATTAGGATGCCCAGGTCGACGTCGCCGTTGGCAACGGCCTTACCCACCTTGTAGCCGGCGATGGGGTAGTCAAAGCTCTCGGAGGTGTCGGTGCCAAAGTTCACGACCTCGCAGCCGCGCTCCTTTAGGTGCTCGGAGATGATGTTCTTGAGCTCGACGGCGGCGTGGTCGTTACCGATACCGATCTTCATAGATGGTTCCTCTCTGGTCTGTGCGGCGCAAATGCTAAAGGTTTTACCGCGTTCGACTGCATGATAGCGCGACTTTTGTGTAAACGCTCGGGCGTTTTTTGGTCAAACGCTTTAGCATGCAACAAGACCGGCTTCTCATGAATAATTCCGCCAGTTTGCGCTTGAGCGCCGTCCGCCGGAACCGTGGTTGCGGTTTTTGATGCATTGTTATCAAATAAAAGAGCTAACTATTTTGAGAGCCAGTCCGTTATACAAGTAGGAGATACCTATGCCTGCCGATTCCCTTCGTGATACCGCGTTTTGCGATGTTTTGAACCGCGAGCTTGTCTGTGCGCTCGGCTGCACCGAGCCCATCGCCGTTGCCTATGCAGCGGCGCTGGCGAGCCAGACGCTCGGTTGCGAACCCGATCATATGGATGTTGCCTGCTCGGGCAACATCATCAAGAACGTCAAGAGCGTGACCGTGCCCAACTCGGGCGGAATGCATGGCATCGAAGCCGCAGCTGTGCTGGGTGCCGTGGGCGGCGACGCCAAGAGCGCGCTCGAGGTGCTCGAGAGCGTTGACGATGAAGACCGTGCTCGCGTGACCGAGCTCCTCGCCGACGCCGGCTACTGCGATGTGTCGCTTGTCGAGGGTGTGCCCAACCTCTACATCAAGGTGACTGCCACGGCCGGAGGCCATACCGCGGTCGTCGAGATTACCGACCACCACACCAACGTCACATGCCATACGCTCGACGGTATTCCGGTATGCGGCAAGTCGGCGGGGGAGTGTGCCGCCTGCGCAGAGCGCGTGGTGGCCGAGCGCGCGGCAGATAGCGCCGACACGCCCATGTCGATTGAGTCCATCATCGACTTTATCGAAGACGGCGACATCGATGACGCTCGCGCTGCCGTTGAGCGTCAGATTGAGCTGAACGGTGCAATCAGTGCCGAGGGCCTGGCGCACGCTTGGGGTGCCGAGGTGGGCCGTACGCTGCTGGGCGCTCGTGCCGATGACGTCGCCTGTCGTGCCCGTGCCCGTGCAGCTGCCGGGTCCGACGCCCGCATGAACGGCTGTGCGCTGCCGGTCGCCATTGTGTGCGGCTCGGGTAATCAGGGCATTACCTGTGCACTGCCCGTTATGGAGTATGCCGAGTACCTGCGCTGCGACCACGATCGCCTGGTGCGCGCCGTGATGCTGTCAGATCTTATCGCCGTGCATATCAAGAGCTATATCGGTGCACTCTCGGCGTTTTGCGGTGCTATTTGCGCCGCATGCGGTGCCGGTGCCGCGATTACCTGGCTGTGTGGTGGCACGCGCGAGCAGATCGGTGCGACGGTCTCGAACACGCTCGGTAACGTGGGCGGCATCGTGTGCGATGGCGCTAAGGCAAGCTGTGCCGCCAAGATTTCCGCTGCCGTCGATGCGGCGATTCTGGGCCACGATATGGCCATGCAAGGCCGTGGCTTCCGTGCCGGTGAGGGCCTGATTCAGGATACCGTCGAGCAGACGATCGCCAGCATGGGCTATGTGGGCCGTGTGGGCATGAAAGATACCGACGTCGAGATCCTCAACATCATGATCGGCAAAACTCAAGTGTGCTAGGACAGTTCGTCGGCTATTTGGTGCTCGTAGAAGGCTTCGATTACGGCGTTAAAGTCGCGGGCGAAGCCTTCCATGGTTCCGTGCCAGGTGGCTCGGCCGGGTTTTCCCTGGCCAACATAGGCGGTCTGAATGCCGCAGGCGGGGCTGGGGAAGTCGCGCCTGGGATCGTTGCCCACCATAAGGACCTCGTGCGGCTCGAGTCCCATCACCTGAAGCTGCTCTAGATAGTAGGTGGCATCGGGCTTGCAGCGGGTGGTGTTCCCCATGTGCGTGACGAGTTCAAAGGGGGCGTCGGCCAGGTCGCCCCAACCCATGCGGCACTCGATAGCCCCCTGGGGAAAGCTGGGGTTGGTAAAGAGCGCGCAACGCAGTCCTGCGTCCTGTACGGCCTGGAGAGCGGCGTGTGCGCCCGGCATGGCGTGGGCGTTAATGACATCGTCGTTCTTGTGTGGAAGAATTTCGCGGTCGTAGTAGGTAAACGCCTCGTAGATAAGGGGATCGGAGAGGCAGATGCCGCATCGGCGCTCGACCTCGGTGCGGTAAAACTCAAGATTGGTGCGGTTGTCCGTGCCGCTGCGGCGATTGGCATTGAGATCGACCAGGATGGTGCCGAGGCGCGCCATCGTGCCACCGCGGCTGCGGCGCCCGATATCCGCGAGCATCGACGAGACATCCTTAAAATAGCGAAGGATGAACGCGTTAAGGTTGATGCTAAGAAGCGTCTCGTCCATATCGAAAACGACTGCTTTGAGCACGCGGGCACCTTTCTCGAAAAATCGTTCCAGAATCGTTGGCTCCGGATACTTTACCGCAAAGCCGTATGCCTAACTGCCTATCGTCAACATATGGAGACGGTCGTCCACAAGATTGCGAAAAAGTCTCCATACGAGTAAAAAATCGCAGTTCACGCTTGAAATCGAAATGATTTCCCCGTAACCTATACGAACGTGATTGCATAAGCGTCACATTAGTATCTGTCGGCTCCCGAGTGTTCCTAAACGTTGTGTGCTTGTCGCACCCTTCTGTAGGTCCTAGCAATCGGGGCCCCGTAGTTCGAAAGGGGTCCACCTTTGAGTGAGATTCAGAACTCGTCCATTTTCTCTCTTGACGATGTCAACGAGGAGGAGATGAACAACCTCATCGACGGTACGATTACCGACTTTGATGAGGGCGATCTCGTTAACGGCACTGTCGTTAAGATCGAGCATGACGAGGTACTCGTTGACATCGGATTCAAGTCCGAGGGCGTTATTCCGGTCCGCGAGCTGTCCATCCGCAAGGACGCTAACCCTGCAGACATCGTTGCACTCGGTGATCCCATCGAGGCCCTGGTTCTCCAGAAGGAGGACAAGGACGGTCGTCTGGTCCTGTCCAAGAAGCGTGCCGAGTACGAGCGTGCTTGGAACCGCATCGAGGAGAAGTTCAACTCCGGCGAGAACGTCGAGGGCGAGGTTATCGAGGTTGTCAAGGGCGGCCTGATCCTCGACATCGGCCTGCGTGGCTTCCTGCCCGCTTCCCTCGTCGACCTCCGTCGCGTCAAGGACCTCACCTCCTACATGGGCACCCGTATTGAGGCCCGCGTCATCGAGATGGACCGCAACCGCAACAACGTCGTCCTCTCCCGTCGCGTCGTGCTCGAGGAGTCCCGTAAGGCCGAGCGCTCCGAGATCCTGTCCAAGCTCAAGTCTGGCATGCGTCTCCAGGGCACCGTTTCCTCCATCGTCGACTTCGGCGCCTTCGTCGACCTCGGCGGTATCGACGGCCTCATCCACATTTCCGAGCTCTCCTGGAACCACGTCAACCATCCTTCCGAGGTTGTCAAGGTCGGCCAGGAGGTCGAGGTCGAGGTTCTCGACGTCGATCTCAATCGCGAGCGCATCTCCCTGGGTCTCAAGCAGACCACCGAGGATCCGTGGCGCGCACTGGTCAAGAAGTACCCCGTCGGCGCTATCGTCGAGGGCACTGTGACCAAGCTTGTCCCGTTCGGCGCTTTCGTCGACCTGGGCGAGGGCATCGAGGGCCTGGTGCACATCTCCGAGATGGCCAACAAGCACGTCGATCAGCCTTCTCAGGTCACCCACGTGGGCGACAAGGTTCAGGTCAAGGTCATGGAGATCGACCTCGACCGTCGTCGTATCTCCCTGTCCATGAAGTCTGCTGCTGAGACTCTGGGCGTCGAGATCGAGGTTACTCCGCTGCCTTCCGAGAAGAAGGACGAGGAGACCGACGCCGAGTAAATCGGTTTGACGATCACTTGTTTTAAGGGATCCGTCCGCAATGGACGGGTCCCTTTTTGCATTTGTTGCTGAGGTACGCGATGCTGCCCGTGCGCAATGCTGCCCTGGCTGTTCGCAGACTATTGGGTTGTCGGTGCATGAAAAATGCCGACATCCCGCCTCGGGGAGGAGGCGGGAACGCACCGAGTAGACGGAGGGGTGCGGAGCGCGGTCGCGTCTCGACTGACGACGTTGCCCATCGACGGAACTATTGTACTGTATAGCGTGGTTCTTGGTTTATCGTGTCGAACGCTTGTGTTGTGCCGTTGCCTGCGGCAACGGTGTGCTACACTCTTGCACTGCTGAGTGGGCCAGACGGTCGCGCGATGTGCTGCTTGCAGCACGCGTGAGGAAAGTCCGGGCTCCAGAGGGCGGGATGCCGGCTAACGGCCGGGCGGAGTGATCCGACGGAAAGCGCCGCAGAAAAGAAGACTCCCACCTGCGCCGCAAGGCGTAAAGGGAAAAGCTGAAACGGTGGTGTAAGAGACCACCAGCGTCGTGGTAACACGGCGGCTTGGCAAGCCCCATCCGGAGCAAGCGCGAATAGGAACGCTATGGGCCGGCCCGGTCCGCGTTCGGGTAGCGTGCGTGGAGCTGCATGGTAACGTGCAGACAAGATAAATGACCGTTCACGACAGAACCCGGCTTACAGGCCCACTTGGCATTTTTGTTACCCTGACAATCGGTACGGCCTTTGCCGTATTATTGAGGCTGTTTGTTGCCGCGCTTAGTTTTGTTGAGGGGCTTTGTTGGACAGCTATTTTACTCTGCAATCGAATATTGAGGCTTCGGGCGAGTTTATGGACCGCAAGAGCCGGTTTATTGCCCAGCTGATCCATATTGAGTCTGAGGATGAGGCGAATGCCTTTATCGAGATGGTTCGCAAGCGTCATTACGACGCTCGACACAATGTTCCCGCATGGATTTTGGTCGATGGACGCGAGCGCCAGAGCGACGACGGTGAGCCGAGCCGCACGAGCGGCATGCCGACGCTCGAGGTGCTGCGCGGTGCGGGGCTCAAAAATGTTTGCTGCGTAGTGACGCGCTATTTTGGTGGCACGCTGTTGGGGCCCGGTGGCTTGGTACGCGCCTATACCGTGGCGACGCAGACTGCGGTGGCTGCGGCTCAGGAGGCCGGGCAGATCGTCGAGATGACGAGTGTCGTGCCGGTTGACGTGCACGTGGCCTATCCGCAGTATGAGCAGGTGCTTCGTTTGGCGCAGGATTCGGGTGCCAAGGTTTCAGATATCGATTACGCGGATGCCGTGACACTTCATTTGGTGTTTAAAGCGGGGGAGCAGGAGTCGTTTTGCGCTAAGATGCGCGAGCTTATGGCGGGGCGCGAGGAGATTGAGGTCGGCGCTCCCGAGTTTGCCGAGTTCTAACGGCGCGGCCGGCGTGCTTTTGGATGGATCCCAAGCGCGCCGGCCGTCGTTTTATGCTGTTGCCGTTTACTCGGCGAGCTGCTTGAGCACGTCGCAGGCGATCTCGACGGCATCGTCGATGCAGCCGGGGCAGCTGCGGAGCGGACCCTTATCCGATCCGACGCCCTTGAGCGTACCGCAGACGGTCGTCGTGTTCTTCGTTTTAAAACGCTTGGCGACTTCGCGCGACAGCTTGTAGGTCTGGCCTTTGGTCTTGGGGTTTTCCATGCCGTCGCTCATTACAAAGCCCATGATGGCCACGGCGCCCGAGATGGCGCCGCAGGTTTCGGTCATGCCGCCCATGCCGGCGCCAAAGCCCTCGGTGAGGGTAAAGGCGGTCTGGGGGTCGAGCCCGACGGCGGGTGCGAGCGTGCAGGCGACGGCCTGTGCGCAGTTAAAGCCGCGGGCGTGGTATTCGGCAGCCTGAGCCTGACAGGCGGTGATGTCGAGCTGGGCCGTATCGATTTGCTTCATCGTTGTCTCCTTGGTCACGGTGTACCCGCCTATGGTACCCGTGCCGGCGCATGTAATCATCGAGAGCTTCATGTATGCCTCATTTTTATCTATCGAGCAAATGCCCAACGCTTGAGATAAATACCCCTGATTAATTGGTCACATAACCTACCTTGAGGATGGGTTGAGAGGGGTGCGGGGTAGCGGTATCGTGAACCGAATAAAACGTAACCCAGGCAAGGGAGCTAGATATGAGCGAGCAGACTATCGGTACCACATGTGTTCAGGGCGGCTATCGCCCGGGCGACGCGGAGCCGCGCCAGGTGCCCATCTACCAGTCCACCACGTGGAAGTACGATACGTCCGAGCATATGGGCAAGCTGTTTGACCTAGAGGAGTCCGGTTACTTCTACAGCCGTCTGCAGAACCCCACGTGCGATCTGGTTGCCGCCAAGATCTGCGAGATGGAGGGCGGCACCGCTGCGATGCTCACGAGCTCGGGCATGGCTGCGAACTTCCTTGCGATCTTTAACGTTGCCGGTGCTGGCGATCACGTGGTCGCGAGCTCTGCCATCTACGGCGGTACCTATAACCTGCTCGCCCATACCATGGAGCGCATGGGGCTGACCTGCACGTTCGTTGCCCCCGACTGCACCGACGAGGAGCTCGAGGCGGCATTTGAGCCCAATACCAAGCTCGTCTTTGGCGAGACGATTGCCAACCCTGCCCTTGCCGTGCTCGATATTGAGCGCTTTGCCAAGGCCGCGCATGACCACGGCGTGCCGCTGATGGTCGACAACACCTTCCCGACGCCCGTTATGTGCCGTCCCTTTGAGTGGGGCGCCGACATCGTTACGCACTCCACCACCAAGTACATGGATGGACATGCTGCCTACCTGGGCGGCGTAATCGTCGACCACGGCCAGTTTGACTGGATGGCTCATGCGGACAAGTTCCCGGGTCTCACCACGCCCGACGAGAGCTACCACGGCGTGACGTATGCCGAGAAGTTCGGTCGTGAGGGTGCCTTCATTACCAAGGCTACCGCGCAGCTCATGCGCGACCTCGGTCCCATGCAGAACCCGCAGGCGGCCTTTTTCCTGAACAGCTCGCTCGAGAGCCTGCATGTGCGCATGCCGCGTCATTGCGAGAACGGCCTGGCCGTTGCCAAGTTCCTGCAGAGTCATCCCAAGGTGCGCTTCGTGAGCTATCCGGGCCTGGAGGGCGACAAGTACTATGACCTGGCTCAGAAGTACATGCCCAACGGTACCTGCGGTGTTGTGAGCTTTGGCTTTAACGGTGGTCGCGCGGCGGCCGAGTCCTTTATGAAGAGCCTCAAGCTCGCCCAGATCGCCACGCACGTGGCCGACGCCCGCACTTGCTGCTTGCATCCTGCTAACGCCACGCATCGCCAGATGAACGATGAGGAACTCATCGCCTGTGGCATCTCCGCCGACATGGTGCGCTTGTCGTGCGGCCTCGAGGACACAGCCGATTTGATTGCCGACCTTGAGCAGGCGCTCGAGCAGTGCTAGGCTAGCGTTCGCACAAGGCGCCGATGCTGGCAGAAAGCTTCGGCGACCTTTCGTTCCGATTCCGTAGGCGGGACCCCAATCGCGGCTGTTTGCAGGCGATTGGGGCCCCGTTTTTTGCGTTGGGCCACTCGAAAGGATGGATATGGAGAAAACCGCAGAGCAGCTGCGCCGCGAGCACATTGCCCTAGAGGGCGATACCCATGGTAAGAACAAATGGGCGATTCTGTTTACCGTGCTCATCATGACGTTTATGTCGTGTCTGGATTCGACCGTCGTGACCGTGGCGTTGCCCGTGATGCAAAAGGAGCTGAGCGTGGGCCTCGACCGCATCCAGCTGGTGAGCTCGGTGTATCTGCTTGCGACGTGTGTGGCTATGCTGCCGTTTGGCCGTCTGGGCGACGTGCGCGGCAAGGTCGGCGTATTCCAGCTGGGCGTCATCGTCTTTACGGCCGGTTCGCTGCTTTGCGGCCTTTCGGCCTCGCTCGAAGTTCTTATTCTGGCACGCATCGTTCAGGGCGTCGGTTGCGCGGCGGCCATGGCCAACAACATGGGTATCATCACCGAGTCGTTTCCGGCTCGCGAGCGCGGTCGTGCCATGGGTATTCTTGCGACCTTCGTGGCCCTCGGCATGATGTGTGGCCCCGTGCTGGGTGGCATGCTGGTGGCAAGCTTTCCCTGGGAAAGTATCTTCCTCATCAACCTGCCCATTGGCGTCATCTCGTTTATCGTGGGGCTCTATACACTGCCGCATGTTAAGCCGGAGGCCGGCGAGCGCCCCATGTCCCTGATCGAGGCTGCTCGTCGCTGCTTTGCAAATTCGGCCTTCACCATCAACCTTGCCTGCATGCTCATCGTGTTCGTTGGTATTGGCGCATCCGAGTTTATCCTGCCGTTTTATTTTCAGGACGCCCACGGCTTTAGTTCCGACATTTCCGGATTGCTCTTTTTGGCGCTGCCGATGGTGAATGCCTTTATCGGCCCGCTTTCGGGTACGGTTTCGGACCGTGTTGGCTGCGAGGGCCCCACGGCAGTCGGCCTGGGCGTGTACGTATGCGGTCTTTTTGCGGTAAGCACGTTCGACGAGCGCTCTTCCATCCCTGTGATCGTGTGCTGTGTTGCGTTTATGTCGTGCGGCACGTCGATTTTCCAGAGCCCCAATAACTCGCTGTACATGGGCTCGGCTCCGCGTGAAGCACTTGGCTTTGCGGGCAGCCTGGGTAGCCTGGCACGCTATGCGGGTATGGCAGTGGGTGTTACGGTGGCGTCGCATATCCTGTATGGGCAGATGAGCGTGGCGATGGGCGAGGCCGTGACCAGTTTTGTTGCAGGCCGTCCGGATGTGTTCCTGTTTGGCTTTCGTTCGGTATTCTACGTGCTCATGGCTGTGGCGGCAGTGGGCTTTGCGCTCGCCATGGTGCGTTTGGTGAGGATACGCGCCCGCCATTAGCTTGTGGAGGCAGGCTTGCCACGAATCGGGCCTATCTACTTGTCTTGCGGCTTTATGGTGCGATGCGGCTTGTGGGACGGGCGGGGGTCGGTCCGTGGTAGACTATCGAACAACGTTTATTAATCGCGCGGTATCGTTGCCGCGAGAAGGGGTTGCGCCATGCAGGAGCTTGAGGATCGTATTCGCCATGACGGCATCGTAAAGGCCGGTAACGTCCTTAAGGTTGATGCCTTCCTCAACCACCAGTGCGACGTTGAGCTGTTCGATCACATGGGCGCCGAGTGGGCCCGTCTGTTCAAGGATGTCGAGATCAACAAGATCCTGACGATCGAGGCTTCGGGCATTGGCATGGCTTGCATCGCGGCCCAGCATTTTGGCGGCGTGCCGGTTGTCTTTGCCAAGAAAGCGCAGTCCATCAACCTCGACGGCGAGCAGTATGCCACGACCATCTACTCCTTTACCAAGCAGAAGGAGTACCCGGTCATCGTTGGCAAGCGCTTCCTGTCCGAGGGCGACAAGGTCCTGATTATCGACGACTTCCTGGCCAACGGCTGCGCGCTCGAGGGTCTTATCAAGATCTGCGAGGCTGCGGGTGCCGAGGTATCCGGTATTGGCATTGCGG
This sequence comes from Collinsella sp., assembly GCA_048367555.1. Lineage (GTDB taxonomy): Bacteria > Actinomycetota > Coriobacteriia > Coriobacteriales > Coriobacteriaceae > Collinsella. The sequence continues at coordinate 54,150 of DBGCAP010000065.1, forward strand.
TGGAGAAGGGCTTCCAGGGCGGTGGCGATAAGCTCCGCGAGCGCGGCTTCCGCGTCGAGAGCCTGGCCCGTATCGCCGATATGGACTGCGAGACCGGCGAGATCACCTTCGCCTAAGTGCGCAACACAAGCGATTGGTATGCGATGTGACAAAGGGACTGTCCCTTTGTCACATTTTTTGTATGAGGGGAGGTGTTGATATGGATGAGAACAAGATGGGATGGCGTGAGTATGCGCACTATGCCGAGATGTCGGTCGAGGAGTTGGCACGCGATTGCGAGGTTCAGGTGTTTCGCGCGACGGGCCCGGGCGGACAGGGCGTCAACACGACGGACTCGGCGGTGCACATGAAGCATGGGCCCACGGGGATTACCGTGACGGCGCGCGAGAGCCGCAGTCAGTTCCAAAACCGTAGCAGCTGCCTGCGTAAGCTGCGCGCTGAGCTTGAGCGTCGCGGGCGTCCACCGCGCCGACGCGTAAAGACCAAGGTGCCTCAGCGCTCTCGCCAGCGCAGGCTCAATGACAAGCACTTCAACGCCATTAAAAAGGCCAACCGTCGCAAGCCGGGCAGCGACGAATAGCTTCCTCATAAGTTGCGGTGAAATAGGGACTGTTTTGCGGCTTTAACTGCATAAACAGTCCCTATTTCACCGCAACTTATGGGGGTTAGCGGGTTGGGTGCCAGACTTCGAGGACGGCGGGAAGGACGTCGACCTCGATGCGCGAGGCGACAACGGGCTCGCCGTCGGCCTGGATGGGGTAGTCGGGCTCCTCAAAGGTAAGCGCGGCATGGCGGCAGCGGCGCATACGAACCGGCGGCAACTTGGTATGGTGACCGTCCTTGGCCGAAAGAAACATAGGCAGGGCAACCGCGCGAGGGACAGGGCCGCAGGCGTAGCAAACATCGAGCTTGCCGTCGCACGGGTCGGCGTCGGGACAGATGCGATAGCCCGAACCATAGGTGGGCCCCAGCTGGATGGCCATAATAATCGCGCGTACGCACTCGGCGGGCGCGCCATCAAAGCTGACTGTCATGGTGTAGTTGCGGTAGCGCAGACCAAACTGCTCCAGACCCGAGAGGGTATAGAGCGGAGCGCCTGCGAGGCCCGTCTTTTTGCGCAGCTCGGTGGTGCCCAGGCCGATGGCGGCATCGATACCGACCGAAAGCGTCTGGTCGTAGTATTCAACGGTGGCCTCGCCGCTTCCGTTTGCGGGACTCCATGAGCGAATGCGCCCGATATCCTGGTGCTGCAGCTCGCAGGTGAGCAGCGCGCCAAAATTCTTGCCGGAGAAATCTTCGATGCCGAGCGTCTGGGCAAAATCGTTGCCGGAGCCCACGGGCAGGACGGCAAGAGCGGGGCGGGCGTCCTCCTTTTGCGTCATAAGCCCGTTGACGACCTCGTGGATCACGCCGTCGCCGCCGAGTGCGATAACGGTGCGATAGCCCTGAGCCTGTGCGGCAAGCTCCTTGGCGTGTCCCATGTGCTCGGTTAGCACCAGGTCAAACTGGGATGCGCGCGCGGTCATATCCAAAAAGCGTTGCAGGCGCTCGGCAACTTCGCGTGCCGCACCCGACTGGGCGGCTGGGTTGGCGATGATGAGCGTGCGACCAAAATCAGTTCCGTGCATGGGGTGACTCCCGGCGTATGACGTGACGGTGCGGTCTCGCTCGGGTCGAATTGCTCCCGATTGTGGCTGCACGGCGAATACTAACGTCTACTCTATCAGGTCGTTGTGGCGCTCGATAGCCTCTGCCACCGTGCCGCCCTCGTCCACAATAAGCGAGCGGCGCTTGGGTGAGATGATGCGCTGGGCGGGGTACACGCCGCGGTGGCCGCCGGCGAGATAGCTGATAAACGCCACGATCACGAAGAAGCCGGCGGCCGTGCCGTGGAACAGGTCGATGGCCATCATACAGGTGGTGATGGGCACGTTGAGGCCGGCGCAGAAGACGCCGAGCATGCCGAGAGCCGCCAGAAAACTGGGGTCGAGACCGGTGAGGCAGCCGATCCAGCCACCGAGTGCCGCACCGATGCCAAACAGGGGCGTGACCTCGCCGCCTTGGAAGCCCGCGCCCAGGGTAAGCGCTGTGACGACCAACTTGATGGCCGCGTCCGCCAGGGTGGTGTTGCCTGCAAATCCGGCGCCGGAAAGCCACGTGGAAAGGCCGGCGTAGTCCCAGGCGTCGAGGAGGGCATAGGCGGCCAAAACCACGAGTGCGCCGATGAGTGCGCGAACAAGGTAATTGGTGATAAAGCGACCGTACAGGCTCTTGACGGTTCGAACCGACCAGGCAAAGAGACGTGCCGTCAGACCGAAGATGATGGCGCTGATAACAACGATGACAACCGTCCGTGGTGTCATGGTGGGAACGCTGGCGATGACATTCGCTTCGTACTCGGTACCCAGGGCGAGTGATGTAAAGTAGCCGGTAAACGAGGCGACCAGACAGTAGATGCCCGCGGTGTAGTCGATCTTGCCGATAAAGCACATTTCCATGCCAAAGAACGCGCCGGCAAGGGGCGAACCGAATACGGCGCCAAAAGCGGATGAGATGCCGGCGAGCATGAGGTCGTGGTGGTCATGCTTTTTGAGGTGGGCGAGGCTCGAGATGTTGCTGGCGATGGTGCCGCCAATCTGCACCGCGGCTCCCTCGCGACCGGCCGACCCGCCCGTGAGGTGCGTGAGCGTGGAGCAGACGAAGGTGAGAACGGCCATGCGCATATGGATAAGGCGTGTGCCCAGGGCGGAGTCGATGACCAGGTTGTTACCTCGTTTGGCGGCAAGGCCGTGGTTTTTGTACACCCATGCGGTGGCAACGCCCACAACGGGAAGCAACGCGTAAATCCACACGTGGTGCTCGCGATAATCGGTCGCGATATTCAGCGAGGCCAAAAATGCCCAAGCGGCAACACCCATGGCGAGCGAGACGATGACGACGAGCGCGAGCAGTTTGGCGCTTGCAAACAGGTTGCGGGCGTTGCGGCGTGTGTCGGCGGCCAAGAGCTGCTCGGAGCGGGTGAGTTGACGCCTGCCGGCCATGATGACGTCGCTAAGGGAGAAAAAGCCGCCATCGTCGAGCGGCTGGGAATGATCCTGCGCTTCGTTTGCGCTTTCGGGTTTGTTGTTATGAGCCATATATTCCTCTTTTAGGTTGCAACGCAAGCATTATAAAACGCGGCAAGCGCGACGAGCCGGTGGGTTGGTTTCCATTCTGTTTCGCGGCTTGCGGCCGACAGGTGTATTTGCGGGTACAGGCCAAATCGCGGTCGCGCGTCGGGGATTATACTGAGACAAGCATAAAGAATCGGCGCTCCTGTTGTGCGCCGTGGCATTAAGAGGTGCATATGGCAGAGAAACTCATTCCGCTGGAGGACGCGCAGTCGATTGTTCTGTCGCACGTTGCTCCGACCAATCTCGTAGAGATTCCCGTGTGGCAGGCGGCTGGTTTTCCCTTGGCCGAGGATGCTGTGGCCGATATCGACATTTCGCCGTTTGCCAACAGCGCTATGGACGGATATGCCGTGCGCTCGGCGGACTTGGCGCAGGCGTCTGGTGAGACGCCGGTGACGCTCGACGTTATCGGACACGAGGCTGCGGGCCATGTGTTTGAGGGTGCTCTTGGCCCGGGCGAGACGGTCCGCATTATGACAGGCGCGCCGCTGCCCGAGGGTGCCGACGCCGTAGTGAAATACGAGATCGTCGAGGTGCTTGACGGCGATGGCAACGAGGGCTCGCACGTCCGCTTCTCGGCGCCGGCCAAGGTGGGGGAGAACGTTCGCTCTGCCGCCGAGGAGGCCCATGCCGGCGATGTTGTGATACACGCCGGCGAGGTCGTGGCTCCGGCGGGCGCGGGCCTGCTGGCAAGCGCCGGTTACGCGAGCGTGAAGGTGCACGCTGCCCCACGTGTGGGCATCATCTCGCTGGGCACGGAATTGGTCGCACCGAGTAAAGTACCGGCGCGCGGTCAGATTCGCGATTCCAACTCCTCGGCGTTGATGGCCGAAGCACTCGATGCAGGAGCCGAGCCCGTGTTCTACGGCATTGCGTCTGATGATGAGCAGGCGATTGCCGAGCTCGTGCATCGTGCGGTGCAAGAGTGCGATTTTGTCATTACGAGCGGAGGCGCCTCGGCGGGCGATTACGACTATGTGACGGCACTCGTCCGGCGCGAGGGCGAGGTGCTGTTCGATCGCATCTCGATGCGTCCGGGCAAGGCCATCACGTTTGGCTTGCTCGGGGGTAAGCCCTACCTGGGGCTTTCAGGCAATCCGGCTGCGGCGTATGTGGGCTTTGAGATGCTCGCCCGTCCGGCGATTCGCAAGATGCGCGGCTTTGCCGAGGGTCCGCGTCCCGTGCAGCAGGCGACGCTCACACACGGTGTGAAAAAGCGCCAGGACCGACGCTTCTTCGATCGCGCCACGGTTTTGCGCGACCCCAAGACCGGTGAGCTGATGGTGACCGAGGCCAAGACGCAGAATTCGGCGCTGCTCGGCACGATGCAGCGGGCCAACTGCCTGCTGCGTATTGACGAAGGACCGTGCGAGCTCAAGGCGGGAGATGTCGTGGACGTTGTTCGCGTCGACCTGCCCGAGGGCACCGTGTTGTAGGAGGAATGCTGTGGAGTTGAAGATATCGATTGTGACGTGCTCGGATACGCGTGATCTTGCCCAGGACGAGGCTGGAGCCGCACTCGAGGAACTTATCGAGGCACAGGGCTGGACGGTCGCCTCACACGTGGTCGTGCGCGACGACGCCAGCGAGATCGGTGATGCCATTGTGGAAGCCGCCGATGAGTGTCACGCCAATGTCGTGCTCACCTGCGGCGGAACTGGGCTTTCGATGCGCGACGTGACACCCGAGGCGACGCGTGCCGTCTGCGACCGCGATGTGCCCGGTATTGCAGAGGCAATCCGTGCGTACTCCATGACCAAGACGCGCCGCGCCATGCTCTCGCGCGCTATTTGCATGCAACGAGGTCATACACTTGTCGTAAACTTTCCCGGTTCTACGAAGGCCGCCCGCGAAAGCTGGGAGGCCATAGCAGACCAGCTGGAGCATGCGGCTCAGATGACAGCGGGCGGCGGACATACCAACTAAGCGGTTTACCTGCGGCGGGGCGACCTGAACGGCTGCTCCGCCTTTGTTTTCCACCGAAGCGACGCCGAGGCGCACGCTAACTCGAAACTATATTCTCTGACGAGAATAATTTCTCACTATCATTATTCGCGCGAAAGTATAATCTGATTGCAGATTATAGCCCGCGGTGGGGTACCCGGGCACAAGGTCCGAAAGGGTTGAATATGTTCGATATGGTTTCTCGCCGCGGATTCGTCTCGCTTTCTGCTGTCGCCGCTGCCGGCCTTGGTCTTGCCGGCTGCTCGGGCAGCAAGACGTCCGAGCCGGCCGGATCCGATGCCGGTTCTGCCAAGGCATCTTCCAAGAAAGCTGTCGAGCTGCAAGTCTTTGCCGCCAACTCGCTTGAGAAGGCTCTGCCCGAGGTCCAAGAGCTTTACACCGACCAGACCGGCACCACCTTTGCCGACACGCAGTTTAAGGCCTCCGGCGACCTCGTTGAGCAGATGCGTGCCGGCGCCACGGTCGACGTGCTCATCACGGCCTCCAAGGGCACCATGGATGACGCCGAGACCGCCGAGCTCGTCGACGCCGACACGCGTGAGGACATGTTCGTCAACGACCTCGTGATCATTCGCGCCGAGGGCTCCGACACCAAGGTCGAGGCCATTGCCGACGTTGCGAACCTGGAAGGCATGATTGCCATTGGCGACGCCAAGACCGTTCCCGCCGGCAAGTACGCTAACCAGGCCCTGGCCTCCGTGGGCCTCTACACCGGCATCGAGGGCGACGACGGCGAGTATGCTCCCGAGATCGCCGACAAGGTCGCACTGGCCGATAAGGTCGGCACCGCTGCCGCCTACGTCTCTACAGGCGACTGCGTGGCCGGTTTTGTCTACAGCTCCGATATCTTCCGCTACGACGGCATCGAGGAGGCCTTCGTGTGCCCCGGGGATTCGCACAAGCCCATCGTGTATCCGGGCGCCGTTGCCGAGAGCTCCGAGCACGCCGACGAGGCCAAGGCGTTCATCGACTTCTGTCTGACCAACAAGAAAGCTCAGAAGATTTGGGCCAAGTACGGCTTTGAGCTTTCCGAGTAGTGCGGCTTGGCGCGATAATTCCATCGTTTTGTGTCTCACTCCGTCCTTGTATTCGCTTGGAGCTTTTCGTGCTTAATAGATTCCGCATGCTTGTCGCCTGTGCTTTGACCTTCGCGCTTTGCTGGGTGCCGGGATTTGCGTTTGCTGGGGACGCTGAGGACGGAGCCCAGGTTGCCGCGACCGCTCATGGGCTTTCCTATGGGATCGAGGGTTTTGAGCGGTTGGCCAAGGGGACCGCTCGTGCCATGGAGGGCCAGCCTGAGGGCTACCGGTTTCCCGTTGACGAGGACGTGGACCTTGTAGTGGCGCCCGCTGCCGATCGCGTTGTGGTGTGGATATCCTCCAAGGCGGTCGAGAAGTATGGATTGGATCCGCAGGACAACGAGTGCGTATCGGGTCTCAAGGCCCTCGTCTGTGAGCTCGACAGCGCAAACTGCATGGGAGGTGCGCAGCTAGGGGACGTGGATCTTCCTTGGTATGTCACGGCGGAAACAACGTTTGATGCCGGCGGGTATACCTATGGCTTTGACGAGCGTGGTGCGGATGGGGGCCGCTATGTTGTGATTGCATCGGCCTCGGGTGATGCCAAGGGCGGAGCGCGTTGGCTTGATAGCGCTCAAATGGTAGAAGCATCGTCTGTCGTGATGCGGGATGAGCAGGGGCCCTTGACCTCTCTGGCTTCCTTTTTGGGCGACATCGACTATCGCCCGTTTTGGGTGTCCATAAAAACGAGTGGCCTTGCCCTGCTGATCTCCTTTGCGCTGGGCCTGTTCGCCGCGTGGAAGACTATGGGTACCTCGAGTCGCATCAAGGGCCTGCTCGATTCGGTCTTTACGGTTCCTATGGTGCTGCCGCCCACGGTCTGCGGCTTTCTGCTCCTCATGCTGTTTGGCCGCTCGACCGGGGTGGGCCAGTGGCTCATTGCGCACGGCATCTCGATCGTCTTTACCTGGCCCGCGGCGGTGATCTCTGCCGTCGTCGTGTCGTTCCCGCTCGTCTATCGTACGGCGCTCGGAGCCTTCGAGAGCCTCGACACGCAGATGCTCGATGCGGCGCGCACGCTGGGCTGGTCCGAGCGTCGCATCTTTACCAAGCTTATGATGCCGCTCGGCTGGCCCTCGATTGCCGCCGGCACGGTGCTTGCCTTTGCCCGCGCGATGGGCGAGTTTGGCTGCACCCTGTTCTTTGCGGGCAACTACGCCGGCATTACCCAGACCATCCCCATCGCCATCTACTTTGAGTGGATGGGCGGCAACACGTCGGTGGCACTCTTTTGGGTCATCGTCGTAATCGTGTTCAGTTTCTTAGTCATCCTGTTCATCAACATGTACACCGCGCATTCGCAAAAGTATCGCGAGCGTGGTCTCTCCCGTGCGAAGCGCAAACAGGCCGAAGATCTCGCCGGACAGGGCGATTCGCTCGACCCGGCGGGCGGCGATGCCTTGCGTATCGATCGCGAGGCGCTGGCCGAACTTATGCGCGATGACACGGTCGCAAAGGGAGGTCGATAAGCCATGTCGCTCGTTCTGGATATCAAAAAGCGCTATCCCGGCTTTACTCTCGACATTCAGCTCGAGGCTGGCGAGGAGCGCGTGGCGCTGCTGGGCGCCTCGGGTTGTGGCAAGAGCTGCACACTGCGCTGCATTGCCGGTGTGGAGACGCCCGACGAGGGCAAGATCGTCGTCAACGGCGTGACCTTTTTTGACTCGGGGGCGGGCATCAACCTGTCGCCCCAGGAGCGAAAATGCGCCCTATTGTTCCAAAACTATCAGCTGTTTCCCAACATGACGGTGGCCGATAACGTGTGCGCCGGCGTAAAGGATGCGGGCGACGCCGCGGCGCGTAAAAATCTTGCCGAGCGCTACCTGGGCATCTTTGGCCTGGCCGATTTCGCCGATCGGTACCCCGCGCGCCTCTCGGGCGGCCAGCAGCAGCGCGTGGCACTCGCTCGCATGGTGGCGGCGCATCCCGGCATCTTTATGTTCGACGAGCCCATGAGCGCGCTCGATGCGTATCTCAAGAGCGCGCTCGAACAGAACATGCTCGACCTGTTCGATGTATGCAACCGCACCGTGCTCTACGTGAGTCACGATATCGACGAGGCGTGCCGTCTGTGCGAGCGCATCTGCGTGATGCACAACGGGCATGTTGAGGAGATCGGCTCCATCGAGGATGTGGTCCGCCGTCCGCAGACGCTGGCGGCGCTGCGCCTGACGGGCTGCAAGAACACAAGCCGGGCGCGCAAGATCGGCGAAGAAGAAGTTGAAGCCCTCGACTGGGGCATGACCTTTAACGTGGGTCGCGAGGTTCCCGATAATGTGGCGTACCTGGGCATTCGCGCCAGCTACTTCCATGTTGACAATCGCGCTGAGCGGGGTCGCAACAGCTACGACCTGCACGTGGCGCGCGTGAGCGACTCGCGTTTTGAGCGCCTGGTGCTGCTGGACGCGCCGCGCGTCGATGCGCCAACGCGTCTGCAGTGGAAGGTCAACAAGGTGGGCGTACCAGCGGATGGACTACCGCAAGCAGGCGAGACCCTGCGTATGCACTTCGATGCGAGTAAGATCCATTTGGTTTGTCGATAGCGCCGGGTAATGCCGTCGGGGATATAAGCCTCGGCGGCTTTGTTTGCCGTTCGTCGAATGAGAGATGACAAACTCTTATCAATTAAGATAATTATTTATTAAACGGCGGCACACGATGCTGTCGTACGAATGTCAACGGTGTTCGCATGGTCGATGACCGTTGATATAGTTGACATCAACTGGTTAAGGAGGGTGCGCACATGCCGCAGACGACATACATTTGCCGCGTTGCCGCGCGTGCCCTATATATCGCTCGGAGCCGCATATGAGCAGGTATGTTCACGGCTCCGGGAGAGACGACGCACAACTAAATAATCGACCGCAAAGCAGGTTCCCTAAAATTCCGGGTTTGAGCACGGTCGGGCAATCGCCGTCCGTCGTGCATCGATACCGTTGTTATCCGATTTTGGTTCGAGAGGGGAACCGTCATGGCTGAAGAATTTGATTTCCATCCGATGTGGGAGAGCCTCGGCATGAATCTTGCCGACCATGATATGCTGCTGGGCGCCGTGGGCCAGATGTACGGGGACATGTTCCTGACGCAGAACAATCGCCCCAAGTCTACGTCCTACCTGGACTTTGTGGCCACCAACATCCACAGCGGCCGCATTAAGGAGATGCTCGACAAGAAGGAGGCCGGCGAGGCCACCAAGATCGTCGGTTCGTTCTGCGTGTATGTGCCCGAGGAGATTGTGCTCGCCTGCGACGGTATTCCCGTGGGCCTGTGCTCGGGTGCCGACTGGGCAACGGACAAGGTCGAGGAGCACCTGCCGCGCAACACCTGTCCGCTCATCAAGAGCTTTGCCGGCTTTAAGCTGGGCGAGGTCTGCCCCTACATTGAGTCGAGTGACCTGGTGGTAGGCGAGAACACCTGCGATGGCAAGAAGAAGGCCTACGAGTTCTTTGCAACGCAAAAGAACATGTACGTCATGGATATTCCCAACGTGCACGACGAGTCTACGCTCGTGACCTGGAAGGCCGAGGTCAAGAAGCTCGCCGCCAAGATCGAGGAAGAGTGTGGCGTCAAGATTACGCCCGAGCGTCTGAAGGCCGCCATCCACGCCGTCAATGAGAAGCGCCGTGCCCTGCAGCGCCTCGCTGCCACACGCGCTGCCGACCCTGTGCCCATCAGCGGTCTCGACAGCCTGCTGACCGTTCAGGCCGCCTTTATGGACGACACGCCGCGTCTGACCGGAGCCATTAACGATATGGCGGCTGAGTGCGAGCAGCGTGTCGAGGCCGGCGAGGGCGTGGCGCCCAAGGGGACCAAGCGTATCCTGTACACCGGCACGCCCATGGCCGTGCCCAACTGGAAGCTGTTCAACCTCATTGAGAAGGCCGGCGGCGTTGTGGTAGGCGGGGAGTCCTGCACGGGCTCGCGCTACTACAAGGACCTAGTCGACGAGTCCGGCGAGACGGTCGACGAGATGCTCGATGCCATCGCCGAGCGCTACTTTAAGATCAACTGTGCCGTCTTTACGCCCAACGACCAGCGTATGAAGGACATTGTCCAGATGGCCAAGGACCTGCATGCCGACGGCATCGTGGATGTGGCCCTGCAGTTCTGCACGCTCTACGAGATGGAGTCCTTCGCCGTGGAGAAAGCTGCCGAGGAGGCCGGCATTCCGTTTATGCATATCACCACCGACTACGCCGGCGAGGACGCGGGGCAATTGCAGACGCGCATTGAAGCTTTCTTGGAAACCATTTAGGGCTATCCGTCTCGGTGACTTCCCCAGGCACCCGATCTTGCCGTTCAAACCGTCGCTTGCGCACCAAAGTATGCGGCGCTCCTCTTTCATGGCAACCTCGGGCACCTGGGAAAGCCGTCTCCTTGGTTGGTTAAAAGGTTCGTTAAGGAGTTATATGTCGGAAAATATTGAGCAGCCGTTGCCGTCCACGTTTGAGGAGTTCAACGAGCAGCGCAAGGCGGCGTTTATTCGCGTCAAGGATTACAAGCAGGCGGGTAATCGCCTGGTCGGCTTCCTGTGCAGCTATACGCCACTCGAGATTATCGATGCTGCGGGGGCCGCAAGTGTCGCTCTGTGCGGTACGTCCGATGAGGTGATTCCCGAGGCCGAGAAGGTGCTGCCGGCAAATCTCTGCCCGCTCATCAAGTCGACCTACGGCTTTGCTTACTCGCAAAAGTGCCCGTTTACGTACTTTAGCGACATGATCATCGGTGAGACAACCTGCGACGGCAAGAAGAAGATGTACGAGCTACTCAACGAGCTCAAGCGCACGCACATTCTGCATCTTCCGCAGGGTCGCGATCGCGCCTACGAGCGCGAGGGCTGGTACGAGGAGTGCCGCCTGCTCAAGGAGGAGCTCGAGGGCTTCTACGGCATCACGATTACCGATGACGACCTGCGCGCCGCCGTGCGTCGTCGCAACCGCTTGCGTGCGGCCCAGCTCGAGATGTTTGCGCTGCAGGCCAACCAGCCGGCGGCCATGAGCGGCGTCGATCTGATGAGCACCATGTTTGCCGGCACGTTCAGCTTTGATATTGAGGCCTATACACAGCAGCTGGAGCAAAAGGTTGCCAAGCTGCGTGAGGCCTACGACGCGGGCGAGCGCCCGGTCGCGGCAGATGCCAAGCGCATTCTGATCACCGGCTGCCCGGTGGGCGGCGTGATCAACAAGATCGGCCGCACCATCGAGTCCAACGGTGGTGTGGTCGTGTGCATGGACGACTGCTCGGGCGAGCGCACGGCGGCCATGATGATCGACCCGGATGCTCCCGACATCCTGCGCGCCATCGCCGACCGCTACCTGGACATCAACTGCTCGGTCATGACGCCTAACGAAGGCCGTATGGAGAACACGCTGACCATGTGCGAGGAGTATCACGTCGATGGCGTAGTGGAGAGCGTGCTACAGGCCTGCCACACCTTCAACGTTGAGAGCGCGCGCATGCAGGAGGCCGTCGAGGGTGCGGGTATTCCGTACATGAAGATCGAGACCGACTACAGCAATGGCGACATGGGCCAGATCGAGACCCGCATCGCCGCCTTCATCGAAACCCTCTAGCTTCCTCAGGCACCGGATCTTGCCCCTCAAACCGTCGCTTGCGTACCAAAGTACGCTGCGCTCCTCTTTCGGGGCAACCTCCGGCACCTGAGAAACCTAGAGCTAAGGCGCCTGAACGCGCCGCTATCTTTGATGTTTAGATTGGGAGAGAGCCATGATAGGGATCGGGATCGATATCGGATCTACGGCAGCTAAGGCTGCTGTGGTCGATGGGGAGGGTTCGGTGGCGTGGACGTGCGTGCAGCCAACCGGGTTCTCGTCGGTCGATGCGGCCGAACGTCTGCGCTGCGAGCTTGCTGCTGCCGGCTACGACGTGGCGGCCGACGACGTACGCGTGGTCGCGACTGGCTACGGCCGTGTCGCCGTGCCCTATGCGCACAAGGTCGTGACCGAGATTACTTGCCACGGCACCGGTGCCGCGCGCCTGTTTGGCGATCACGGCACGGTGATTGACGTGGGCGGCCAGGACACCAAGGTCATCCAACTCAAGGGCGGTCGCGTGGCCAAGTTCGCCATGAACGACAAGTGCGCTGCCGGCACGGGGCGCTTTTTGGAGATCATGGCCGACCGCCTAGGCATTTCCCAGCAGCAGATGGCCGACCTTGCGCGTTCCGGCGAGCCCACCAAGATCAGCAGCATGTGCACGGTGTTTGCCGAAAGCGAGGTCATCAGTCTGATCGGTCGTGGCGAGCCGCGCGAGAACATTGCACGCGGCGTGATCGACAGCGTGGTCTCGCGCGTGGCGACCATGGCCGGGCAGGCCACGGGCGCCCCGTACTACCTAACCGGTGGCCTGTGCGAGAACGCCTTCGTGGTGGAGCGGTTGGGCGAGCTACTGGGGTCGCCGGTGACCACCTCGCCCCAGGCTCGCTTTGCCGGTGCCATCGGCGCGGCGATTCGCGCCCAGGCGCTCAATTAATGCACCCGCTGCAGGCTCGCATTCATGCGTATACTGGGAGAAAATGATTGACCGAAGAGAGAGGAGGTATCGATGGCTGACGATCAGATTAAGCTCACGTCCATGACAGCCGCAAGCGGTTGAGCCGCTAAGTTGGCTCCCGGAGCCCTCGCCCAGGTCCTGGGCGACTTGCCCAATGTGCATAACGACAACCTGCTCGTGGGGTTCGATACCTCCGACGATGCGAGTGTCTTCCGCGTAGGGGAGAACCTGGGGCTCGTGCAGTCCATCGACTTCTTTCCGCCGATGGTCGACGACCCGTTTCTGTTTGGCCAGATCGCCGCGGCAAACTCACTGTCGGACATCTACGCCATGGGCGGGCGGCCGAGCCATGCCATGAACCTGCTGTGCATTCCCAGTTGCCTGGGCATCGAGGTCGCAGGTCAGATTCTGGCGGGCGGCGCCGACAAGTGCGTCGAGGCTGGTTGCTCCATCGCGGGCGGCCACACCATCAACGACGACGAGCCCAAGTACGGCCTGTCCGTGAGCGGCTTTGTCGCGCTCGACCGCATGCTCGCCAACAGCGGCGCGCGCGTGGGCGATGCGTTACTGCTGACCAAGGCGGTTGGCTCGGGCATCATCACCACGGCCATTAAGGGCGAGCTCATCGAGCAGGACGAGGCCACAGCCATGTTTGACTCGATGCGCACCCTCAACGAGGCTCCGATCCGTTTGGCCGAGGGGCTCGAACTTCACGGGTGCACCGACATTACGGGCTTTGGCCTGATCGGGCACGCGTGCGAGATGGCCGAGGGCTCGGGCGTGCAGATTGAGCTTGCGTCGGGGGCGGTGCCGCTCTTTGACCAGGTGCTCGACATGGCGCGTCTGGGCATTATCCCCGCGGGCTCCTACCGCAACCAGGACTTCTTTGGCCCGCGTGTGGCTGCCGACGAGGACCTGGGGCCGGGCATGTTGGATGCGCTGTACGATCCGCAGACTTCGGGCGGCTTGCTCATTGCGGCACCTGCTGCCGATGTGGATGAGCTTGCGCGCCGTTTGCATGCCGAAGGACGTATCGCCGCCGCCGTCGGTCGCGTGTGCGAGCCGGTGCCAGGCGGTCCTGCCGTCCGCGTTGTTCGTTAACGACACGTTTATTGAGCTATGTACCGTTCTAAAACGATTTATTCGAAAGGAAAAACTATGTCTACCAAGATTGAAGTCAATGCCATGGGCGATGCCTGCCCGCTGCCCGTCGTCAAGACGCTCAAAGCCCTGAAGCAGCTCGATGGCGAGGGCACCGTCGTGACCTCGGTCGATAACGAGACCGCCGTCAAGAACATTTCCAAGATGGCGCAGGAGAAGGGCTGCACGGCCTCGGTCGAGAAGATCTCGGACGGCGAGTGGCACGTGGCTGTCGCGACCTCTGGTGCCGTTGCCGTGGCTGATCCCGAGCAGGATGGCGCCGCCTTCTGTGATGCCAGCGCCGGCAAGGGCAAGCTCGTCATTTCCGTCTACACCGACTGCATGGGCCGTGGCGACGACGAGCTGGGCCACAAGCTCATGAAGGCGTTTATCTTTGCCGTGACGCAGCAAGAGGAGCTGCCCGCGACCATGCTGTTCTACAACGGTGGCGCCAAGCTCACCGTCGAGGGCTCGCCGGTGCTCGATGACCTGAAGGGCCTGGCGGAGCAGGGTGTCGAGATCCTTACCTGCGGCACCTGCCTTGACCACTATGGCATTAAAGACCAGCTCGCGGTGGGCGAGGTCACCAACATGTACGTGATCGTGGAGAAGATGGAGCAGGCCGTGCGCGTCGTGCGCCCGTAGCGTATTGGTTGGAGTTGCCATGAGGGAGAAGCGCCCGGCGCTTGTCATCACGTTTCCCACCACGGCGGCCGCCATGGGCTGCGAGTCCCTGTGCATCGAGCGCGGCCTTCCCGGGCGAACGATTCCTGTGCCCGGGGAGGTCGCTGCCGGCTGCGGTTTGGCGTGGAAGGCGTTGCCTGCCGATGAGGAACTGCTGCGCGGCGAACTCGCCGAGGCGGGTGTTCCCACCGAGGGCTATACCGTGATCGATATGTGGGAGGTCGTGCGATGATCTACCTGGATAACGCGGCGACGACCATGCACAAGCCGCAGACGGTCATCGATGCCGTGACGCAGGCGATGTGCTCGCTCGGCAATGCCGGGCGCGGCGCCACGTCGGGTGCCCTCGATGCCGCTCGTACGATTCACGCTTGCCGTGCCAAGCTCGCGCGCCTTTTGGGTTGCCCGAGGGCGGACCATGTGTGCTTTACGTCCAACTCCACGGCGGCGCTCAACACCGTCATCAATGGCGTGGTGCACCCCGGCGACCGCGTGGTCACGACGGTGCTCGAGCACAACTCCGTGCTGCGTCCGCTCAATCGCTTGGCGACGGAGCAGGGCGTGACGGTTGAGCATGCGGGTTGCGATGCGAGCGGCGTGCTCGACTACGACGAACTCGAGCGGTTGGTCACGCCCGGTACGCGTGCTGTGGTGGTGACGCACGCCTCCAATGTGACCGGCAACGCGGTCGACATTGCGCGCGTGGCGGCCATGGCCCATGCGGCCGGCGCGCTCGTGATCGTCGATGCCTCGCAGTCTGCCGGCACGACGCATATCGATATGCACGCAATGGGGCTCGACGTCGTGTGCTTTACCGGCCACAAGGGGCTCATGGGTCCGCAGGGGACCGGCGGCCTGGCCGTGGCGGAGGGCGTTGACGTGGCTCCGTGGGCCATGGGCGGCACGGGCGTGCACAGCTTCGATGCGTTGCAGCCGCTTGAGTGGCCTACGCGCCTTGAGGCGGGCACGCTCAACGGCCACGGTATCGCCGGCCTTTCCGCTGGTCTCGACTTTATCGAGGCCCAGGGTGGGGTCGAGGCGATTGCGGCGCGTGAGCGCGCGCTTGCTGAGCGTTTCCTCGCCGGCGTTCGCGAAATACCCGGCATTGCGCTTTACGGTGCGTTTGACCAACCCGCGCGCTCGGCGATCGTGTCGCTCAACGTGGGTGATATCGACTCTGCCGAGATCTCGGACGCGCTCATGCAAGGGTGGGGGATTGCGACGCGCCCCGGCGCCCATTGCGCCCCGCTCATGCACCGTGCGCTGGGGACCGAGCGCCAGGGCGTCGTCCGCTTCTCATTTGGGTATTTCAACACGACCGAAGAAGTCGACACGGCTATCGATGCTCTGTGCGATTTAGCCTGCTAAAGCTGCTAGAGCGTATATACTTGCGGGACGGGTGTTTTTGCCCGTCCCATTTTTTGTTTCAACCCGAAAGGTGGACCCATGGCTTCATCCGCCCCGCGCGGTCTGCGCTCCGACCACGTCGTCACCGTCGGCATCGCCCTGTTCTCGATGCTCTTTGGCGCCGGCAACCTCATTATTCCGCCGCTGTTGGCGCTGCAGGCAGGCTCTGCCACGCCGGTCGCCATGCTCGGCTTTCTGATTGCCGCCATCGGCCTGCCTGTCATGGGCTTTATCGCTGTGGCGCTTGCCGGAACGGCGCGCGAGCTTGCCGGCCGCGTGCACCCCAAGTTTGGTGAGTTCTTTGTCGCGGCGGTCTATCTGGCCATCGGCCCGTGTCTGGCTATTCCGCGCACGAGCTCCACGGCCTTCGAGATGCTGGTGCCGCTGCTGCCCGAGGGCGTTTCGCTCGGCACGGCTCGCCTGGTGTTTGCCATCGGGTTCTTCGTGGTCGCGTTTGCGCTTACGTTGCGTCCGGGCGTCATCACGCGCGTGCTCGGGCGCATTACGGGACCCGCGCTCATTGCGCTCATCGTGCTGGTCGTGGGTGCTGCCGTGATCTCGCCGCTGGGACCGGCTGCCGCGCCTCAGGCTCCCTACGATGCAGGCGCCGCCGTGCAGGGCTTTTTGACCGGCTACCAGACCATGGACCTGCTTGCGTCGCTCGCCTTTGGCATTATCATCGCCGAGACCATCCACGAGCTGGGCGTTACCGATGACAAGCGCGTGGCCTTCGAGATTTCGCGTTCCGGTGTGATTGCCGGCGTGCTCATGGCAGCCATCTACTGCGGCCTGGCGCTTGCCGGCACGCAGCTCGGCACCGTGATGCCCGATGCCACCAATGGCGCCGCCATCCTTGCCCGCTCTGCCTCCATGCACTTTGGCCTTGCCGGCACGGTCGTGGTCTTTGCGATCTTTTTCCTCGCCTGCATGAACGTGTGCATCGGTCTCATCAGCTGCTGCTCGCGTTACTTCTGCGAGACGTATGTGGTCGAAGGGGGAGCGGAGGCCTCCGAGGAGGCCATGCGCCGTCCTTTTGCGATTCTCGCCTTTGTGTTCGCGGCGTTTTCGTGCGTGCTCTCCAACGTTGGCCTCGACGTGATCCTCATGTTCTCGGTGCCTATGCTCAACGCCTTGTATCCCGTTGCCATCGTGCTGGTGCTCATGGGCCTGGTGCATGGTTTTTGCGACGCGCATCCGCAGGTTTGGGTCTGGGTCGGCGGCGTGGTCGCGGTGCAGAGCATAATCACTTCGGTCCGCGATGCGTTCTTTGCTGGCGCATGGCTGCCGTTCGATGCACTGCCGCTGGCGGACATTGGAGCCGCGTGGGCGCCGGTTGCCGTGGTGGCGTTTGTGATTGGCCTGCTCCATGGCCGGTTTGTCGCACATTCGAGGAGCTAAGGTATCGTCGCTTGCACAGGCGGGGAGTCTCCCTTATAATTTCCTTCGCTTTGGGACACGCAAGGTTTAGACCTTAGCTGCTCAACACCTTCGGGACGTGGCGCAGTTTGGTAGCGCGCCTGCTTTGGGAGCAGGATGTCGCAGGTTCAAATCCTGTCGTCCCGACCATATCTTGCGGGCGTAGTTCAATGGTAGAACCCCAGCCTTCCAAGCTGATGACGCGGGTTCGATTCCCGTCGCCCGCTCCATAAGATAGATGAATGGCTCTGATTCCTTTTGGAACCAGAGCCATTTTCATATACATGTCGGGACCCCACATCCCCTCCTAAGTTGCGGTGAAATAGTTCCTGGATTAGCCGCAAAAGCTGTAATCCAGGAACTATTTCACCGCAACTTATTGAGGCCGAGCGGGGTGGGTCGATGATGGGTTCTGTTATCGAGAAGATGAGGGCAGCCGGTCAGGAGTCTGCGTAGGGTTTTGTGGTTGGTATACCGTAGCCGCGCATCATGGAGCCGAATGCTTTGACATCGTAGGTGTCTGAGAGCTTGAAATGAATGACGTTGTGGCCCATGGCACGCAGGTTCGCGTCGCGCATGAGGGCAGCTCGATAGGTTTTTGCCGCAGTATGTTCCGGATCATTTTGGGACTCGTCCTCGAACTTGCCTAGTCCATTCAGCTCAGCCAGCATCCAAGAGCCGTTTGGCATCTGCCAGCCGTAATCTGCCAAATAATAGCCGGCGTTTCCCGGTCGAGTGATTTCAACCTGAAGTTCGGGTGTGGCAACTCCCGCCAGAATCATTGCCGCCCGTGCTTCGGATTCTCCACCGTTATCCGATCTGCCATCCATATGTTCAAAAACGTCAAATGCGCGTGCGATGCCATGCAGCCCACGGCAGTTCGCTTGTGCATATGCACGCAATTCTTCACGCTCGACACCGTACTCACGAGCCAACCCGTCGGCATAGCCTAGTTCATATCGGAAAGCGCTCGTTCGGGCGATGTCGACCACCGTGCGATATGGATCCGTTAACGTAAACGGGCCGAGCTGCCATACGTCGCCCGGCCGCCAGCGTCGGTATTCAACGAATTCGTACATATCGCGTCTGGTGGAACGCGGCAGCAGCACTTGCACCTTGTCGAGAAGCGAATATGCAGAACCGATGCCGTAGAGCAGTGCCGCCGTTGCTCCACAAAACACGGCATCCGGTTCAACGACCGCAATAGCGGATGCCAATTGAAAGATGCGATCTTCGACGCCGAGGTCATTCCAATACGCGGAATCTGCGTAGACATGGTTGTAGAGTCGAATAATCATCTCTTTTTGCATGAGCGCGTAGGCACAGCGTTCATCCCATTTTTTGGTAGCCACAAACAGGTGCCCGCCATGATGGGCCTCGAATAACCGGAAGAACAGCTCTACTTGCGGTTTGGAACAGCGTTTATCATGACTCATTTTCGACCCCATGGTCTTGAGGGGGAGTGAATGACACTACGCTAACCCATATTTGGTCCGCCAGACCTTGCCATGAACTGACCAAAAGCTTGACGGGGCAGGTCAGAGTCATGAGTTAGAGCCAAACATATCGGCAAACGGTTGATCGGTGCCCCTCGGCGGCACTAAAAACCACCCTTACAGAAAGTTGCGGTGAAATAGTTCCTGAATAGCTCGAATAAGCCTAAATCCAGGAACTATTTCACCGCAACTTAGGAGGGGATGGGGCTGAGTGGCGGGCGATGCCGTTGCCTGTCGGTTAGTGGCGGGATTGGTGGCGGAGCTTGTCGATGGTGGAGTCGGTGCTTCGGCTGCGGGCTTCGGCGGCGCGGTCGCGGACTTCGGCTGCGGTTTGGCGCTTGCGGCGGTAATCGATCATGCCTTGGATGATGGGCTTGCCAAAGCTCACGACGTCGTCGTTATAGATGGCGGTACGAGCGGCAAGCAGGCAGTCGGTAAAGTCCATATGCGTTTTGCCGAACAGTTTGACAGCAAGGGCGATAACGGTGGGCTCGTCGACCATGACGTCATCGAGCAGCCTTTTCATGGCCGCAGCAATATCAACGCGGGGAACCTTATAGACGTCGCGCAGCGTGACCACGACGCGCGTGATGATTTCGGGGTAGACGCGAGCAGTGCGTGTGGCGATGACCTTGGCGGCGCGCGGTGACAGAACTTCGTCGTCGTCAAGCAGGTAGCGTAGGATGACGGTCTCGTCGATGATGGTGCTACTCATGGATATCTACTTCCTCGGGACCCAAAATCGAATCGTCGCTTTCTGTAGCAAGGTACTCAATCCAGGCATTGCGCTCCTCGGAGCGGCGATTGGGGTCTCCATATGCTTTGAGCGATCCATAGGCGGCGGTGCCGTCCTTTGAGCGCACGGGGACCGGCTGAAAGGGAAGCTTGCGCATCAAAATGCTCTGCGCGACAAAAAGGCGAACGGCCTCGGCAAGCGATGTGCCCATGGCGTCGTAGAGATGCTCGGCATGCTGCTTGTCTTCCTCGCGAATGCGCACCTGCAGGATGGCTCGTTTTTGAGTCGATGACATCACTGGCCCCCTTAATGAGCGTGCAATAGAGTCGGTCAAATGCGGCATATGCCGATACCTGAGCATCTTATAACGATTACTTTATTTCGCTCAAGTAAATAACCATAAACTTGAATACAAGCGTAGTACATCCAAAATGAGAGTGCGTAAAAATCTCTGAGGTGTACGCATGTAATACACTCATCTTTATAGCTTCTAGAGAATAATTCCAACCTGCCAAAACCCCTGCAATACACTCGTATTGCAGGGCCTACGCTCAAGCTTGCCCCTGCAACTGCGTATATTTAGCCTGTATATCGTTGGAGGAACTCTATCGAAGTGCCTGTTTCGCCGCATGCGCTCGATACGTCGATGCCAGGCCACGGGCGGCTTGGGGCAACGTCGACAGGGTCTCTCCGGCATGGGATTCAGGAGGGAGTGAACAACATGGGCAATAAACGAGTCGTGGCTGATTCTTCACGCTGCATTGGATGCCAAACCTGTATGGCGGCGTGCATCGAGGCACACGATATTCCCGGCAACATCGCCGCGCCGCGCCTGCGCGTGACGCGTACGTACGAGATCTCCGCACCGGTGGCTTGCCATCACTGCGAGGATGCCCCGTGCGCCAAGGCTTGTCCTACGGGCGCCTTGTTCTTTGACCCAAAGAACCATCGCATCGGCGTCAATGAGGACAACTGCATCGGCTGCAAGAGCTGCGTCATGGCCTGCCCCTTTGGCGCCGTGAGCGTTGCGACCACGCAGGTCCCCGTCTTGATGGGTGATGTGCGCGTGGGTTCGCAGACCAAGAGCTTCGTGCTCAAGTGCGACCTGTGCGTGGACCGTCCCGGCGGTCCGGCGTGTGCCGAGGCGTGCCCGACCAAGGGCCTCACCCTGGTAGACGAGGAGCGCCTGGCAGAACTGACTGCCGAGCGTGCCCGCGCCACCATCGAAAACGAGGCGTAGGCGGGTGGCCATACAGGCCCAATGATTGTCAAATAAGTACCGAGCATTCGGTAGCAGAAAAAGGAAGGAGGGTGTCATGGAGAAGCATAAAGTGATCTGCCCGTACTGCGGCGCCGGTTGCCAGTTTAACCTCCTGGTCCAAAACGGCCAGGTTGTGGGTACCGAACCGCTCAACGGCATCACCAATCAGGGCGAGCTGTGCCTTAAGGGCATGAGCGGCTACGACTTCATCAACGACACCAAGATCTTGACTCCTCGCGTACTGCACCCGATGATCCGCCGCACCAAGGGCGCGGATCTTGAGCGCGTAAGCTGGGACGAGGCACTGGATTTCACCGCATCTAAGATGCAGGCCATAATTGACGAATATGGTCCTAACGCTGTCATGACCACCGGCTCTTCGCGAGGCGGCGGCAATGAGGCGAACTACGTCATGCAGAAGTTTACGCGTGCGTGCATCGGCACCCACAGCGTGGACAACTGCGCCCGTACTTGACACGGCCCTACTGTCCTCGGTCTGATGGACACGGTTGGTTCAGGTTGCATGTCATGCTCCATCCCCGGTATGGAGGATGCGGGCTGCATTTTCCTCTTCGGCTATAACCCTGCCGATTCGCACCCCATCGTCGCAAGGCGTATCGTGCGAGCCAAAGAAAAGGGTTGCAAGATCATCGTCGCCGATCCGCGCCATATCGAAACCGCGCGTATCGCCGATCTTTACCTTCCGATCAAGAACGGTTGCAACGTTGCGTTCCTCAACGCCTTTGCCAACTGCTTGGTCAACGATGGCCTCTACGACAAGGAATTCGTCGCCGAGCATACGAACGGCTTTGACGAGTGGTGGGAGACCATCAAGAACTACACTCCCGAATCCGTACAGGACATCACGGGTGTCGAGCCCGCGCTGATCCACCAAGCTGCCGAGATGTACGCCACGGCGAAGCCCTCTGCCATCATTGGCTGGGGCATGGGCGTATGCCAGCAGAAGCAGAACCTGAAGACGGTGCACACCATCGCCTCCATCGCCTGCGTTGCCGGCCAGATCGGCAAACCCAATTCCGGCCTCGCGCCCGTGCGCGGTCAGAATAACGTCCAGGGCTCCTGCGATATGGGCATGCTGCCCAACCTGTACCCTGGCTACCAGAAAGTCACCGACCCGGCAGTGCGTGCCAAGTTTGCCAAGGCTTGGGGCGTGCCCGAGGAAAAGCTCCCGCTCGAGGAGGGCTACAAGCTCACCGACCTGGGCCACCTGGTCGACGAGGGCAAGGTACACTGTTTCTACAACTACGGCGAGGACCCGGTGCAGACCGAGCCCGATTCGGCCGGCATGCGCAAGACGCTCTCCGAGCTGGATCTGTTCATTTGCCAGGACATCTTTATGACGCAGACGACCATGCTCGCCGACGTCATCCTGCCCGCTACCTCTTGGGGCGAGCACGAGGGTGTCTTTACCGCATCCGACCGTAGCTTCCAGCACTTTGACGCGGCCGTTCCGCCCAAGGGCGAGTGCCGTCACGACTGGGAGATCTTCGCGGACCTGTCTACGCGCATGGGCTACCCCATGCACTACGACAACACCGAGCAGATCTGGAACGAGTGCATTAGCCTGTGCCCCAACTTTGTGGGCGCGACCTACGAGAAGATGGCTCCCGAGGGCGGCTACGCCCAGTGGCCGGTCAAGAGCACCGATGTGAACGACCACGGCACGCCCGACATGTTCGCTGGTGGCAAGTTCACCACGAAGGACGGCCGCGCCAACCTGATGGCGCACGACTGGGAGGCGCCCTCCGAGCTTCCCGATGATGAGTACCCGCTCATCCTGTGCACCGTCCGAGAGGTCGGCCACTACAGCCGCCGTTCGATGACCGGCAACTGCAAGACGCTGGCGCTGCTCGCCGACGAGCCCGGCTTTGTCCGCATGAATCCCGCGGATGCCCAGGCGCGCGGCATCAAGAACGGCGACATCGTCTCGATTCACAGCCGCCGCGGCCGGGTATACAGCCGCGCCGACGTGAGCGACCGTATCAACAAGGGCACGGTCTATATGACCTACCAGTGGTGGATCGGCAAGTGCAACGAGCTGACCATGCACAAGGTCGACCCGGTCTCGCATACGCCCGAGGACAAGTTCTCCGCCTGCCAGGTCGACGCTATTGCCGACCAGGTTTGGGCAGAGGGCGAGGTGGAGCGTCAGTACACCGAGCTTAAGCAGGCTCTGGTGGACGCCGCCGCTCCCCAGGACGTTGAGCCCGGCGCCGCCAAGTTCGACGACGAGACGCACGTGAACCAAATCGTGTAGTCCCGTTCTCGTTGGCTATTTGGGCCGGGCGTCCCGTACGTTCGGGAGCCCGGCCCGTTATTTTGAAAGGAAGTGGGGATGAACCGCTTCATCGACATCAACCCGGAGAGGTGCATCGGCTGCGGAACATGTCAGTCCGCCTGTGCCGACGCCCACCGGATGCAGGGTCTTCAGGATACGCCGCGCCTGGCGCTCGTGAAGACCGGCGGTATTTCGGCCGCCCTTGCCTGCCACCATTGCGAGGGTGCCCCCTGCGCCGAGGTTTGCCCGGTGAATGCCATCGAGCACGATGGCGATCGCATCCACGTCAAGGAGCAGGAGTGCATCGGGTGCAGGCTGTGCGCCATCGCGTGCCCCTTCGGAGCCATCCATCCCGATGGCACGTCTATCGCCGGTGTCGCAGGCATGTGCGACCCGACGCCTTCGTATCCTAAGTCCCTGAGCAGCCTGCTTACGTGGGCTCCTGGCCAGTACACCTGCGCCGTCAAGTGCGACCTGTGCGCCTTCGATCCGGACGGCCCGCATTGTGTGGCGGCGTGCCCCACCAAGGCGCTGACCGTCATGGGCGGCGCGGCCGATCGCGAGCTCGACGAGGCCAAGCGCCTGCGTTCGATCGAAAACGGTCCGGTCGTCGACGTTACCGCTGTGGCCCAGGGCCTGTCCGAGAAAGCAGAAGGGAGCGTAAACAATGGATAGCATGACGCTGTTTATCGCATCGCTTGCCGTCTCGTGCATCGGTGCGCTCGCCTCGGTTCTGCTGATCAAGGCCGATAACGCCGCCAAGACCGCCGGCTGCCTTATCGGCGCCGTCGCCGCGGTGCTTTCGTTTGTGGCCGGTATCCAGGCCGTGCTGGGCGATGTCACGTCGGTCGACACCATCGTGTTCTTCCCGTTTGCCCATTTCCAGCTGCTGCTCAATCAGCTGTCCGGCCTGTTCGTGGCGCTCATCTCGGTGCTCGCGTTTGCCGGTTCGATCTACGGTCTCAACTACTTTGATGAGTACCCGGGCAAAAAGGGCCGCGCCGGCTTCTTCTTTAACACCTTTGTGGCGTCCATGATGCTCGTCATCACCGCTGACAACGTGTTTTGGTTCCTGGTCGCCTTTGAGCTCATGTCGCTGACATCGTACTTCCTGGTCGTGATCGAGGAGAACGAGAACTCCATCCATGGCGGTTGGCTCTACTTTGTGATTGCGCATGTGGGCTTTGTGCTCATCATGGCGAGCTTCCTCACCATGACCAACTTCGCCGGTGGCTCGTTTGCCTTTGCGGATTTCCGCGCTACGCAGTTTAGCCCCGCGGTCGCATCCGTGTGTTTCGTGCTCGCCTTCTTTGGCTTTGGTGCCAAGGCCGGTATCATCCCGCTGCACGGCTGGCTGCCCAAGGCGCATCCCGAGGCGCCGTCCAACGTGTCGGCCCTCATGTCCGGCGGCATGATCAAGATCGGTATCTTCGGCATTCTCAAGGTTGGTCTCGACCTGCTCTCCGCCTCGGGCGTTCAGGTCTGGTGGGGCCTTATGGTCATGGTCTTCGGTGCGATCTCGTCGGTTCTCGGCGTGGCTTTCGCCCTGCAGGAGCATGACATCAAGCGCCTGCTGGCCTATCACTCCGTCGAGAACATCGGCATCATTCTGCTCGGCGTCGGCGCCTCCATGGCCGCCATGGCGCTCAACTCGGTCGGCATCGCCGTCCTGGCTCTGATGGCCGCCCTCTACCACACGTTTAACCACGCGATGTTTAAGGGCGAGCTGTTCTTGGGCGCCGGTGCGCTGCTGTACTCCACGGGTACGCGCAATATGGAGAAGATGGGCGGCCTGTTCCGTCGTATGCCGGCAACGGCCATCTGCTTCCTTGTTGGCGTGCTTGCCATCTCGGCCATCCCGCCCTTCAACGGCTTTGTGTCCGAGTGGTTTACCTACCAGTCGCTGTTTAACGCCGCCATGCAGGGCGACAAGGCCGTCATGATCGTGGCCGTGTTCGCTGCCGTCGCGCTTGCCATTACCGGCGCGCTGGCTGTCACGTGCTTCGTCAAGGCCTATGGCGTCTCCTTTGCCTCCGCGCCCCGCTCCGAGGCCGCGGCCAATGCCAAGGAGGTTCCCGCCCCCATGGTGTTTGCGCAGGGCTTGCTCGCGGCCATCTGCGTCGTGCTGGGCATTGGCGCTCCCGTGATCGCGCCCGTGCTGGTCGATGTTGCCGCGTCCGTGCTGCATCCGTACGGTGGCGTGTTTGCCGCCGAGGGCATGGAGCTCATGAACCAGTACTCCGGCGCTGCCACCTCCACGCCCGCGATCGCTATTGCGCTCGTGGTGCTCGTCGGTCTTGCCTGCGGTTATCGCAAGCTCAAGACCGTCGGCAAGGTGCAGAAGTCCCAGCCGTGGGCATGCGGCTATGCTCCCAACGAGCATATGCCCGTCGTGGCCACGACCTTTGCCTCCGAGGTGTCCTGGTTTATGCAGCCGCTCTACACGCTGCGCGACCGCTGCACGGCCGTCTGCTGGTCCATCGCGCACTTCTTCCAGAAGCTCACCGGTGTGGCCGAGGCTGTGGAGCCCGTACCCGACAAGGTTCTCGTCGATGCCCCGCATAAGGGTGTCGAGAAGCTCGCCGACCTCGCGACTAAGCTCGAGGGTGGCAACTACAGCATCTATATCTGCTACATCGTCGCGGCACTCGTGGTGTTCCTCGTGCTCGCCGTGCAAATGGGTTAAGGAGGGGAGAGCATGAACAACATCGTACTTGCCGTTCTGCAGGGCGTGGTCGTCATGGCCGTCGCGCCGTTCTTCTCCGGTCTCGGCCGCGTGATCCGCGCCAAGATGCACAACCGTCGCGGCCCCAGCATCATGCAGGACTATCGCGACCTGGCCAAGCTCTTTGCGCGCCCCGAGTCCCAGAGCGAGGACGCGAGCTTTGCGCTGCGCATTATGCCGCCGCTGTTCTTCGCCGTCGCCTTTATGCTCGCGATGGGCCTGCCGCTCTTTACGGCGCAAAGCCCCATCCCGGTCTTTGGTGACGCCATCACCATCATGTACAGCCTGGCGCTCGCCCGCTTCTTCTTCGCCCTCTGCGGCGTGGATTCGTCCAACGCCTACGCCGGTATCGGCGGCGTCCGTGAGCTGCTCATGAGCGTGCTCATCGAGCCGTCCATGCTGCTGGCGCTGTTTGCCGCCGCCCTGGTGTGCGGCTCCACCGACATCGCCACCATGGGTCAGCACATCATGACGGGTGCCATCGACGCACCGGTCGCCGTGATCCTTGCCGGCATTGCCTTTGCGATCGCCTGCTACATGGAACTCGGCAAGCTGCCGTTTGACCAGGCCGAGGCCGAGCAGGAGCTTCAGGAAGGTCCGCTCGCCGAGCTTTCCGGCCCGTCGCTCGCCATGGCCAAGCTCGCCATGTCCATGAAGCAGGTCCTGGTCGTCGCCTGGTTCTGCGCGATCTTCGTCCCCTGGGGCGAGCCCGCGGCCGTGGGCATCGCGGCCGTTCTGGGTGCAGTCATCTTCCTGGTGAAGTGCCTGATCGACTTTGTCGTATGCGGCGTGATCGAGAACTCCTGCTCGCGCTCGCGTTTTAAGGTGCTTGGCAATCAGACCTGGGCCGTCGTGGGCATCGCCGTTCTGGCGTTTGTCTTCGTGGTCGTCGGCGTGTAGGAGAAGGGAGAAACAATGTCATTTGCAGTCAGTCTGTCCCTTCTCGGCTTGGTCGCTATCGCGGCCCCGATGGTGGCCTCGGTGCTCGTCGCCCTGTTCCCCCGTCCGTACGCCAAGTGGTTCAGCGTTTTGGGTGCCGCCGTCTCGACGGTCTGCACCATCGCCCTCGCCGCGAATTTCGCTGGCGCCGGCATGCCCGACACGCAGGTCCCCCTGATCTCGTTTGGGCAGACCCTCGTCATGGGATTCACCTTCGATCGCATGAGCACGCTGCTCGCGCCCGCCTTTGTGGGTATCGGCCTGCTTGTCGTGATTTATTCGATTCCCTATATGAGCGAGAATAACCGTGAGCATCCCGACGCACCGCGTCGTCGCTTCTACGCGTACCTCGCGACCTTCATCGGCGCCATGGCCGGCCTTGTGTACAGCTCGACCCTTTTGGGCCAGCTCGTGTTCTTTGAGATCACGGGTGCGTGCTCTTGGGGCCTCATTAGCTACTACATGACGCCTACGGCCAAGAAGGCCGGCATGAAGGCTCTGATCATTACGCATATCGGTGCGCTCGGCCTGTATCTGGGCGCCGCCATCGTGTTTGCCCATACCGGTACCTTCGCCATTACCGCGATTGCCGGCCTCGACGCCAAGCTCAAGGCTATCGTCCTTTTGCTCGTGCTGTTTGCGGCCTGGGCCAAGTCCGCACAGGTTCCCATGTACATGTGGCTGCCTTCGGCCATGGAGGCGCCGACGCCTGTTTCGGCCTACCTGCATGGCGCCTCGATGGTTAAGGTCGGCGTGTGCGTGTTCGCGCGTGCACTCGTCTCTGCCGGCGAGATCCCCGAGATTGTGGGTTGGGTCGCCATTATCGACGCCATGGTCACCATGCTCTTTGGCTTCCTTATGTACCTGCCGCAAAAGGACATGAAGCGTCTGCTGGCCTTCTCCACGATCGCCCAGCTCTCCTATGTGTTCTTTGGTCTGGGCCTTTCGGTCTTTGGCAGCCAGCTGGCCTTCGATGGCGCCGTCTGCCACATCTTTAACCACGCTTTCGCCAAGACGCTGTTCTTCCTGATCGCCGGTTCGTTCTCCTTTACGCTCGGCACGCGTATGCTGCCCAAGCTTCGCGGCATCGTAAAGAAGTACCCGATCTCAGGCGTGGGCTTCGGTGTCGCGGCACTCGCTATTGCCGGCGTGCCGCCCATGAACACGTTCTTCTCGAAGTTCCAGATCATCGCCGGCGGCTTTTCCGTGGGTGCCGGCAACGTCGCGATCCTGGTGCTCGTGTGCATCATGGTCGCCGAGACCGTCGCCACCTTCGCCTGGTTCCTCAAGTGGATGGGCTATTGCCTGCCCGGCGAGCCGAGCGAAGAGGTCGCTGCGGGAGCCCCGCTTCCCCGTGCGATGGCGTTCGTGTTCATCGTGCTCATCATCATGGTCATCGTCAGCGGCCCGCTTTCGGCCAGCTGGATCGGTTAGGAGGTAGAACGACATGGGTTATTCGATCGTCAACATCCTTGGCGGCCTTCTGATCGTCACGTCCACCATGGTGGTCGTCTCCAAGAACATCAAACATGCCATCAGCTGGTATGCGGTGCAGTCGCTGGTGCTCGTGGGGCTGCTCGCTACGCTCGGTGCCACCACCGGTGCGCAGGAGCTGCTTATGTGGGCCGGATCTGCCTTTATCACCAAGGTCGTCCTGGTCCCTTATATCCTCAACCGCGCATACAAGAAGATGGGCGAGCCGAGCGACGCATCACTCAAGGCCGGCCTTAAGCCCGCGTGGGCCATCTGCATCATCGCCGTGGAGGTCGCGATTTGCTTTGCCGTCGTGACGCAGATCAGCCTTCCCACGGCCGAGGTCGCAACGCCTGCGCTCGCTATTAGCTTCGCTCACTTCTTTGTGGGCCTCACCTGCATCATCTCGCAGCGCAACATCATGAAGCAGATCTTTGGTTACTGCCTTATGGAAAACGGCAGCCACGTGACGCTCGCGCTTTTGGCCCCCACCGCTCCCGAGATCATCGAGATCGGTATCGCCACCGACGCCATCTTTGCCGTCATCATCATGTCCATCGTCGTGCGTCGCATTTGGGACGACTCCCACTCGCTCGATGCGCGCGACCTGTCCGAGCTGAGGGGGTAGTCCATGGAAACGTTGATTCTCGCCCTGCTCGCGACTCCTTTGGTGTTCTCGCTGGTTATGGCGTTTTTGCCCAAGAACACGTCCTATAACGTGTTTGCCGGTCTCAACCTGGTCTCCGTCGCAGCCGTCCTGGTGCTGTCGATTATGACGGCCGGTGACGTCCTTATGAGCGGCGAAACCGCGAGCGCTCTTGGCCTGTGGTTCCACCTCGATTCGCTGGGCGCCATCTTTGTGCTGCTCATCGGCTTTATCGGTTTTCTTACGGGGCTGTTCTCGCTGCCCTATGTAAAGGCCGATATCGAGGAGGGCTCCATGCCCGCCGAGCGCGCCAAGCAGTATTTTGCACTGTTTAGTCTGTTCGTGTTTACCATGCTGCTCGCGTGCCTGTCCAACAACATGATCCTCACGTGGGCCGCCGTGGAAGCAACCACGCTTTCCACCGTGTTCCTGGTGGGTATCTACAAGAACAAGACGGCCCTCGAGGCTTCTTGGAAGTATGCGATGGTCTGCACCGCCGGCGTGGCCTTCGGCCTGTTCGGTACGCTGCTGATCTACGCCAACGCCGCCGACGTGATTCCCAACGCCCACGAGGCCGCATTCCTGTCGTGCGTGCTGCCGTATGCCGACCAGTTCGACCCGACGCTCATGCGCCTCGCCTTTGCGTTTATCGTGATCGGCTTTGGCACCAAGGCCGGCCTGTTCCCCATGCACACTTGGCTGCCCGATGCCCACTCCCAGGCCCCGAGCCCTGTCTCGGCCCTGCTCTCGGGCGTGCTGCTTAAGTGCGCCATGCTTGTGATCATGCGCTTCTACGGCTTTACTATCCAGGCCGTGGGCGCCGAGTATCCGCAGCTTTTGCTGTTGATCGTCGGCACGCTGTCCATTTTGGTGGCGGCACTTTCGATGTTTCGCCAGGACGACCTCAAGCGCCGCTTTGCGTATTCGTCTGTGGAGAACGTGGGCGTTATCGCCCTGTGCCTGGGTATCGGCGGCCCGCTGGGTATCGCCGCGGCCCTGCTGCACTGCGTGTTCCACGGCTTTACCAAGACGCTTGCCTTCTGCGTGTCCGGCAACATCCAGCACGCCTTTGGCACGCGTAGCCTGGCCAAGATCCAGGGCGTCGTCGAGGTTGCCCCCGCAACCGCCGCGCTCGCCATCCTGGCGCTGCTCGGTCTTGGCGCCTTCCCGCCCTTTGGCATGTTTATCTCCGAGTTCCTGACTTTTGTCGCCGGTGTTACCGCCGGTCCCATGTGGCTGGTCGTCGTGGTCGCCCTCGGTCTTACCGTGGCCATCTCCGCGCTCACCCGCATCGCACTCAAGTCGGTATTCGGTCATGCGCCCCAGGGCATGGGCAAGCATGAGGCCCCGGCGCTCATGCTTATCCCCGAAATCATCCTGGCTGTCATGATCTTGTGGTTTGGCATCGCCACCCCGCTGCCTCTCGTGCACGGTGTGGAGACCGCGACCGGCATCGTGCTCGAGCGGAGCACCGAGGAGCTTCACGCGACGCCGATGTACCGCGCTGTGTTCGGTACCGAGACCGCTCAGAGCGAGGTGGAGTAACGAATGATTGAAACTGAGAACAAGGTGTATGCCCGTCGCTGCGAGAGCCATGTCGAGGCCCTGCGCCGCGCCGTTCCGGGCTGCATCGAGAAGGTCGAGTGGCAGTGCGAGGACCAGCTGACGATTACCGTCAAGCAGGACAAGCTGCCCGAGGCCGTCCACTACCTGTACTACGAGCGCTACGGTTGGATTCCCGTGATTATCGGCAACGATGAGCGCAGCCTGTGCGGCCGTTACGCCGTGTACTACGTCATCTCCATGGAGGGGGAGGACCCCGGTTGGGTGACCGTGCGCACCGAGGTCGATCCCGCCAAGATGACGTTCCCGTCCGTGACGCCGTTCGTCCCCGCCTGCGTGTGGGGAGAGCGCGAGCTTCGCGACATGTTCGGCCTGATCCCCGAGGGTCTGCCCGACCGTCGTCGCCTGGTGCTGCCCGACGATTGGCCCAGCGGCCTGTACCCGCTGCGCAAGGACTCCATGGACTACCGCTTCCGTCCCGCTCCCGCGAGTGACATGGAAAACTACGAGTTCTTGGCCGATACCAAGGGCAAGGAGACCACACTCGTCCCCATGGGCCCGTTGCACATTACCTCCGACGAGCCCGGCCACTTCCGCCTGTTCGTTGAGGGCGAGACGATCGTCGACGCCGACTATCGTCTGTTCTACGTACACCGCGGCATGGAGAAGGTCGCCGAGACGCGCCTGAACTATGATGCCGTGACGTTCCTCGCCGACCGCATCTGCGGCATCTGCGGCTGCGCCCACTCGGTGGCCTATGCCGAGGCCGTCGAGCGCGCCCAGGGCATTCATGTCCCGCCGCGCGCCCAGTACATCCGCGCTATCATGCTCGAGGTCGAGCGCCTGCACTCGCATCTGCTCAACATCGGCCTGGCGTCGCACTACACAGGCTTCGACTCCGGCTTCCAGCAGTTCTTCCGCGTCCGCGAGAAGTCCATGGACCTGGCCGAGAAGCTCTCCGGTCACCGCAAGACCTACGGCCTCAACGTGATCGGCGGCGTGCGTCGCGACATTTTGGCCGAGCAGAAGCTCTCCACGCTCACGACCATCCACCAGCTGCGCTCCGAGGTTCAGGAGCTCGTCGACGTCTTGCTCTCCACGCCCAACTTTATTGAGCGTACGAGTGGCATCGGCATCTTGGACCGCAAGATCGCACGCGACTTCTCGCCGGTCGGTCCGCTCATGCGTGGCTCGGGCTATGCCCGCGACGTGCGTTTTGACCATCCCTTCGACGGCTACGCCGATCCGGACGTTCAAAAGATGCACGCCGCCACGGCCGACACCTGCGATGCCTTCGGCCGTACCGCCGTTCGCATCCAGGAGGTCTACGATTCGATCGACATGATCGAGACCATGCTCGAGAACTGCCCGTCGGGCCCCATCCTCACCACGGATTGGGAGTACACCCCGCACAAGTACGCCATCGGCGCCACCGAGGCGCCGCGCGGCGAGGACGTGCACTGGGCCATGCTCGGCAACAACCAGAAGTGCTACCGCTGGCGCGCCAAGGCCGCCACGTACAGCAACTGGCCGGTCCTGCGCTACATGTTCCGCGGCAACACCGTGGGCGACGCGGCGCTGATCGTCGGCTCGCTCGACCCGTGCTACTCCTGCACCGACCGCGTGACGGTGACCGATGTCGCCGCCAAGCGCGACCACGTGCTCGACAAGGAGCAGTTCGAGAACGTCTGGCGCGACAAGTCGCCGCTTGCGGGCGAGGGCACCATGGCCGCTCCGCTCGATGAGGAGGCGCTCTAATATGCTGAAGCTTTGGAAGGTTAACGCCAAGGCCGGCGACGCGACGGTCAAGTACCCGTTTGCGCCGTTCCCCACCAACAAGGACATGCGCGGCAAGCCCGAGCACAATGCCGAGCTCTGCATCGCCTGCGGTGCCTGCGGCGTGGCGTGCCCGGCCGATGCCATTCGCATGGACACCGACCTTGCGGCCGATACCATCACCTGGTCGATCGACTACGGCCGCTGCATCTTTTGCGGCCGCTGTGAGGAGGCCTGCCCCATGGAGGCCATCAAGCTCACCGAGGAGTTTGAGCTGGCCGTCATGAGCAAGGACGACCTCACCAGCAAGAGCGTCTACACGCTCGAGCACTGCTCGCGTTGCGGCAAGCCGTTTGCCCCGCACAAGGAGATCGACTACGCCAAGCGCCTGCTGCAAAAGGCCGGCGGCATGGAGGCCGAGCAGGCCGCCCGTACCGTCGGTATGTGCCAGGAGTGCAAGCGCGAGCTCGACGCCCTGCGCGCCGCTTCGGCCGTAAAGACCGGCAACGCGCGCGGAATGGCTGCCAACGAGACGCTTGCGTCCGGTGAGCCCCAGGGCCCCGGCATGGAGTATCTGGGCGGCCACGGCGTGAACCCGGAGTATGTCGACCGCGAGCTTAACCCCGATGCGCCCGAGATTCCCGCCGGTCCTGCGCCGGTCGAGGGCATCATCATGGATTTTGATACGAAGGAGGAGTAACCATGGCCGAACCCACGCTTTTGCCCGAGCGGCTTCAGTACCGCCCGACCAAGATCGAGCTCGACGAGAGCATCGAGAAGGCCAAGGCGACCCTTCTTAAGAAGATCAAGCGCTCGGTGTACGTCTACCGTGTTGACTGCGGCGGCTGCAACGGCTGCGAGATCGAAATCTTCGGTTCCATCACGCCCGTCTTCGACGTCGAGCGCTTTGGCATCAAGGTCGTGCCCTCGCCCCGTCACGCCGACGTGCTGCTGTACACCGGTGCCGTGACGCGTGCCATGCGTATGCCGGCCCTGCGCGCCTTTGAGGCCGCACCCGATCCCAAGATCGTGGTGTCCTATGGCGCGTGCGGCTGCACCGGTGGCATCTTCTACGACAACTACTGCGTCTGGGGCGGCACGGACAAAATCCTGCCGGTCGATGCCTACATCCCCGGCTGCCCGCCCAGCCCCGCGCAGACCGTCTACGGCTTTGCCATGGCACTCGGTCTGCTTGACCAAAAGCTCCATGCCGAGACCACGGTGGAGGCCGCCGGCGAGCAGGCCGATATCCTGCACCCCGGCGTGCCGTACAAGCTGCGCGTTGCCATCGAGCGCGAGGCTCGCGCCATGAGCGGCTACCGTTACGGCCGCGACCTGGCCAACGAGTTCATGGATACGCTCGAGGGCGCGCCCAAGGGCGATATCCGCGGTGCCATGGCGCTGCTCATCGACAAGCAGGACGATCCGCGTCGCGTCGAGGTGTACTCGGCGCTGCAGGATCTTGTGCTGGCCGGAGGTCGCTAGATGGAGCTCACGGACCGCTCTGGTTACTTTGCGGGCCCCGGCATGCTCGGCGGCTCCTTTGGCGATGCCTCGCGCGCAAGCGACGAGGCCGCCGAGGGCGTCGCCGACCCCTGCCTGGGCCATGCGCCCGACCAGGTGGTCTTTTACGAGCTCACGCGTAAGTTTGTG
Organism: Collinsella sp.; assembly: GCA_048367555.1. Classification (GTDB taxonomy): domain Bacteria; phylum Actinomycetota; class Coriobacteriia; order Coriobacteriales; family Coriobacteriaceae; genus Collinsella. Next base: position 88,094 of record DBGCAP010000065.1, read on the forward strand.
GAGACCGAGGAAGACGTTCCCCAGGAGGCCTGCGACGTGCTGTACTACACGCTCGCCGTGGGCCACCACACCGGCGTGCTCGACTGCTTTGAGCCGCGCCTGTCGGTGCCGGTGGATGTGTTCTATTCGCTCGTCGACGCGCTGCCGGAGGGGGAGGCCAAGACCAAGTTCGAGGCCATCCGCTCCTTTGGCGAGTGCCAGCTTGACAAGGCGGCGGTGCCGTCGCTGCTCGAGGCTTGCGACACGCTACTCGACGAGCGCGGTTTTCGCGGGTCGGCCAAGGCCGGCATCTCGGTGTTCGACGACGACTTTGGCCTGCATGCCCAGCAGGTCGCGTTCTTAATGAAGTTCCGCGATCTGGTTGAGCGCGTGCGCGATGTGTCGGGTGTGTATCTGACGGGAAGGTTGCAGTAATGGGTCGCGTTGTGGATGGTCGTGTGAACGGCGCCCCGTTTGCGGGTATCGTGCTCACGGCGGGAAGCGTGCTGCGTGCCGACGATGCCGCCGGCCCCGTGCTCTCCAAAAAGATGGAGGACGCGCCCATTGCCGGTTGGTACACCATCGACGGTGGCCAAACGCCCGAGGACGACATCATCGAGGTCAAGCGTGAGCGTCCGCCTCGTCTGGTTTTGGTCGATGCCGCCGACATGGCGCTGCCCGTCGGGTCTATCCGCCTGCTCGATAAGCGCGATGTGGCCCGCAAGTCGATGTTCACCACGCATTCGCTTCCTTTGTCGATTCTGATCGAAGAGATTGAGCAATCGTGTGATGATATCGTCTTCGTTGGGATTCAGCCGGGCGACACGGAGTTCTACAACCCCATGTCCCCGGAAGTCTTTGAGGCCGTCGACGCCGTGTACGACGCCGTGGCCGCCAACGACTTTTCCCACTTTGTCCGCTTGGGGCAAGAGCAATAGGAGCTCTTGTCCCCGCTGATTAGGAAAGAAGTGATTGACATGGCAGATTCCAAGGTGGAGTATCCCGCTCCCGATTGCCTGGCGCCCGCCGCGATCGAGGCCAAGACCGAGGCCGCCGGCGTGACCAAGGCTAACCTGCCGGTCGCTAAGGCCTTTCTGTTGGCAATGTTCGCCGGCGCGTTCATTGCCTTCGGTGGCCTGTTCTTTACCGTATTCTTGAGCGATAGCACACTCGGCTGGGGCGCCCAGCGCGTCGTGGGCGGTCTGAGCTTTTGCCTGGGCCTGGTGCTGGTGCTGGTGTGCGGCGCCGAGCTGTTCACCGGCAACTCGCTTATGGTCTGCGCGCTCAAGAGCAAAAAGATCACCCTGGCTCAGATGCTCAAGGCTTGGGTCGTCGTATGGGTCGGTAACTTTGTCGGTGCCCTGTTCATCGTCTTTTTGGTGTACATGGCCGGCATTTACAAGCTCAACGGCGAGGCGGTCGCCAACTCCATGGTGAGCGTCGCCGCCGGCAAGGTGACGGTCGACTGGGTGACGATCTTCTTCCGCGGCATCCTGTGCAACATCTTTGTGTGCCTGGCCGTGTGGATCGGTACCGCCGGCAAGACCGTAGTCGATAAGGTTGTGGGCATTCTGCTGCCCATCGCCGCCTTTGTGGCCTGCGGTTTTGAGCACTGCGTTGCCAACATGTACTTTTTGCCTATGGGCGCCGTGATGCATGCATGCGGTTACGGTGCCGACGTCGCCGGCGCCGATGCGCTCAACGCTGCGGGCATTGCGTTTAACCTGTCCGCCGCCACGCTGGGCAACATCGTGGGCGGCGCGGTTTTGATCGCGCTCGGCTACTGGTTTGTCTACGCCAAGAAGCCTGAGGCGTAAGGTACCGTCTGTTTGACGTTGGGCCTCCCGCGGGGCGTTGCCGTGCGGGAGGCTTTTTGGGCCTGGGGCTCGTTGCCGGGCTTTTGGCCTGTTGTGTTTGGCTGGTGAAAGGGGTAATCGAGATGGCATCTGCTGTGAAGCGTGACGGTCGTGCCGTGATGACCACATGCGGGGGATGCTATGCCGATTGCGCCTTTGCGGCCCATGTTGAGGATGGGCGTGTGGTGGCCGAGTTGCCGGTGCCGGGGCATCCGTGCGCGGCGCGTGCCTTGTGCGCTCGCGGACGGCATCGCCTGGCAATGCCGTTTGACGAGCGCGATCGCATTGTGCACCCCATGCGCCGACGAACTGATGGCTTGGGGTTCGATGTGATTTCGTGGGACGAAGCGTTCGCGCAGATTGCAGCGCGCCTTTTGGGGATTGTTGACGAGTGCGGGCCGCGTGCGCTGGGCATGACGCTCGGTGTTCCCTCGTTCGACCGCTACTGGGCGTATCGTCTTATGCATGCGCTGGGCTCGCCCAACGTGTACGGTGCCGACGGCGCCTGCGAGGTAAGCCGACTTACCGGTTGGGAGCACAGCCTGGGCTACAGCCCCGCCTCCGACCTAGCGCATACCGACTGCATCATGTACCTGGGGCGTTCCATTGTCGATTCGTCGACGATGGGGGCTGTTGATTCACTCAACGATGCCCGTCGCCGCGGGGCGAAAATCATCGTCGTGGACCCCCGGCGCAGCGGCTCAGCTGCGCTTGCCGACCGCTGGCTGCGCGTGCGCCCGGGCTGCGACTTGGCGCTGCTGTTAGGTATTGCCCATGTCTTGATTGCCGAGGACCTGTATGACCACGAGTTCGTGACCCGCTATACCACGGGTTTTGGCGAGCTGGCGCAGGCGGCCCGTGCTTGGACGCCCGAGTGGGCCGAGTCGATGTGCGACGTGCCTGCCGCAGAGATCGCCGCCACGGCGCGCGATCTCGCTGCCGCCGCGCCTGCCGCTGTGGTGGATGCGGGCTTTCATGGTGGCATCGGTATCGCGTATGCCAATAGCACCCAGACCGCGCGCGCTATCTGCTTGGTCGATGTGCTGCTGGGCTGTATCGGACATGCGGGCGGCGCGCTCAATCCACCCATGCCACTCGTGTTGGGCGACCTCGATCCCACGCGCTTTGCGACGCCGTCGATGCCGTGTGAGCCCAAGTTGGGGTCCGAGCGCTATCCGCTCGTCGACCCCGAGCGCGGTCTGTGCACGACCATCGGTCAGTCGATTCTTGCCGGCGATTTGCGTGGGCTCATCGTCTATGCCAGTAACCCCGGTGCGGGCTATGGCAATGCGCAGGCTTGGTTGGGTATTTTGCAGCAGCTCGACTTGCTCGTGACCGTTGATATTCGCTGGTCCGAGACAGCGCGCGCTTCTGACTTCGTGCTGCCCGACGTGACGTATCTGGAGGCCGACCGCGGTGTGGGCACAGTCGTGGGCGCCAACGATTCGCGCGTGTTCTACCGCAACGCCGTGCTGTCTGTGCAGCATGACGACACACGTCCCGGTCGTGAGATCTTTGCCAGTCTGGCGCAGGCGTGTGGCGTGGGCGAGTACTTCCAGTTTACGTCTGACGATCTGGCGGCTGCCCAGGTGGCACCGTTTGGAATCAATCTGGACGAGCTCAAGGAGCGCGGCTGGGCCGACACGGGTGTTGCGTTGCCGTCGCGTACGGGCGAGCCGGCGATTCCCTTGGATGGCGGCAAAATTGCGCTGGCAAGCGACGTATGGGGGCGAGCCGGTCTGGGCCGCGTTCCCGGTTGGGTCGCGCCCATGGTGGAGCCCGGTCCGGGGATGTTTCGCCTCATTAGCGGCAACCGTCCCTTTGAGTCGCATACCTCGCGCAGGCTTGCGGCCCAAGGTGCCGCCGAGGCTGGATCGGACCTGGATGCCGTGCAGATAAATGCCGATGCTGCTGCGCACATGGGCATCGCCGACGGCGAGATTGTCGAACTCGTGAGTGATATGGGCCGCGACCGCGTGCGCGTGGAGACGACGCCGTATCTGCATCCGGCGTGCATCTTCACCTCGGCCGCCCCCGGCGGGCGTTCGTTTGGCGCCGATGCCGGCGGCGCTCAAGCCTTGGGCGTCGGCCCACTCGACCATACGCCGTTGCGTTGGGACCCGTTGACAGGCGCCGCGCTCACCCAGGAAAACGCCGTTCGCGTGGAAAAGATCGCGGCGCGCGAGGATAATAACGAGTAATTGACTCAGCTGATGTATTCGACTGATCCACGTTTCTTTTGAAAGGCCGCACATGAGCGATAGCCAGAACATGTCCGATGAGGTGCGCGCCCGCCTGCGCGCCATTCCCTCCGTCAACGAGCTGCTTGCCGAGTGGCCGGTAGTGAAGGCGGCGGGGGAGACCTGCGACGCGGTGGTGCATGCCGCCGTCACGGCCGAGCTCGACGAGGAGCGTGCCGCCATTCGCGCCGGTGCCGCCCCGCGCTCTAAGCGCGACCTGGCCTCGGCGATCGAGTGGCGTTCGCATCGATCCGCACTGCCGAGCCTGCGCCCTGCCGTCAACGCTACGGGCGTGGTCATCCATACCAACCTGGGTCGAGCCCCGCTCGCGGAGTCGGCGGCAAAGGCCGTGGCCGAGGTTGCGCGCGGGTACAGTACGCTCGAGTACAGTGTGGACACCTGTTCGCGCGGGTCGCGCAAGGAGCACGCCGCGCAGCTGATTCGCTCGCTCACCGGTGCCGAGGACGCGCTCGTGGTCAACAACAATGCCGCCGCGGTGCTGCTGGTGCTGGCGACCCATGCCGCAGGCAAGGAGGTCATCGTCAGCCGCGGCGAGCTTGTCGAAATCGGCGGCAGCTTCCGCATCCCCGATGTCATGGCGGCTTCGGGCGCCAAACTCGTCGAGGTCGGCGCCACCAACCGCACACATTTGGGCGACTACGAGCGCGCCATCACGCCCGATACGGCGATGATCCTTAAGGTCCATCCTTCCAACTATCGCATCGAGGGTTTCCACGAGGAGGTAGGCTCTCGGGAGCTTGCGGCGCTTGCTCATAAGCATGGCCTGCTCTTCTACGAAGACCAGGGCTCGGGCGCGCTGCTGCCCGACGACATCTTGGTGCGCGGCGGCGAAGAAACCACGCCGGCTTCGGTTTCGGCAGGGCTCGATCTGGTGTCGTGCTCGGGCGATAAGCTGCTCGGTGCCGCACAGGCGGGCATTATTATGGGCCGTCGCGATTTGGTTCAGGCCTGCGGGTCGCATCCGCTTATGCGTGCCCTGCGTCCGGGTAAGCTCGTACTGGCGGCGCTCGAGTCTACACTGCGCATTTACATGGATGGGGCGGATGTTGCCCATCGCGAGGTGCCGGTGCTCAACATGCTCACGCTTCCGCAGGCTCATCTGGAGCGTCGCGCGCGTAAGCTGCGCGAATTGATGGTGGCGGGTCTCGATAAGGCTGGCTGTCCTTGTGCCGTGCAGGTGGAAATCGTCGAGGAATCGTCGACCCCCGGCGGCGGTTCGCTGCCTACCGTGGAGCTGCCAACGATGTGCGTTGCCGTGCGTCTTGTTGACGAGCGCCTGACGGTCGACGCGCTCAAGCGCTCGCTTGTCCAGGACTTCGACACGCCGGTCGTCACGCGAACCTCGCACGATCGCATTTTGTTTGACGTCCGTACGCTTGTGGGCGACCGCGATATCGAGACGGCGGCGTCGACGCTCGTCGCGTGCGTTAAGAAGGCGGTTGCTCGATGAGTGAGGTTCAAACGCTGGTGGAGTGCCCCGTTATCGTTGGCACGGCGGGTCACGTTGACCACGGTAAGTCCGCACTGATCGAGGCGCTGACCGGCAAGAATCCCGACCGTCTGGAGGTTGAGCGCCGTCGCGGTATGACCGTGGAGCTGGGCTTTGGCGAGCTGGCGCTGCCGAGCGGCAAGATCGTCGGCCTGGTCGACGTGCCGGGCCACGCGCATTACCTGCGCGCCATGGTGCAGGGTGCCACGGGCATTGATGTTGCCGTGTTGGTGGTCTCTGCCGTCGAGGGCGTGATGCCGCAGACCCGCGAGCACGTGCATGTGCTGGAGCTGCTGGGCGTCACGCATATGGTGGTCGCGCTGACGATGTGCGACCTTGCCGATGCCGAGATGACCGAGCTTGCCGAGCTCGATGTCGATGACTTTTTGTCGGGTACCGTGTTTACGGGCGCGCCGATTGTGCCCGTGTCGTCTAAGACGGGCGAGGGGATCGACGGGCTGCTTGCGGTGCTCGACGAGCAGGTAAGTGCCTGCTGGGATGCCTGCCGCGACCGTGCCGAGCGCACCGATGCCGCGCCGCGCCTGCCGATTGACCGCTGCTTTACGATTAAGGGCGTCGGCACTGTCGTAACGGGAACGCTGCACGATGCGCCGGTTGCGGTGGGCGACGAGCTGATGGCTTTGCCGTCGCGTACGGTCTGTCGCGTGCGCGGGATTCAGGTGCATGGCGATACGCCGCTGGCACTGCCCGGACAGCGCGTGGCGCTCAACTTGGTGGGCGATGCTGTCGCCGCGCTCGATCGCGGTGAGATGCTCGGCGTGGAGGGCCGTTTTGGTCAGACGTTGCGCTTTATGATGACATTCACCTACCTGGGTCGCGAGGGCGCCAAGCCGCGCGTGCTCGAGTCGGGCGCGCGCGTGCATGTGATGGCCGGCACGGCCGAGGTTGTCGGTCGCATCATGCTTTTGGAGGGCGAGGCCCCCATGGCGGTGGGCGAGACCCGTACCGTGCAGGTGCGCCTGGAGGAGCCGCTGCCGCTGCGCGCCGGAGACCACGCCGTGGTGCTGTCGTATTCGCCCGTTATGCTCATCGGCGGCGGGCGCGTGCTGCTTTCGCGCTGCCGCCGCTCGCGCGAGCTTTCGGCGGGGGAGCGCACGCTGCTTGCAGCGCTTGAGGCCGGCGATACCGCGGGCGGTGTGGGCGCTTGGCTGGCGCTGCAGATGCTGCCGGTTACGGCGGTTGATGTTACCCACGCTTTGGATCTTGGTATCGGCGAGGTCGATGCCGCACTGCGCGGGTTGGTGTCGCAGGGCTCCGTTCGCAAGCTTGCCGTGGGTGATGCGGACTACTTGGCGGACGCCACGGTGCTCGACGCCGCGATGGATGCACTGGCGGCGACCCTGTCAGCCATGCACACGGCGGCTCCCAAGGAGACGGGCTTTACGCCTGGCGCCGTTGCCCATGCTGCGTGGTCTGCCGCTGATGAAGGCGTTGCCGCGGCTCTGATTGCCGAGGGCTGCTCGCGTGGTGTGTGCGCCGCCGAGGGCGCCGAGGTATTCGATCCGCATTCGGCCGCCGCCGCGGCGCGTGTGGTGCGCGAGGCCTGCGAACGTATCGTTGCCTTGCTGGACGAAGCCGGCCTCGATGCACCGACGTTGCCCGAGGTGGGCGAGCAGTTGCAGCTCGATCGCGACACCATGACGCGTGCCCTGCGCGAGCTTTCGCTCAATCGCTCGATCGTTAAGGTCGAGCGCGACGTTGCCCTGTCTGCCGCCGCCGAGGCCCATGCGCGTGAGCTCGTCGCCGCCGCCATTGAGGCAGCCGGCGGCGCAGCCACCACGAGCGTGCTGCGTGAGGCGCTGGGTGTGTCGCGCAAACGCGCCATCAGCATCTTGGAGCACCTGGATGCCGTACGCTTTACGGTGCTCGACAAGGAAGCCGGCGGCCTGCGCTCCCTACGCTAGGCCGGTCACTCGCTCCCGCCTCCTCAGTTGCGGTGAAATAGTTCCTATTTGGAGGCTTTGGCAGCAAATACAGGAACTATTCCACCGCAACTTCTTGTTCGTCTTTTTGGGATGGAGCCGTTTCGGTTTGGTAAAATACCGCCGCACTTGGGAACGGATGGGCTCCGGTGGGCTCCGCGGTCCTCAAAACCGTTGCGAGGCGTGCAAAACGTCTTGGATGTGTTCGATTCACATACGTTCCCGCCATACGCTACCAGCGCTTTTGTGCTCGCGGTCTTGCTGCGTGCCGCAAAGGCGCTGATTTGTTTTTGTACGAGCTTTTCGTAGCGCTGCTATTTCGGTGACTGTATTTAGCGTCGTGCACCGGGTTTCGAGCATGCCGATGGAGGTGTTTTGCCGTATGACTACCGTAAGACGTGCCGATCTTTCTTGTGTCGTCCAAGCGGGCGGGCTGTCCTCGCGCATGGGCTGCGATAAGGCTCGCATGGCGTTTTGCGGCGAGCCGCTCATCGAGCGCGTGCTGGGTCGGCTGGCGCCAGTTGCCGGCGAGTTGGTCGTGACGACTTCGCGTCCCAGCGAGCTTGCCTATCTTGAGGAGCGCACGTTTGGCGGCCTGGTGCCGCGCGTGGTGGCGGACCTTGAAGGCTCGGCGGGCGCCATGCGCGGCATCGCGAGCTCGTTGGCTGCAGCTCGGTTGCCTCTCGTGGCGATCGTTGCCTGCGATATGCCGTTTGTCTCGCCGGAACTCATCGGCGCGCTTGCCGATCGTGTTGAGGTCGAGGCGCTCGACGTGTGCGTGCCGCGCGAGGAGCGGGGGATTGAGCCGCTTTGCGCCGTCTGGCGCCGTGACGCGTGTGCGCCGGTTGCCCAAGAGCTGCTCTCCTGCGACCGCCAGCGCATTCGCTGCCTGATCAATCGCGTTCAGGCCGGTTATATGGATGAGCCTCAGATTGTCGCGGTCGCAGGCTCGACGCTCTGCTTCGAAAACGTCAATACGCCCGAGGAGTTTGCGGCGGCCGAGTTACTCGCCTAGACGATTGGAGTTGCCATGTCTCACGATATTTGTCCCGACACGGGAGAACCTTGCACTTGCGACGGGTCCGAACCCTGTACCTGCGGTTGCGGTGGCTGTGGACATACCGCGGAAGAGGAAGCGGCCGCCGCGGCGTATCGTGAGGCACACCGCGAAGGCCCGTCGGGTGGTGCTCTCGACCACGAACGCAAAATCATCGTGTCGTTCGACAGCACCTTCGATGTGATGGAATGCGAGCAGCTGTGCCTGGATGCCGGCGTTCCCGGGCGCATTATGCCTTTGCCCGGCTCCATTACCGCAGGTTGCGGCCTGTGCTGGGCTATGCCGTTCTCGGGCGATGCACTCGCCGCCTTCCGTGCTGCCACCGAAGGCCGCATAACCCCCGCCGACTACCACCAGCTCGTCCTCTAATCGCCAACACCACCACAAAGGTGCCTGTCCCCAATGTGGTGGTTTGGAACATGCGGACGAAACAGCTTCGAAACACGCGATTTGTACGTTGAGTGCTCAAAAACGCTTCTACCTGCATCGTAATCAAAACGAAACATCTGCTCGTCGGCTTATGCGAAACTTTGCTGCAACAGTGCGATATTATCCATACTCGATAAAGTTCGCGGCGCATAGGGTGCCGTGACCGACATTTTTCGTTTCCCATCATTGGAGGAAGCATGAGCTACACGCAGAAAGTTCTCGACGAGCTCAAGGCCCGCTATCCCGAGCAGCCTGAGTTCATCCAGGCCGCGACCGAGATTCTCGGCACGATCCAGCCGGCGCTCGACGCCCACCCCGAGTACGAGGAGGCCGCCCTGCTGGAGCGCCTCGTCGAGCCCGAGCGCATCGTCATGTTCCGTGTTCCCTGGATCGACGACCAGGGCAAGGTTCAGGTCAACCGCGGTTATCGCGTCGAGTTCAACTCTGCCATTGGACCCTACAAGGGCGGTCTGCGCTTTAACCCGACGGTTACCTTGGGTATGCTCAAGTTCCTGGGTCTGGAGCAGATTCTCAAGAACAGCCTGACCACCCTTCCCATGGGCGGCGGCAAGGGCGGCTCCGACTTTGACCCCAAGGGCAAGTCCAACAACGAGATCATGCACTTCTGCCAGTCCTTCATGACCGAGCTCTATCGCCACATTGGCCCCAACACCGACGTTCCCGCCGGCGACCTGGGCGTTGGCGGCCGCGAGGTTGCCTACCTGTTCGGTCAGTACAAGCGCCTGACCAACGAGTGGACCGGCGTCCTCACCGGCAAGGGCCTCTCCTTTGGCGGCTCGCTCGCCCGTACCGAGGCCACCGGTTACGGTCTGGTCTACTTTGTGGACGAGTACCTCAAGAGCCGCGGCGACTCCTTCGAGGGCAAGAACGTCGTCGTTCACGGCTCCGGTAACGTCGCTATCTACGCGGTCCAGAAGGTCGCCCAGCTCGGCGGCAAGGTGCTGGCCTGCTCCGACACCCACGGCTGGGTCGAGGATCCCGACGGCATCGACTGCACCGTGCTCGAGCACGTCTACAACAAGAAGCGCTCTGGCCACGACAAGGGCGTCACGCTCGCTATGTACGTTGACGAGAAGCCCAACGCCGTGTGGCACGAGGGCGACGGCCGCGGCGTGTGGCAGCTGCCCTGCGACATCGCGCTGCCCTGCGCTCGCGAGAACACGCTGCTGCTCGAGGACGCCCAGGCGCTCGTCGCCAACGGCTGCAAGGTGGTCGGCGAGGGCGCGAACATGCCCACGACCATCGAGGCCACAACCTACTTCCAGGAGAACGGCGTCGCCTTTATGCCCGGTAAGGCTGCCAACGCCGGCGGCGTGCTCGTGTCCGGTCTGGAGATGAGCCAGAATGCCGAGCACCTGTCCTGGACCTTCGAGGAGGTCGACGGCAAGCTCGAGCAGCTCATGCGCGGCATGTTCCACAACGTGGACGACACCGCCAAGGAGTATGGCCAGGAGGGCAACTTTGTCATGGGCGCCAACATCGCCGGCTTCCTGAAGGTCGCCGACGCCATGCTCGCCCAGGGCGTCTGCTAAATCTTTGCTTGACATAGCATGTGATGAGGCTCCCAGTCATCTTGGCTGGGAGCCTTTTTTGATCCGCATGCGACGGAGGAAAACGGTTCATTTTGTCCCGACACGAGCTGAGCCCCCTCGTTTGGTACACTTAAAGGTACTGGACAAGTGGAGAGATGGGGGAGAACGTGCTCAAGTTCGGTACCTACGTCCGTGTTGGAAACGCGGCCGAAGCCTATGAGCTCTTGCAGAAGAACCGCAACAACAAGATTGTGGGCGGCGGCATCTGGATGCGCCTGGGTTCGCGTCGTGTGGCGACGGCGATTGACCTTTCGGCCTGCGGGCTCGATCAAATTGAGGAGACCGAGACCGAGTTTCGCATCGGTGCCATGTGTACCCTGCGCCAGCTCGAGCGCCATGCCGAGCTCAACGCACTTGTCAACCATGTCTTTGAGTTCGCCGTCCACGATATCGTGGGCTTGCAGCTGCGTAACACCGCCACGGTGGGCGGCAGCATCTATGGTCGCTTTGGCTTCTCTGACGTGCTCTCGGCGTTCCTGGCGCTCGATTCGTATGTTGAGCTGACGGGCGCCGGCCGCGTGCCGCTCGCCGAGTTCGTCGACATGGGCTACGTGCGCGACGTTATTGAGCATGTCGTGGTCGTCAAGCACGATTACCGTGCGAGCTACGAGGCCGTGCGCAAGGCCGCGACGGACTTCCCCTCACTGAACGTCACCGCCGCCTGGTGGGACAACAGCTGGCATGTCACCGTGGGTGCCCGCCCGCTGCGCGCGACCCTGCTGCAGGGCGAGGTATGTGGCCTTACCGCCGAGCAGCCTTCCGAGGACGAGCTGCGCGCCCTGGCCGCATCCGTGCGTGCCCTGAGCTACGGCACCAACATGTGGGGCTCGGCTGACTACCGCCGCCGCATCTCTGCCCCGCTTGCCGTGCAGGCCGTGCGCCGCGCCGCCGGCATCGAGCTTTCGGCCGCGCTTGCCCGCGAGCTCGAGACCGTGCAAGTGCCCAAGTTTGCCACGGACGAGTATTCCTGCCGCCGCGTGCCCGGCGTCGATTCTAGCGAGGTGCGCTAATGGCTGCCAAACTCATCGATCTTTCCTTTACGCTCAACGGCCGTAAGGTCAAGGTTCAGATTGCCCCCGACACCATGCTCTTTGCGCTGTTGCGCGAGCAGGGCTGCGCGTCGGTGCGCTGCGCCTGCGAGACCACCAACTGCGGCCTGTGCACGGTGTGGCTCGACGGCGATCCGGTGTTGAGCTGCTCGGTTCCCGCCGCGCGCGTCGAGGGCCGCTCCATCACCACGCTCGAGGGCCTCAAGGCCGAGTCCGAGGCACTGGCCCGTGCGATGGCTGCCGAAGGTGCCGAGCAGTGCGGTTTTTGCGCCCCCGGCCTCATCATGAACGTGTTGGCGCTCGCCCGCGCCGCCAAGGAGGACCCGAGCCTCGTCGCCACGCGCGAGGAGCTCTCACGCCAGCTCGCCGGCAACCTCTGCCGTTGCAGCGGCTACGAGAGCCAGCTGCGCGCCATCGTGCGCTTTCTCAACGAATCTGGCGTACAGGTGGGCTTTGAGATGCCCGAGCTGCCGGTTAACGATACCAGCTGCGACGGCATCACCTACAAGCAGATCACTCACAAGCAGCCCAAGAAGGACTCGAAGGCCCTGCTCGAGGGCCGTCCCGTCTACACGGGCGATATGGTGCCCGCCGGCGCGCTCATCGTCAAACTCAAGCGCAGCCCCTATGCCCGCGCCAAGATCCGCTCCATCGATACCTCGCGCGCCCTGAAGGTGCCCGGTGTCGTGGGCGTCTACACCTACGAAGACGTGCCCAAGCGCCGCTTTACCATTGCCGGCCAGAGCTATCCGCAGCCGAGTCCCTACGACCGCCTGATCCTCGAGAACCTCGTCCGTTACCAAAACGAGGAGGTGGCGATCGTCGCCGCTGAGACCGAGGAGGCCGCCGACAAGGCGCTCAAGCTCATCAAGGTCGACTATGAGGTGCTCGAGCCGCTGCTCGACTTTACCCAGGCGCTCGATAATGACATCGTGGTCCACCCCGAGGGCGACGTGACCTTTATGTTCCCGCAGGGCGGCGACGTTGCTCGCAACCTGGTGTGCAGCGGCACGAGCGATTTTGGCGACCTGGACGAGGCCTTCGCCCAGAGCGACATCGTCTTCACCCGCACCTACACCAGCCAGGCCACGCAGACCGCGCCCATGGAGACCTTCCGTGCCTTCGCGACGACCGACGCGTTCGGGCGCATCTCGGTGACTACCTCGACGCAGGTGCCCTTCCACGTTCGCCGCATGGTCGCGCAGTCGCTTGACATCCCGCAGTCGCAGGTGCAGGTCATTAAGCCACGCATCGGCGGCGGCTTTGGCTCCAAGCAGACGGGCTGCTGCGAGGTTTTCGTGGCGTTCGTGACCCAGCAGACCGGCCGTCCGAGCTACTGCTGCTACACCCGCGAGGAGACCATCACCGCGGGCAACTCGCGCCACCAGATGCAGATGACCGTTAAGCTGGGCGCCATGAATGACGGCACCATTACGGCCATCGATCTGCACACGCTGTCTAACGCCGGTGCGTACGGCGAGCACGCCACCACGACGATCGGCCTTTCGGGTCACAAGAGCCTGCCCATCTATAACCATGTGAAGGCAAGCCGCTTTAGCTGGGACGCCGTCTACACCAACACTAACCGCGGCGGCGCGTATCGTGGCTACGGTGCCACCCAGGGCCAGTTTGCCGTGGAGAGCGCCGTCAACGAGCTCGCCGACATGCTGCACATGGATCCCGCCGACCTGCGCCTTAAGAACATTGTGCGCGAGGGCGAAGTCATGCCGCAGTACTACAACGAGAAGCTCAACGCCTGCGCGCTCGACCGTTGCCTGCTGCGCGCGATGGACATGATCGGTTGGCGCGACAAGCCGCTGGCCGTGGACCTGGGCGACCGCGTACGCGCTCTGGGCTGCGCGCTCACCATGCAGGGCTCGGGCATCTCCAATGTCGATATCGCCGGCATCGACATGCGTCTGGAAGAGGACGGCTTCATTACCATCGGCACTGGCGCCACCGATAACGGCATGGGCGTTGACACGATCCTGGCGCAGATTGCCGCCGAGGAGCTGGGTGTGGAGAGCTCGCTCATTGTGGTGCGCGGCGTGGACACCGATGTGTCGCCGTTTGATGCCGGCTCGTACGCGAGCTCGGGTACGTACGTGACGGGACTTGCCGCCAAGAACGCCGCGACCGAGCTGCGTGAGAAGATCTGCGCCAAGGCAGCCCAGATGTGGGGTGTGGACGTCGCCGACGTGGTCTTCGACGGCCAGTACGTGCGTCTTTCCGACGAGCGCGCCGCGCGCGAGCAGAACCGCTACCTCACGCTGCGCGACTTTGCCAACCTGTGCGTCAAGAACATCGCGGGCGGCGACGCGCTCACCTCGCATGCCTCCGCCTGCCTGCCCGTTTCGCCTCCGCCGTTTATGGCCGGTATTGCCGAGGTCGAGGTCGACAAGGCCACCGGCAAGGTGACTGTGGTGGACTATGCGGCAGCTGTGGACTGCGGCACCGTGATCAACGAGGCGCTCGCGCGCGTCCAGGCCGAGGGCGGCATTGCCCAGGGTATCGGCCACGCGCTCTACGAAATCGTTGAGCACGATGAGCGCGGCCGCCTGCGCACCGGCAACTTTATGAGCTACAAGTTGCCCACGCGCCTGGATATCGGCAGCATTCGCGTGGCCTTTGAGCCGAGCTACGAGCCGACGGGCCCGTTTGGCGCCAAGTCGATCGGCGAGGTCGTCATCAACACGCCGCTCGCCGCTGTGGCCTCGGCCGTCGCACACGCCACCGGCCATCAGGTTCGCTCGCTGCCCATCACGCCCGAGAAGGCCCTGCTGGGGGAGTAGCGGGTCAGCGAACAAGTCGTAATTGACGGGGCGGGGCAACTCGTCCCGCCTTTTGCACTCGTGGTGAGGTCGTGAGCCTGTAAAAGGTGTGCGTGCGCTTGCCGTTCGTATCTGCTATCATTCCTAGTCTGTGCGCTCATGCGGGCGTGGCGGAATTGGTAGACGCGCCAGATTTAGGTTCTGGTGGGATTCCCGTGAAGGTTCGAGTCCTTTCGCCCGCACCAACGCACCCGCGTTGGCTTATGCCCTCGCGACGCTTGTTGCATAAAGGTACCAGCACCTCAGATAAGCTGGGCAGTATGAGGAGGAACGTGTTGAACATCACCGCTTCTGACGTCAAGGACGCCAAGCTCACCGCTACGGTCACCATCCCGGCCGCCGACGTCGACGCCGCGATCAAGAAGGCCTACAAGGAGACCGCCAAGAAGTACCGCTTCCCGGGCTTCCGCGCCGGTAAGGCCCCCCGTCCGGTCATCGACTCTGCTCTTGGCGCCGAGGCTACCCTCGCTCAGGCCACCAACGACCTGATCGCCGCCAACGAGCCCGCCGTCCTCAACGAGCTGGACATCGTCCCCACCAAGAACGGTGACTACAAGGAGCTCGACCTCGCCAAGGATCACGAGGACTACACCTACACCGTCGAGTTCTCCCTGCGTCCCGCCGCTGAGCTCTCCTCTTTCGACGCTGTCGAGATCGAGATGCCTCCCGCGGAGGTCACCGAGTCCGAGATCAACAACCAGGTTGAGATGCTCCTCAACTACCGTGCCACCTTCGAGGACGTCGAGGGTCGCGCCGTTGAGGCCGAGGACTACGTTACCGTCGACCTCAAGGCCGTCGAGAACGCCGACAACTTTGCCGCCGAGGGCCGCATGCTCATCGCCGGTAGCGACAGCAACCCCAAGGAGTTCAACGAGGCCCTGATCGGCGCCAACGTTGACGACGTCAAGACCGTCACCTGGACCGACGAGGTCGAGGAGGGCGAGGAGGCCGAGACCCACACCGTCGAGGTCACCGTCAAGGGCATCAAGGTCCGCAACACCCCGGAGCTCACCGACGAGCTTGTTAAGTCCGACTTTGGCTTCGACAGCATCGACGCTATGCGCGACGCCATCAAGATCGAGATCGAGCAGGACAAGGCTTCCCGCCTCCCGGCCGAGAAGGAGAACCGTTGCGTCTCCGCTCTCGCCGAGCGCCTGCAGCTCGACGAGATGGACGCCGACTACGAGCAGTCCGTCTTTGAGGAGCTTGGCCAGAACTTCCTGTCCAACCTCGCTGCCCGCGGCATGACGCTGGACACCTGGCTGCCCGCTTCCGGCCTGACCATGGAGCAGTTCATCGGCGACCTGCACAAGCAGGCCAACGACGTTGCCCGCGAGTCCCTGGCGCTCGACGCCCTCGCCCGTGAGCTCAAGATCGAGGTCACCGAGGACGACATCAACGCCGAGTTCGAGAAGGCCGGCGTCAAGGACGTCGAGGCTTCCAAGGCCGAGTTCATCGCCGATGGCCGCATGCCTGCCGTCCGTGAGTCCATCCGTCGCTCCAAGGCCGTCGACCACCTGGTCGAGAACGCCAAGGTGACCGAGGTCGACGAGACCGCCAAGGACGCCGAGTAATTCTCGCCACCTTGCCCGCGAGCGCATGCGTGCGCCCGTGATGGGGTAAAGTTATACACCGGTTATCCGGTTGCTTCGTACGGTGCCAGCCAATGCATAGCATGCGGGCACCGTACGTTTATCTAGAACCAATTTGGTCCGTAAGAGAGAAATGGAGATGCGTATGATCGCTAAGTTCGATTCCGCCCTCGTGCCATACGTTATCGAGCAGACGCCGCGCGGCGAGCGCAGCTACGATATCTATTCGCGCCTGCTCAACGACCGCATCATCTTCTTGGGCGAGGAGATCAACTCCGTCAGCGCCAACCTGGTCGTTGCCCAGCTGCTGCATCTTGAGAGCCAGGATGCCGAGAAGGATATCTCGCTCTACATCAATTCGCCCGGTGGCGAGGTCTACTCCGGCCTGGCGATTCTGGACACCATGAACTTCATCAAGCCACAGGTCTCCACCATTTGCGTGGGTATGGCCGCGTCTATGGCCGCCGTGCTGCTTTCGGCCGGCGCCAAGGGCAAGCGCTTCTGCCTGCCGCACTCCAAGGTCATGATTCACCAGCCCAGCGGCGGAGCCCAGGGCCAGCAGACCGAGATCGAGATCGTGGCCGAGGAGATCAAGAAGACCCGCCGCGAGCTCAACCAGATCCTGTCCGACGCCTCTGGCCAGCCCATCGAGAAGGTCCAGGCCGACACCGAGCGCGACAACTACCTGACCGCTGCCGAGGCCCTCGACTACGGCCTGATCGACCGTATCGTCACCTCGCGCGACCTTGCCGCGAAGGACGCCTAGGATGGCCGGTAACATGCAGGACAACTTTGACGAGAACGGCAACCCCATCCGCTGCTCCTTCTGCGGAAAAGAGCAGGGGCAGGTTCGCCGCCTTGTAAAGGGTCCGACCAACATCTTTATCTGCGACGAGTGCGTCGCCGCCTGCTCTGAGATTTTGGAGGAGTCGCTGGCTTCGGACTTTATGGACGCTGCCCGCAACGGCAAGCTGCCGGGCTTTCTCAACGATCACGGGCAGGCTGCATCTCAGCCCGCCGTGGACCCCGAGGCCGAGGGCTTTGAGCTCGAGGACGACGCCCGTCAGGTCATTACGCATGTGCCGACGCCGCACGAGATTTATGACGAGCTTTCGGCCTATGTCATGGGCCAGGAAGACGCCAAGCGCGCCATGTCGGTTGCCGTGTACAACCATTACCGCCGCGTGATCGAGGGCGGTGCTGCGCTTTCGTCCTTTGACGACGGCTTGGATTCGCAGCTCGACGATGATATGGACGAGGTGGAGCTCGCCAAGTCCAACATTTTGCTGCTCGGTCCCACCGGTACCGGTAAGACGCTGCTCGCCCAGACGCTCGCGCGCATCCTCGAGGTGCCGTTTGCCATTGCCGATGCTACCGCGCTCACCGAGGCCGGCTACGTGGGCGAGGACGTGGAGAACATTCTGCTCAAGCTCATCAACGCCGCCGACGGCGATATCGAGCGCGCGCAGGTTGGCATTATCTACGTGGACGAGATCGACAAGATCGCCCGCAAGGCCGAGAACCTCTCCATTACCCGCGATGTTTCGGGCGAGGGCGTTCAGCAGGCACTGCTTAAGATCCTTGAGGGCACGGTGGCAAGCGTTCCGCCCACCGGCGGCCGCAAGCATCCCCAGCAGGAGCTGCTGCAGATCGACACGACTAACATCCTGTTCATCTGCGGTGGTGCCTTTGTGGGTCTGGACAAGATCATTGCCGATCGCGTGGGCAACAAGGGCGTGGGCTTTAACTCCGAGATCGCCGGCCCCACCTCGGTCGACGAAAACGACCTGTTGCGTCAGGTGCTCCCGCAGGACCTCAACGCCTTTGGCATGATCCCCGAGTTTGTCGGACGTACGCCCGTCGTCACCCAGACGCAGGCGCTCGACGAGGACGACCTGGTTTCGATCCTGACCGAGCCCAAGAACGCTGTGGTGCGTCAGTACCGCAAGATGTTCCAGCTCGAGGACGTTGAGCTTGAGTTTGAGGATGCCGCCCTGCACGAGATCGCCCGCATGGCGCTTGCCCGCAAGACCGGCGCCCGCGGCCTGCGCTCCATCTGCGAGGACGTGCTGCAGCAGACGATGTTCGACCTCCCCAGCGAGGAGGGCGTTTCCAAGGTCGTCGTGACCGAAGCCTCCGTAAAGGGCGAAGAACAACCCCAACGCATCTACAGGTAAAACCTGTCAAAACGTTTTTGTCGATAGCCTCCGACCACCCACGGTCGGAGGCTATTTTATATATGCGCAATAACCCCAACTACCTGTGTTATTCTGTGTGTTTGTTTAAGCCTCAGCGAAGTCATATCAGACTGAAGTAATCGATACCTAAGGGGAGGAATGTAGGCCCGATTTTCGTAGATTCCGCACGAGCCGAAGACCACTTAATGTGGTCTTCGAGCGAGCCCAGGACCTGACCGAGCGAAAATCGGGCCTACATTCCTCCCCGGCGGGACAGGGAGAGATATATGGAAGAAATGCCCAAGAACTACGATCCGTCGACCAACGAGCCGGCGATCTTGCAGAAGTGGCTTGACGGCGGCTACTACAAGCGCCGTGAGGGCGTGGGCGACTGCACCGTCACCATTCCGCCTCCCAACGTGACCGGCAAGCTCCACATGGGCCACGCCACCGACGACTCCATCCAGGACGCCATCATCCGCATGGCCCGCATGCGCGGCAAGTCCACGCGCTGGGTGCTCGGCACCGACCACGCCGGTATCGCTACGCAGACCAAGGTCGACAAGAAGCTCAAGAGCGAGGGCATTAGCCGCCTGGAGATCGGTCGCGACAAGTTTGTCGACGCCTGCTGGGATTGGACCCACGAGTACGGCGGCATCATCGTCGAGCAGATCAAGCGTATGGGCTGCTCCGTCGACTTTGATAACGAGCGCTTTACCATGGACGAGGACTACGCCCAGGCCGTGCGCAAGGTGTTCTGCGACTGGTACCACGACGGTCTGATCTATCGCGGCAAGCGCATCGTCAACTGGTGCCCCAACTGCACCACCGCCATCTCGGACGACGAGGCCGAGTACAAGGACGAGAAGGGTCACCTGTGGCACCTGCGCTATCCGCTGACCGAGCCGGTCAACGGCCGGGACTACATCGTCGTTGCCACCACGCGCCCCGAGACCATGCTCGGCGACACGGGCGTCGCCGTCTCCCCGAAGGACCCCGAGAAGGCTGCCTTTGTGGGTAAGACCGTCAAGCTCCCCATCGTCGACCGCGAGATCCCCATCTTTGAGGATTGGCATGTCGACGCCAACTTTGGTTCCGGCTTCGTCAAGGTCACCCCGGCCCACGACCCCAACGATTACGCCATGGGTCAGGCCCACGACCTGCCGCAGATCAACATCTTCGACGAGCATGCGGTGGTCGTCGAGGGTTACGGCGAGTTTACCGGCATGAACCGCGACGAGTGCCGCGAGGCCGTCATCAAGTGGTTTGAGGAGCACGACCTGCTCGATCATGTCGACGAGCTCGATCACTCCGTCATGCACTGCTATCGTTGCGACTCCGCGCTGGAGCCGTGGCTGTCCGAGCAGTGGTTCGTGGCCGTCGACAAGCTCAAGGGGCCGGCGCTCGACGCCGTCAACTCCGGCAAGGTCACCTTCCACCCCGCGCGCTGGACGCAGACCTACACCACCTGGATGGAGAACCTCAAGGATTGGTGCATCAGCCGCCAGCTGTGGTGGGGCCACCGCATCCCCGTGTTCTACTGCGAGGACTGCGGCTGGGAGGATGCTCTTACCGAGGACACCGACGTGTGTCCCAAGTGCGGCGGCCATCACGTGCATCAGGACGAGAACGTGCTGGACACCTGGTTCAGCTCGCAGCTGTGGACCTTTGCCACGCAGGGCTGGCCGCAAAAGCCGGAGCTGCTCGAGGGCCATCACCCCACGACGGCGCTCGTCACCGCGCGCGACATCATCGCGCTGTGGGTCGCCCGCATGGTCATGAGCTCGCTGTACTTCCTGGACGAGGTGCCGTTTAAGGATGTCGTCATCTACCCGACGATTCTTGCCAAGGACGGCAGCCGCATGTCCAAGTCCAAGGGCAACGGCGTTGACCCCATGGACCTCATCGGCATGTACGGCGCCGACGCCATGCGCTTCAACCTGCTGACGCTCTGCACTAACAACCAGGACGTCAAGTTCGACGCGAACATCGACAAGAAGACCAAGAAGCTCATCGACAGCCCGCGCACCGAGCAGGCCAAGTCGTTTGTGACCAAGATCTGGAACGCCAGCCGCTTCCTGCTTATGAACATGGAGGGCTACACGCCCGGCGAGCCCGTCGTGGAGACGCCGGCCGACGCCTGGATGTTCAGCCGCCTGGCCAAGGCCGTCAAGATGGTCACCGAAGGCATCGAGAACTACACCTTTGGCGACATGGCCCGCGGCGTGCAGCAGTTCTTCTGGAACGAGGTATGCGACTGGTACGTCGAGGTCACCAAGGCCCGCCTGAAGGGCGAGGGTCGTCTGCAGGCGCAGCGTAACCTGATCTTTGTACTCGACACCTCCATTCGCCTGATGCACCCGCTCATGCCGTTTGTCACCGAGGAGATCTGGGACAACATGCCGGCGAGCGTGCTCGACCTGGATGCCGAGGGCAACGTGAACCGCGCCGAGGCGCTCATGATCGCCAAGTGGCCCGAGCCCGCCGACTACGCCAAATATGTTGACGAGGACGCCGAGCGCGCGTTTGAGCTGTGCCGTACCGTCGTGTCTGCCGCCCGCGCCACCCGTTCGCGTTACCGCTTGAGCCCCAAGGCCGAGCTCGACGTTGTCGTGCGCGCCGGTGCCGAGGACATCGAGAAGCTCGAGAGCCTGCGTTCGACCATCGAGCCGCTGGCAAACACCGCTTCGCTGGTCATGGGTACCGACGTTGAGAAGCCGGCTGCGAGCATCGCCGTGGTCGATAGCGGCGTCGAGGTCTTTGTGGTGCTCGAGGGCAAGGTCGACCTTTCGGCCGAGAAGGCGCGCCTGGAGAAGGAGATTGCCGCGGCCCAGAAGGAGCTCGCCGGCTGCGAGAAGACGCTGGCCAACGAGGGCTTTGTGGCTAAGGCCGCGCCCGCAGTGGTCCAGAAGAAGAGGGACCGTGCGGCTGAGCTCAAGGAGATCCTGGTGGCGCTGACTGCTCAGGTTGCTGACTTCTCGTAGATCTTACTGAGGGGCGCGTCCCGACGCTTTGCTCGCTACTGCGGACAGTCCTGCGCAAGACGGACAGCACATTAAGTGCTGTCCTTTGCGTGCGGAACTTGTATCGAGCAAAGCGTCGGGCCGCTCCTTGTGCGGTTACGTGGTTGTTTGCATCTGGCGCGTTTGGGCCACTGGGTTGTGGCCTTGATCTCGTTGCAAGCGGGGTTTGGCTGATATTTTGAATGGGAGGGGCTCGTTGTTGCTTACGGGCCTCTTTTTATGTTGAGGGGACTTTGGTTATGGCGAAGCGTTCTGGGTTGTATTCGGTGCCGTTTGAGGTTCCGGAGCTTTCTTTTGATGAGGCTGTTGCACTTGCGGCCGATACGGGCAAGATTGCGCGTTATTCCACGCCGCTGCTTGAGACCGTCGTTGAGATGCTCGATGAGCTTGGTCGTCCTGACGAGTTCTATGATTGCGTCCAGATAGCCGGTACCAATGGAAAGACCTCGACGACGCGATTCTCGGCTGCCATTCTTCGCGGAGAGGGCCTTAAGACGGCGCTCTTTACGTCTCCTCATCTGGTGCGTTATCCCGAGCGTATGGAGATTGATGGAAAGGTCGTCTCAGACGAGGTCTTTGCCCATGGTGTCTCTGCGGCGTATGAGGCAGGTCGTCGTCTCAACGCACATCGTGAGGCGGCGGGTGAGGAGCTCCGTTCTATTACGCCCTTCGATCTTTTGTCCGTGGCCGGTTTGACTATGTTTGCCGAGGCTTGCGTGGACGTGGCCGTGCTTGAGGTTGGCATGGGCGGACGCTGGGATGCTACGAGTGCGACCGATCCCGTGGCCGTCGCCATTACGGGCATTGGACTCGACCATACGAAGGTCCTTGGCGATACGCTCGAGGCCATTGCGGGGGAGAAGGCTGCGGTTATCAAACCCGGGCGTTTGGTTGTTTTGGGCGAGGGTACGCATGAGGCGAGCGTGCAGCGCGTGATGGATGCCCGTTGCCGCGAATGCGGTGTGGTGCCGCTCGTGGTGAACCGTGTCACGACTAAGGTGCCGGCGCATGTGGGCGACACGGTTGAGTTCAGCTGCACCACGCCGCGCGCGATCTATACGTCGAGGATGGTTAAACCGGCGTATCAGCCGCAGAATGCCGCGTGCGCGATTATGCTGTGCGAGGGGTATCTGGGCCGCGAGCTCGACCACGATGCGCTCGACGCTTCGCTTATGGGCTGCCCCACGCCGGGTCGCTTTGATGTGCTGGGAACCGATCCACTCAAGCTGATTGACGCCTGCCATAACCCCCAGAGCTGCGAGAACTTTGTGAGCGCGCTGGACGAGATTGATCCGTGCGTAGAGA
Organism: Collinsella sp.; assembly: GCA_048367555.1. GTDB lineage: Bacteria > Actinomycetota > Coriobacteriia > Coriobacteriales > Coriobacteriaceae > Collinsella. The sequence goes on from DBGCAP010000065.1 coordinate 110,698, forward strand.
ATCGCCCCATGCTGTTGTGCGCCGCGCTAGCAGACAAGGACGTGGCGGGCATCGTCGACGTGCTGATTCCGGCGTTTCCCCGTGTGGTCGTGACCCAGACCGATTCCGATCGCGCCCTGCCGGCAGAGGAGCTTGCTGCCCTGGTGGATGCCGACAAGCTCGCGGGCGTGTACCCCAGCGTATCCGAGGCCCTCGCAGCCCTCGATGCCGCGGGCGAGCCCTTCGTAGCAGCCGGCACCATCACCCTAGCCGGCGAAGTGGCGGGGCTGCTACGCTAGCCCGCCCTGCTCCGTTAACCCATCCCCTCATCAGTTGCGGTGAAATAGTTCCTATTTTTTGGGTTCTAGCAGCCCATCCAGGAACTATTCCACCGCAACTTCTAGGGGAGCTTTGGTTGCGTGCCTAGTCTAGACGGACTGGGTCGTGGGGGTAGGCGTTGAGAATCTCGACGCCGGACTCGGTGACCAGGGCAAGGTCTTCGATGCGGACGCCGGTGCGGCCGGGGAGGTAGATGCCCGGCTCGATGGAGAACGTCATGCCCGGCTCTACGACCTGCTCGTTAACAAGCGAGACATCGCCTGGCTCATGGTCCTGCAGACCGATCGAGTGTCCCAGACGGTGCGTAAAGTACTGCCCATAGCCCGCTTCCTCAATCACGTTGCGCGCGGCGCGGTCCAGGTCGCACATGCGCACGCCCGGTGCGATGAGCGCCTCGGCGGCTTCGTTGGCGCGGCGCACGATGTCGTAGATGCGTGCGGTCTCCTTGTCCGGCTCGCCCCAAAAGAACGTGCGCGTCATGTCCGAGCAGTAGTTTCGGTGGCGTCCGCCAATGTCGAACAGCACCACGTCGCCGCGCTTGAGTACGGTGTCGTCGGGCTCGTGGTGCGGGTCGCCGGCGTTGGCGCCAAAGCTCACGATGGGCGGAAAGCTAAAGCCCTCGCAGTCGTGCTTGCGGTACAGGCCGAGCATCTGGTCGGCAATTTCGCGCTCCGTCACGCCCTCGTGGACGAGCTTGATGGCGTCGGCCATTACGGCGTCGTTAGCGGTCGAGGACGCGCGCATGAGCTCCTGCTCGGCTTCGTCCTTGTGGGTGCGTGCGGCGGTGACGGCAAAGTCGCCCAGGAAGAACTCGCTCGCGGCGCGACGATCCATGAGCGGCATCAAAAAGCCGGAGCGCATGACGGTGTCGATGCCGAGCGGTTTGGTCGGATCGACCTCGCGAGCGATGGCGTCGGTCACGACGTCGGTATCGGTGTGGTAGGCCACGTGGGCGTTGTCATACTCGGGCAGCTGATGCAGCGCGTTGACCAAGATCACGGGCTCGCTACCGCGTGCGAGCAGCGCGCCGCAAAAACGCTCGAACATATCGGCATAAAAGCCGGTCAAGTAATAAATCGACCACGGGTCGTTTACGAGCAGCTGCGCGCCGGGGTGCTGAGCCTCGAGCGCATCGAGCACGCGCGCCACACGCTTGTCATCGACATGTGCCATGAAACATCCTTTCGCTAGGGTGCCAACATGGTATCCCAAGCCCGGCAGATGGGGACGTTCCTTTTATGCCGGCACTTTGGGACACTCCTTGGCATGGCCAGACTAGCAAGCGTGCAGGCAAAAGGAGTCATAAGAGGCCCGTCCAAATGGGCTGGTTCCAAAAGCATGGCGGATTACGGGGCTGGACCTGTATTACATGACCATGGGAAAAATCGCGAAATTAAAACCGCATGTAGACGGCTTATCAAAAATCGAAAATTGCCGGTATGGATGGGGGTTTCCGAATCAGCCCCGTAATCCGGCATAGTTTTGAAATGGCACTAAAGTAGACACAAGCTAAATACCGATCCCAAGGCAAGTTGCGGTGGAATAGTTCCTGGATGCCGGGGTTTTGGCGGAAATCAGGAACTATTTCACCGCAATTGAGGAGGGGCGGGGCGGATGACGGGGTAGCTAAAAGAGTCCCGTCCCAAATGAGCTGCTTAGGCTGGGGCGATGTCCATGCTTGCGATGAGGTCGATGCCCGTGCCGAGGAGGTTCTCCAGCACGACGTCGCCCATGCGGATGGGGGCCTCGACGACCAGACCGCGGATGAGGCCCATGGCCTGGGCGTGGAGTTCCAGCGGGATAGCTTCGGCCGTGCGCACGGGCAACAGCGCCTCGTCGCCGCCGGATACGGCCACGGTGGTAGTGAGTACGCGCATGGGGCAGGTGAGCTCCTGATGCGCGAACGTATCGCCGCGGGGGCAGCTGTTGCCGGTCACGGAGCGCACCTCTACCACGGCGCCGTCTGCGTCACGTTCTACCTCTACGGTCAGGAGGCATTCCGATGGGCAGGTGGTGCAGTTGAACTGCAGCGTTTCGATCGCGTTTATGCTCATGGCCTTACGCCTCCTCAACGGGGTCGACGGACAGGACAATCTCGCTAACACCCAGGTCGAGTACGCGCTGAATCACCTTTGCCGGCAGCGGGAAGCTTTCCATTACGCTCGGTTTAAACGGGCGGACCTTGCCAGCGAATAGTTCTTCGTCGCCTGCCAGAATGCGCACGCGGGCGGCGTCGACCGGTCGGCGTACGCGGAAGTTGAGTTTGGTGAGTGCCACAGCCGTAATGCGTCCCGGTAGTGCGTAGCCAGCGATACCGGCAGGGGAGACCGTGAGCTGGCAACTCGGGTCCGCAACACCGGACTCGACATCCGCCCTGCCACCCAGCGCGTACGCCGCCGCAGCCGCACCGGCACGCTCGGACTCGGTCGTCACGTTGTCGGCCAGGTCGTGCACGTGCAGCACGTTGCCGCAGGCAAAGATTCCTGGCACGCCCGTCTGCAGGCTCTGGTCCACCACGGCGCCGCGCGTGCGCGGGTCAAGCTCAACGCCCGCGCCCACCGAAAGCTCGTTCTCGGGAATCAGGCCCACCGATAGCAGCAGCGTGTCGCACGGAACAACGCGCTCGGTCCCCGGAATAGGCGCCAGGCGATCGTCGACCCGACTCACCTCGACAGCCTCCACGCGATCGTGTCCGATCACGCGCGTCACGGTGGTGGATAGGTGCAGCGGAATACCAAAGTCGTCCAGGCAGTTCTTGACGTTGCGGCGCAGGCCGTTGGCGTACGGCATGAGCTCGTACACGCCCTCGACCGAAATCCCCTCGAGTGTGCAACGGCGTGCCATGATGAGTCCGATGTCGCCCGAGCCCAAAATGACAGCGCGCGAGCCGGGCTTAAGGTTTTCGATATTGATGTATCGCTGCGCTAGGCCCGCCGTAAACACGCCGGCGGGTCGGCTGCCGGGAATCTTGATCTCACTGCGGGTGCGTTCGCGGCAACCCATGGCAAGGACGACCGCGCGTCCGGTGAGCTGCAACATGCCGGCGCGGCTCATGAGCGTGACGGTATGAACTGCGACATCTCCCGCGGCCTCGTCCACGCCCGAAGCGCTCGCGCCCTCGGCCTTGCTCGAATCGATCCCGATCACCATGCTGCCCAAGAACAGCGCAATGTCGGTCGCGCGCACCTGGTCGATAAAGCGCTGCGCGTACTCGGGTCCGGTGAGCTCCTGCTTAAAGTGCGAAAGGCCAAAACCGGGGTGGATGCACTGGCGCAGAATGCCTCCCAGGTGCTGCTCGCGCTCCACGATGGCCACGCGTGCGCCGGCCTTATGCGCGGCAAGCGCGGCCGCCATACCGGCAGGTCCGCCGCCGATAACGACCACGTCGAACGCCTGCGTCTGCACTGCCTCCGCAGTTTTGGTCTCCGCGCGTCCGTCGCGCATATCAAACGCCGCCATCCTAGCGCACCCCCTTCAGCGGTCCCTCAACCAGCCAGGATCCGGCATCCTCCAACAGCACTTCGCTGGGGTCGCAGCCCAGCTCGCGCACCAGGATCGCCACCACGCGGCTCTGGCAAAAACCGCTCTGGCACCGACCCATGCCGGCGCGGCAGCGGCGTTTGACGCCCTCGACCGAAACCGCACCCGGGCGGCGCTGAATCGCGGCCACAATCTCGGCCTCGGGCACCGTCTCGCAGCGGCAGACGATCTGCCCCCACGCGGGGTCGGACTCAATGAGCTCTTGCTTGCGTGCAAGCGGCGCGCGGTCAAAATCGTCCGGCGCATGGCGAATCGGGTCCCAATCGTCCCGTTCGCGTAGGGCCACGCCGGCATCGCGCAGCACCTGCTCCAAGCGCTCGGCAATGGCCGGCGCGCTCGCCACGCCCGGCGACTGAATGCCCGCCGCCTGGAAAAACCCCGGCACCACGGCCGACTGCCCAATAAAGAAGTCGTTCGTCCCCTTAATGACCGGACGCCCGCCAGCAAATGCGCGCACCACGCGACGCGTGTCCAGATCGGGCACCAGCTTGCGCGCGCCGCTCAGCAGCGCGTCGACATCGCTCGCATAGGTCTGCGTGTCGCCGGGCTCGCGCACGGCGGCGGTCGCGGTAATCACGGTGTTGCCGTGTACCGTGCCCGTGACGATAACGCCCTTGGACACCGGCGTGGGCACAGGATAGAGCGGCATGAGCGTACGCGGCTCCTTGTCCAGTACCACGATGTTTCCCTGGCGCCATACCATCTGAAACTCCTCGGCGCCGGCCATATGCGAGATGTCCGCGGCACCGTTGCCCGCGGCGTTGATCAGATAGCGGCAGCGCACATCGCCGCCAGGCGTCACCAGCGTAAAGCGCGCAGCCCCGTCGGCAGCCTCGCCGCCAGCAACCTCAATCGCTTCCACCGGCGCGGAGCGCATAAACGTCACCCCGTTAGCCACGGCGTTTTCCATCGCGGCAATGGCGACCTCAAAGGGATCGACAAAGCCAGTCGAGGGGCACCACAGCGCGCATGTTGCGTCGGTACTGGCACGCGGTTCCAGCTCGTGGATGCGGTCGGGGCCGATAATCGACAGCTCGGGCACGCCGTTCGCCAGCCCGTTGCTGCGAAGCTTCTCCAGTTGCGCTCGGTCCTCGTCGCTAAAGCCCAGTACCATCGAACCGGTTCGGCAAAACAAAAATCCTAACTCCTGGGACCAGGTGCCATACAGTTCGCAGCCGCGGGCGTTGACCTGCGCCTTTACGGTGCCTGGCGCCGGATCGTAGCCGGCGTGCACCAGGCCGCCGTTGGCCTTCGACGCGCCCAGCGCAATGTCGTTGGCCGCCTCGACCACACAAATGGACAAGTCATAGCGCGCGAGCTGCCGCGCGATGGCGCACCCGGTGATGCCCGCGCCCACAATTGCGATATCATACGTTTCCGTCACGGTGCCTCCCAGACGAGTTGACAGGCCGTCAATAGGACTATCCTACGGTCTGCACACCTCCAGTGCGGCGGCAATGCGGCGAACAGCCCCGCTGCATCCGCCAACGGCAGGCGAGGGGAGACTCGGGAGCATCGATGACCTTGTCTTCCGCCCCTGGTATCAGAGGTTTGTCTCGTTCTGTAACAGTGGGCAGAAGAACTGGGTTCCAGATGTTACGGATCGAGACGTTTGCCAGACGGCCCCTCCGTTTGTCTTGATCTGTAACAGCAAGAGGGGAAAATCGGTCCCATGTGTTACAGATCGAGATTTAAAGTCAGGGAGAGATTCTTCTGTCTCGATCTGTAACATCTGGGAGCGTTTTTGCGTAGTAACTGTTACAGATTGAGACATTCGGACCGGACGGTTTTCTTTGTCTCGATCTGTAACAACTAAACCCGGATTCCGCTCTCACCTGTTACAGATTGAGATGTTTGTGTCCGCACCGGCCCCGCTTGCAGCCGTGGTCCCATATAAACAAACCCCGTGGTAAACTTGACCGGACTGTAAATATTCCGAAAGGTACACCTCAATGTCCAAGTACATCTCTGAGCTTATGTCGCCGCAGCTTATGGGCGTCATCTATGCCTTTGTTGGCTTTATCATCGCCCTGTACGTACTGTCGGTCGTCTATGTGTTCATCGACGCTCGCCGCCGCGGTGCCAGCGCCTACGTAGCATGGGGCATCATCGCCCTTATCCCGTTTGTGGGCCTCATCGCTTACCTGGTCCTGCGTCCGCACTCCTACGCAGCCGACCGCGAGGAGCAGGAACTGGACATGGCCCTGCGCGAGCGCCAGCTTGCCCAGTACGGCACCTGCCCGCAGTGCGGCGCCCCCATCGAGAAGGACTTTGTGGTCTGCCCTGTGTGCGATACCCAGGTTCGCAACGTGTGCCCCAGCTGCCATCGCCCGCTTGACGCGCACTGGAAGGTCTGCCCCTACTGCCGAACTCGCATCCAGTAACGCATCCATCGCCGGGCCGGCCGCAAGCCACGGGCACCGCGCGCCACAAGCCGCGCGCCCAGCAACCCCACCCCACACGATGAAGCATGCGTAGAAAATCGCCCGCCGTGCCATTAAGGTGCGGCGGGCGCTTGTATACCAAGGCAACCTGCCTATAATGATGCAAGTCAAAAACGCCGAGCGCATCGCACGCACTTGCATCAGGCATCCGAGAGGAGAAAACATACCCATGAAGGCACTCTACAATGACGGTTCGGTGGCCGAGCTCCCGCAGGACGAGGTCACGCACGTCATCCGCCACTCTGCTGCGCACATCATGGCGCAGGCCATCAAGCGCCTGTATCCCCAGGCCGACTTTGCCTACGGCCCCGCGACCGACAACGGCTTCTACTATGACGTCGACCTACCCGAGGGCGTCAAGATCAGCGAGGACGACTTCCCTGCGATCGAGGCCGAGATGAAGAAGATCGTCAAGGAGAACCTCAAGTTCACCGTGTACGAGAAGCCCCGCGCCGAGGCCATCGCCCTTATGGAGGAGCGCGGCGAGAAGTACAAGGTCGAGCACATCGGCGACCTGGACGACGACGCCCGCATCACCTTCTACCAGCAGGGCGACTACATCGACATGTGCGTTGGCCCTCACATCTGCTACACCAAGGCTCTGAAGGCCTTTAAGCTCACCGGCGTCTCGGGCGCCTACTGGAAGGGCGACAAGGACAACAAGATGCTCACCCGCATCAATGGCGTCGCCTTTGCCAGCAAGGAAGAGCTCGACGAGCACATGCACATGCTGGAGGAGGCCAAGAAGCGCGACCACCGCAAGATCGGCCGCGAGATGGACCTCTTTATGATGCGCGACGAGGCCCCCGGCTTCCCGTTCTTCCTGCCTAACGGCATGATCCTTAAGAACACGCTGTTGGACTACTGGCGCGAGATCCACCACAAGGCCGGCTACGTGGAGATCTCCACGCCGCTCATCATGAACAAGCAGCTGTGGAAGACCTCGGGCCACTGGGACCACTACAAGGACAACATGTACTCCACCGTCATCGACGACGAAGAGTACTGCATTAAGCCCATGAACTGCCCGGGCGGCGTGCTGGTGTACGCCTCCAAGCCGCACTCCTACCGCGAGCTGCCCATCCGCGCCGGCGAGATTGGCCTGGTGCACCGCCACGAGCTGCGCGGCGCCCTGCACGGCCTGTTCCGCGTGCGCTGCTTTAACCAGGACGACGCCCACCTGTTTGTGCGTCCCGACCAGCTGACCGACGAGATCGTGGGCGTGGTCAACCTCATCGACTCCGTGTACCAGAAGTTTGGCTTTAAGTACCACGTTGAGCTTTCCACCCGCCCCGAGGACTCCATGGGTTCGGACGAGGACTGGGCTCGCGCCGAGGAGGGCCTGCGCACCGCTCTGGAGCAGCTGGGTATGGACTACGAGGTCAACGAGGGCGACGGCGCCTTCTACGGCCCCAAGATCGACTTCCACCTGGAGGACTCGCTCGGCCGTACCTGGCAGTGCGGTACCGTCCAGCTCGACTTCCAGATGCCGCTCAACTTTGACCTGGAGTACGTGGACGCCGACGGCACCAAGAAGCGCCCCATCATGCTGCACCGCGTGTGCTTTGGCTCCATCGAGCGCTTTATCGGTATTCTGATTGAGCACTTTGCGGGCAAGTTCCCCACCTGGCTGGCTCCCGTGCAGGTCAAGGCACTTCCCGTCTCTGAGAAGAGCCGCGACTACGCCCACGAGGTGTGCGCCAAGCTGGAGGAGGCCGGCATTCGCGTGGTCTGCGACGACCGCGACGAGAAGATCGGCTACAAGATCCGCGAGGCCCGCAGCATCGACCGCGTGCCCTACATGCTCATCCTGGGCGAGAAGGAGGTCGAGGCCGGCAATATCTCCGTCCGCGATCGTTCCAACGAGACCGTTCAGATGAGCGTTGACGAGTTTGTGGACAAGGTGCTCGAGGAGATCAAGACTCGCGCCTAGCACAAACAATACAAGAATTAATAAAGGCGATCGTCCTATAGGGCGGTCGCCTTTTTTGTTGTCTATAGAAGAAAAGCCGCTGGTTAGAGCGGCTTTTTTGTTGTGCAAAAAGGTACAGGTTTTTGTATCTTTCGACGTTGCTCATTATACGAGCAAACTGCTCGCGTTTTCCCAGATTGCACAAAATGCGCCGTGAATGGGTGCATCTCCATACGCCTCTACAAAAACCTGTACTTTTGCGACTGCGCCTAGCTGCGGACGAGAAGCCTGTTCTTAACGCCCCTGCATCCGCGTGCGTCGCGGAGCAAGAAAAGGGGGCGAGAGATGGAACAGACAATGCGGCGCCAAGAGCAGCTGCCCGGTGCCTTTAGCGGTGCCACCACCAACAGCCAGCACGGCCGCGTCCGCTGGTATCTGGTTCACACCCCCAATGGAAAAGAGCGCGAGACCTGCGAAAAGGTCCGCCGCATTATCCCGCACGAGCTGATGCAGGACGCTTTTGTGATGCAAAAGGAGTTCTGGTTTAAGCGGGATGGCGCCTGGTCGCTCCAAACCAAACCCATGTACAAGGAATACTTCTTCGTCGCCACGCGCGATGCCGCCCTGCTCGATAGGGCTTTGGCCCAGTTGAGTTTTGGCTGCCGCATTGCCGGCAGCAAGGAGCGGGCCTATGCGCCCATGCCGGACGATGCGCAGGACTGGTACCGCAGCGTACTCGATGACGAAGGCGTGGTTCGCAACAGCGTGGCCCGCATAGAAGACGGCGTGCTGCATATAGAGCAAGGGCCCTTGGTGGGGCAAGAGGCCCGTGTAAAGAAGATTGACCGTCATAAGCGTTGGTGCCTGGTAGACGTAGGCGAAGGCGACTCCGCTTTTAGGGAGCTGCTTCCGTTAGACGTGCCCAGCAAGACGTAAAGGGGACGTCGCACTGGCAATTTATTCGCAATTTGAATTCATCGATTGGGGGGATCCCTGGGGACAGGGACGTGGATTTGAACTTGACTAGTAAAGAAGTGACAGGACATAACGCGCCGGTGGGGGCCGCGCTTGTTGCCCAGGCAATGAGCGGCGACGGCGCGAGCATGCGCTACAAGGCCATGCAAGCCGTCAAGGACTGGGACCGCACGCGCCTGGTCTACCGCACCGTCAAGCGCGCCTTCGACATCGTGTTCAGCGGCTGCGTGCTGGCCGTCATCGCCGTGCCGAGCCTGGTGCTCGCCGCCGCCATCCGCCTGGAGAGCGAGGGCAACCCGTTCTACAGCCAGATCCGCGTGGG